>JAERTE010000068.1 GCA_016845145.1 Rhodospirillaceae bacterium
GAATGTCAAATAGCGTGCCGTCATCGACCGAACACGAGGGCAACCCGATGATGCGCAACCTCTATACCATGATTGTTGGAAAAGTCAATATAATCCTATTATCGGATTTAAAGCACTTGCTTTGGTTGGCAAGGGGAGAAAACAAGATGTACTGTCTGCCGAACGCTCACTTCTGGAGGCGAAGCGGCTGTACAGTTCGAGATAATCGAATTTTCAGAAATGTATCGCCGCTCTACCTTCGGCTCCAGACCAATTTTTCGAATAACTAATTTGGCAGGTCTTGACCCAATGCAGTCGAACCTCAGCCAAATAAAACGGCGACCATAGCCAAGATTGAGAAGGCGATAACCCGGGGAAGAGTTAATCGTCGCAATGAGAATGAAACGTCACACAGATGATCTTGGAGTTAGCCGGAAATCTGCGTGCTCAACGTCTTCTCCAAAATCCTTGCCAATCTCTTTGAAGTCTTGATCTCCTTCTTTGTACATCCAGTCTATGAGCACGACGTTTCCCCTTGATGCACACGCATCCAGTTCGTCGATCAACGTCAAGATCACTCTTGCTGTGCTCGAGTTGAAATAAATGAAATCAAAAACGAAGCGAATGTCCGCATCTTTCTCCCCGGCTAGATGCTGAAGTAGTTCGAACAAAATCGGATTGTAAAACTCAACCGTATTTTCCGGATATGAGTTGCCGCGAATGGAGAAGATGTTCTTCGCGAAATCGAATTTAACCTCCGGCGTAAACATTCCTTCCGGTATCGAGATATTCTCCACGATTTCCCCTCGTTGGGTTTTCCTGTTCGTTTACGTTATCGGAGCGCCAATTCGAATACTACCGGTTGCTGCCAGAAACTTCCGCTATTGTTACTCCGCCGCGATGATCTCCTCCACCTGGGAGGCGAAGCTCTTTAGATCTAAAGGCTTGAGCAAGAAGCCATTGGCACCGGCCTGCTCGGCCCGCTGGCGCCACAGGTCGTTGCCCTTACTGGTTACCACGATGATCTTCATGCCGCTTGTCGTTGTTCGCCCGCGCAATTGCCGAACGAGTTCCAAGCCATCGACCCCGGGCATCACAAGATCTGTGAGAATACAGTACGGCCGCTCATCGATTATTTCCGCCATGGCGTTGGCGCTCGTTCCATTGATCGACACCTCGTGGCCGCGGGCCTCGAGCAAACGCGCCATTGTTTTGAGCGCCACCGGATCGTCATCGACGATATAAAACTTCCGGGCAACAAACCCCGCCATTGGGCCTCCTAGCCGAACCTGAACCCCATTACCGACACGTCATCGCGCCGCTTTTCGTCGCCTTGGTATTCATCGAACGCTTCGACGATTTCGAACTTCTGCTCGAACAGAGGCCGCTCCTGGATCGATGAGAGCAGTTCCTTGAACCGCCTCTTGCCAAATCCACGGCGACGCTCACCCCCAACCTGATCAATTAGTCCATCCGTCGTCAAATAGAAACTTTGCGCCGGGTTAAGATCGATGGTCTTATTTTCGAATTCCTGATCATAGGGAACCTCCGCGTAACCGACACCGCTTTTCGTCCCTTTCACAACATCGATCTCGTCGCCTTCCACGACGTAGAGTTCGAACCGAGCCCCGGCGAACGTCATGGTCGGCCCATCCGGCACGAAATAGCAGGCCCCTAGTTCGATCCCATCGTTCGACTCACCAGTGCCGGATTGCTGACGCAGAATCACTTGGATGTATTGGTGCATACGCTGGATCAGTCCGCCGGCGTCTCCGTATTCAACATCGCCCATGGCCCGTTCCAACGCGCTGACCGATATCAGCGTCATGAATGCGCCCGGCACCCCATGGCCGGTGCAATCGCCGAGCAACACCAACAAGCCGTCACCCCAAGGCCCTGCCCAATAGACATCACCGCCGACAATATCTCGGGGTTCCCATAAGACGAAATAGTCCGCCAACACCGCATCCAGAAAACCGAGATCGGGAAGGATCGAACGCTGGATACGGGCCGCATAATCGATGCTGCTACGGATGGTCTGGTACGCGCTCGTCAGTTCCTGCTCCGCTTGTTTCCGCTCGGTGATATCCGTTACGACGGCAACGGCGCCGCCCGTCGGAGTCGGTGCAATAACCTCTTCCAAAACAAGATCATTCGGCAACTCGCGCTCGTAGGCATGCCGATCTCCATCGGTGAAATCTCCCACCATTTCTTTCACCGCATCAACCAATCGCTTGTCGCCGAAATCGCCGCGTTGCGCTTGGAAGTGAATGAGGTCGATCAGTGGATTGTCCTTGGCAAGAAGATCCTTCGGTAGATCGAAAAGCTCTTCGAATTGCCGGTTGGCGACAACGAATGTCTGCTCCGGACTCACCATGGCAATGCCGCCGGGCATGTTGGCCAGCGCGAGCTGCAACTCTTCTTCCCTCTCGGCCAATTCCGCTTGCGCCCGCTTTCGTTCCGTGATGTCCGTGTAGGTTCGGACGACGCCACCGGTTTTCAGCGGGTTCTGTCGTATCTCCAAAAAGCGGTCGTCGTGGATGGAACGCTCCACGGTTTCAACTGTTGCGGAACGGACAACGGCTATGGCTCGTTCGATATTTTCTTGGACGTTTTCCCCGCGCCGCACCTCTTGGTGAACATGTTTGGTCATCTCATCATAAGTACGGAAATGGTCGCGCCAGTCGGTAGCAATTCCCTGAAGTTCGGCAAACCGGTCGTTGGCCGCGACGATGTTTCTTTCATCATCGAGCATCAGGATCCCCTGGTCCATGTTCTCCATCGCCGTGTCGATGATGTTCCTCTGTTCAGCGACGCGGGCTTCCGCATCCTTCAGGTCGCTGACATCGACCACCCAGTTGACCCTGGCGTCATGGCCCTGGAAGGCACCGAGGGCCTGGGAGCTTATCAATGCCCAGAACGTTGAGCCGTCCAGTCGGCGACGTTGAGCTTCGAAATTCTCGATAAAACCTTCCACCTCAACAATTTTCCGGACCTTTTGGTGGACATCGGGATTGACGTAGCTGTCGGCAATCTGAGCCGATGCAACCTCATTTGCACCGCCGCCGCCCATCAGTTCGGTTAAACGGCGATTGACGAACAGGCGCTCGTTCGTCTGCTGATCGACAATGCCGATACCGACGGGCGCTGAATCAAGAAGTTCGCGCAGCCTCGCCTCATTTTCCTGGATTGCCTTTTCCGCCTTCTTGCGCTCGGTAATATCCAACTCGATGCCGCCGAATGACACCACTGTCCGTCCGTCGTCATCAAATACCGGGAACATAATGGTATGAAGAATCGTCTCTTCCCCATTGTTCTCTTTGACGTGTTCGCGTTCCAAACGGCGAGCGGTGGAAACGGTTTCGCGATCCATTTCCGAGAACTCATCGGCGAGATTCTTCGGATAGATATCGTAAAGCGTCAGCCCCTTGATTTCGTCATTCTTCACGCCGTATTGCTGTTCATAGGCGCGATTGATCAAACGGAACTCGCCATCGACGCCTTTCAGGAAGACGATCGCCGGCATGTTGTCGATGATGGTCTTGATCTGCGTTTCGCTCTCTCGTACTTCGCGCTCTGCTTTCATCAGATCCGTCACATCGGTGAAGGTTGAAACCACACCCAGCCCTTCGACCGCGTACCGTCTTACGATAAAGTCGACGCCCTTTAGCGATGCGAACCGTTCGTCGCTTCCCTCGTACCCTTCCATATTGTTCTTCAACCGCGCTTGAGCCAATTCCTCCGGGTCGCCCTCGCCATAGGTGCCTAAGTGCGCCTGATATCGCAGAAGTTCGATCGCCGGCGTGCCGGGGGCCATCATCGGTTTCGGGTAGTCCCAGAATTCGCGGAACGTGTCATTACCGACGACCAGTCGCATGTCTTCGTCCCAAACGACCACGCCCTGATCAATCGAATCCAATGTCGTTTGGAAAAGCCGGGCGTTAGCCGTGTTTTCTCCCAGCAACCTCTCGAGCTCGGCTTGCGCCTGCTTACGTTCGGTGATGTCGACATGAACGACGATCCGGTCCCCCTCTTGGGTCGACATGATGCGCGACATGTAGACACTGCCGTCGTCACGTCGGATCTCACGGTCGCCGTACTTGCTGCTGCGGCGCTCTTCGAGCCGCTGGGCGACGTATGCGTCAGGATCTTTCCGCACCAAGGGATCGTCGATCAATCCGCCTTCGATGGCTTGCCGGATCACCTGTTCCTGGGTCATCCCAACAATATCTTCCTTGTTTGGGGAATCGGGATGAAGTTCATGGAAACGCTTGTTGGTAAATACGACGCGTTCCTCTTTGTCATACAGGATGACGCTGTCCGTAAACTCGTCGATGGCCGCCTGAAGCCGTTGCGCCGATTCCTCAGCCTGTTTACGTTCGGTGATGTCCATATGCGTGACAATCAGACCGCCGTCCGCCGTCGGGCGAAAACGGGAAAGCAAGAACCGGCCATTGGCGTGACGGGTTTCCCGATCCAGCGGTCGCCCCTGGCGCCTGAGTGCTAGACGCTCGGCCAAGTAGGCTTCCGGGTTCTCCTTCGCCAAGGGCTCATCAATCAGGCCGGCTTCCAGGGAACGCCGAATGATCTGTTCTTGCGTCAAGCCGACAATTTCGTGCTTCGGCGGCGCGTCAGGGTGGAACTCGTGGAACCTGTCGTTGGTGAAAACGACACGTTCATTCTTGTCATAAAGGATAAAACTGTCGGAGAAGACGTCCATCGCCTCCTTCAGATGCTTTGCCGTTTCTTCCGCCTTCTTGCGTTCCGTGATGTCGGCATAGGCGATAACCAGACGGCCATCGGGCGTTCGGTTGCTGTGGGATAGGTGGATACGATCATCGCCGTAGGAGACTTCGGCGATATGTTCCCCGGCCCAAAGTGCGTCAACGCGCTGACGCGCCATTTCATCAATTTCATCACCGCCATAGGCTCCCTTTTTGGCGAGCATATCCGCCAGATCATCGATCAGGAGCCCGGGCTTAAGGGCCTGCGGGTCAATGTTGAGGGTCTTGGGATATTGCGGGTTCCAGGCGACGAGCTCACGGTTCTCATTGAACAAAACGACGCCCATTTGAATATTGGTCAGAATGTCGTTCAATTGGGCTCGTTGCAGGTCGGCCTCTTTCTCCGCCTTTTTTAGATCGGTGATATCGTGGTGCCAGACCATGTAGGCGTCTTCACCCCAATAGTCGACCGGGCGCCAGTTGTGAAGGCACCAGAAAGTCGAACCATCCATGCGCACGCGTTCGGCCTCGGCGTTGTCCCAATCGAATTCCCGCTTCACGATCTCATCCCACAGAGCGTCCCGAACCGCCGGATCCACGAACGTGTCGACAAAGCTCTCGCCGACCAGGGAGTCTTCCGGGCCGACGCCAAACATTTCGCCGAACCGCCGGTTCGTATAGAGACGTTCTTTCGATTCTCGTGAATTGATTGCGATGCCGACCGGGCTGTTGTCGAGAATAGTCTGCAGCTGCTCTTTACTACGCTCCAGAGCATCCTCGGCTTGCTTTCGTTTTGAAATATCATCGGCCCAGGTCATGACCGCCGGCTCTCCTTGGTAATCGATAATCCTCGAGCTGAGCACGACCCATACCGTGCCGCCGTCCCGTTGGCGCCATTGGGTTTCGAAACCCGAAACTTCACCGTCTCGGTCTAGTGCTTCAAGAAAACGGTCGCGGTCCGCAGGATCCGCGTAGATCGCCCGGGCATCCGTGGGAACTTCCTCATTCGGGCTTTCGCCGAGGATGGCGTACAAAGCGTCGTTTTGGAACAACACCTCACCGTCAGGGCGCGAGAGGGCAAATCCAATGGGGCTGAGCTCAAGCAGCGACCGGATGCGTTCTTCGCGGTCGGCGATCGTCTCCTGATTGCTGGTAAGTTCTTCACGCGCTGTATTTATTTGTGCGACGTAGGACGATACCTCACGAGAGGCTTCTTGAAATGCTCTCGCAACAAGTCCGATCTCATCCGTCCTGTTGGCGGCAGCGAGTTCAATCGCCGACCGACTGAGGCGGAATTCTTCGATACCATCACGCAAACCAACTATCGGGCTGATCACCGATTGCCGAAGCGAGAAGAACGCCATCCAGTGAAAACCAAAGACGTAAGAATCGCAATGACCGCCATCAAGATCGATCGCCGATGTGCCTCGCGCGCCGTTTGCGTTTCAGCCGCTGTTCGGCTCTTCAGGAGACCGAAAAACTCCTGAATGGGCTGCATGATCTTGGCTTTCGCCTGGTGGTATTCGTCTCCGAACAGCAATTGGAGCGCAAGGCGCGGGTCCGGCGCGCGAAGCACCGTAAATTCGCCTTCGCTGTCCCGAAACTGACCAACCACCGCATTCATCGCCACGTTCTCGAGGTCGACGAGATCGCTCGATTGCTGTTCCGCCTCTGTAAGCTTGGCGAATTCCGCATCCGAGAAACCAAGCCGCTTCATGCGCTCCTTCAGGCTCGCGGCATCGCCTTCGTACTTTAGACGGCCGTTGTCGGCGACGATGAAGTCCCAGAAAATCCCATCATAACCTTCGGGATAAGGAATCTCACCGGCGCGGATATCCAGGATATCTTGGAAATAGACCTTGAACCGGCCATCGCGCGTCGCCGCGAAACTGCGGGCCATCCGGGTCAGGTCGTCCGAGCTCTGCCGCAGTTCGTCGGCCAGCCGGTATGACTCGTATCGTTTCTGCTCGAGGCTGCTTAGGCGGTCTACGGACAACATCGCCCATATCACGGCGAGACTACCACAAACCAGCGCCGCCATGATGACGCCGGAGAATAATTGAAACCGTCGTTGAATTGACATCGGACCAATCTCCAAAGAAGCCTATCCCCGTATGTTATCGGCTTTTTGGGAACATATGTAGTTGAGACAGGTCAAGTTGTCTGGGAATGGTCGCGTCGCGCCAAATCACAATTGCTCAAATGAATCCGATGTCTGGTTATGGCTATAAACGCCTATTGCAAGTCTTCGGTGATTCCGTCTGGTCTCGTAGGCTAAGCCGCCATGAGTTTCGTGGTAACTGAAATCTCTTAAAGCTATGCCAGCGCCATCTTCAATTTCAGACCCGGGCTTTCACGGCTGGAAACGTCGCGTCGGCGAAGGTTTGGCGAAACTCCACCCTCAATCATTCCTAAGAAACGGTGCCGCCGAGGCCCCCAGCGCGCGCCAGGTGCCGAGGAAGCCGACCGCCAGCGTCACCAGGATGCAAACCGCCATCGTTGCCGCGAGCGTGCCGGGCAGGAAGGTCCATTCCATGCGCATCAGGAATTTCACCACCGCCCAGGCCGTGAGCGTGCCGACACCCGCCGCCAGGATGCCGGTGACCAGGCCGAGCAATCCGTATTCGACCATGAACACCAGCGCCAAGCGTTTGCGGGTCGCGCCCAGGACCTTGAAGACCACCGATTCGTAAATGCGCCGTCTGCGTCCGGCGGCCAGCGTGCCGGCCAGCACAATGGCGCCGGCCAATACGGTCAGCGCCGCGGTGCCGCGAATGGCGCCGCCGATGCCGGCCAGCATGTCGGCGGCGGCCTCCAGCGCATCACGCACGCGGATGGCGGAAATATTGGGGAAGCTGTCGGTGGCGGCGGCCTCGACCGCGTCTTCTTGGGCCGTCGGCGCCTCGATGGCGGCGATATGGGTTTGCGGCGCGGCGTCGAGGGTGCCGGGCGCGAAAATAATGGCGAAATCGAAGCGCAGTGAGCGCCAGTCGATCTCGCGCAAGCTCGCCACCTCGGCGGTCACTTCCCGGCCCAGGATATTGATGCTCAAGGTATCGCCGACATCGATGCCGAAGCCTTTCGCCAGCCCGGCGTCGAGTGAAATGATCGGCGGGCCTGCGTAATCCCGAGGCCACCATTCGCCCTTGATGATTTTCGAATCGTTTCTCTGCGTCGCCGTATAGGTCAACGCCCGGTCACCGCGAATGGCCCATTGCGAACCCGGCGCGATTTCGGCTTCCTCCACCGGCACGCCGGCGATCTTGACGATGCGACCGCGCAGCGTCGGCACGCGCTGATAGCCGCCCGTGCCTTCAATGCCGGTCACGGCAGCGTCGAACGCGGCCACCTGATGGGGCTGGATATCCATGAAAAAGAAGGCCGGCGCGCGTTCGGGCAGACGTTGGTCGATCTGCTGGGAGAGATTGCCTTCAATCAAAGTAATCGCCGCCAGCACCGACAGCCCCAGGCCAAGAGACAACACCACACCCAACGTCGCCGCGCCGGGGCGATAGAGATTGCCGAGCGCCATGCGGAGAGCCGCGCCCGCGGGACCGGTGTAATCGCGCGCACGCCGCATAACCAGCCGCGCACCTAATGTCAGCAGCCCGAATGTGGCCAACGCGCCGCCGACAAACCAAGCGGCGAAATAGCGGTCGGTCGACGACCACAGTGTGAGAGCGGCCAGCAAAACAACGCCGCCGATAGCCGCCAAAACATAAGCCCGCCTGGGCCGCGCCAATACGGGCGCCACCGCATCGCGGAACAGCGCCGCCGCGGGCACTTCGCGCGCGCGGGCCACCGGCCAGATGGCAAACGTCGCCGCCGTAGCAAGGCCGAAAACAGCGGCCAGAGTTAACGGTTGCCAGTAAATGGCCGCGATGGGCTTTGCCGGCAAGGCGTCCCCGGCCAGGGCCACGAACACCAGCGGCAATGCGCCCCCGGCCGCGCAGCCCAAAATGACGCCGAGCACGGCGAGCACCAACACCTGGCCCATATAGAGCCGGAACACCAGCCGCCCCGGCGCGCCGACGCATTTCAGCGTCGCGATGGTGGCGTTTTTCGTCGCCAGGAAACTCGATACCGTGCCGGCGACGCCGATGCCGCCGACCAGCAACACGGTCAGGCCGACGAACGACAAAAACAGGCTCATGCGGTCCATGAAGCGGCGCACGCCGGGTGCCGCCTCGTCCGCACCGCGCACCCGCCATCCGGCATTCGGAAAGGTTTGCGCCAGTTTCTCCGTCCACTCGGTGTAGTCCGCATCTGCCGGCAGCACGGCGCGCATGTGATAGCGGATCTGGCTTCCGGGCTGGATCAACTTGGTGGCGGCTAAAGACTCCCGCGCCACCAGCAGCCGGGGCCCCAGGCTGAACAGGCTGACGACGCGGTCGGGCTCCTGGGCGACAGTGGCGCGGATTTGATAGCGCGCATCGCCGACCTTGAGGTGATCGCCAATGGCGATGCCCAGCCGCGTCAGCAAGTTGGCATCAACCACCGCGCCCCAGCTTTCGCCTTGCTTGGAAATCAATGCCGACAGCGGTTGGTTCGGATTGGCAATGAATTGCCCGGCGAGCGGGTAGCGCTCATCGACGGCTTTCAATTCGACCAGCGAACGGACGTTCTTGTTCAGCGGCGGGCGGGCCATGGCGCGCATCTTCACCACTTCGGAAACCTGTCGAGCATGGCCAGCCAGCCATTGGCGCTGCTCCGGCGAGGCTTCGCGGTGCAATAGGCGCAGGTCCACATCGCCGCCCAACAATTTCTGGCCGTCGGCTTTCAGACCGGCATAAACCGATGCGCCGATAGACCCGACACCCGCGATGGCGGCGACGCCCAAAAAAAGGCTGGCCAGGAAAACGTAAAAACCCTTAAGTCCGCCGCGCAGTTCGCGGCGCAGCAGCCTCAGCGCGAGGCGCCATTCCGCCATTAAGCGGTCATCTCATCGGCGGCGATTTGGCCGTCGGCCAGATGCACGATGCGCTTACAGCGGCTGGCCAGTTCCGGCGCATGCGTGACCAATACCAAGGTGGTCCCGAGCCGGGCCTGCAAGGTGAACAGGGCTTCCATCACCACTTCGCCGGTGCCCTGGTCGAGGCTTCCGGTGGGCTCGTCGGCAAGCAGAATATCGGGCTCGGCGGTAAAGGCGCGGGCCAGGGCAACGCGTTGCTGCTCACCGCCCGACAACTGTCCGGGATAGTGGCTGAGCCGGTCGGCGAGCCCAACCAATCCCAACTGCTCGCGCGCCACGTCCAGGGCGTCGCTGCGCCCGGCGAATTCCAGCGGCAGGGCGGCATTTTCCAGCGCGGTCATGGTCGGCACCAAATGAAAGCCCTGAAACACAATCCCCACATGGTCGCGGCGAAAGCGCGCCAATCCGTCTTCGTCGAGCCCGCCGAGCTTTTGCCCGGCAATGGAGACGATTCCCGACGTGGCGTTTTCCAGCCCGGCCATGACCATCAACATCGAAGTCTTGCCCGACCCCGACGGCCCGACGACGCCGACGGTTTCTCCAGGCTGGATATGGAGATCGATGCCGCGCAGCACGCGCACGGGGCCTGCGTCGCTGTTGAGCGTCAGGTGCAAATCGGCGATTTCGATTGCCGCGGTGGTCGTGGGGTTGCTATCCATCAGGACATGAATGTGTGGCTCAATCGCGCCCGGCGCAAGGGCATTAATGTCTTATACGGTGTTTTGATTGCCGGGCTCGTCTTTTTCTCCGTCGGTGGGGTCTGGCCGGCGTTGGCGGAGACTATCAAAATTCTGGCGCTCGGCGACAGCCTGACCGCAGGCTACGGCCTGGAAAAGCCGGTTTCGTTTACGCAGCAATTGCAGGCGGCGTTGCGTCAAGCCGGTGAGGATGTGATGGTCATCAACGGCGGCGTTTCGGGCGATACGTCTGCCGGCGGGCGCGCCCGGCTGGCCTGGGCATTGGCCGACAATCCCCATGCCGTGATCGTCGAACTCGGCGCCAACGACGGTCTGCGCGGCTTGGAACCGGCGCAGACTGAAAGCAATCTCGATGCGATTATCGTCGCGGCGCAAGACAAGGATATCGAAGTTCTTTTGTCCGGTATGCTGGCGCCACCCAATCTAGGGACGGAATACGGGTCGGAGTTCCAGGCCGTTTACGCGCGTCTGGCGCGCAAACACGCGGTGTTGTTCGACCCGTTTTTCCTGCTGGGCGTTGCCGCAGTGCCTGAACTCAATCAGCCCGATGGCATTCACCCGAATGCCCAGGGCGTGGCAAAGGTTGTGCAGCGTTTGCTGCCGATCGTGCGTAAGCTGGTGGCAAAGGCGCGCGCGCGGTTATGATGATGTCATGAGCGATCTCCAGCCCTTTATCAGTGTCGTCAGCGATGCCGATACCTGGTCCGCCGCCGCCAAGGATTTGGAAACCGGCTTGGCTGAGCTGCGACCGCAAGGCGGGCGGCAGTTTCTGGGATTCCTGTATGTGAGCGATGCTCTGGCTGAAGACTTCGGTTCCATCGTCAGCTACCTGCGCCAGAAAACCGGCGTGCAGCATTGGATCGGCAGTGTCGGCATGGGGATCTGCGGCAATGCCCAGGAGGTCTTCCAGCGCCCCGGCGCGGCCGTCATGGTCGGGGACTTCGAGAAAGACGCGTTCCGCGTGGTGCCGATGATCGGTCAGGCCGTGGATGAGTTGGACGCGGAAACCAAGGCGTGGATGGCGCATGCCATGCCGCCGTTCGGTGTCGTGCATGGCGACCCCATGAATGCCGCCGTGCCCGGCCTGGTTGAGGGTTTGGCGCAGGAGATGGAAAACGCTGTCCTCGAAGTGCCCGGGTTTTTGGTCGGCGGGCTTACGTCGTCCGGCGCGGCACATTATCAGTTGGCCGATGATGTGGTCGGCGGTGGGCTTTCGGGCGCGCTGTTCGCGCCGTCGGTGGAGGTCGCCACCGGCTTGACGCAAGGTTGTCAGCCACTGGGTCCGGCGCACCGGGTCACGGATTGCATGGAAAACGTGATCATGACCCTGGACGGCGAGGCGGCGCTCGATGTGTTCAAGGAAGATATCGGCGAGCTGCTGGCCCGCGATCTCGGCCGCGTCGTCGGTTATGTGCATGCGGCGTTCCCCATTGTCGGTTCCGATACGGGCGACTACGTGGTGCGAAATCTGATGGGGATCGACCCGGAGCGCCGATGGCTGGCCGTGGGCGGCATGGTGGAGACCGGAGATCAGGTGATGTTCGTGCGCCGCGACCCGGCTGGCGCGGAAGCCGATCTGCGATCAATGCTTGAAGGGCTGATGGCGCGGGTACCGTCCCGGCCCCGGGGCGCGCTCTATTTCTCCTGCGTGGCGCGCGGGCCCGGCATGTTCGGCAGCGAAGGCCAGGAGACGGCGTTGGTTCAGGAGGTTTTGGGTGACGTGCCCTTGGTCGGGTTTTTCGGCCAAGGTGAGATTTCCAATGCACGGCTCTACGGCTACACAGGCGTATTGACGCTGTTTCTCTAGCGCAACGACGCCAAAGGAAAAACGCCATGAAGATGAACCACCTCGGTCGGACGGGCTTTTCTGTCAGCCAAATCTGCCTGGGCACCATGACCTTCGGCACCCGCAATCCTGAGGCCGAGGCCCATGCGCAGATGGATCTGGCTTTTGAGCGCGGTGTGAACTTTTTCGATACGGCGGAGATGTATCCATTTCCGGTAACGACAGGAAGTTGCGGACGGACGGAGGAAATTGTCGGGTCGTGGATGCGGGCACGGGCCAACCGCGACAAGGTGATCGTCAGCACAAAAGCGGTTGGTTCGGGCGTGACGGGGCACGATATCCGTGGCGGCAATCCGAAATTCGATCGGCAGAATCTGGTGCAGGCGGTGGATGGTTCTCTCCGTCGTCTCGGGACAGACTATATCGATCTCTACCAGACCCATTGGCCTGAGCGGCCGACGAATTTTTTCGGCAAGCTCGATTACACACACGAGCCGGATGCCGAATGGACACCCTTTGAAGAGACGCTTTCGGTCATGGCTGAGCTCGTCAAAGCGGGTAAAATCAGGGCCTTCGGCGTCAGCAATGAAACGCCTTGGGGGGTGGCGGCGCAACTCAAGCTGGCGGACGATAACCATTGGCCGCGGGCCGCCAGCATCCAGAACCCGTACAGCCTGCTGAACCGCAGTTTCGAAATCGGCTTGGCGGAAATGGCGATCCGCGAGGAGTGCGGCCTGCTTGCCTATTCGCCGCTTGGCTTTGGCGCGTTGAGCGGCAAGTACCTGGACGGCGTCGTTGAGCCCGGCTCGCGCCGCGACTTGTTCCCGCATCTGACGCGGTATTTTCACGAGCAGGCGGAGCGACGAACGCGTGAATATGTGGCGCTCGCCCGGAGCCACGGACTGGACCCTGCTGAGATGGCGCTGGGATTTATACATTCGCGTCCGTTCGTAACCGCGGCCATCATCGGTGCCACAAATCTCGACCAATTGGCGTCCAATCTAAACAGCAGCGAGCTGGTGTTGACCGACGAGGTGGTGCAGCGTATCGAGGAAATCCACGCGGCACATCCCAACCCATGCCCTTGAAGCCCGCCGTTTAACCTGAAAGGCCCTCCATGCGTTTGTTCGTCGGCATTTCACTTCCTGCCGATATTCGCCTCTCGCTCGCAACCCTTTGTTCCGGGCTTGCAGGGGCGCGTTGGGTGACGCCGGAAAACATGCACATGACGCTGCGTTTCATCGGCGACGCCGATGGCGGCATGGCGGAAGACCTGGACGCGGAGCTCTCGGGTATCCAGGTGCCGGAGTTTGACATAAAGCTCACCGGTATAGGCAGCTTCTCCAAGAGATCGCGGCTGCGTGCGGTGTGGGCAGGGGTGGAAACCAACGCCGCGCTTATCCATCTACAGCGCAAAATCGAACAGGCCGCCGTGCGCGCCGGTTTCCCACCCGAAGGGCGCAAGTTTACGCCGCATATCACATTGGCGCGCTTCAAGACCCAACAGATCGATCTCGGCGATTACCTGGAGGCCAACGGCGCGTTCTCTTCGGCGCCGTTTCCCCTTGAAGCCGTCACCTTGTTCGAGAGCCATCTCGGCCACGGTGGATCCCATTACGTGGCGCTAAACGACTATCCATTGCGAGGTATTTAGTATGAGCGACTATCCTCATCTGTTCGAGCCCATCCGTGTCGGTCATTTGACGTTGCCCAACCGTATTCTCATGGGCTCCATGCATACAGGGCTGGAAGACGTACCCAGTTTTGATCGCCTGGCGGCGTTTTTGGGCGAGCGCGCCAAAGGCGGGTGTTCGTTGATGGTGACCGGCGGTTTCTCGCCCAACGCGGAGGGGCGTTTGAAGGACGGCGCCGGTGTTTTCGACGATGAGGCGCAAATTCCCGAGCATCGGCGTGTTACCGACGCCGTCCATGCCGGGGGCGGACATGTTTTGCTGCAAATTCTGCATTCAGGGCGCTATGGCGCGCATGCCGACAACGTCGCACCCTCGGCCATTCCGTCACCCATCAACCGTTATGCACCCCGGGAGATGAGCATCGCCGATATTGAGGCGACCATTACCGCATTTGGAAAGACCGCACGTCTCGCCAAGGAGGCCGGTTACGACGGCGTCGAAGTCATGGGGTCCGAAGGCTACCTGCTGACCGAGTTTCTCGCACCCCGCACCAACCACCGCACCGACGAATGGGGCGGCTCGCCGGAGAACCGCGCGCGCATGCCGCTGGACGTGGTGCGCCGCGTGCGTGCCGAGGCAGGCGTCGATTTCGTCATCATGTTTCGGCTTTCTGTTTTGGATCTTGTGGACGGTGCACCTGATTTGGACGAGACGTTGCGCTTTGCCAAGCAATTGAAGTCCGCCGGCGTCGATATCATCAACAGCGGCATCGGCTGGCACGAAGCACCGATCCCGACCATCGCCCAAGCGGTGCCGCGCGCCGCCTTCGTGACCGACACGGCGCGCGTCCGCGCTGGCGTGGATATCCCCGTCGTGACATCGAATCGCGTCAATACGCCTGACGTCGCGGAACGTGTTCTGGCCGAGGGGCATGCCGATATGGTGTCGCTGGCCAGGCCTTTCCTGGCGGATGCGGATTTCGTCAACAAGGCCCAAGCCGGCGAAGCGGCATCGATCAATACCTGCATCGCCTGCAACCAGGCCTGCCTGGACAATTACTTCGACGGCAAGACGACAAGCTGTTTGGTCAATCCGCGTGCCGGTCATGAGACGGAGCTGAATGCGACCCCTGCGGCCCAGCCCAAACGTGTTGCGGTCGTCGGTGCGGGACCCGGCGGCCTGGCTTGTGCAAATGTATTGGCTGAGCGCGGCCATGACGTGGTGTTGTTTGAGGCGGCTGAGCGGATCGGCGGGCAATTCAATCTGGCGCGCAATATACCGGGGAAGTACGAGTTCGATGAAACGCTCCGGTATTTCGCTCACCGGCTTGGACAGGCGGGAATTGAAATCAGGCTCGGCCAGCGCACCGATGCGGACCAATTGATCGCCGAGGGTTTCGATGAGGTGGTGCTTGCTACCGGGGTCACGCCGCGCCGCCCCGGTCTCTCCGGCGTCGATAGCGCGAGCGTCGTCGGATACGCCGACGTTCTGGCCGGCCGGGTCAGTGTGGGCAAACGGGTTGTCATCATCGGTGGTGGCGGGATCGGGTTTGACGTGGCGCTGTATCTGCTGGAGGCCGGAGACGCCAGCTTCATTGATCCGGCGGCATTTCGTGATGTATGGATTGACGGCGACGGTGGTCCATTGGAAAGCCGGCATGAAATCACCATGGTGCAGCGTTCGCCGGGGCCCATGGGACGAGGGCTCGGCAAGACCACGGGATGGATTCACCGCGCCACCTTGCGCCGCCATGGCGTGCAACAGATTTGCGGCGCCGCGTATGAAAAGATTGATGCCGAAGGTCTGCATATCGTGCTTGAGGACGAAGCACGGTTATTGAAAGCGGATACAGTGATCCTGTGTGCCGGCCAGGAACCGTTGGATGAATTGGATGCGCCATTGCGGGCGGCGGGCATGTCCGTGCATGCAATCGGTGGCGCCAAGGCGGCCACCGGGTTGGATGCCGAGCGCGCCATTCGAGAGGCCTGGGAACTGGCTGTGGAGATATAAGGCATGAACCTGTTTAGTAAGTTGCAACAGCGCGCCGAACTTGGCGATCCGATCCGGGTCGGCATGATTGGTGCGGGTAAGTTCGGCACCATGTTTCTGGCGCAGGTCTTGCGCCATGCCGGTATTCATATGGTCGGCATTGTCGATTTGAATCCGGCAACGGCGAAATCCAATCTCGCATTGGTCGGGTGGCCGGCGGAGCGCTACGCGGCTTCGAGTTTGGACGCGGCTTGCGCCGAAGGCTCGACCCATGTGGGTGACGACTGGCGGGCCCTGGTCGACCACCCGCGTGTCGATATCGTCATTGAATGCACGGGCAACCCAATCGCTGCGGTCGCGCACGCGCTGGCCGCATTCGAGCAGGGCAAGAACGTCATCAACGTGACCGTAGAGGCGGACGCTTTTTGCGGGCCCGGCTTGGCGGCGCGGGCGCGTGATGCCGGAGTCATTTATTCCATGGCCTATGGCGATCAACCGGCCTTGGCGTGCGATTTGGTGGATTGGGCGCGGACTTGCGGATTTGAGGCGGTCGCGGCGGGGCGCGGCCACAAATGGCTGCCCGAATACCGCCATTCGACCCCGGATACGGTCTGGGATCACTGGGGCCTGACGGCTGAACAGGCGGAACGCGGGCGGCTTAACCCGAAAATGTTCAACGCGTTTTTGGACGGCTCCAAACCGGCCATCGAATGTGCGGCCATCGCCAATGCCACAGGGCTCGATGTGCCGGACGATGGCCTGAGTTATCCGCCTGGGTCGATCGATGATATTCCGAGCTTGATGCGGCCGCGTGCGGAGGGCGGCGAGTTGCAGCGAGCGGGATTGGTGGAAGTGATTTCCTGCGTCACCCGCGACGGCGCACCTATTCCCTATGATATCCGCAAGGGTGTCTGGGTCTGTATTGAGGCCGATACGGATTATCTGAAAAACTGCTTTGAGGAATACAAAGTGGTGACGGACCCGAGCGGGCGCTATATGGCCGCTTATAAACGTTGGCACATGATCGGGCTGGAGTTGGCGGTATCGGTCGCCAATGTGGGGCTGCGCGGTGAGGCCACCGGCGCCGCGACAGGCTTTCGCGCCGATGTGGCGGCTATTGCCAAGCGTGACCTGGCCGCCGGCGAGATGCTGGATGGCGAGGGCGGATTTACGGTTTCAGGCGGATTGCGCCCAGCGAGTGTCTCGGTTGCGAACGGCTATCTGCCGCTCGGCCTTGCCCACAACTTGAAACTGACCCGACCCGTCGCTGACGGCTTACCGATCACCTGGGATGACGTCGACGCCGATACGCGCTCAGCGGCATATCATTTGAGACAAGAGATGGCCGTGAGTTAGATTGCAGAGGCCCGCACGATGGTCTAAACACTCTGCTAAAATGATTATGGCAAAAGTGATGCTATAGTCTTATTGTATGCGCTTGGAAGATGCGCATCCAAGTGAAGGTTGTTGCGGGCAAATGAAATTCGGTTCTCTCAGGTTCAGGTTGTCCGCCTTCGTGTTGGTGGTGACGGCGCTGCTTTCCGCGTTGGCGGTGTTTGTCGTTTTCGATGCGTTTGAGGCCCGCCGCGTAGCTGGGCTTAACCAGTTGCGCAATCAACTCAGCCAGCATGTCAGTTTCGCCGCGAGTCGGCTGGCGATCGAGCGCGGTGTCGGCAACACGATCTTGGGCGGGAATAAAGAGCTGGCTATCACATTCGGCGAAGTGGCGCAGCAAGGGGACCAAGGTGTTGCGGAGATAGAGCTGATTGTGAGCGAGATCCAAGAGGCCGGCTTTGCCAGTGCTGATTTTGACCGCAAGGTTCTCGACTGGCGCCAAGGCTGGGAAAAGCACAAGCTGGCCCGGGCGCAATTGCAGCGGGGAGAAATTCGATCCGAGGAATGGCTCGACGTTGCGACCAAGAACATCTTCAACGCTTTCGATCTGAGAGATTTGATTTTCCGACCGGAAAATGAAGATGAGGCGATCCCATACTTCAACATGCTGCTGCGTACGAACATTGCCGCGTTGGCTGAGTACGCGGGCCGCGAACGGGCTCTTGTCGGCAACGCCTTGGCCCATGGTTGGGTTATTCCAAGCCACACCGAGGATGAACTGAGACAATATCGCAGCCGCGTCGATCAGGCCGTCCGGCAAATTCTATTGTTGAAAGAAGATACCGAGATTCAATCCGGTCTGATCGCCAACATCAATAAGTTCGAACAGAAATTTCTCAAAGAGTATGACCAACTGCGCCAGCAGATATTCGCAGCAAGTGCCGACACGAGCCGCGTTGTCGCCGAAACCAAAAGTTCACTGGTTGCTCTGCAGCGCGACATTTTGAACGACCTGCATGGTATCGAAAACGATCTGGCCGGTATCGCCGACAATATCAACCTACGGGGACAAATCAGAAAAACCATTGCGGACGAGCAGGTGGATTACGGCCGCGTCGTGGCGCTTTTTGAGGATCTCAATGTATTCCATAAGCGCTATGCACAGATTCGGTATTTGGATGAGAGGGGCGGAGAGCGCGTTCGGCTTGATGTCGTCGCCGGTCGAGAGATTGTCGTCGCTGCGGATCAATTGCAGGACAAAAGCGGGCGGTACTATTTTACCGAGGCGGTAAATCTGCCGAAAGGCGATTTTCATATCTCCCGGCTCGACCTCAACGTTGAGTTCGGCAGTGTCGTTCGGCCATTTCAGCCCATGCTTCGATATTCGGCACCCGTATTCGTCGATGACAAAAACCGCGGCGTCGTGGTGCTCAATGTGTTGGCTGAGAAATTCATTGAGGGATTGCCCGACGATGTCATGTTGGTTGATCAAGAGGGCTTTTATCTACGGCACGCTGATCGTTCAAAGGAATGGGGCATGATGGGATCATTGGCCCGGCAGTCCTTCAATATTAAGACCGATATCCCCGATGCCGCCGCCAAGGTCCTTTCCGGAAAAAGCGCTGCCATTATCATTGGTAACAGAGGGCTCGTCGCCCAACCGGTGCACTTTCATCCAAACGATCCGTCCCGGTTCTGGGTGATGATCAAGGAAATCGCACCCCCAACCTACCCCATCGATAGTACCGAATGGATCAAACAGGCGACAATTGCCATCAATTCCGCCGTTGGCGTATCGGAAGCCATTGGCGTGATTTCCGAACAGATCAGTGGCCGTCAGATTCAAACGGTGCGTGTTTCCATCATCGCAGCCTCCATTCTCGGCGCCATTGTCGTTCTAACGTCGCTTTTGTTTTTCCGGGACTTCGCCCGCGCCGGACGCATGCTCGGTCGCATTTCGTCGGAATTGGAAAGCCTCTCTGCAGGTGACTTGGCGCGCCGGATCACATTTCATCAATCAAGCCGAAAGGGCGATGAGAATGTTTCCGCTGACAACGAAATGGATTCCATTGCGATGGGCATCAACCAAATGGCCGACAGCCTTGAAAAATCCATGACGTCGCTGCGGCGGGCACGCGATAGCCTGGAAGCCCGCGTTGGCGAACGAACTCAAGAGGCGCTTCAAGCGAAGGAAATGGCAGAGAGCGCGGACCGTGCGAAGTCTGATTTCCTTGCGCATATGAGTCATGAATTACGTACCCCGCTGAATGCGATTCTCGGGTTCGCCGATGCCATCCGTCATGAAATTTCCGGGCCGGTCGGAAATTCAACGTACAAGGGGTATATCGAGGATATCCATTCCTCGGCCGGGCACCTGTTGAACCTGATCAACGATATTCTCGATCTCTCCAAGATCGAAGCGCGCGAAATGGTCATCGAGGCGGAAGAGGTTGAGTTGAGCAGCTTGTTGTCCGAATGCGCCAATTTGGTCGCCATGCAGGCGAATGCCGCGGGGCTGGTCATTCATAATGAGGCGTCCGCAACGCCGCTGGCGCTTTATGTTGATCGCCGCGCCCTCAAGCAAATAATCCTCAACTTACTCAGCAATGCCATCAAGTTCAGCGATACAGGAAGTGAAGTTTGGATTAAGGCGGCGGTGGAAGATGATGGCCGCCTCGCCTTGTCTGTCGTTGACTATGGGTTGGGGATGTCGCCGATCGGCATGGAATGGGCTTTGAAACCCTATGGTCAGACCTCAAACTACAAAACCAAATCGCATCAGGGAACAGGCCTTGGATTGCCGCTCTCCAAAGGGTTGGTAGAGGCACACGGAGGAGAACTTCTTCTCAACAGTGAACTTGGGCGCGGCACGACCGTGAAGATCATCCTGCCCGCATCGCGGATCGTCAATTAACGCGCATCAATCCATGGTCAACACGACCTTGCCCGTGGATTTACGGCTTTTCAGCATCGCCATGGCTTCAGCCGCCTGTTCCAACGGGAAGGTGTGTGAGACGTGTGGTTTCAAATCGCCGGCCTGATACCAGTCCATCAATTCCGTGAAGGATTGCTGAACCAGTTCCGTATCGAATTTCCGGTGCGCACCCCAATAGTAGCCAATGACGGTGATGTTCTTGACCAAAATGATATTGGCCGGAATTTGCGGGACGGTGCCGCTGGCAAAGCCAACCACCAAGATACGGCCTTTGGGTGCGGTGCATCTGAGCGAGGCATCGAAGGCGCTGCCGCCGACGGGATCGTATACCGCATCGACGCCGCGCCCGTCGGTGAATGCCTTGACGCGGTCGCGGATGTCTTCGGCACGGTAATCGATTAAGTAGTCGGCCCCGTATTGTTTGGCGATCTCCAGTTTGTCTCGTCCACCGGCGGTGGCGATCACCGTGGCGCCCAGTTTTTTACCGATCTCGACAGCGGTCAGTCCGACGCCGCCTGCGGCGCCGTGTACCAAAAGGGTCTCTCCGGCTTGAAGGTTGACCTTGTTGACCAATCCGATGTGCGAGGTGCCGTAGACGCTGGGAAAGCCTGCCGCCGAAACGAAATCCATGCTGTCGGGAATTTTCACCAAATTCTCCGCCGCCGTAACCGCCTCGGTGGCAAAGCCGCCTTGACCGGTCATGGCCATGACCCTGTCACCGGGCTTGAAATCACTGACGCCAGGCGCGACCTCCAACACCTCGCCGGCGGCTTCCAGGCCGGGGCTGAACGGAAAGGGCGGGCGCACTTGGTATTCACCCTTGATGATCAATGTGTCGGCGAAGTTGACGCCCGACGCCTTGATGGCGATTCGCACGCCGCCTTCGGTCATTTCCGGCGGCGCTGTTTCCTCCACCTTCATGGTTTCGGCTTCACCATATTCGTGGCAGAGAAAGGCGCGCATGATCGGAATCTCCTAATAGGCTTGGTGACTGGCTTGATTGCGGCCTCGTTTTGCCCGACCCTGGCCCCACTGGCAAGACAGGCAACAAGACAAAATCGGAGCCCCACCATGTCACGCGGTTATTTCGGCATCGGCGTCGAAAGCATTTCAAAAACCATGAACGTCGGCAATCTGTTTCGCTCGGCGCATGCTTTCGGCGCCAGTTTCGTGTTTACGGTCGCCGCCAACTACAAGCGCAACTTGGGTGCGAAATCAGACACGTCGGACGCCATCGGGCATTTGCCGTTTTACAGTTTCCCCGATGCCGGCTCATTAATGTTGCCGCAAACCTGCAAGCTGGTGGGTGTCGAATTGATGGATGATTCCGTCGAGTTGCCGAGCTTCCGCCATCCAACGCAGGCGGCTTACATACTGGGGCCGGAACGCGGGGAGCTTTCGCCGGAGTTGACCGCGCGTTGCGATTGGGTGGTGAAGATTCCGACGAAGTTTTGCGTCAATGTCGGCATTGCCGGCGCCATCGTCATGTATGACCGGATCATGAGCACCGGCAAGTTTCCGCGCCGCGCAGATCGTGCCGGTCCGCCGACCGAAACGCTTGCCGAACACGAGCATGGCGGCCGCTTTTCACGGACGGCAAAGGCGATGGAGCCGTTTTTGGATGCGCCGCCTGAAGCCTACAACGATTAATCCCGCCAACCCGCCGCCATGCGGACGTCACCGGCGTGTTTACCGGCGGCGTTCTTGACAGGTGTCGTGATGAAGTCGGCCATTTCGGCGCGGGCGCTGTCGTCGAGCAGGCCCAGGTGATCGAACAGCGCCGTCATGACCACAGGCGTGGCGCGATTGTTGCCGTCGTCGACCTTAACCGCGACGCCGAGCCGTTTTTCGGGGATGATGGCGATGTGCACGCCCTCCGCGCCGGTCTTTGTCGCGAAACGGCCCTTTCCAGCGCGCATGCCGAGCGTATCGAAACCGCCGGTGCCGCGCACCATTTCTGGATGCGTTGTCATGGCGCTGAAAATGCGCTCGGCGGCGGTACGCCGCGCGCCCTCTAGGGTTTCGGGCGCGGCCATTCGGGCCATGGCGCGGGCCAGGGCGTCCAGCGGCATGCCCAACACCGGAATGCCGCAGCCATCGATGCCGCGTTCGGTGGCATCCAGATCACAACCGCCAAGCTCGCTCAGCAATGCGGCCAGCCGTTGCTGCACGGGATGGTCGGCGCCGATGTAGCCCGCCGTTTCCTCGCCCAGGTGTTTGCAGGTGGTCAGGAAGCCTGTGTGCTTTCCCGAACAGTTGTTATGAATGCCAGTGAGTTCCGTTCCTGAACGGATGAGGTCTCTCATCGCCGTCTCGTCATTGGGGAGATGACCGGCGCACTCCAAATCATCGGCGCGGCAACCGATGTCCGCCAGCCATGCTGTGACGGTCTCGGTATGGATCGTTTCTCCCAAATGAGAGGCACAGGCCAGCGCCAGGCGCCGGGGGCTCAAACCACAGGCATCGGCGGCGCCGCTTTCGACCAGCGGGATCGCCTGAAGCGGTTTAATGGCGGAACGGGGATAGGTGTGACGCGCCGTGTTTCCCCACGATTCGATCATGTTTCCGTCGGCATCGACGATGGCGGCATGAACGGCGTGACGGCTTTCGACCATGTCGCCGCGCGTGACTTCCACACGCAAGGGTTCGTTATGTTTGATCATGCGTCTTATGTGAACGCTGGCCTCCCCCTTGGCAAGTGGTGATCTCCGGTCTATGTAAGGCACATGTTGACATTGTTTCCGGGCATTTTGGTGATGGCGCTGGTTCTGGCCAGTGGCGGCGACGCGTGGGCGGAGTCTTTTCTCGGCAAGCACGGCGCTTGGGAAGCCTTTAGCGACAAAGAGGCCGGCAAGACGGTTTGCTATATCGGTTCTGAGCCGACAAAGAAGCGCGGCAAGTACAAGACACGTGGCGCAACCTATTCAATGGTGACCCATCGCCCCGCCGAGAAAAGCAAGAACGTGGTCAGTATCCGTGCCGGGTTCACCCATAAAAAGGGCTCTGAGGTAACCGTCAGCGTCGGCAAGACGACGCTCAAGCTGTTCACCAAGGACGGCTGGGCCTATGCGCCGGATGCCGACGCCGACAACGTGTTGGTCAAGGCCATGGTTCGGGGCGCGACGATGATCGTCAAAGGTACGTCCAGCCGCGGCACCAAGATTACCGACACCTATTCCCTGAAGGGTTTTACGGCCGCTTACCGTGCCATCGGCAAGGCCTGCAAGGTCCGATGACCGCGCGCCGCAATCTTGTCGGGCTTAGCCGCGCCGAATTGGCGGCGGAGATGGCCGCGTTGGGCGAAAAACCGTTCCGTGCAAAGCAGCTTTGGCATTGGATTTATCATCGCGGTGAGTCGGACTTCGCCGAGATGACGACCCTGGCCAAGGATTTCCGCGCCCGATTGCCGCAAACCCATATCGTGGCGAGGCCCGATATCAGCCGCGAACAAACTTCTGAAGACGGCACCCGCAAATGGTTGATGCGGTTCGAGGACGATCAGGAGGCCGAAGCGGTATTTATCCCCGAGGAAGACCGGGGCGCGGTGTGTATTTCCTCGCAGGTGGGGTGCACGCTGACATGCACGTTTTGCCACACCGGCACGCAGAAACTGGTGCGCAACCTGAGCGCGGCGGAGATCGTCGGACAGTTCATGGTGGCGCGCGATTCTTACGGAGAATGGCCGACGCCGAAGGACGGCGGACGGCTGCTTTCCAATATCGTCATGATGGGCATGGGCGAGCCGCTGTTCAATTACGATAATGTCGCCACCGCGCTTCGCATCATCATGGATCACGAAGGTATTGCGCTGTCGAAACGCCGGATCACGCTCTCGACATCCGGCGTGGTGCCGGAAATGCGCCGTTGCGGTGACGAGCTTGGGGTCAATTTGGCGGTCAGTCTGCACGCGGTGAACGATGAGTTGCGCGATGTTCTCGTGCCCATCAACCGCAAATACCCGTTGAAGGAACTGATGGCGGCTTGCCGCGACTATCCCGGCGCCAACAATGCCAGACGCATCACCTATGAATATGTCATGCTGAAGGGCATCAACGACAGTGTCGCCGATGCGCGTGCATTGGCGAAACTGGTCAAGGGCACACCGGCGAAGTTCAACCTGATCCCGTTCAATGCCTGGCCGGGCGCCTTGTATGAGTGCTCGGGCTCCAACGCCATGAAGCGGTTTGCCGATATATTGAATGATGCCGGTTATTCCGCGCCGATCAGAAGCCCGCGCGGGCGTGACATCATGGCTGCCTGTGGGCAGCTCAAATCGGCCAGCGAGCGCCAGCGTCGGGTGCGGGCAGCGGCGGAGTAAAGCGGTAATTTCATATTGTTATTACCCTTTAAGTAGCTCTAGTTTTGGTTGCCGCCCCGTGGCATGATATGCACGTCAATCCAACAAGGGGCCAACAAGGGGGATGATGATGGTCAAAGTGCCGGACAAATACCAGGAGCGCTACGGCAAGGCGGATACCGGCCGATTGCCACCCGGTGTTGCCAACCCCGTCGACCAGCATGTGGGCAACCGGTTGCGCCAACGCCGAACGTTGCTTGGTCTCAGCCAGGAAAAACTGGGCGAGGCCGTTGGCCTGACGTTCCAGCAAATCCAGAAATACGAGAAAGGCGCCAATCGTATCGGCGCCAGCCGGCTTTTCCAATTCAGTGAAGTCCTGGATGTGGACATCTCGTACTTCTTCGATGAAATGCCGCCGGAAATCCGAACCCGGCGCGGCGCTTACAATACGGGTCTCAAGGACCAGGACCAAGAAACCCTGCAGCCCAACCCCATGGCGCGGCGCGAAACCCTGGAACTGGTCCGCTACTATTACCAAATCACCAATCCCGACGTTCGTAAGAACGTTTTTGAACTGGCCAAGACCCTGGCACGCGGGGACAAAAGCTAGTCTCGCGGAACTTCATTTGACCGTGGCCTTGTCGAAGCGGCACGTTCGCCTATACTCCCGCCCGCTCAACACGATTTCGATGAGGGAACGGATATGGTGACGGACGTAAACAAGGTTGTGCTGGCCTACTCGGGCGGGCTCGATACTTCGGTTATCCTGAAGTGGCTGCAAGATGTCTATGGCTGCGAGGTGGTGACCTTCACCGCCGATCTCGGCCAAGGCGAAGAACTTGAGCCGGCCCGCCAAAAGGCGGAGATGATGGGTATCAAGGAAATCTACGTCGACGATCTCCGTGAAGAGTTCGTGCGCGACTATGTGTTTCCCATGTTCCGCGCCAACGCCATCTACGAGGGCACCTACCTGCTGGGCACCTCCATCGCGCGGCCGTTGATCGCCAAGCGCCAAATCGAGATCGCCCAAGAGACCGGCGCCGACGCCGTCAGCCATGGCGCCACCGGCAAGGGCAACGATCAGGTCCGGTTCGAGCTTGGCTACTATGCGCTGAAGCCCGATATCAAGATCATCGCACCTTGGCGCGAGTGGGATTTGAGCTCTCGCCAAAAGCTGATCGAGTATGCCGAGCAGCACCAAATCCCGGTCCCGAAAGACAAGCGCGGCGAGCCGCCGTTCTCGCAGGACGCCAACCTCCTGCACATTTCGTCCGAAGGCAAAGCCCTGGAGGACCCTTGGGAAGAGCCCGATTGGGACCATGTGCTGACCCGTGTTGTGCCGCCATGGCTTGCCCCCGACCGCCCCGAAGAGATCACTATCGATTTCGAGGCCGGCGACCCAACGGCGGTCAACGGCGAGAAATTGAGCCCCGCCGATTTGCTGGAGAAGCTTAATCAACTGGGCGGTGCCAATGGTGTCGGCGCGATCGACATTGTCGAGAACCGGTTCGTCGGCATGAAGTCGCGCGGTGTCTACGAGACGCCCGGCGGTACCGTGCTGTTCCATGCGCGCCGCGCCATGGAGAGCTTGACCCTCGACCGTGGAGCGCAGCACCAAAAGGACGAGCTGATGCCGAAGTACGCCGAAATGGTTTACAACGGCTTTTGGTTCGCGCCTGAGCGCGAGTTGCTGCAGGCTGCCATTGATAAGGCGTCCGAAGCCGTGACCGGCACCGTGCGGCTGAAGCTTTACAAAGGCAACGTCATCATCACCGGGCGCAAATCACCGCATTCGCTGTATCACGAAAGCATGGTGACGTTCGAGGAAGACGACGTCTACGACCAAACCGATGCCGAAGGCTTTATCAAGCTCAATGCCCTGAGACTACGGTTGCGCAAACACTTCGGTTAACCACTGAAAATTTCCGCCCGCTCACCGGCTAGGTCTGGCTCGCCGCAATGGCGCAGAATTTCTGCGCGGGTGGCATCTCGCAGCGTAACCGCCGCCGCCCAGGTGTCGGTTTCCGTTATCGGTTCTATGGGCTCGCCGATACTGACGACGATGCGTCCGCGTCGCGCCAGCCATGAACCATCACGCAACACAGCGCGCGTGCCGCGTATGGTCAACGGAACAACGGGCAATCGCCCCGAGGCGGCGGTTAGAAATGCACCCATCTGGAACGGCAGCAAGCCCGGAGCGCGGGTCAGTGTGCCTTCGGCGAAGAAAACCGGCGGCGGCCCGTCGGCGGCGGACGCAGCAATGCGTTCCGCGTCGGCTATACCCTGTTTAGCGTCGAAACGTTCCACGTAGGCGACCCCCAACCCGTTCAGCGGCAGCCGGCTGACGGCACTTTGCTGGAGTTCCGCCTTGACCACAAATCGTACGGGCCTGGAGATAGCGGCGGCAAGGACAAAGCCATCGAGATAGCTCATGTGGTTGCTAACAAGAACGAATGGCTGCTCCTTGGGGGGCAGGTTCTCCATCCCCCTGACGGTCAGGCGAATTCCGCACGTCTGAAACAATAGCCGCACCAGCCCCCGTCCGATGGTCCAGCGCCAACCGGCCCACGGCGACAGCACCACGCCGAGCCACATGGGAACGGCCAGCAACCCGGTCATGGTCAGCGCATAGCCGGCATAAAGCGTATCCAACGCCACGGTCCAACCGCGCCGCAGCATCGGCCAGGCGCCGGCCAGTGCGATGCGGGTCACTTGCAGTCTGAGGCCGCGCGCCGGTTCGCCGATGCGGCCTTGTTCGTAGGCTTCACGGCTGGCGGCGCGGCGGACCTTGCCGCTGGATGTCTTAGGCACGCTTCGAGGCGGCGCCAGCACCACTTCGTCGGGCGGTGAGCCGGCGAAATCAGTAACCAATGTTGTGACCTCGGCTTGCAAGGCGGCGCGGTCTTCGGGTTTACGCTTCCGGCTTTCCGCCAGAACGATCAGGCGCTCCGTGCCGGTGTTGGGGTCGGCGCTACCGAACACCGCCACGTTACCTTTTTGCACACCGTCCAGCGCGCCGACGGCATCCTCGATTTCAGCGGGGTAGATGTTGCGCCCACCGCGAATGATCAGATCCTTGCTGCGCCCGGTGATGTAGATGTCGCCCGCTGCCATGTAGGCAAGGTCGCCGGACTCAAGCCAGTCGCCGGCGAACAGTTTGGCGGTGGCGTCCGCGTTCCGGTAATAGCCGCTGGTGGCGGACGGTCCCTTGAATTGCAGCCGGCCCTCGCAGCGTTCCGGCAGTTCGCGCCCGGCGGCGTCGACGATCCTTATCTCGTGGCCCGTCAGCGGCCCGCCGCAATTGACCACCCGCAACGCCCCTATCCCATCGTTACCGCGTGCGTGGGCTTCACCGGTTTTGGCCAAGGTCTCACGGTCGATGCTGTCGATCACCGGTCCGCGGCCAAGCGGCGGGAACGCCAGGCCGACGCAGCTTTCCGCAAGGCCGTAAACCGGCATCATGGCGTTGCACGCGAAACCGGCCGCCGCGAAGCGCGCGCTGAAGGCATCCAGCGTTTCGGGACTGATCGCTTCGGCGCCATTGAAGGCGGCGCGCCAAGTGGAGAGGTTGAGATCTGCCAAGCGCTCGTCAGAAACCCGGCGCAGGCACAGTTCGTAGCCGAAGTTGGGGCCGCCGGATATGGTGCCCCCGTGGCGTTCGATGGCATCGAACCAGCGTTCCGGGCGGGCCAGGAACGCCAGCGGTGACATGAGCACCAAGGGGGCGGCATGGTACAAACTGCCAAGCCAACAGCCGATCAGACCCATGTCGTGGTAAAGCGGCAGCCAACTGACCACGACATCATCAGGCCCGGCCCGGAGCGCCGCACCCATAACGCGGATATTGGCCAGCAGATTAGCGTTCGAAAGCACCACGCCCTTGGGCTGTCCGGTGCTTCCCGACGTGTACTGCAGAAAAGCAATATCGCCGGGATTGCGTTGAGGGACGGTAGTTCCCGAAGGGTCAGCGGATATCTCTTCCACACTTACGATCCGTTCCAGCTTCGGTGCCTGGGTGCGGAGCAATTGGGCGAAAGGCCGCGCTTCCGGGACTGTGACCATGATGCGCGCGCCGGCATTGTCGACAATCCCGGCGTGGCGCGCGAGATGCTCTTCCAGTTGCGCCGGCCGGCCGGGCGGATAGATCGGCGCAGGGATGCCGCCGGCCATGAGCACACCCAGGAATGCGAAGAAATAGTCGAAACCAGTTGGCAGCATGATCGCCACGGGTTCATCCGGCGCCAATCCGGCGGTGCGGAGCCCAGCAGCAACGCGGCGCGCGCCGGTGTTGAGCTCACCATAGGTCAGCGTCGTCTCAGCGCCATCGGCAAGCAAGTGCACGTGTACCCGGTCCGGCGCTTGGGCGGCGTGGTGGGCCAAAACATCGACCAGCGTGGCGGCGCGGGTCGGCACGTCTACTTCATCTCCTGATGCCCTTGAGACTTCCAGCGGGGCCGAGGGTTGATCGGCCGCGCCGCCGGCGACGGCAATGGCGCGTAGAAGGTCGCGGGGCGACTCCACGGCGCCGAAAGCGGCTTCCGAAAGCACCACGTTGAATTCCCGCTCTACGCGCTGAAACAACTCGGCGCGGCCGAGGCTGTCGATGCCCAGTTCCCGGTCGATAACGCTGTCGAGATCGACGCGAAGCGCCGGCTGTCCCGGCCGAAGCTCGTCGGTCAGTTCACGGATGCACTGCAGCAGCGGGCCGGCGGTATCATCTGGTGCGTTTTTCATTCCCGTCATTGTAGGACGTGACGCCGGTTTACGCATGGCATTTGCCGCGGAACTTGCCCCTTTTGCCGGCCCGGGCCATCATGGAGGCCTAGGTTTGAGACGGAGATAGACTCATGACTTCATCATTGACACGGCCCGAGGGCTCTTTCGTGGCGTTGATCACGCCCATGAACGCGGATGGCTCCATCGATTTTGAGGGTTTTCGCACGCTGCTCAAATTCCATGAGGACAACGGCACATCTGCCGTGCTGATCATGGGTTCCACCGGCGAGGTGTCGATGCTGAGCTCCGAAGAACGCCATGCCATCGTGCGCGAAACCATGAAGGCGCACACCGGCAAGATGCTGTTCTATTATGGCTGCACCGGCACCACCACACAGTCGACCATCGACTATGTGGCGCAGGCCGCCGCCGACGGCGCCGACGGCGCGATCATTGCAGCGCCGGCTTATATCTGCGCATCCAACGCCGACATCGTGCAATTTTGTTTGGAGGTCGCCGACGCGTCCGACATCCCGCTCGGGTTCTACAACAACCCGCCGCGCGTCAACACGGATCTGACCACCCCGGATTTGTTGCGTTTGGCGGAGCACCCGAAGTTCGTGGTGTTGAAGGAATCCACCACCCGTGTCGGGCAGGTGGCGCAGATGTGCGCCGCCAAGTCTGACATGGCCTTGATGTGTTGCTGTTCGCCCAACCTGGGATTGGTGGTGCCGATGATGGCGCTTGGTGGCCACGGCACCGCGAACATGACCGGCAATATCATCCCGCGTGAAATGGCGACGATTTCGACGCCATGGCAAAACGGCGATGATGCGTTTGCCTGCCGCGAGGCGTGGCTGAAAAACCTGCCGATGCTGCACTTCGCCTATTCGGCGATCAATCCGGTGGCCATGAAGAGCCTGATGGCGGCGGTTGGCCTGCCGGCGGGACCGTTACGCAAGCCTTTGATGCCGCTCGATCCCGTGGCCCTGCAAAAGGGGCTGGATATCTGCCGCGAGCTCGGCCTCGAGAAAACCTATGGCTATAAATTAGATGCCTCCCAGGTTCTGGCGGCCGAGTAACGCGAACGCATGAGCCGGACCGTCCTCATTACTGGCGCCGCCAGCGGTATCGGCGCGGCTGTGGCCAAGCGACTGGCCGGGCCCGAAACCAGACTTGTCTTGCATACGCGGAAGTCCGCCGATGGGCTTGAGGCCGTTGCCGCGGAAGCTCGGGCCGCGGGTTCTGATGTGGAGACCACGCTGCTTGATCTTAGCGTCCCTGGGGCCGGTGCTGATCTTGTTGGGCTGGGGGTGCAGGCGTTTGGAGGGCTCGACCAGGTCGTCGCCAATGCGGGGTTCGCGCAATCGGGAAACATCGACGATGTCGACCGCGCAGCATTGGACGCAAGTCATGCCGCAATGACCGGCGCATTCTATGACCTCGCGCATGCCGCCGGAGACAACCTGAGGGCATCGGCATGCGGGCGCGTTGTGGCTATCAGTTCATTTGTCGCCCATGTTTTCGATATCGACCGGCCTTTCGCTGTTACCGCGGCAGCCAAGGAAGGCACCGAAGCACTGGTGAAAGCACTGGCCCGGCAACTCGCGGAGAGTGGCGCGACGGTAAATGCTGTTGTGCCGGGATACACGCGAAAGGACGCCGCCGGGCACAATGCCCTGGGATCGGAGGCGTGGCAACGCGCCGCTCAGCGCACGCCAACGGGGCGTTTAGCGGAGCCCAATGAGATCGCCGCGCTCGTGGTTTTCTTGTTGTCCGCCGATGCCGGTCAAATTACCGGCCAGATCATTCATGTGGATGGCGGCCTGGCCTTAGGGATTTAAACGAGAGGGAAGATAGACATGAGGCTTTCAGGAAAAGTCGGTATCGTCACGGCTGCGGCATCGGGGATGGGCCGCGCGGGATCGGAGATATTCGCGCGCGAAGGTGCGAGCGTGGCGGTGGTCGACCGGGACGAACAAGGCGTCAACCAAGTTGTCGAGGAGATTAACCAGGCCGGCGGCAACGCGTTCGCTATCGGCGCGGATCTACGCGATGACAAAGCTGCCGCCGAGATCGTTGAGCGCACCGTATCCGAGTTCGGACGGCTGGATTTTGTTTGGAACCATCTTGGCCACCCGGGGCCGGCGGCGGTCGAGGGTGTTGATATGGCCGAATATGATCTCGCCATTGATCTCAACTTGCGTTCGCAACTGGTGACGACCGAAGCGGCCATTCCCTACATGCGCGACGCCGGTGGCGGTTCGCTCGTATACACGGCGTCGACGGCGGGCATTTCCGGTTCTCCGCAAAGCCCAGTGTATTCCATGGTCAAGCACGGCATTGTCGGTTTCGTGCGCTCGCTTTCCAGGCGGCTGGGTCCCGACAACATCCGCGTCAACGCAGTTTGCCCGGGCCCCATTGATACGCCCATGTTGCGGGTGTTCGTCAGCCGCCCCGATTCCAGCCCCGATGCACCGTCGCGGACAGCCGAAGAAGTAGAGGAAATGGTTGCCGGACGCGCCGGCGTGGTGCCGCTGAAACGGTTCGGACAACCCGATGAGGTGGCCAAGGCGGCGATGTTTTTGATTTCAGATGATGCGTCGTTCATTACCGGTGCGGCGCTGCCCGTCGACGGCGGAATTACGGCCTAGTCCGCTTTTCGAATGCAGCGTTCCGGCGGGAAGGTTACGATCACGGTGGTTCCCTGACCTGCCTCACTATTGATTCCAAGCTGACCGTCGTGCAGTTCGACAAGTTGCCGCGATAGAGACAATCCCAATCCGGTGCCTTCGTGGGCAAGCGTCGGACTTTCACGCACTTGGCCAAAGGGTTCCAGTACCTTTTCAATGTCCTCGGGCGCAATGCCGATACCGCTATCTTGTACTTGGATTTCCAATCCACCGACATCGGTCGCGTTGGCCCGCAATTTGACCAACCCGTCGGCAGGCGTGAACTTGAACGCGTTCGAAAGCAGGTTGACGAGCACTTGCTTGATTAAGCGTTCATCGGCTTGCAAAGCGGGAAGGTCCTGTGAGATATCCAACTCAACCTGAGCGGCAGTAGAACGATGCCGCCCCGTTGCCATTTTCAGTGATGAAGAAATGGCGTCGGAAACATCAACAGTTTCGTCACCGGCGACCATGCGACCGGCTTCAACCTTGGAGATATCCAGAATGTCTCCGATGACTTCAAGCAGGTGATTGGCGGAAAACCCGATGTCACCGGCATATTCCTGATAACGCCGATGACCCAATGCGCCATATAGCTCCGTCGTCATGATTTCCGAGAATCCGATGATGGAGTTCAATGGCGTACGCAATTCGTGGCTCATATTTGCAAGGAAATCGGATTTGGCTTTGCTTGCCCGTTCCGCATCTTGTTTCGCGTGTTCTAAGGCTGCAGCGGTCTGTTGGTGCCCAGTGATTTCGTTCCGGAGATCAATGGTCTGGCGGGACACCGTGCGCCTCAAGGTCCATAGCCAGCCGACAACCGCAACAAAGGCGATGGCGAATAGGCCGATCCCGATCCAGATGTAGCGAAAATAAGCTTCGCGAACCTCCGCCTGATCGCGCTCAGGATCGAAAATCAGTTGTCCGTCAAAATCATTCTTTACCAGCCCCCCTTGTTGCAAGATCGTATGCATGCGTTGCCAGCGCGCTGGATTGACATGGCCTAGCTTGACAACGGGATACAGCATCAATTTCCGAACTTCGCCGGCTTGGAACCGATTGAACCCGGCGAGATCGACGACCGGAAAGCGGCGGGGTAAATCTTTGGTAATTCTGGTGACAATGGCGTCAGGGTTCTCAAGCGCGTACTGCCAGCCTTCCAGCGTGGCTTCAACGAACCGCCGCACGATGTCGGGGTTGGATTTGGCGAAGGCTTCGGTGGTAAATAACGAGTCACCATAAAAATCAACACCATAGGCTGATGGCTTCAAGACGGTGATTGGGACGTTCTCACGCTTCGCGCGCCACAGGCCGGTCAGTAAATACCCCGGATAGGCACCGACCCGCCCAGCCGCCAAATGGCTAAAGGGCCGGCCGCCGATTTCCTTGGTGTTCGGGCCTTTGACGTCTTTTGGATCAATCCCCTCGTTACGCAGCACCGCCTGTAATTCTACGTCGGCCAATTGTCCCATTTCACGCCATACCGTGAGGTGGGTCAGATCCGCCGGCGAGCGGACATTGGCGTCTTGGCGGGCGAAAATAGCGACAGGGCTTTGTTGGAAGATCGATGCGAGAACGACCAGAGGGGTTCCTTGATCTCGAGCCATCAAAATTTCGCCGGCGCCAAGCCCGAAGTGCGCGCGGCCGTCCCGCACTTCAGTGACGCCGTTCAGAATCCGCTTGTTTGCTGCAATGGCGGTCCGAACCTCGACTTCCAAGCCGGCGTTTTGGTAAAAACCTTGCCACTGCGCGGCGTAAATGCCGGCAAACTGAAACTGATTGTCCCAGCGCAACTGCATCACCACTTTGTCCGCAGCCGATAAAGGTGACGCAATCGACAATATGAAACTCAGCGCGGCAAGTGCCGGAAATGCTCCTCTCCCAAATGACAGCCCACCGCGCCAGCCTCGTGCTTTTGTTTGGCGGTCATTTCGACGAAGCAATGCCATCAGGGTATTGAGCCTCAAAACAAGGAACGGGCGGTAGAGGTAGAATCATTCTACAAAATTATTTCAATATGCATATATAAAAATAACTGCTAATGCGGCTCTCATGCCATCATTCGCAATATGAATGGATTGAACCGCGTTCGCCAAACCGACCGGTTTGCTAGCGTCCTTTGGAGCGGCGGTCTTCCGGCTTGATGGTTTGGCTTTTTTCGAACTGATCTTCGAAAACGCCGCGTACACCTTGAAAGAATTCGGCAAATGGCTTGATGGCCTCTCCGGTTAATTGCCCATCGGGGACCATTTCCGGGCTTGGTGTGTATGGGGCCAGGGGGTCGGTTTCTTTCTCCATATCAGGGATCTGGGGCGTCTTGGGCGCGGTCGCCGGCTTTGTCCGTATCGCGGGCCCTTGCGCCCCCGCCGGCAGGGTCGGCTGCCCGCTGAATGCGCTTACCTTCAAATCGCCGACAATATTGAGAAGCTTGTAGGCGGCAATGACGACATCGGAATTGGCGGATTCGGCATCACTCTGCGCGTTGATCAATTCCGTTTCGCCGGTCAGCACGTCAATCAGCGAGCGGTTGCCGAGTTTGCGTTCCTCGCGCGCCAATTCCAGAAAAGCGGCGGCAATGTCGGCTTGATTCTGGCGCGAAGCCGCAGTGGCGCGGGCGGTATGCAACTCCTGCCAGGCGTTACGGGTTTCCTCGACGATACGTCGGCGGGTGTCCGCCACGGTCCGAACGCTGGAAACCACATCCAGTTGCGCGGCGCGCAAGGTATTGACGGCCGTGAGCCCCAAATTGATGGGGATGCTCATTTCGACCTTGGCGGAGAATTCTTTCTTCAGGTCGACCGTGCCGCTGACGTTATTCTTCCATTTCCGCTCGACGATGCCCTCGATTTTGGGGAAAAACTCGGACCCGAACGTATTGTGTACATCTTTGCGGGCCTTGGCGGCAGCGAGGCGGTCAAAAATCAGGTCGTTGTTGCCTTTTTCCGCACGGGAAATGGCGTCCTCCAAGCTGATGGGCAACAATGCGACCGGCAGCTTTACGGGCTGTAGGCGTTCTTCTTGCGGGTGTTGGTCGAAAATCGCGAAATAGCGGTTTCGCGCACTGATCAATGTGCCCTCCGACTGGATCTCCCGTGCATCCGCGCCCGCCAATTGGCGCTTGGCCTGCAATACGTCGGTCGACAATCCGCCGCCGGTCTCCACGCGCGCTTCCTCCAACCCCGTCTGTTTGCGGATGTTGTCCTTGGAGCGGCGCGCGAACTCCAACACCCGTGATGCGCGGTAGAGATTGACGTAAGCTTCAACCGCTTCTTGCAAAAGGTCTTCTTCGGCGCCGCTTAAGTTGGTGCGGGCTTCGACCAGTTCCAGTCGGGCTTTTTCAACCGCGGCGTTGGTGGCGCCGAAATCCCACAACAGTTGTGTCAGGCTCAAATCGATTTCGCTGAACGGCAGTGAGGTGTCAGTGTCGTGCGGGTTCTCTATGTTTTCATAGCCGTGCGTGGCGGTTGGCTCGAGTACGGGATACCAGTCACCCAGCGCTTCGCGGGCCCGGTTTTGCGCTGCACGGACATCGGCCCGAGCACCGACCACCCGGTCGTGCTGTGTGATGACTTCGGGAACCAGCGAGCCAAGGCTTTGGGCGTTCGCATCCGCGGCGAACAACAGCCCAAGCAGCGCAAAGGCTGCGCCGCCTCGCCCTACCTGTCCCGTTCTCCCGCAGCGCATCGGCTTGGTTCCCTAATCCGCGCAACGTTGGCGAGCCCAGGGACGAGACCGGAAGGTCCTGACATGGGCGCGCAACACCGTAGGCCGCGAACAATCTCAAAAGTTCGCGGCCGCTTATAGATTTGTCTGAGGGCTTCCTCCCGGGAATACCCTTCTCTTTATTGCGGCTGATCATATCACCGGGGTTTTCCGGCGGACAAGCGCGCCGTTGCGGAGATGCTAAGACAATTGTGGATAGATACCGGCTATTCGGCGTGGCGTTTGAGGGTGCCGTCTTTCTCTACCGCTTCGTCAAGCTCGCGAAGTTCTTGCTCGACCCGGTGGCGCAACTCGAAATATCGGCGCTTTTCGTTCTCCGACAAACGCGCCCCGGCGGGGCTGTTGTCGCCGGTCGCCTCGCAGATGAAGGCCAGCAGTTCCCCGACAGCCACGGGCACATCAAGCGCCTCGTCGCGGACACTGCGGTCGCCGGTGTCATGGTCGACGGACTCGTGGATGCGGTTGAGCTCTTCGGTCAACGGTGCCGTGTCGGCAACACGCTCCAGCGCCACCACCACGTCTATAGGCATGAAAGCAGATTTTTCGAAGCTCTGGTACTGCGACAAATTGGTCGGCTTCACGCGGCAAACCTGCGCCGCTTCCTGCAGACTGCCGAAGGCATCGAGCAATTTGCGGGTCGCCAGCTTCAGAAGCCGGGTTTCCATTTCATTCAAGTCTGCGTTCATTTTATGTTCCCCTTGCCGTTGACAGTGACATGGCGTGCTGGATTTTGTAGTGTAAAGCTAGGGAATGGAAGGATTTCTGGCAACCACCAAGACGGTAAGGTTGTGGTCAAGGTGCTGGCGTAGAAATCCGGCTATTCCCGATGGTTTGTTGTGGGGCCCGCGCGGATACCGGTGCGGAAACCCGGCGGAAACCGAAACAACAAAAGGTGGAGGCTTAACGTCTCCGGGATGACCAACGATGGCCGTTGATGAGACGACAGGCGGCCCGTCGATACGAAAGCCAGAAAGCCGTCAACAATTAGAACAATACGACGGCCAATTCATAGCTCTTGAGGATACGGGAACGGTTCGCACGGTTCCCGAATGGGCGTTCGAAGACGCGGCTTTTACGCGGCACGGCAACGATCTGGTGATCGAGGCTGCCGATGGTGGCGTGTGGGTCGTCGCGGGTTATTACGCCAACGGTTCGCGGCCTGATTTACAAAGCCTGACCGGCGAGACCTTGACCCCGGAAATGATCGCCCAGCGCGTTGCTATGGGCCCGCCGGTGCAGGTCGCGCAGGCCGCCCAAGCAGACGGTCCGCAAACCGATGTGCCGCCGCAAAATCCCGCAGACGAAAATCCAACCGGCCCGCAAACCCCACCGACCGAAGCCGCGCCCGGCGCAGAGGGCTCGCTGGAACAGCTGTTGCTGTCATTGTCGACGGAAGGCGGGGCAGAAGGCAGCGCCGGGTTGCTGCAGGTGTTTCAGGCCGCGGCACGCGAGGCGCTGGGTGAAAATGCCACGCCCGAGCAATTGGCCGCTCTGCAACAGGCCTTTATGGACGCGCTGCAGGGCGGCATTGCCTTCGGCGACAACCCGGCTGATGCGCTGGAGGCGGCGAAAGCCGTTTTTGCCGATCCGCCGCCGCCGGCCCCCGCCGAAGACAATACCCCGGAAGCACAAGCCGGCAATCTGTTGCAGGCATTGGCGTCGGGCGAAGGGGCGGGGGATTTGATTGAGCAGCTTGCGGCGCAGGCCGCCGGTGGTGAGGCGATCGACCCCGAGCAGGCGGCGTTGGCGGCGCAGGCGTTCATTGACGGCCTGGGCGAAAGCCTGGCCGAGGGTGAGTTACCGACGGAAGCCCTGGCGCTTGCCGATCAGCTATCGGGAGATGTGGCCGACGGGGTGACGCCGGCGGGCGAAGGCAGCCCCGGCGATGCCTTGTTGCAGGCTTTGGCGTCGGGAGAGAACGCGACGCAAGTGGTCGATCAGGTTTTGGGCGATACGGCGGGCGACCCCAATGCGGCCGGCGCCTTTACCGACGCATTGGTCGGTGCGCTTGAATCGGGACAGTCGTTGCAAGCGGCGATGGCCCAGGCCGCCGATGCTCAGGAGAACCTGGCGCAGGCACTGCAGCAAACGACGGCGCCGGGCGACCCAACCTTACAGGCATTGGCCACCGGTGAGGGCGCCGAGCAGCTGCCGTCCGACCCGAATTTTCAGCAAGCCTTGGCCGACGCCTTGTCCAGCGGCCAGTCCACGGCGCAAGCCTTGCAGTCGGCGCAAGCGGCTGTTGATAATTTGAACCAGGCGCAAGCACAGACCACGGCGCCGGGTGACCCGGTGTTGCAGGCCTTGGCATCTGGCAACAACGTCGAACAAAACGTCGGCGGCTCGGAAGCCTTTCAACAAGCCCTGTCGCAGGCTTTGGCCGGCGGCGGCTCAACAGGGGCGGCCGTGCAATCCGCCCAGGCGACGGCCGATACCCTGAACCAGGCGGTGGCGGCAACCACCGCACCCGTCTCGCCCGCCGACGCCTTGGTGCAGGCCTTGGCCAGTGGCGAAAACGTCGCTCAAGCCGTCGGCGAGGGTGGTGATACATTCGAGCAAGCCCTGGCCCAGACATTGGCCGGCGGCGGCAGCGCCGAACAAGCGGTCAGCGAGGCCACGGAAACAGCGGCGGCCACGGAAACCGCCGTGGCCGAAACGACCACCGAACCAGCTGCCGCAGAACCGGCAGTTGAAACCGCAGCTGCTGAACCGGCACCGGCGCCCGCTCCAGTAGCAGCCCCAGCGCCAGCTCCGGCTCCAGCTCCGGCTCCGGCTCCGGCTCCACAACAAGTTGCTGCGGCGACCCCGGAACCGGTGGTGCCCGTCCCGCAACCTGTGGCTCCGGCACCTCAGCCTGTTGCACCACCGCCTCAGCCGGCTCCCGCTCCGCCACCGCCGGCTGCGCCCGCGCCACAGCCCGTCGCACCCGCGCCGCAGCCCGTTGCACCGGCACCACAGCCGATTGCGCCCGCGCCAGCACCTGTCCCGGCTCCCGCACCTGTCCCGGCTCCCGCACCGGCCCCGCAGCCGATCGCCCCGGCGTCTGCCCCAACTCCGGCGCCAGCTCCCGCACCCGCCCCAGCACCAGCTCCGGCCCCGGCGCCAATATCCGGCGGTAGCGGAAGCTCCAGTTTGTTTGGCGGTGGCGGATCTTCTCCAGCGCCCGCGCCATCGCCGGCCCCAGCGCCACGACCAAGCCCAAGGCGCTCGCCGTCGCCCGAACCGGAACCTGATCCGGCGCCCGCGCCCGATCCAGCGCCGGATCCGACGCCAAAGTCGAAACCGAATTTATCCCCCACCTCCAAAAACTTCGCAGAGCCAGGCTCTGAGGACACCACCGTCACCTTCACCGCCGCCGACTTTACCGGCGCCTACTCCGACCCCGATGGCGATCAGCTAAGCCGGGTCAGAATCGACACCCTGCCAAACAACGGCACGCTGAAGTTGGGCGCGGCGAACGTGACGCAAGGTCAGGTGATTCCCGCCGGCCAGCTGGGCAACTTGACGTTCGTACCAACCGCGAATTATTCCGGCACCACGGGTTTCTCGTACGTTGCCCATGATGGGTTCCAGTATTCGCCGGTGCCGGGCTCCGTTTCCATGAACATCGCCAGCGTGGCCGATGCACCGACGTTCTCGGGCTCGGCATCGCTAGAGAGTGTTGCCGTCGGTGCAACCAATCCGGCGGGAGAAACGGTGCAATCGCTGTTCAGCGGCGTGTATTCGGACGTTGAATCGGATTCATTCGCCGGTGTTGTGATCACTGCGGATGCGGCCACCGGTGCGCAAGGCGCATGGCAATATTCCACTGACGGCACCAATTGGTTCGCCGTCGGGTCTGTCTCAGACAGCGCCGGATTGGTGCTCGAAGCGACGGCCAAAGTACGTTTTGTGCCGGCGGCCGGGTATACCGGGACACCCGGCGCGCTGACGGCGCATGCGGTGCAAACCGGGCATGGGCTCACGCTTACATCGGGCAACACGCGCCAGACCTACGACACCACAACCGATGACGCCACGGCGGCGGTTTCCGCCGCAGGGCAATCTTTGACAACACAGGTCACCGCTGACGCGCCGAAGATCAAGGCCACGGGCGGCACCACCGTGCATCAAGGCGATGACGCCCAAACCACCATCGACCCAAACATCACCATTGTCGACCCGTCCAATACTTATAACGGCGGGTTCCTGAAAATCGACATCACCGCCAACCGGCATGCCGATGACCGGCTCACCATCGACAACCAGGGCACCGGTTCGGGCCAGATTTCCGTTTCCGGCACGTCGGTCTCCTACGGCGGCACCCAGATTGGCAGCGTCGACGGCACACTGGACGGCGGGGCCTCCCAGGCTTTGCAGATCAATCTGAACGCCAGCGCCAACAATGCCGGCGTTCAGGCATTGGCGCGCGCGGTGCAGTTCTCCAACGCCAACGGCACGGCACCTGATCAGGCGCGCACCGTCACCTTCTCCGCCCGGGATGCGGACTCCAACGCGTCGAGCGCCGCCTCCACAGCGGTGACCCGCACCGTCACTCTCGATCATCTCTCGGACGATTTCTCCACCAGCTTCCCGAGCCAGCAGGTGCTGAGTTTCGACGGCGGCGACAAGCTGTCGCTCGGCAACGGCGCCGATCTGATCAACGGCACCAGTGCGCAAACCTGGGAAGCCTGGATCAAGACGTCGCAAACTTCCGGCACGCAAAGCATCTTCTCGGCTGGAGACCTCGGCACGACGACGATTTTCAACAACAGTTTTTCCAGCAACTCTGGCCTGTCGCTGACCGGCAATGCCAGCGTCACCGGCGGCGTCCTGCAACTGACGCCGGAACAGAACAGCCAGTTTGGCCAGATTTCAATTGCTACGCCGACCGCCCAGGACGGGGCGCGGAACTTCTCGGCGACGTTTAAGCTTGATATTGGCGACGCCGACCTTGGCGACGGCGCCGATGGCGTTAGCTTCAACTATGGCACGGGGACTGCCGACGTTGAGGGGGTGGCGACCGGCCTCTCGGTGACCTTCGATACTTACGACAATGGAAACGATAACTTCGGCTTGCTGGAGGTCAAGATCAACGGCAGCGTTGTCGCCACCGCGACAGCGCCGACGCCGGGCAACAACGGGCCGTTCCGTACCAACGCAAACACCTTCGTTCCGGTTGAGATATCGCATACCGACAGCGGCCTGACGGTCAAATTCAATGGCGCCACCCTGATCAACAACCAGAGCCTCGGCGGAAATTACAATCCACAGGCCTCTCACGCCTTTATCATGACCGGACAGACTGGCTCTACCATCGATGTCCACGCCGTCGATGATCTGGTGATCACCATGGATGATACCACGACGACGCGCTCGTCGCTGGTGGTCGATGCAGGCAAGCTCAAGTTCTTGACCGAACAGCAGCCCGCCGGCAATCAGGCGTCCAATACGACGACCAGCGATTCCGGCATCACTGTGGCGGACGGCGAATGGCACCACGTGGCCGCCGTGCATGACGGCTCATCGACGCTGAAGCTTTATGTCGATGGCGCGTTGGCCAGTACCCACACCAGCGTGGCCAAAAACCTGAGTGCTGGCTCGGCGGTTGCCGGTCAATCGGCCGCGGGCGGCACGGCGAGCGCCTTTAACGGGCAGATCGCCGAGCTCAGGGCTTGGGATGCGGCACGCAGTGACGACGCCATCAACCAGAACTTCGAGCCGAGCCTTTCAAGCCCGACCGGCGAAACCAATCTTGTCGGCTATTGGAAAGCCACCGACCTGGCGGGCCAAACGATTGCCGATGCGTCGGCGAAATCCAATACCGCGACACTTGGCGCTAATAGCGGGGCCGCCGCTGACGATCCGACGGCGGCAACCTCAACCTTGCCGTTCGTCGATCCTGGCAAGTGGGTGGTTGTCGAAGGGAGCCTGTCGGGCAGTACCGACGATTCGGTCATCGTGCGCGACGGGGCGGCGGAGCTTCGCAACCGCGAGTTCCTAAGATCGAAGGAGCAGTTTGATCCGGCGTCGGATCATCCCGCCCACATCACCGGTCGCTTTACGTTGAGCCATGACGACGATTTCTTCTCCATCTGGACCCGCGCCAATGCGACGCCGGATAACACTAATGTCGGATACCCGTTGAGCGGCATCAGGTTTCAGGCGAACCCGGGCTCCTCTACCGAAACCATCGGCATCGATGTCAAAACCGGTGCTGGCGCATCGACGCCACTAACACTCACGGGTAATGTGGACATCTCGTTCGAGGTCGGCCGTATTTACGATTTCGAGGCCTATGATAACGGCTCCAACCTGCGGTTCACGATCACCGATGTTGCGGACCCGTCCAACACCGCAAGCGTTACCGCGACCAATGCCTTCAACCCGTCGGACAACTACGTCATCTTACAAAACCGGGAAGAGACAAGTGGCACCGACTACGTCACCAAGCTTCAGCACATCGACATCGATCAATCTTTCGTCACCGAAGAAGGTGCGGCCGTCAGTGCGACCTTGAAGGCGCCGAGCGCCACCGGCACGCTGACCTATTCCATCATCTCCGACGATACCGACGGCGGCGCGTTCTCGCTCACCAACACCACCACCGGCGCGTTCACTTACACGCCTAGCTCGGGTTTCCACGGCGTCGACAGCGTCACTTACAAGGTGACGGGTAGCAACGGCGTCACCGACGTCCGGACGCAGAAATTCGTTGTCGAGGCCGATCTCGATGTGTCGGTCGCCGGGGCGCACCTGGATTTCGACGGCGTCAACGATTATGCCCGCATCGCACACGCATCGAGCCTCGATTTCTCCACCGGGGATTTCAGCGTCGAGGCCTGGGTTAAGGTGACGGCGTCGTCGGGTGAGGAAGAAATCGTCACCAAGATCGTCGACGAGGGCGGTACCGGATCGGGGCCCGGTTGGGCCTTGCGCGTGCTCAACGGCTCAACGGCGCAATTTGTCGTGCAGACCGGTGGCACCACCAATTACGCCATTGCGGCCGCCACCGTGACGCAGGGCGAATGGGTGCATCTGGCTGGCGTGCGCGACGCGACGGGCGGCATCAAGCTCTACGTCAACGGCGCTGACGCCGGCACGGTGACCACCAATGGCACCATCGCCAACAATGCCGATCTGTCGAACACCAACGACGTGTTGATCGGCCGCGACAGCCAATCGACGGCAGATTACTTCAACGGCTCCATCGACGAGGTGCGCATCTGGAATACCGCGCGCAGCGCCGACGACATCCGCATCAATTTCGACCAACAACTGAGCGGCTCGGAGACGGGGCTCAAAGGGTATTACCGTTTCGACGACGTCGAGCAGGGCAACGATGCGGACCAGACATCCGGCGTCAATACCGGCACCGGCCAGGTGTTGGATAAGTCCGGCTCCGGCAATCATGCAACGCTCGGCGGCACGACCGAAGGCGATACGGCAGAGCCGACGGTATCAAGCGTGCATGGCAATGTTCTCACGCTGGACGGCACCAACGATTACGTCAACGTTGGCGCCGGGACCGGCAGCGAGCTTCAGATCACCGGTGACATCACGGTAGAGGCCTGGATCAATCCCGACACGGTCAGTGGCGCACAGGAAATCGTTTCCATTGCCGGTGACAGCGGCGATGACAGCGCCGCTGATAACTTCCTGTTCAGCCTGGAGCTCAACAATGGCGATATCGAGCTTATCCATGAAGATTCGGGCAAATCGAACAACGAGGTAACGTTCGATACCAACCTGACGGCAGGAACCTGGACTCATGTCGCGGTAGCGCGTGACGTATCGACGGACACCTACAGGCTTTATGTCGACGGCAAGCTTTTCGGCACCAGTGCGGACTATGGCAACGACCCTGGCGGCGGCGGCAACGCGGTGCTTCGCATCGGCACCCAGTTTTCGTCGTCGAGCGCGGTGGAGCAGAATTTTGATGGCAAGATCGACGATGTGCGAGTTTGGAATGTCGCACGAAGTACCGATGAAATCACCGCTAATTTCGATCAGGTGCTCACCGGCGACTTCGGCGGATCACTGGTGTCGCACTACACGTTCGACGGGGGCAATGCCAACGACAGCGCCGGGGCGAACAACGGCACGCTGACCAACGGTGCCGTAACGTCCAGTGGCGACCCGGACGGCGTTGGCGGGCCGGATATCTACGGCAACATTGTCGAACTGGTCGAGGGCAGCACCGCATCGGGCCGCATGGTCACCGACGAAATGTCGGGCTCCATCACCTATAGCGTCCAATCGGCGCCGGGGAACGGGTCGGTCACCATCGACGCGACGACCGGGCAGTGGACCTACAATCCCGGCAGTTTCTTTGGCGACACCTCCTTTACGCTGCGTGCCTCCAATGGCACCAGCAACGACGACGAGACCATAACGGTCAAGGTCCTGGATGTGGAACTTGCGTCGGTCAATGTGCATGACGGCGCGGCGCAGTTCGCCGGTTCTGACGATCAGGTCGAGGCGGGGCTCGGGACCGGCACATTCACCAATAAAATCACCTTGGAACAGTGGGTCAATTTCGGCGATATCACTGGTAACCAGAATACGCTCCGGGTCGGCGATAGCGAAACCACCGGCGGCAACAACCGTTTCGTCTTCGAGAAAAAGACAGGCCAGACGTTCTCACTTTTCCTGGGCGACGATTCGACCAGCACGTCGATTGATTCCGGCGTTACCATTGCCGCCGACACTTGGTATCACTTGGCCGCCACTTACGACGGGACCACGGCGAAACTCTACGTCAACGGCAATGAGGTGAAGAGCCAGGCCGTGAGCGGCGTGGCGCTGACCAACACGGCACAGGAAATAACGGTCGGCGCGGACGACGGAAATTTCGATTCCATCTCCTTGGTCGACGAAGTGCGCGTTTGGAGCACGGTACGTTCGGACGCGGAGATCAAGGCCACCTACAACGAACAGCTCACCGGTTCGGAATCGGGCCTGCAGGTCTACTACCGCTTTGATGACGATCCCAATGGCGTCACGGTGGACAATAAAGGTGCGCTTGGTGACACGGCGGATGGCGTTCTGGTGGCTGGAGCCAAGATTATTCATCCGCCGGGAACAGCATTGGACTTCTCTGGCATCAGTAACAATGGAACCTACATCAACGCCGGGCGCGGTACCGGTGACAATTTGCACATCACCGGAGACCTGACGCTCGAGACGTGGATCCAATTCGATTCATTCGCCACCAAGAACATTATCCGCTACGGCGGTGGGGGCAACGACGATGCCGCCAACAACTATCTTTACCGCCTGGGCATTCTATCGGGCGGGGATATCCGCTACTACCACGAACACGGCGGCGGAACGGATGAAGCCCACACCTTCTCCACCGGGATCGGCCTGGGTGAGTGGGTGCATCTTGCGATGACCCGCGACGCCACCACCAAAAAGGTGACGCTCTATCTCAATGGCGAAGCTTTTGGGAATTTCACTTACACCAACGCGCCTGAAAGCAACACGCTCTCCAATCTCAATTTCACCGTCGGCGGCACGAACGGCGGCACCTTTGGCGTCGATGCGAAAATGGCTGATGTCAGGGTGTGGAAGTCCGTGCGCACGGCCCACGAGATCGCGGATAATTACAACCATCTGCTCACTGGCAACCAGGGCGGCGATCTGATCCTCAACTATCATTTGGACGAGGGCAGCGGGACCACGGTTTCGGATAGCTCCGGCACTCAGTCGGACGCGACGGTCTTCAAAGCTGTTGGATGGGTCGACACCGCGCCCGACGTGTTCGGCACCAAGATCGAGACGCAGGAGAACGAGGCGGTTTCCGGCTCCATGATCGCTAGCGATGTCACCGGTACTGCAACCTATTCCATCCAAGCCCAACCGACATCGGGCAAGGGCAGCGTGGTGATCGATTCCTCATCTGGTGAGTGGATCTACACGCCGACGGCCGGGTTCTCGGGCACGGCAACGTTTACGCTGCGTGCCGTCGGCGCCACGTCGGGCAGCACCAAACCCGACGACGAGACGATCACGGTCACGGTCAACGCCGAGACGCATGATTCCGTCGATCTCTCGCAAGGCGTCATGCAGTTCGATGGGTCGAACGACTACATCGATCTCGGCTCCAAATCGCAACTGGCTTTCGGGTCGAACGCTTTCACCATTGAGACGTGGGTGAAGACCGGCGTCACTTCGAATGCGCGGATCGATATCGCGGGGCTCGGGCACAGCGGCACCAACGACGAAGGCGCATTCCTGTTCATCGACAACGGCAAGCTCGGTTTCGATACCAAGGGTGCGACGGATATCACCGCGCTCTCCGCCATCAACGACCAGGAATGGCATCATGTGGCGCTGACCCGGTCGGGCACGTCCATCAAGCTCTATGTGGATGGCGTTTTGGAGAAGACGGGCACCGATACGTTCACCGTGCCGCAGGCGGCCTCTCAGATCGGCAACACGTCGACCACGTCGAACCATTTCAAGGGCCAGATGGATGAGTTCCGCATCTGGAACACGGAGCGAACGGCGAGCGAAATCCGCGCCAACATGGACCAGCAATTGGGTGGCGGTGAGACGGGCCTGCAGGCGTATTACCGCTTTGATGGCGATGCGTCGTCCACCACCGTTACCAACCTGGCCACGGCTACCGGCACGGCGCTCGACGGTACGGCGACCAATGGTCCCGTGCAACTGGGCGTACCCGGCACGGCGCTCGATTTCGACGGCACGTCTACTTACATTGATGCCGGCAAGGGGACGAGCAACAGCCTTGAGATCGCGGGCGACGTGACCATGGAAGCTTGGGCCAAATTCGACAATGTTTCGGCCAAGCAGGTGATCACGCGCTACGGCGGCAATGGCGGCGCCGCCGACCAAAACATTCTCTATGACATGTTGATCGATGGCGCCGACATCGAATATTACCATGGAACGGCGAGCGGTGGCGGCACGACACTGACTTTCAACACCAACCTGGTGACCGGACAATGGTATCACCTGGCCATGAGCCGCGATGTGTCAGCCAAAACCGTCAAGCTCCACATTAACGGCGAATTGTTCGATACCAAGACCTATACCAACGATCCCACAGGCGGGACCGGGACAGGCACGACCTTTACGGCCGGCGCCAACACGACACCGGGGAACTTTATCAACGGCCAGATCGCCGATGTGCGCGTGTGGAAATCGGTACGCACCGACCAGCAGATCATCGACAACTATAACCATCAATTGACCGGCAACCAGGGCGGCGACCTGATCCTCAATTACCAGTTCGATGAAACCACCGACAACACCGTGGTCGACAGCTCCGGCACGCAAAGCAACGCAACTGTCAGCGGCACGGTGAATTTCGTGGACGCGACGCCGGACATCTATGGCAACACACTGACAGTCGGCGAGAACGAGACGGTATCAGGGCAGATGGTGCCTAACGACTTGCTGGGCACGCCGACCTTCAGCGCGACCGGTGCGGGCACGGCGGTGAACGGTCAGGTGACGGCGACGACCACGCTTGGTGGATCGGTGATTATCGATCAGTCCACCGGGGCCTGGACCTACACCCCCGCCGCCAACTTCTACAGCGCCACCGGCGACACGTTCACGCTGACCGCCACATCCGGTTCGGTCACCGATTCCGAGACCATTACCATTAAGGTCACGCAGGAAGACAAGACCTCGGTCAATGTGTCGGACGGTGTGTTGCAGTTGGATGGCACCGGGGACTATGTCGATCTGCCCGATACCATTCTCAACAACACCCAAGGTACGGTGACGGCCAAGTTCAATCTCGCTTCGGGTGCCGACACCGGCAGCAATCAATTCGTCTTCGCCAACACCAATTCCGGTGCCGGGGACCGCATGTACATATTCGCCGAACGGGTCGGGTCGGAGTGGCGGGTGCGGACGACCCTGGACGCCGAAACGCTGGACGGCGGCGCTATCCAGACAGACGAATGGACCGATGTGGCGGTGGTGTGGCGCACCGACGGCACCGCGGAGTTGTTCGTCAACGGCGATTCCAAGGCCACCCATACAGGCCTTTCGTTCACGTCGGCGATCAAGGACGGCGTCAATGTCGGTTCCTACAACGACGGCACCAACAGTTTCTTCACCGGCCAGGTCGATGAGGTCTCAGTCTGGAGCACAGCCAGGACCGATGCCCAGATCCGTGATTCGCGGGAAACGCAGTTGACCGGGAGCGAGACCGGCCTCACCGCCTACTACCGTTTCGATGACGACGCCAACTCGACCACCGTTCAGGACAAAACAGCCAACAACAACGACGGCACCAAGAAGGGCGACGCCGATCTCATCGGTCCGCGCGGCAAGGTGCTGACGTTCGATGGCGTTGACGATTTCGTCAATCTGCCCGATAGCGCCGAGGGCACGACCCTGCTTGGCACCGCTGCCGGTGCGGTTGAGGCCTGGTTCAAGCTTGATGCGACGGCGTCCACGGCGACGACAATCTATGTCTTTGCCAACCGAGATTCCGGCTCGGGTGATCAGGTCTACATTCAACTGGCCCACAACGGCACCAACTGGGAACTGTTCGGTTATCTGGATGGGCAGTCCGTCAACATGGGTACGGTCACGGCCGGGCAATGGATACACGCCGCCGTTTCATGGGACGGCGCCAATGGCGAGATGTTCAGAAACGGCGAGAGCAAGGGCACCGTTGCCGGGCTCAACTTCACCACGGCCATCAACAACAAGGTCGCCATCGGCACCTACAACGAGCAGGACAACGGCCAGTTCTTCAAGGGCGAGATCGACGACGTACGCATTTGGTCGACATCCAGGAGCGCCACCGAAATCGCCGAGAACTACCAAAGCACGCTGACCGGTTCCGAGACCGGATTGACGGCGCACTATAATTTCGAGGAAATCTCCGGCAGCTCGGTTTTCGACACAGCCGGCACGGCGCAGAACGGCACCATAACCGGCGCGACACTGGTAGACGGATCGCCCACGGTGCTCGGCACCAAATTCGAGATCACCGAAGGCGAAACGGCCGCCGGACGCATGACGGCGAACGATATCGTCGGCACCCCGGCGACGCCCTACAGCGTGCAAGCGGCGGCATCCAACGGCAGCGTCACCATCGATGCCTCGTCCGGCGCGTGGGTATACAAGCCCAACGCCAACTTTACCGGTACCGATACATTCACGCTGCGTGCCTCCGACGGTACGCGCAACGATGACGAAGTGATCACGGTAGTGGTTGAAGGCGACGATCTGGTCAACGTGGCGGACGGCGTGCTGCGGCTGGACGGCACCAACGACTACGTGAGCGTTGCCGCACACAGTGATCTCAACATGACCAACAACTTCACGCTGGAAGCCTGGATTTATACCGACGACACCCAAACCTCCCAGGTTATCGTCACCAACGACAACGTGGGAACGGACCTAGGTGGCGGTTACGTCTTTGCGGTCCGCGATGGAACGGGCCTCAGCTATGAGACCAACAATGGCGCCGGCAATTTCAACGTTACCGGGGTCATGACCACTGGTGAGTGGCACCACGTTGCCGCCACCTTCGACAATTCGGCTTCGCCCAAGATGACCTTCTACGTGGACGGCAATGCGGTCGGCACGGGTTCTCCTGTAGCACCCAGTCTCACCGGGGCCAGCGTATTGATCGGTCGGCGCGGCAACGACAACACCGAAGACTTCGACGGCATGATCGACGATGTGCGCATCTGGAACACGACGCGCACCGCAACTGAGATCGATCTCTACAAGGACCAGCAGCTTTCCGGTTCCGAGACCGGCCTCAAGGGGTATTGGAAATTCGACGACGACGCGGGCGGCACCAGTGCCGCCGACAGTGCGGGCACGGCGCAGAACGGCACGCTCACCAACCAAGCCAAAATCGTCAACGTGCCGCAAACGGCACTTAAGTTCGATGGTACGGATGATTGGGTTGAGATCGCCCACGACGCGGCGCTGATCCCCAACACTTGGACGATCGAGAGCTGGTACAAAACCTCGGCGCATTCGGGGAATACCGCCGGGCGGATCATTTCGCGGGCGGGTCCGGGCAACACCAACGATTATTCGTTGATGATGTATCAAGGCAATATCTGGCTATCGTCAAACAATCTCAGCACAGACAATCTCATCACGTCGGGCACGGACTACAGTGACGGCCTGTGGCATCACGTAGCGGGAAGCTACGACGGCAAACAATTGAAGATTTATGTCGACGGACAATTGGTCTCGTCGGCGAACGTGACCGGCACGCCCAATCACAGCACCACCAACAAGGTCACCATCGGCAGGTACGACGACGGCGGCACCTCGACTCCGACGCACTACTTCAACGGCGAGATCGCCGATGTGCGCATTTGGAACGGCGCGCGCACCGACGCTGAAATTGCCGAGAACTTCAACCAGACCCTGACCGGCGACCAGGGCGGCAAGCTGGTGGCGCACTACACTTTCGATGAAGGCAGTGGCACGACGGTGACGGACAACGCTGGCACCGCCCACAACGGCACCATTTCCGGCGCGACGTTTGTCGACAATGCTCCCGATATCTACGGCAACGCGCTCACCATCCAGGAAGACGAAACCGTTTCGGGCGTCTTTGAGGCGGACAGCTCCAGCTTCGCCATCGCGACACAAGCCACCAAGGGCACGGTCACTCTTGATACTTCCTCCGGTCATTGGATCTACAAGCCCAACGCCAACTACAACGGCACCGACACCTTCAAGCTGAGCGCGGCGGGGGCAGGCGAGGAGACCATCACCGTCACGGTCAATCCCGTAAGCCACGCTTCTGCCAACGTGTCGGACGGTGTGTTGGTCTTGAATGGAACATCCGACTACGTGGACTTAGGAACGGCCTCGGAATTGGGTGCGTTGACCTCGAACTTCTCCGTTGAAGCTTGGATCAATCCCGTGGACACCACCCTTGGACGGATCATCGGTCCCGACCATACCACGGGCGGCAGGGGTTGGAGTTTCGGTTACAAAGACGGAAAAATCCAATTCACCAACTTCAACGTCAAAGACTACTTCAGCCCCGTCGTGCTGACGGCGGGCGAGTTGGTGCATGTGGCCGCCGTTATGGAGACCACGTCGGGCACCAACACAAAGGTCTCGTTCTACGTCAACGGCAACCTGGTCGGTATCGATACCCACACGGCGATCGCCGAGGCCAACAACGCTGCTGATGGTTTCTTTATCGGCGCCAAGGGGACCCACAACATCCCGGGCGTTGGCGAGCATGTGGAAGGCGCCATCGACGACGTGCGGGTCTGGAACGATGTCCGCACGGCCGAGGAAATCCGCGACAACTACACCAAACAGGTGGCCAACAACGAGACCGGTCTCATCGGCAATTGGACTTTCGATGACGTCTCGGGCGCCACCGTGCAGGACAAGACGTCGAACAACAACGACGGTACGGTGTTGAGCGCCGTCGGCCCGCGCAAGGTTCTGGATATGTCGCCGCCGGCGACCGATGTGGCGTCGGGTATGGGGCTCGCAGATTTCGAAGGCTTCCCGTCGACGGCGATCACCATGGAAATGTGGATCAATCCGGATGTGATCGGCAATGATGGCCTGTTATCCTATGCCGTCCCCGGCAACGCCAATGAGTTCGCGGTATTCCTCCAGAGCGACGGTACGATCGACGTCAATATCGACGGTAGCGTCGCGCATAACGTCAGCGGCGTCAGCATCACCACAGGGTCCTGGCAGCATCTTGCCGTGACCTGGGACGCGACGTCCGATGAAGTCATCGTCTATAAGAACGGCGTTAAGGTGTCCACCGGTACAGTCACAGTTTCCGGGACCGTGATCTCGGACGGCGGCACCATGTATTTGGGCCTCGATCAGGACGGCAATGTCCCCAACACTACCTTCGACAAGGACCAAGCCTACGACGGCCAAATGGCCGAGGTCCGCATATGGGACAAGGTGCGCACGGCGAGCGAGATCAACGCCGACTTCGACCGCGAGTTGAGCGGTTCGGAAACCAACCTCGTATCTTATTGGAAGCTCGACGAGGCATCGGGCACCCGCGCGCTGGACAGCGCCGGCAACAACGATGGGACCTATCAGAGTAACGGGGCCGCCCATACGGATTCGACGGTGCCGCTGGCCAAGGCCGATGCCGGTAATGTTCACGCCAACATTACCGACGCGCTCAAGTTCGATGGCACCAACGATGTTGCGACCGCAGGCCTGGGTACCGGCACCATCACCAATGAAGTCACGATTGAGTTTCAAGCCAACCTATCGACGGTCGGCGTGTTCCAGAGCTTGGTCGCGCTTGCTGAAACCACAGGCAATGCGGCGGAGTTTGTTCCGTTCCTTGATAGTGCCGACAGCAAGCTCAAGTTTTTCCTGGAGAACCAGGCCAACGCCAGCACCACTGTAGATTCAGGCGTCACGCTGTCGGCCAAGACCTGGTACCACATCGCCGTCAGTTATGATGGGGCAACGGCCAAGATTTACGTCGATGGCCAATTGGTGAAAGCCCAGGCTGTGAGCGGTTACACCCTGAGCAGCTCGCTGGCGCAGACACTGTATATCGGCCGCGACAATACGGCAGCCAACTACACGAACGGCCAGATTGGAGATGTCCGGGTCTGGAACGTGGCGCGTACCGATGAACAGATTGCCGATAATTTCAACACACCCGTCACCGGCAACGAAGGCGGCAGCTTGATCGCCCATTACACGTTTGGTGAAGGCTCGGGAACAACATTGATCGATAGTGCGGGCTCCAACAACGGCACCATCACCGGCGCGACCCATGTCGATCTCAGTGCTGATATCTTCGGCAATACGCTTACCGTACAAGAAGGTGAGTCCGCCCAAGGCAAGATGACGGCATCGGACGTCGACGGCACGGTGACCTATTCCGTGCAGACGGCGGCCAACAACGGCGGATCGGTCACGCTTGATGCCAACGGCAATTGGACCTACACCCCGGCGTTTGGTTTCAATGGCACCGAGACTTTCACGTTGCGTGCCGTGGGCGCCACCTTCGGCACGGACGACGAAACCATCACCGTCACGGTCAATGCGGTGGATGAAAAATCCGTCGATGTTTCGGGTAGCGTACTCGCCCTGGATGGCAGCAATGATTATGCCTCGGCCGCGAATGCCGCATCCTTGAACCCGACGACCTGGAGCATCGAAACCTGGTTCCAAACCAGCAGTCATACGGCATCCGGTGACTCCAACATCGGTCGCCTGATTTCCAAGGCGCAGGGCACCGGCGGCAACCAGTTCTCGATCTATATGTCGCAGGGCAAGCTCAACCTGGTGACCAATGGGTTGGATACCTCGACGATCACGTCGGGCGGCACCTACAACGACGGCAGTTGGCACCACGCGGCGGGCGTCTATGACGGCTCGACCCTGAAGCTCTATGTGGACGGCGATTTGGTGCAGCAAGCGACCGTCAGCGGTACGCCGACGCTGGATACGAAAGACCTCTACATCGGCGCCTACAATGACGGCAGCGGTGCGACGCAGAACTTCAACGGCAAGCTCGATGAGGTCCGCGTTTGGGGCGAGGCGCGCACGGCTGACGAAATTCGCACCAACTACGACCAGCAGATGGCTGGCACTGAACCCAACTTAGCGGCGTACTATCGCTTCGATGACGACGCCATCGGCACGCAGGCGCGAGATGCTTCCGGCAATGGCAACGACGCGATCCTGACGAACGGCGCGTCGCTCTCAAGCGTTACCGGTAAATCGTTGAGCTTCGATGGTACCGACGATTCGGTTTCTATCAGCGGGTCACCCTCGGACTTCCACACCGGCACCGGCGCTTTCACCTACGAGGCCTGGGTAAAGGTGCCGACCACGGCGACCAGCAATCACTACATCTTTGCCGCCGGCGGCACTACCGGCACCAACGCGGGTCTGCTGTTCGTCAAGAGCGGCAAGCTGGCGCTGCACAATCCGAACTCGGGCGGCGTTACGGGCGCGACCACGATCAATGACGGCAACTGGCATCACGTGGCCGCCGTGCACGACGGCTCAAACGGCATCAAGCTTTATGTGGACGGCAAGCTGGAAACCGCGACAACCGACGGAACGCCGGGCTTCAACATTGCATCGGGTAATGTCGCTATCGGCGTCAGCCCCTGGAACCACCAGCGCATGTCGGGCGAGATTGCCGACCTGCGCATCTGGAAGGATGCCCGCAGCGCCGATGAAATCAAGAGCACCTACCAGTCGCCTTTGAGCGCCGGTGAGGACAACCTGATCGTCCACTATACATTTGATGAAGCCTCCACCACGGCGGTGACGGATCAGTCCGGTGGCGGGCACAGCGGGTCCATCTCAGGCGCCACCAAGGTCGATTCCACAGCCCCCATCGAAGGGCCCGAAGTGCTGGGCACGATCATCGAGACGGTCGAGGCGACGGCGGTCACGGGCACCATGGTGGCCAGCGACGTGGTCGCCTCGGCGGCCACGACCTATTCGGTCGCCAGCAGCACATCGGCCAACGGCACCGTGACCATCGACGCTGCGGGCAAGTGGACTTATACGCCCAACGCCAACTTTATCGGCACCGCCAACTTCACGCTGCGTGCCTCTGACGGTACGCGCAACGACGATGAGATCATCTCGGTGACGGTGTTCTCCGACGACACGGTCAATGTGCACGATGGCGTTCTGAACCTGGACGGTACCAACGACTATGTCAGCGCCGGGCGCGGCAACGCCGACGAGCTTGCCATCACCGGCAGCGTCACGGTTGAGGCCTGGGTCAATCTGGCGGATTTCCAATCGCAGTCCAACGTCATCGCGCAAGTGGCCGGCGATGATGAAACAGAAGCCAAAAACGTGCTTTATGGGTTGCGAGTCGATTCCAGCGGCGATCTTGTTTACTTCCACGAAAGCGGTGGCGGCAACAATACGGCAATTACCTTTGACGCCAACCTGACCCTCGACACCTGGGCGCACATTTCCATGGTCCGCGATGCCACGGCAAAAACCGTCACGGCTTATGTGAACGGGCATCAGGTCGGCGCGACCACGACTTACACGACCAACCCCACGGGTGGCACCGCATCGACGTTGATTATCGGCGAGGACAACGCGTCGTCGTCGGGTGTTTACGTAAAAGGTGCGATTGACGACTTGCGCATTTGGTCGGCGGCACGCACCGCCGATGAAATACGGCTCAACTACGACCAGAGCCTTTCGGGCACGGAAACCGGGCTCACCGCTTATTACCGCTTTAATGACGACGACAACGGCACCACCTTGGTGGACAGCGCCGGTAATGCATCGAACGGCACCGCAAGCGGTGGCGCGGCCATCGTCAACACGTTGGGCCAAGCCATGCAGTTTGGCGGCAACGGCACGTCTGATGTCGTCACCACGTCGAACATCAATATTGAAGCGACGTCGTTCAGTTGGGAATTCTGGGCCAAGCGCGATGTCGACAATTCTTCAAACACAACCGATCTGGTGCTCGGCGCGCGCGATCCCAACCAAGATACGGACGCCAGCTTCTTCCATGCCGGTTGGACCGGCGCGTCGAGCTTCCGCTTCAGTTTCGATGAAGATGGTGCCGACGCCGGGATCACGTATACCGACACCGGCGGTTCATATGATACGTGGAGCCACTGGGCCGGCACTTATGACAACGCCACCAAACTCGCCAAGCTCTATAAGGACGGCCAGTTGGTGGCGAGCAAGGTTTTCGCCGCCGGCGCGGTCGATTTCGCATCTACCGTGATTTCGCCTTCCATCGGCGGCACGCTGACCAGCGGGCACGAATTTAAGGGTCTGCTAGACGAAGTGCGGTTCTGGGGCGATGTGCGCACCGCCGATGAGATCGCCGACAACTACAACATGCGCATCGCCACCGACGCCGACGGGCTTGTCGCCAATTATCATTTTGATGCTGCCAGCGGCAATGTGGTGGATAGCACCACCGGCACGGCCAACACGGGCACGGTTTCGGGCAATGCGGCGCGCGTCGATACAGCACCTGATGTGTTTGGCGGTGACGTGGCGGCGCAAGCGATCTCCATCACCGAGAACGAGACGGCGTCGGGCAAGTTCGAAACCTCGGCCGCCAGCGTCTCCAAGACCGACCCCACCAATGGCGCGCTCGTCCTCAACACCGCCACCGGCGATTGGACCTACACACCGACGGCAGGCTTTATCGGCACCGACAGTTTCACGCTAACCGCCGGTGGCCGCACCGAAACCGTCAACATCTCCGTCGCAGATGTGGACGAGAATTCCATCAACGTCGCGGGTGGCGCGTTGCAGTTCACGGGGCGCACCTTCGACCGCATGGAGGCGGACCTCGGCACCGGTGCGCTTTCCAACCAGATCACCGTCGAGATGATGGTGCGTTTCAACGAGTTGGCCGGTCCGAGTTCTCAGGACGCTCAACAAAACATCTTCAATCTGTTTGGCGGCACCGACAAACATGCGCTGCATATGTTTAAAACCGGCGCCAACGAAATCAAACTCGCTGTCAGTGATGCCCTGGACAGTTCCTTCACGGCGTTGGGCTTGGTCAGCGGTGTCACGGCAGGCGCCGACACCTGGTATCATGTGGCTGCCACCTACGACGGCAGCACGGCAAAATTCTATGTGGACGGTAGTCTGGTTGCCCAGGGTGCGGTCTCCGGCGCCAGTTTCGCCAGCCAGACGGCAAACCTGGTTCTCGGTGGCAATCCGATCGGTGACCCGCAGTTCAATCAGAGTGTGGACTTTCGCGGCCTCATCGACGAGGTGCGGGTCTGGTCGAGCGTGCGCACGGAAGCCGAGATCAACGCCAACAAAGACCAGCAACTGGCGGGCAGCGAATCCAATCTGGAGGCCTACTACCGCTTCGACGATACCGGCGCGGGCTCCGAGGTCGAGAACATCGCTGCGGCGAGTGGGCGCAAGGTGTTGCAACTGGACGGAAATGGCGACTATATCGATATCGCCCACAACGCCGCGCTCAACCCGGCCAACTGGACTGTCGAGGGTTGGTTCAAGACCACCCATTCCGGCACCGCGAACGCCGATATCGGGCGCATCGTCTCGAAGACTGGCGACACCGGCTGGGGCGTCTATTCGTTGCACTATTATGACGGCAAAATTCACACAGGAACCAGCAGCGGCAGCAATACGGGCTTTGCCGCCTCTTCCACTAGCATCATCAACGACGGCGAGTGGCATCATGCGGCGGGTGTGTTCGACGGCTCGACGTTGAAGCTCTATGTGGACGGCCAATTGGAAGCGACGACCAGTTTTTCCGGCGCGATCGATTACGGCAGCCAGGTGGCGACCATCGGGCGCAGCTACGACCCGGTGAACGGGTCCATCCAGTTCTTCGACGGCAGCCTGGATGAGGTGCGCATTTGGTCGACGGCGCGCACGCAGTCCGACATCCAGAGCACCATGAACACCAGCCTGTCGGGTTCCGAGTCGAGCCTGCTCGCCGCTTATTCCTTCGATGGCGATACGATCGGCACCAGCGCCACCGGCAATCACAATGGTACAACTGCCGGCACGCCCACGGCGGTTGCCAGCACCGACACCCCGGTCGATGCCCGCACCGGCTCGCTCTCCAACGGGAGTGTGCTGACGCTCGACGGCTCCGGCGACTATGTGCAGATTTCGAATGCGACGGCGCTGAATCCCTCGACCTGGACAATCGAAGGCTGGTTCCAGACGACGGCCCACGGTGATTCCAACAGTGGCCGCATCCTGCAAAAAGCCCAGGGTTCGGGCGGCAACCAATATTCCCTCTACATGCAGAACGGCAAGATCGCGCTGGTCACCAACGGCACGGGAACGCCGACCATTTGGTCGACGGACGCGCTCAACGATGGCCAATGGCACCACGCAGCGGGAAGCTACGACGGCACCAACCTGATCCTTTATATCGATGGTCAGCAGGTGGCGACGGACACTGTTACCGGTTCGTCGGTCGACACTCACAACCTGCTGATCGGCGCTGCCAACGACACCAGCGGTCCCGGCATCAGCCAGCACTGGAACGGCAAGCTCGACGAAATCCGCGTCTGGAACGATGTCCGCACGCAGTCCGAAATTCAGACCCACATGAATGACACCTTGAAGGACTCGCCGGCAGGCCTGGTCGCCGCTTACAGTTTCGATGACGATGATGCCGGCACTATAAAAACCCACCAAGATGTTACCGGCAATCACAATGGCACCGGTGTTGGCGGCGCCACGGTGACGGCGACGACGGATACGCCGGTCACCTCCCAGCCCACGGTCGTCAAAAACCTGGGCAAAGTGCTCTCCTTCGACGGCGTCGACGACACCTTCCAAATCATCGATGGCAACACCTTCGACACCACCAGCTACACCATCGAGACTTGGGTCAAGCTCGATAGCGCCACCAATGCGACGATCATGGGCCGTGGGGCGAGTTCCGTGTTCGCCGGCGTCGGTATTTCACATGCCTTGCTGACCGATTCACAAGGCCGGTTCCAGCACTACAACTACGACGGCGCGCTTAAGTTTGCGACCAGCGATATCGTCGCCCAGGCCGGGCAATGGTATCACCTGGCCGGCTCTTATGATGCGGGTTCCGACACCTTGAAGCTCTACGTCAACGGCGCCTTGGCGGCGACCACCACCGGCGTCACCGGGGTCTGGACCGGCGGCGACCGCTACCTGTTCGGGCCGGAAAACGCGGGCCAAACCAAGCTCGACGGCCAGATCGGCGAGTTCCGTGTGTGGGATGTGGCGCGCTCGGACTCGGATATTGCGGCGAATTACAACGGCGACCTCACCGGCTCCGAAAGCGGCCTGGTCGGGCTCTATACCTTCGATGATATCAGCGGCACCACTGTGCCCGATGATGCCGGCACCGCCACCAACGGCGTGATCTCCGGTGCGGCTGTGGTCGATGTCACGGCGCCCGTCTTCGGCACCAAGTTCACCATCACCGAGGGCGAGACGGCATCGGGCCGCATGACAGGTAACGACGTGACGTCGACCGGCACGACCAGCTACGCAATTACCTCCAACCCAGCCAGTGGCAGCGTCAGCATCGACAGCGCGTCTGGTGAGTGGACCTACACGCCGGTCGATAACCACACAGGCACCGTCACCTTCCAGGTGCGCGCCACCAATGGTGCCCAAACGGATACGGAAACCGTCACCGTCACCATCGCCGCCGACAACGAGCCCAACGTCGGCGGCGCATTCGTGCAATTGAACGGCGCCGGCGACCATGTGGACCTCGGCACCGTTTCCGGGATCAGCGGCGCTTACTCCATTGAGGCCTGGGTCAATGCCAGTGCCGCCAATACTTGGGCGCGCATCGTCGAGCTTTCCCAAGGCGAGTCGGATGACAACATTCTGTTCACGTTCTCCGGTTCCGACGGCACCATTGCGCTGCACAATTACGTCGGCACCACCAAAACGACGCTGACCACCACGGCAACCCTGCCATTGGACCAGTGGGTGCATGTGGCCGCCGTCAACAACGGCAACGGCACGGGCGCCATCTATTTTAACGGCGTTGCTCAAACCGTCACCGGCAATACTTCGGACCTGAGCGCCGCCACTAATGTGGACCGCGATGTCAGTTACATCGGCAAGAGCAGTTGGGCGGCCGATCAGTATTTCGTTGGCGGGATCGACGATGTGCGCATCTGGAACGATGCGCGGACCGCCACCGAGATTGCCGATAACTACCAGCACCGACTGGACGGTGATGAGGCGGGCCTGCATCGCTATTTCACTTTCGATGACGCCAAGGGCGGTGTCGTCGAAGACAAGTCGGCCAACAAGGCTGAGGCGGTGTTGAAGGGCGGCGAGAGCTTCACCACGGCGAGCAATGTGTTGACGTTGGACGGCACCAACGATCAACTTACCGTTTCCCACGACGCATCGCTCAATTCTGCGAATTGGACCATCGAATCGTGGTTCAAGACCAGCGCCCATTCTGGGGATGTCGGCCGGATTGTGTCGAAAGCGGCGAGTGGCGCCAATGGATACGCATTGTTGATTTCCAACGGAAAGCTGTTGGCGGCGACGAACGGCGCCGGCAACCCGGTTATTACGTCGGCGAATTCCTACAATGACGGCACGTGGCACCATGCGGCGGCGTCCTTCGACGGCTCAACGTTGAGGATGTACGTCGATGGCGCGCTGGTTCAATCGGGTGCGGTCACGAGCACGCCTGTGCAGGACACAAACAACCTGACGATCGGCCATTTCCAGGAAGGCGCGAGCGCCGCCACCCAGCACTTCAACGGCCAGATCGACGAGGTGCGGGTTTGGAATGTGGCGCGGACACAAAAAGAGATCGAGCTTAACCGCTTCGACAAGGCGGAAGGCAACGAGAGCGGCCTGGTGGCCCAGTACTCCTTCGATTCCGAAGTGCCCGGCAACGGCACCACTGTCGATAACAATCAGGGAACGGCGGCGTTGGACGGCACGCTGACGAACGGTGCCACGGTTACCAAGACCACCTACACACCTGTACTTCCCGATAAAGCGCCGATCATCGGGCCGCAAGGGCGGGTGATGAATGTCAATGATGCCGACGGCAGCGCCACGGCCCGCGGCGACGCGACCCGCGACGACATGTCGGCGCAGTTCTCCGCCAGCACCGTCACCAATGCGGTGACCATGGAAGCCTGGATCAAGTTCGACCGCAATAACCTGCACGAAAACCCGCTGGCGCTGAAAGCCGTCACCACCAACAACCCGCGGTTCGTGTTGGAAAAATTCGCCGACGGATCTCTGCGCTTTTTCGTCAATAACGATGCCAGCGTAGGAACTAACGTCACCACCGCGGCGGGCTTGATCGACGCCGATGTCTGGTATCACGTGGCCGTCACCTCCAACGGCACGACCGGCACGATTTATCTCAATGGTGAGCAGGTGGCGACGGAAAACTATTCATCCTTCTCCATCGGCTCCACGGGCGTCCAGGATTTCTCCGCCGGCTCCGACAACGGCGGGTTTGCCTTCGACGGCCAAATGGACAACGTCCGGCTCTGGAACCTGGCGCGTTCGCAAGATCAAATCCGCGAGGGCATGACCCAAAGCTACGATTACGACACATCCAACCTGGTGGCGCAGTACACATTTGATGATGTTTCAGGGACAACGGTGCGGGACAATACTTCTTCCCAGCAAAACGGCACGCTCAACAACAACGCGACCACCGTTGATGTCGGCAGCGATACGCCATTGATCGTACCGCTTGATGGAAACGTGTTGCGGTTTGACAGCAGTGATTCGGTCACATTCAGCGCCGGGTCCATTCCAACCGGCACCAGTGAGCGAACGATCATGCTTTGGGCCAAAACGGAAACTCTAGACGATTTCAATCTTCTGAATTATGGGGTTGATTCAACGGGCGATCGCATCAGGTTTGGCGCGAACAGGTCGGGAGCGGAGGGGATAAGGCTTGATATCAATGGCGGTTCAATCGTTTTTGAGCCCGCGACGTACGTCGCAGATGGCCAGTGGCATCATTATGCACTAGTTCTCCCGCTCAATACGTCACTGAGCGATAACATTTTGAACCTGAACGATGTCAAAGTGTATCAAGACGGCAAATTGTTGACAGCAATTATCAACGCCACTGGCTCTACAACGGCGATTACCACGGGGTCAGCTTCGAACATGACCCTGGGCGCTGGAAATTTCGCCGGAGACATGGCTGAGGTCAGCGTTTGGAGCAAGGCGCTGACGGGCACTCAGATCAATACCTACATGACCCAAAGGCTGGCCGGTGATGAAGCAGACCTCGCACATTACTGGAAACTCAACGAGGGATCAGGGTCGACCGTTTCGGATTCTTCCAGCAATAGTAACACCGGTACGATTGTCGGTTATTCTTCAACCGTCGAAGCCGATGGCGCGACCTGGGTTTCTTCTGCCCCGACCATCACCGGCACCAGTCACGAGATCATCGAAGACGGCACTGCTACCGGCAAGATGACGTCTGCCGATGTGACTGGCGCGCCTACTTATACGCTGGTCGGCAATCCGTTAAACGGCACGGTGGATCTCGACGCTGCCACCGGCAACTATACCTACACGCCGAAGGCCGACTATCAGGGTCAGGACAGCTTTATCATCCGCGCCGCGGGATCGGCATCCGGCACGGATGACGAGCAGGTTTCCGTCACCGTCGGCAAGGCGCCGACCGCGACCGAGAACCATGCCCTGAGCCTCGACGGTACAGGCGACTACGTGGATCTTGGTGACGCCGGCGATCTCGCCACGGGAACGGCCGCCTTCACTTACGAAGCTTGGATCAAGACCTCGGACACGTCGGACTGGGGGGATATCCTTTCCATCGGCAATGCCACAAACAACCAGGAAAGCTTCTTCTTCGTCAACAAAACGGACGGCGAATTGCACTTCGCGGCACGTGGGATCGCGACCCGTGCCGAATCGTCGACCAGCGTCGCCGATGGCAAATGGCACCATGTCGCTGCCGTCTATGACGGCGCCAGTACGGTTCAGCTTTACATCGACGGCACAGCCAATGGTTCCGCCAGTTCCTTCGGGGCCCTGAACATTTCAGGGTCGAATGCACGCATCGGCACGCAATCGACCAACGACCAGGAGTTCTTCAACGGCGAGATCGACGAGGTGCGGGTCTGGAACAAGGCGCGCACTCAGGCCGAAATTCAGGCTGACATGGACCGGCAGTTGAACGGCGACGAAGCGAACCTGCTGGGCTATTGGAACTTCGATGAAGGTGCGGGAACCATGGCGGCGGATGGCGCGTCGGGCGGTCATGACGGCATGTTTGTCGGTGACGCAACGCATAAGAACCTGAGCACCGTTACCATGGGCAACAGCCAGACCTACAGAGGCATGCTGTTGGGTGAGGATGCGGACGGCGATAATTTAAGCTATTCGATAACGCCGAACACGTCGCTTTCCGGATTCAGTCTGGATTCCAACGCGAATACCTACACCTACACCAGCGATGGAACGGATGGTGAGTACACCGCGTCCATCGATATCACTGATGATCACGGCCAGACCAGTACGGAGACCATTACCTTTCTCGTAACTTAATATCGCCGAAGGGGCTTAACATCCGGGACGGTTGAGCTACAATCTGCAACAATAACAATAAGGCCCGGCCTCAAATGCCCATCAAGAGACCGGAGGGGAGGAAAGCAGTTCAATGAAGTGGATCGTCCAGAAGTTCCATGACCTGCCCAAGCGCGAGCGTTTTATCGCCATTTTGGTGGCGATTGCCGTGCTCGGCGTGCTGTTCTCGCTTCTCGCCAAAGTGTCGCTTCTTCTCGAAGACGAAGACGATCTTTACCGGATCGCCGTGGTCGCGCCGGTCAGCGGGGATAATGCCGGGATCGGGCGCTCCATCCGCCAGGGCGTCGAGCTTTACGTCAAAACCATTAACGACGCCGGCGGCATAGACGGTACCAGCGTCGCCGTCGATGTCTATAACGACCAGGACGACCCGAAATTGGCCGAGGAAGCGGCGCGGCGCATTGTTGCCGACAAACGCGTGCGGGCCGTCATCGGGCATTGGTCGACCCCGGCGGTGCAGGCTGCCGCACCTGTTTACGCCGAGCACGGCGTGCCCTTGATCGCACCGTCAGCCGTGCATCCGGACGTGGCGAAAACCTCCGATTGGCTGTTCACGGGCCTGTTCAACAACCGCGAGCAGGCGAAGTTCTTGGCCAATTACGTGCGCAACGTCATGGGTAAGAAACTGATTTCCATGATTGTCGACAAGCGCGCTTACGGTGACGTGATGGGCGCACCCTTCGCCAAAACGTTGCTCAGGTTTGGCACCAAGGTGCGCTACACCTGGGAGTTTGATTCTAGCGCCAACGTGGTCCGGCAAATCAAGGATATCGTCGCCGAGCTAAAAACCAAAAAAGACGCCGGCACGGTATTCCTGGCCGTCGGCGGCCTGGATGGTGCGCGCATCATCAAAATGTTGCGCGACGCATCCATCCGAAATGTGGTTGTCGGCACCAGTGCGCTCGGCACCCATGCGTTCGCCGATTTCGTCGAGAAGCTGCCCGGCCGCCACAGCCACGCCGGCAAGTATTCCGATGGAATGCTGCTGACCACGCCGCTGTTGTTCGATACCGCCAACGAGACGGCGCAGAACTTCAAGAACGGCTACCTCGCCAGTTACGACCGCGATCCCGACTGGGTTGGCGCCTTCGCCTACGATGCGGCGCAGATGGTGGTTGCTGCCATGCTTGAAGAGTACAGCGAAGGCGTCGAGGAAACCGAGGGCAAGATCACATCGTCCAGGCAATTCATCCGCGACTATATTGCCGGTCTCGACAATCCCGAAAACGCGCTCGTCGGTATCACCGGCGCCAACTTCTTCGATGCTGACGGCGAAGGTAAGAAGCCGGTATTCATCGGTATCTACAACGGCATCAATATCATTTCGGCTTTGACGCAGTTGCAACCGATCAAGGCCGAAGGCGCGCGCAACTACATTGCCGAGTTGAAGCGCGGCCGCATGCTCTATGTGAATGACCGCTTCATGTACAAGACCAACGTCGTTTACACGGGCCTGCAGATCAATGAGATCAAAACCTTGGAGTTGGAGAAAAACCAGTACGATCTGGATTTCCTGATCTGGTTCAGATACCGCGGCAAGTTCGAGCCGCAAGACCTGGAATTCGTCAACGCCGTGGAGCCGATCAAGCTCACCACCCCGGTCGAAGAGCGTCAGGTCGGCGACATGACCTATCGGCTCTACCGGGTGAAGGGCAAGTTCCGCTTTAACTTCACCGAAACCCGCCGGCCCTACGGCCAGCACGTAGTTGGCGTCGGGTTTACGCACCGCCTGCTGAACAAGAACAACCTGCAATATGTGGTTGATGTCTTGGGGCTGGCGTTGGACCGGGGCGAGACGGTGAAGGACAAGCTGGAAGGCGTCCAGGCGCTCAACCCGGCCACCGGCTGGGTCATCGAGCGCGCCTGGAATTCCCAAGACATCATCCCCAAGGGCACAATGGGCGATCCGGCCTATGTGGGTTTCGGCGCCACCGACCCGGATTTCTCGCAGATCGATTTGGGCATGGTGATCAAACGCGGTGAATTCAACGCGCGGGATTTCGTGCCCATCGAGTTCTTCATCTATGTCGGTATCTTCGCCTTGATCGGCACCGTCTTCGCCGTCGCCATGGACCGGCGCGAGCGCGGCCGGTTCTGGGCCGCACAATCATGGATCCTGCGGGTCATTTCGTGGCCGATGTTGTTGTTATCCGGTGGCAATCTGGCCATCGATATCGCTTTCCAGAACTTGGCCGACCATTACATCGACATCATGATCATGGCCTACGACTCGCTATGGTGGCTGGTGCCGGCCAGGCTTATGGGGCTGGCGCTGGAGCGGTTCCTGTGGACACCGCTGGAAGATCATACCGAGCGCAACATTCCCAACGTCATCCGGGTGTTCGCATCGACGACCATCTATGCGTTTGCCGTTAGCGGCATCATCGCCTTCGTCTTCGACCAAACGCTGACCAGCATTCTGGCGTCGACGGGTTTGCTCGCCATGATCATCGGCCTCGCCGTTCAGGCCAATATCTCCAACATCTTCTCCGGTATCGTCATCAACATGGAGCGCCCCTTCAACGTCGGTGACTGGGTGCAGATCGGCGATTTGGACGAAGGCCGCGTGGTCGACATCACCTGGCGCACCGTGCGGGTAAAGGTGCGCAACGGCTACGTCATTTCCGTGCCCAACGGGCAAGTGTCGGAATCGCAGATACACAACTTCAATTCCTTCAACGCCGTGCGCGTCGAGTTGCCATTGTATCTCGATGCCAAATATCCGTTATTGGATTCGGCGGATATCATGGAAGAGGGCTTGGCCGAAGCCCCGCAAGTGCTCGAATCGCCGGAGCGCGAAGTCCGTTTCAAGGGTGTCGAGCGTCATCCGGGTGCTTGGGTCAGCGTTTACGAGATTCAGTTCTGGCTCGATAACTACGGCCGCCGTGAAGAAATCACCGAAGGTGCCTTGAGCCATGTCTGGGATGCTCTGATGAAAAGCGGTATCTATCCGTCAACGAAACCCGATCCCGCCGGTCTCGATGCCGTCGGCGCCAAGGTCGGCCCGGAAGAGGTGGAAGACGGTGGCGGCGAGGCCGGCGGCAAAGAGGAAGAAGAATACGAGCTTGAGTTGGGTGAAGACTGACCAAGACAGAAAGGGAAAGTTGGAGAAGTAGATGTTTCTTGACCGATTGACCGAGCGCCAACAGCAGTCCTTCATGGCCTTGGCAACCCGCATGGTGCTGGCCGATGGCGATGTGGCGCCCGAAGAAAACGCCATCCTTAACGCGCGCAAAGAAGCCATGGGCGGCAATGTCACAGCACCCCCGGCGGAGGTTTTCGGCGCAACCAACGCCGACGTGCTCGATACCCGCGCAGTCCGTGTTTTCGTGACGTTCGAAGTTTTGATGTTGATGCTGTCGGACGACCACATCCATACCGACGAAACGAAAGTCATGGACGAGATTTGCACGGCCCTCAAGATCAGCGCCGACGAGCGCCAACAGTTGCACGACCTTGCCGTCCGGGCGAACGCTGGTTCCGATACGGCGGAGCGACAAGCGATTCTCGCAGCCGTAGAGGCGATGGCCGGCGGTTGATTTTAACCCCACTGGGCTTCACAGTTTGCGGTAGCGCAATACCTGGCCCGGTTTCGTGCGATAGGCGGCAAGGGTCACGGCCAAACCGACAGCCAAAGTAACGAGAATAGCAGCCACGGCAAGTTGTGCGCCACCGGCCCAAAAAATGTTTGCGCCACGAACCCCCGCCGCGCGCGCCATGGCGAAGGCAATGCCTAGCCCCAGGGGCACAGCGGCCATGGCCACGAGGGCGCCCAGGCTCAAGAATTCCGCCATCACCTGACCCAACAGTTGGCGCCGCCGCGCGCCCAACACCTTGAACAATACGGCCTCGTTGGTTCGTTCTCTGAGCCCTTGCAGCACGCTGCCGGCCAACACCATCAGGGCGGCCAGCGCCCACATCAGCGTCGCCGTTCTCAACCCCACCAGCAACGCATCCAATGCTTTGGAAAATGACCCCAACACATCCGCGACGCGAACCAGCGGGACGCCGGGAAAATGGGTTTTGATGTGTGCTTCAAGCGCGGCGGCGCTGCCTTGCCGGGCTTTCAGGGAGGCGGCATAGGTATAGGGGATGCCGGCGAAGGTCATTGGCGTGGCGATGATGGGAAAATCCAAATCAAGTCCGGTCCAGTCGACGCTGCGAAAATTGAATATTTCACCCGTGCGCGCTTCTCCGCCGATATTCATGGTTATCTTGTCGCCCAATTGGAGGCCCATCTTTTTCGCCACGTCGAAGTCCACCGAAAAACCAGGGCGTTCGGATTGAGTGCCTTTCCACGGCTGACCATCGGGAAGTTCCGCCGCAAACGACACGCCGCGATCACCACGGACGACCCAATTCATGGAGCCCGGAAGATCGAGATCAGCCACGCCAACCCCGCCAATGGCCTGAACACGTGCGTGTACGAACGGCATGATCCGCGCGTGCTCAAGCAACCCCGAGGCCGCCAGGTTTTGGTCCAGCCGCTCGGCAGTTTCCGGTTTCAGTGAAAACGCCACCAGATCAGGTGCCGTTTGCGGCAAACTCTGCTGAATGTGGCGGCTGGCCGCCACGCCGACGCCATCCAGTGCCACCAACAAAGTCAACGTCAGGCCCAGTGCCATAACCACCGGGCCGGTCGGCGCGCCGGCTCGATAGAGATTGCCGAGCGCCAGGCGCACGGTGGCGCCCTTGCCGCGGGCCAAAATTTTCGCCAGGCGCGTGAAGGCCAAGCCCAAGCCAAAATACAGTACAGCCAAGGCCAATGCGCCGACGAGAAAGATCACGGTCATCAGCGGTATGGGCGACACCCAAAATACCAGCGCGATAAGCGCCAAGACAATGACACCTGCGCCCAACCAATCCGTCACGTTTGGGCTTCCGTGCGAGTGGCTGATGCGAGCCCGTAACAACGCCTGTGCCTTCATATGGCGGACCCTCATCAAAGGCCACCAGGCAAACAGCGCCGCGACCAGCATGCCAAACAGTCCCGCCGCGATCAGTGGCTTCATGCGCGGCACGGAATCGAGGGAAAACGGCACATGCCCGTCCAAAGCGGTTGCAGCCAGCGCCGGTCCCATCGCACCCAGCCCGACGCCGACAACGCAACCGACTAAGGCCATGGCCATGATCTCGATACCGATCGCCGCGGAGACAACGCGGGGCGGTGCGCCGATGGATTTCAAGATGGCGATGACCTCGAGCTTGTCGGCGATGTGTGCACGAACGGCACCCGAAATACCTGCGCCGCCAACGAGCATCACGCCCAGGCCGATAAACAAGATCAGCACATGCGCCATTTCCAAAGCGCGCTCCAGGCCCGGTACGCCGTCGTGTGCGTTGACCATGCGCCAGCCTGATTGAGGGAACGCCTGATCAATTCGAGCCAGCGCCGCACTGGCGTCATCGCGTGCATTCGATCCGTCAGGCAATTTCACCCGCGAATAATGGTACACCTCGGCGCCCGCGCCGGTGAGGCCGGTGGCGCCAAGACTTTCACCCGATACGATCATCCGTGGGCCCAAGGTGAAGGCGCGGAAAGATCGATCTGGTTCAACAACCAACGTGCCGCGCAATTGATACCGGGCGTTGCCGATCTGCACGTGATCGCCCACTGACAGACCCATTGCTTCGAACATGGCGGGATCGGCGATGGCACCATATACACCATCCCGGCGTATGAGCGATTTCTGGAAGTCGTAGGCAGGCTGAGCCTGGACGTCTCCGTAAAGGGGATAATGCCGGTCCACACCTTTGAGCTCGATCAGTAACGGGGCTCCGCTTTCGTGGTTGCTTTTGCGTGCCCGCGCCATGGGCCGCAATTCCGCCGACAGACTGACGATACCTTCGCGGCCGATGACGGCGCGTTCGGCGTCGCTGGGTGGGCGATGATACAATCGTAAGCTCAGGTCGCCGCCGACCGACTGGAGGCCGCCCTGGCGCGCGCCGTCCATCAGGCTTTGCGACGTTGCACCGACCATCGCAACGGCCGCAGCGCCGATGAACACACCAGCCACCAGCAACCACAACCCATGCAAACCGCCGCGCATTTCCCGCAATGCGATGCGTGCGGCCATTGCGGCGGTGTCTAAAAGCGCCATCAAATCTCCAGATAATCTGCCCGGATGTGGTCTGGGCCTAGCGAGATGCGCCGGTCAAATCAACTCGTCACTGCGGTCATCGGTTTCGCCGAAGCGGCTGAGGATAGCCGGCTTGGTGCCCTCGTAGACACGGCCCAGGCCTTGCGAGATGCGCTGGTTCTCGCGTTCGAACAGGCTATTGCCGTCCATGTCGCTGTCGACGATAAACGGACCGAAGTTCTCGACCTCCATCACCCACATGGCTTGCGCGATTCCCAGTTCCTCAATCCAGATGGCGTCGCGCACATGCTTGACGCCGCGCCCCAGCAATGCGCCCGTGCCGTAGCCGACCGTGGTCAGGTACACGGCACCGTTGGGCACGAACATGTTGCGGTAATCCTCGCCCGACATGCCGCCCTTGCCGATGATCAGTTTGGCACCTGCCACCTCGAACCAGTTGGCCATCCATTTGGAAAATCGGAACGAGGCGGTGGCCGTGACGGCCCGCAGATTGAACGTGCCGTCGTCGTTCACAGCCGCCGCCGGCGAGCAGTGGAAGTTTGCAGCACTCACGTCGGGGAGCGCGATGGGTAGCGTCGCGCCTTGTTCCAACACCTTGGTGTAAACGCCTTCACGGCCCGTATAGACGACGCCGTCGAGATATACGATGTTGCCGATCTCCAGCGCACGCAGATCATCGGGCGTCGGGTTGGTGCCTAAGCGGACTGTTTTGAGGTTGCCGTTGCCGGAGGCCATTCGACCGTCTCCCGTCGCATATAAGGTGTGAACCATTCCGGATCGGTGCGGTATTCGACCCGACCGTCGGCATGAATGCGCGCCGTGGCGCGTCTGGATGACAGGCAAAACGCATGCACGCTCATGGGCATGCCGCCGGTGTGGCAATAGCCGACCTCAATGTGGCAATCGACCACCATGGCGTTGCCGACGAACCCCATGGCGCCCATGCCGATGGAGTTGCCGATTTCCTTCAACTCTTCTTCCAGCGCGGCGATTTTGGGATCGGGGTTTTTGTCGCCCACGGTCCGCAAACACGCGGCTTGCTTGCCCAGCACCATGGTGATGTCTTTCGAGCCGCCCAATCCGACGCCGATGATCGCCGGTTGGCAGGCGAGGCCGCGTTTGCCGAAAGCCACAAGGCTATCGATGAAAAAGCGTTTGATGCCGTCGATGCCGTCGCCTGGAAACAGCATACGGTAGTCGGTGCCGAACAATCCGCCTTTGTGTACGGATGTGAGATCGATCCAATCGCCTTCGGGCTCGAAGGCATATTCGATTTCGGGCGCATTGATGCCGACGTTGTTGTCGTGATCGGTGCGCCAGAGCGGATGCACGCGGTTGGGGCGCAGCGGTACGCTTGTTGTCGCTTCCGCCGTGGCCAGGCGGAGCTTTTCCTCCAACGCAATCGGGCCGCCGTCAATGCGGGCTTCGTTGCCCATTTTCACATACCAGCGTGGTACGCCGGTGTCGGCGCACATGGCGCGGCGGTCTTCCTTGGCGGCTTCGTAGTTCTCCAGCATAGCCTGAAGCACGAACGACGAAAGATCCCCTTCCTCCTTGGCGGCCGTTTCTTTCAGGCCGCCCAGATAGTCGTCGGGAATCTCAATCGCCGCCTTGTCCATAAGCTGGCGTGCGGTGGTGTGAATAATGTCGATATCGATCATGGGTACCTTCGATATGGCAATGAAGCCCTAGGTCTACAACTCACGAGGCGTTGGGGCAATGCGCTTAGATATACCCGAGACGCAAATCAGCCTTGCGGGCTTGATCAGAACGCTTGGCCGGATCGCCAAAACCGCCGCCGCCGGGTGTGCGCAGCACGACGCGGTCGCCTTTGTTCAAAATGTGCTGTTTGTGTACGTCGATGGCCTGGCCGTTGATCTCAACACTGCCCAGCCCTCCCTCGCTGCCGCCCGCCAGGCCGGGTGCGGGAAAGCGGGTGCGTTCGGTCATGAACAGCCCGGTCAGCGGACGTTCCGATGTACATTCGAATGCGATCTCCTGACCCAGCCCGCCCATGGCTTCGCCCTCGCCGCCGGAACCGGGGGCCAGTCGCTTGAACAGGCAGCGCAGCGGTCCGTTGCGTTCCGCCACTTCAACGGGCGTTGAAGAAATATTGGACGGCCACGACAGGCAGTGTTCGCCGTCTCCCATGGCGGTCGCACCCATGCCGCCGTTGTAGAACAACACATTGGCAAACGTTTTACCGGCGTCATCCGTGCCGGCCACGGTAAACACCCACAGCGGCGAGCCCGCGCCGGCCATGACGCGTTCCGGGATGATCTGCGCCAGCGCGCCGAACACGGTGACCGGTACATAGTGCCCTGTGTTGGATCGTGCCACCACGGCTGCCGGATACTTGGGGTTCACCAGGCAGTCTTCCGGTGCGGTGACATTAACGGGCCGGAACATACCCTCGTTATTCGGCAGGTCCGGCAGCAGCGCGCACTTCACCGCGTAGGCCGTCATGGCGTATGTATAGGCCATGACGCAATTGATGGCGCGTGGCTGGGTTGGCGAGGTGCCTTCGAAATCGGCAAGGATGTTGTCGCCAGATACCGTTACCGCGACCTGGAAGCGATAAGGCGTTTCGGCACCGTCGGTCTCCATGGTGAAATCATAGGTACCGTCCGGTAACTCACGGATCGCGTCGCGCATCGCTTTTTCAGTTCGTTGAAACAGCTCGTCTCCAAAGCCATCGAGGCTTTGCAGGGCGTAGTCTTCCAACAGGCCCAGCACGCGTCGCTGCATCAATTCATTGGCACCGACCTGCGCCCAGGTGTCGCCGACGGTTTGTTCCGCCGTGCGGACATTCCGTCTCAACAATTGCACCAGGCTTTCATTGGTCGCACCGCCATCGATCAGCTTCATGGGCGGAATCTGGAATCCCTCCTCGAACACTTGGCGTGATTCCAGCGATCGCAACCGACCGCCAATGTCCGGGACATGTGAGGTCGTAGCGGCGAACGCCACCAGCGTTTCGCCCTGGAAGATCGGTTTGACCAGACACACGTCGCTCAAATGCCCGGTGCCGATCCACGGATCGTTGGTGATCAGGATATCGCCGGGCGCCATGTTGCCGGTGCCGAACTCGGTCAGGAAATGGCGCACGGTTTGGGGCAGGGTGGCAATGAACGACGGGATTGAGCCGGAGTTTTGCGCCAGTGAGTTGCCACGCGCGTCGGTGAGTACGCAGGCGAAATCATTGGCTTCGTTCGATAGTGTGGAGAACGAGGTGCGCACGATGGCCTTCGCCGCCTCATCTACAATGGAGATCAACCGCGTCCACATCACTTCCATGAAGATCGCGTCGAATTGCGGACTGCCGTTACTCATGACGGTCTCCTTGATCCGGCAAGTTCACAACGACATTGCCGCTGGCCGAAACTTCCCAGCGCGCACCCGGGCCGACAATCAACGTCGAGCCCTGATCTTCGATGATCGCCGGTCCCTCGTACGACTGCCCGGGTACGAGAATCTCGCGGTCGTAAACCGTTGTTTCCACATAATCGCCACATTCTGGGAAATAGGCCGGGCGATTGCCCTTCATCGGATTACCCTGTTTCACCTCGGAAATCTGGCCCAGCAACTCGCCGCCCGGCACCGGTGCGCGGGCGGTCAGGCGGATGTTGGTGAATTCCGCCGGCACGTCCATGGGCGTGCGGCTGAACTTCTCACGGTACCCGGCCTCGAAGGCGGCAAGCAGATTGTCGCGCGATGTATCGTCATAGGGGCCATCCGGCAACGGCACCACCAACTCAAACCCCTGTCCCACATACTTGCCATCGGCGAGGCGCTGGAAGGTGGTGGTCGCTGGCTCAAGCCCGGTCTCGATGATCACCGACAATGCGTCTTCCTGCAGCGCCTGGAAGGCCGCTTCCAAGTCGCTCATGTCGCACTCATCAAGCCGCGCGCCTACCGTAGCGACCCGGTCGACGCGGCCCGGTGCCACGAGAAGACCGAGCGCAGAAGCGACCCCAGCCGCATTGGGGCAGATCAGTTTTTTCAGGCCCAGTTTCTTGGCGACGTAATAGGCGTGCACGGGGCCGGCGCCGCCGGTGCTGAGCAGTGCGAAGTCGCGCGGGTCGCGGCCGCGCTCGGCAATGTGCACGCGCGCCGCGCTGGCCATGTTCTCATTCACCACGTCATGGATGCCCCAGGCGATCTCGGCCCGATTGAGCCCGGCCTTCTCGGCCACACGGTCTAGCGCCTGGCCTGCGCCATCCATATCGACACTCAACATGCCGCCCGCGAAATAGTCGGGGTTGAGATAGCCTAAGGTAAAATCCGCATCGGTGACGGTGGCTTTCGTGCCGCCCAATCCATAGGCCGCCGGACCGGGCTCGGAGCCGGCACTTAGAGGACCGACTTTCAAGAAGCCCAAATCGTTCACCTCTGCGATGGAGCCGCCGCCGGCGCCGATCTCGATCAGTTCCACGGTGGAAATTCGGATCGGCAAACCGCTACCTTCGGTGAAGCGCTCCTGCCTGCCGGCCTCGAAGCCATACGCAATCATCGGCTCACCGCCGTCGACCAGGCAAAGCTTTGCGGTGGTGCCGCCCATGTCGAAGGCCAGCAACTTGCCGCCCGCATCGTCATGGCCGAAGTAGGCGCCCGCCAGCGCACCGGCGGCCGGGCCCGATTCCAGCATCTGTACTGGCGTGCGCTTGGCCTCAGCCACGTGCGTCAGGCCGCCCGACGAGATCATCAGATGCAGTGGCGCTTCAATACCGGTGTCGGCAATCTTGGCGGCGAGCTGATCGAAATAGCTTTCCGCCAAGGGCTTGATGAAGGCGTTGGCGGCGGTGGTCGAGGCACGTTCGTATTCACGTACTTCCGGCGCCACTTCGGACGATATGGTGACGCTGAGGCTTGGGAATTTTTCTTTCAAGAACGCCTGGGCTTGTTCCTCGTGCGCAGCATTCATGTAGGCGTGCAGAAACACCACCGCGACCGCTTCAACGCCGGCATCAAGCATGGCGCGGGCGCTTTGTTCCAAGCGGCCCGTATCGAGCTGCGTCAGCACGATACCGCTGGCATCCATGCGTTCGGGGACTTCCGCGCGCAAGTCACGCGGCACCAGGGGTTCGGGTTTTTTGATGGCGATGTCGTAGAGGCCGTATTTGCGTTCGCGTCCGATTTCCAGCGTATCGCGGAAGCCTTCGGTGGTGATCAATCCTGTTTTGGCGCCACGGCGCTCAATCAGGGCATTGGTGAACAGCGTCGTCGCATGCACCACGCGCGATGTCTCGCCGGCCTCGATCTCACCTGCGCCAGCCAGGGCGTTGACGCCATCAATGACGGCGCGCGACGGGTCGTCGTAGGTGGTGAGAATTTTGCGGTTGAACTGCCGGCCCGAAGACGTGTCGTAAACCACGATATCGGTGAAGGTGCCGCCGATATCGATGCCCAGTGCGTAACGTGTCACGTTGTCCCCCATTTCCTTGGATGCAGCATTGGCTATGCGGGCGCATGGGTCAAGATCGGGTCGATCAAGACCGGGAAAGGCTTTTCGCGCGGTGTGCTGACCCTATAATGCGCGCGGCTGTCGGGCCTGGAGGAAAAGGAAAACATGGATATCGTCTCATTGGCGCTGCTGGGCGGTTGCAGCGTGATCGTCGGATTGTTGGTGGGGGCTGTCGGCATCGGCGGTATCCTGCTGGTGCCGGCGATGACGTATCTATTGGGGTTTGATGTGCACACCGCCGTTGCCGCGGCCATGTTCAGCTATTTCTTTGCCGGCATTGCGGGCGGTTATTACTTTTTGAGCCGCCGCTTGATCGAATGGCGAACGGCGCTGGCGCTTTTTGTCGGTGCCGCGCCGGGCGGGCTTGCGGGCGCACTGGCGGCAGCCCACGTGCCGGCGCAAGGCCTGACCCTGTTGATCGCAGCCCTTGTTGCCTTCGCCGGTATCGATGCGCTCAGGAAACCCAGCGACAGACAGGAGCGGACAACGCCGCTGCCGGTGCCGGCCTTGATCGCGATCGGCGCCGTGACCGGGATCGGGTCTTCCATGTCGGGGGCGGGCGGGCCGCTGTTGATGATCCCTATATTGGTGACTTTGCGGGTACCGGCGCTGGTTGCCGTCGGGTTGGGCCAGACCGTGCAGATCCCCATTGGGCTTCTGGCCAGTGCCGGCAACGTCGCCAACGGCAATTTGGATTTTCTGGTCGGAAGTATTTTGGCCGTAGGGTTGGTGGCGGGCGTCTCTGCTGGCGCGCGCCTGGCCCACGGCGTGCCGCAGGACCGGTTGCGCATTCTTCTGGCGTGGGTGTTGGTGGCCGTCGCGGCCTCAATGATCTGGCGGGTGATTGCGGGTTAGAGCCGGCTAAGCGCGCTCGGCGATGACCGATTCCAGCTGCGCCGTGGTGGCGCGCAACTGCGCCTTGATTTTGCCGGCGGGGATGTCTTCGTCGGCGGTGGACTGATAGTCGTCGGGCAAGATGTCCTTGATGTCGAAATCCTCAGCCACGCTCTCGATGTCAAAATCGCTGTCGGCGATATAGCGGTATTTCAGCACCGCGTTGGTCCAGGCGAAAAACCAGAACTGGAAATAACCGAAACCGCCCTTGTCGAGGTTTCGAAGTGCCAGCAGGAAACCACGAAATGCCCAATAGATATTGGCTGGCTGGGCGGCAAAGCGCGCGAGACGCTGCGTCATTTGCCAAAGGGCTGCCTTGTTGGCGGCGATCATCTTAATGAACAGCCCTAAATTGCCGAAGCCCTTGCCTTCCATGGCGACGAACTGACCTTCGTTGATCAGTTCGAAAAAACCTTTCAGGCGCTGGTACTGGTAGCTGCCCTTGGAGAACTCGCTGACGAAGTGCTTGTAACCGTCGATCATGGTTTTCGCCGGCAGCACGTAGCGCACGTTGGTCTGGTACTTGTAGCCGCCGAGCCCGAAGCGCACATCGCGCAACCGGTTCGATAGTTTCATGCGGCGGTACAGCGGCGTACCCGGCAGCGCCGTCAACAACGACGGATCGCCCGACAACAACGCACCATCGCGCAGGCCGTCCAGCGTTGTTTGGAATGCCTCATCGGTGTCGGAATCAAAACCGAAGATCAGCCCCGCCACGACGATAAAGCCGCGCGCCTGGATTTGCCGCACGACGTCGATCATGCCGCGCGCCGTGTTCTGTACCTTGGCGGTTTCCAGCAGAGAGTTCTGGGAAAAGCTCTCGATGCCGATGAACAGCATGTCGAACCCGGCGCGGCGCATCTTTTCCATCAGGCTGTCGTATTTGTTCAGATTGATGGTCAGCCAGGTATAGAGGCTGGGGCGGAATCCGGTACGTTCCTGCCACTCCAGAATCTTATCGATGACCTCTTCCGCCCAGCGCGGCTCGCCGATGAAATTGTCGCAGGCAAACAGCACCTGATTGACGCCTTGACGTGCCAGATGGTCAAGCTCGGAAACGATCAGCTCGGGTGATTTGTTATGCGGGCGGTTGTTGTCGGGCAGGATGCGGATATCACAGAATTCGCACAAAAACGGACAGCCGCGCGACACTTCCAGCACCGCGCCATAATACCGCCCGACCGTGTTGTCGAGCATGGGCCGGTAAAACGGTCTGGCCTCATTGATGGGAAAGCGCCGGGGTGATTTGATGATGTGCTCAAGCGTCTCGCCGGTGCGCAAGGCTTCCAGCAACCGTTCGATCTCTTCCTCGCCGTCGCCGATGAAGGCGTGGTCGAAGGTTTCAAGCTGCTCCAGCGTGCCGGCTTGCTCGAACGACCAGCAGATTGGCCCGCCGATCATGCTCTTTGAGTTGGGGAAACGGCGCAGCAGTTCGGCGCGCACGCGGTCCATGTTGCTGAAATCCTGGTTTATGCCGCTGAACAGAAACACGTCGGCTTCCTCGATGCCGGCCTCGGGCTCAAAACGGCAATCGGTCAGCGACAGCTCAAACCGGCCATCTCCCGGAATGTGGGCACCCAAGGTGTAGGCCCACACCGGCATGAACTTGGCGCCGTAGTTCTGCGTGTCGGCATAGACGGGGTCCGGCGCATGAATAAAAGCGACCCGGAACGGCTTGCCAGCAACAGTACTCATGGGTGGGCTCGTGTCAGGGGTCATGTCTGACCATCACTTGGGGCAACATTTTCAACATGCGCATCTTATTACCCCATATAGGCGATTTGGCCACGCATTAAAGGGGCTGCGTTTGCAAGCGGAACCGTTCAAGCGCGGCCCGATCGATCTCGATACCCAAACCCGGGCCTCGCGGGATGGCGACAACCCCGTCCTTGTGTTCAATGGGTTCGGTCAGGATGGCTTGGCGGAACGGGTTTTCGGTGCGGTCGAACTCCAGCCAGGGCTGGCGCGGTTCATGCCGAGGCGGCACGTCCGGCAACACGGCCAGATATTGCAGCCCCGCCGCAATAGCGACGCCGGTGCCCCAAACATGCGGGACGAGGCGGATGCCGAACGCCGCCGCCATATCGGCGATCTTGACGCTTTCCGACAGGCCGCCGACGCCGCAGACGTCGGGCTGCAGAATATCGACGGCGTCCGATTTCAGTACATCGAGCATGTTCCAGCGCGTATACCAGGTTTCGCCGCCGGCGAGCGGAATCGGCTGGCGCTGCTTGACCTCGATATAGGCATCCAGATCTTCCGGCACGACCGGCTCTTCGAACCAATCGATATCCAGATCAGCCACCGCATTGCCGACCTGAATGGCTTCCAATGCATCATAGCCGTGGTTGGCGTCTATCATCAGATGGGTGCCCGGACCGATGGCGTCGCGGACGGCTTCAATTGTGGCGATATCTTCTGCTGCACCGTAACCGATCTTGATTTTCACGGCCTCAAAACCCTCGGCCACGTACCCGGCAGTCTCGCGCGCCATGTCGCTGACGCGTTCGCCGCCGACACGCCGAAACCCGCCCGTTGCGTACGCTTTGACGTGCGAGCGGAATGCGCCGCCCATCAACACATGCGCCGGAGCGTCGAAATGTTTGCCCTTGATGTCCCAAAGCGCGATATCGATGCCGCTGAGCGCGGTAACAGCCAAGCCGCGTTGCCCCTGGTCACGGAACTGATGATAGAGCAACAGCCACAAACGTTCCGTATCCAACGGGTCTTCGCCAATCAACCAATCGCGCATGCCGGCAACGACGGCGGCATTCAACACCGCCGGACCCAGGCATTCACCCCAACCCACCGTGCCGTCTTCACAAGTGACTTCCACGAGGCAATGCGTGCGCGCCTGAAATGTCGAGAACGATGATTGGAATTGTGCGTCCAACTCGTGATTGAGAACGTGGGTTCTGATATCGGCAATACGCATGTGATCGAATCCATTCATGGAAAGTGCGGAAGTGTCTGTCGGCGTCTATTTTTCGGTATTTGAGGCTTTTGGCAACGCCCGTTTTGTTCTCTATTCTCACCGCGACAATTTGAACGATCATTGGATGGAATCAGTATGCACAGATTACTCATCACCGGCGCCGGCGGGAACATCGGTCAAAAATTACGAACGCGGCTTGCCGGCTTTGCCGATATCTTGCGGTTGAGCGATATCGTCGATCTGGGCGAAGCGGCAGAGGGCGAAGAGATCGTGCCCTGTGATCTGGCGGATATCGACGCCGTGATCGAACTGGTCGACGGCGTTGACGGGATTGTTCACCTGGGTGGCGCCAGTGTTGAGAATACGTTCGAATATATTCTGAATGCCAACATCCGCGGCACCTACAATATTTATGAGGCGGCGCGCAAAACCGGCAAACCCCGCATTCTGTTTGCCTCCTCCATTCATGCCGTCGGCTTTCATCCGCGCGAACAACGTCTTGATGGTGACACGCCGTTTCGGCCCGATTGTTTATATGGTGTCTCCAAGTGTTTCGGTGAATCCCTGGCGTCTTATTATTTTGACAAGTTCGATATTGAGAGCGCCATCGTCCGGATCGGGTCGTGCGAGTTAGAGCCCGTCGACCGCCGCATGCTGGCCACTTGGCTAAGCCCCGAGGATTTTGTGCGGATGATCAAAGATATTTTCAATGCGCCGAGAATAGCCAACACCATGCTCTACGGCGCTTCAGCCAACAAGGAGCAGTGGTGGGATAACGCTCACGCGGCGTTTATCGGCTGGACCCCGCAAGACAGCTCGGAACAGTTTCGTGAAAAAATGGAAGCGTCCACGCCGAAACCGGCCTGGAATGACCCCAACGTGGTTCTCCAGGGCGGCAGGTTCGCCACCGCAGGACATTTCGAAGACGAGAACTAGGTACGGTCGGGGAATTGGCGGTGGACGCAGTCTGGAGCGAACGCGTCTCCAAAGATTTCCCTGTTAAACAGGGAAAAAACAGGGAAATTTGGGCATTTTCCGATCACCACGGTTAATTCGAGCCGGGAAACCGGCAGAATTCTGCGGTTGATTGTGGAAATTCCCTAGAAAATTAACAGGGAAAATTTTTTCTCGAACAGGGAATTCGATTTCAAGAGCAGGGAATTCTTTTTTGGTCTTGGTAAGCGTCCTGGGAACGCACACTATTCGAGGGTTGGGATAATCTGATTTGTTTTCGTTGTGATTTTTCAACGGAAGGAGATCGAGATGAGCGACGAATTTATTTCCCGGGCCCGATATGGAGAGAGTTTCTGGCGAAC
>JAERTE010000069.1 GCA_016845145.1 Rhodospirillaceae bacterium
CTGGTTTACATCCCCTTTTGCCTGTTTGAACTGAAAATGAGTCCCCAGGTCCACCGGTTGACCTATGGGTATCACCAGCACAATTTCCTGCAAACCATCCGCGGCGACGGATTCCGGCCCATGGTCTACATGGAGCACGGCCTGATGACGGCCATGTGGATGGTCTCGGCATCCTTTATCGGGCTCTGGTTGGCATACGCGAAAGCCCTTCCGGCGCGGCTCCTATCGATCCCCAGCCCCGCATTGATCGTTCCGCTGCTGGCGACCACGCTGCTGCTGAAGTCGGCCGGTGCCTTCGTGCTGCTGCTGCTTGGTTTGAGTTTTTTATACCTGTCCAACAAGACCAAAAGCACCCTGCTCATCTGGGTGCTGCTCCTGGTTCCGCCGTCCTACATGGTGCTGCGCACAACCGGCATCTGGAGCGGCGAGAACCTGTCCGGCCTGGTGGCGGAGAAATTCAGCGCCGAGCGCGGCCAGTCCCTGCAGTTTCGTTTCGACAACGAAACCATTCTGATCGACAAGGCCCTGGAAGGCACCTTTTTCGGCTGGGGAGGGTGGAACCGGTCCCGCGTATACGACGATGAAGGGCGGGATATCAGTATCACGGATGGACTGTGGATCATCACCCTGGGTACCCGGGGCATTTATGGATTGATGTTGCTGCTGCTGACCGTACAGCTTCCCATGCTGTTGCTGCTGTATCGTGCGCCGCCCGGAAGGTGGCATACACGGGCTTATGCGCCGGCCGCCGTCCTGGCCGTCATCCTGTGCCTGTACATGATGGACAACCTGTTGAACGCCATGGTCAACCCGATTTTCATGCTGTTCAACGGCGGCCTGTGCGGCTTTTTATCCCAGGCGCCTCAGCATGGGGGGGGCACATCTGAAGTGGCCGTCGCAAGGACGGATGTTCCGGTACGGCCGGTGACGCGGTTTATCACCGCCATGCCGGCCATCGGTCCCCGGTATATCGGCGGCAGCCGCACATCACGTCGAAACGCTTGAAAACGGTAGGTGAAAGGAGAGTTGAAACCATGCATGGCGCATCTGTACAAAAAGGAATCACGCGATGACTCAAAAAAAACAGCCGCGCCTGGCCGCATACAGTGAAAAGACCGTCCGTCTGATATGGCTGGGCATCTTGGCAATGGTGGTGGCCGGCAGCCTGATACCCCATGCCGGACCGCTGGACGCCGATGTGGGGCTGGATAAAATGCTGCATGGCATCCTGTACGCAATCCTGGCTGGCGTGGCCATGGGCCTGTTTCACGACCGCAAGACAGCCCTTTTTCTGGCCGTGGCCATGGCGCCCACAGGCTTTTTGCTGGAGATCGCCCAAGCGCACATCGCCGGTCGGGCGTTCAGCGCCGGGGATCTGCTGGCCAACAACGTCGGCGTTATCACCGGTTTGGGCATGGGGATTCTCTGGCGCCTGAGAAGGCATTATGCCCGGCAAAGCCATGTGGATCTCTCATTGGGAGAGACACTCTCACGCAAGACTTGTGACATGCGACAAGAAGCGTCTGCCCCCAGGCACTCTGTCGCATTAAATAATTGCAATATCAATAAGATATGATATTATTATTAATGGCACGCCATTTGCTTTCACAACCTGTATAGACGGGTTCTGTCCAGGGTGTTGGCGGCGACTCAAAACACATGGAGGAATGCGGATGCAAGTTCACTCAATGGTTCAATTAGGCTTGAAACATGCCAGCAATACTGCGGCTGAAACCTTATATCTGAAAACGGGCATTGATCGGACCCGGCCGATTACCTTTCACGGCCTGGTGAACGAACGCTGCAATGCCCGCTGCCGGCACTGCGAGTACTGGCGCCTGCCTGACTATGGCGAGGAACTCAGTGTCGCCCAATGGCAGGCCGCGCTGCTGGGTATCAAAGCCTTTGTGGGAGTCTATGCCATCAATTTCAGCGGTGGAGAGCCCCTGATGAAAAAAGGCTTTATCGATCTGCTGACGTTTTGCGGACAGAACGGAATTCGGGCCGGGGTGACGACCAACGGCGCACTGCTCACGGTAGAGAAGGTAAAACAAATCGTCGCGGCCCGTCCGCTCAACGTCAACATCTCGGTGGATGCGCCCGATGCGGGAATTCACGACTATTTCCGCGGCGTGCCGGGCCTGTTCGACAAGGTTTGTGCCGGCATCCGGCGTCTGGTCACCGAACAGCGCGCACAGCAAACCTTCTTTCCGATCATTGTCAAGCCGACCGTCACGTCTCTCAATTATCGGCTTTTGCCCGACCTGGTGCGCTGGGTTCGGGAAATCGGCGCCACAGCGGTCAATTTTCAGCCGTTGGGCCGCTGGACGCCCGAGACCCAAGACGAGTTGTGGATCGAACAGCCGGAATGGGCGGAATTGGCGCAAGTGATGGAACAACTGATCGAAATGAAGAGGAACGGCGCTGCGATCATGAACAGCGTGGAAAACCTGAGGATGGTGACGGCCAATTTCCGGGAGGAAAAGGCCGATCCGCGTCATATGCCTTGCCGCATCGGCCTCCAGGAATTTTATATCCGCCCCAATGGCGATGTCTGCCTGTGTTTTCATTTTCCACCGGTGGGCAACGTGGCCCGCCAGAACACGCGGGAGATATGGCGCGGAGAGACGGCCGGCAAGATCCGCCGGGCTACCACCCGCTGCAGCCGGCTCTGCCTGGCCACCTGTCATTCCCATAAGTCGCTGACGCATAAGGCGGCCCAGGCTCTGAAATTATTCAAATCCGGTGGCCGGGACACCATGCCGGCCTGGGGAGAGAGCGCATGAGCATGGTTCGGTCCCAATTGCCCGGTGCGTCACAATGGCCGCACATCGATTGCGTGATCATCGGCGTCAACTGCGCGCAAACCCTGGCCCGTTGCCTGGCCTCGGTCCGGGCCGCCGACTACCCCGCAGACAGGCTTCACGTCTATTATGCGGACGGCGGCTCCATTGACAGCAGCCTGGAGATTGCCGCGCGGTTTGCCGGTGTCACCATCATTTCGCTGTCACCGGAATATCCAACCCCGGGCCTGGGTAGAAACCGAGGGTGGCAGCAGGGTGTATCTCCGTTCGTGCAATTCCTCGACTCCGATACCCTCCTCGATCCCGGCTGGCTGAAAAAAGGGGTGGCCGCACTGGACGATCCGTCTGTCGGTGCGGTCCAGGGGCTGCGGCAGGAGATGCACCCGCAGCGCTCGCTTTTCAACTGGATCGGCGATTTGGAGTGGAACGGGCCGGCCGGCGAGGCGGACTGTTTCGGCGGTGACGTGATGATGCGCCGCAAGGTACTGGAAGCCACCGGTGGATACGATGAGGTGTTGGTGGGCGGCGAAGATCCTGAGCTGAGCCGGCGCGTCGTCCGCGCCGGCTGGCGCATCGTTCAACTGCCTGATCCGATGACTTGGCACGATCTGGCTATGACCCGGATCGGCCAATACCTAAAGCGGGCCTTTCGGTCCGGATATGGATTCGCTGCAGTGCGGGACCGTGAAGCTCGCCGGAGCAGCGATTTCTGGCGCCATGAGATTCAAAAGATCGTCATCCGGGGCGGTGGTTTTGTTCTGTCCTCATTGTTGGGAATATTTTTGATTTTCAGCGAATCAGCCAATCTGGCCGCAGCCGGCATGGGCTGCCTGGCGCTCGGCACAGGTTTCCTGCTGAGGCCTCGGTTGTTTCTGGTCAACAAATTCAGGCGGCTACACAGCCTATCACGCAAGGAGGCCAACCGTTATGCCTGGCATTGCAGCGTGGTGGTGGTGCCCCAGCTTTTGGGTGTGGTTCGTTTTTATTGGGGCAAGTGGTTGAAGCGGCCCTTGCGCAACCGCCGCCGGCGGCTGTCCACAGCGGCAAGCAGTCGATAGGAGTGATATTATGAGAAATCTCGCCTACTTGTGCAGTGAATACCCAGCGGTCTCCCAGACCTTCGTATTCCATGAAATTGAATTCCTGCGCCAAGCGGGTTTTAACGTCACGCCTGTTTCGGTTCATCAGCCGGCCAATTTGGCGGTCATGACCGTGCGTGAAAGGCAGGAGGCCGCCGAGACCCTGGTGATGACACACCTCAGGCTACCGGAGATCCTGGCGGCCCATCTGCGCATGCTGCTGCGCTCTCCGGCAGGGTATCTTCGCATGACCGCATCGGCCCTGTCGCTACTGACAAAAGGTCCCAAAAACCCCTTCAAGGCCCTGGCCTATTGGGTCGAAGCGGGCATTTTGCTCAACTGGATGCACCGACGTGGGATTCGTCACATACACGAGCATTTCGCAGCCCCCACCGCCATCGTCGCCATGTTGGCTAAACGCTACGGCGGCGTCACCTATAGCTTGTCGGTGCATGGTCCGGATATCTTTTTTGTTCAGGATTCCGAGCTTTTGGCCGATAAAGTGGATAAGGCGGTTTTTACGCGCTGCATCAGCCATTTTTGCCGCAGTCAGTTGATGCGCATCACTTCCCCGAACCGGTGGCCGCACCTTCACATTGTCCGTTGCGGGGTGGATCCGGTGGTGTATGACCGGCGGCCGGCAACGGACAATCCCACGCCCGAGATTCTGTGCGTGGGCCGACTGGTTCCGGCCAAGGGGCAGCATGTGCTGCTGGCGGCCTGTGCACTGCTCAAGGCCCGCCACCGATCCTTCCGCCTCACTTTCGTGGGCGGCGGTATGGATCGGACGTCGCTGGAACAACATGCTGCCGCGGCGGGGTTGAACGCTCAGGTGCGCTTCACCGGTCCTTTGGGTCAGGACGAGGTCCGCCATTTTTACGATCAGGCGGATCTTTTCGTCCTGGCCAGCTTTGCCGAAGGGGTTCCGGTGGTGCTGATGGAGGCCATGGCCAAAGCGATTCCGGTGGTTTCGACACGCATTGCCGGCATCCCGGAACTGATCGATCACGAAGAAAACGGATTGCTGGTCGATGCCGGCGATGCGGAGGGCTTGGCCCGGCAGATGGAACGGCTGATCCTCGATCCGGCCCTGTGCGGCCGGCTGGGAGCGGCCGGGCGGAATAAAATAATGCGACAGTATGATTTGCACCGCAACAATCGGCAAATGGCGGACCTCTTTCAATTGAAGGGGGTGGTGTCATGACTTTGATGGAGCTGTTGGCCACCGCCATGCTCGGGGGGATGTGCCTGCCGGTGACTTATCTACTGGCGGTGACCATCGCCTCTTACCGGTTTCGAAAACCGATGGCCCCCGACACGCCGCCGCTTCATTTGGGAGTGCTGATCCCGGCCCATAATGAAGCAGGCGGCATCGGCCGAACCATCCGGTCGGTATGGGAGAGTGATTACCCCGCCGACCGCCTCACGGTGATGGTCGTGGCGGACAACTGCAACGACCGTACGGCCGAAGAAGCGCGAATGGCCGGTGCCCAGGTGTTCGCACGCTACGACCCGGCGCATCCCGGCAAAGGTCAGGCCCTGGACTGGTTTTTGTCCCGTTGCAAGGATCGATACCGCCACTTGGATGGCATCGTGATCATCGACGCCGATGTGGCCATCGACCGCTTTTGCCTGCGGGAAATCAGCACCAGTCTCAGCCAACCGGACATGCAGGTCGTGCAGGCCTACAATGGGGTGAACAACCCCCGCGCCGGCTGGCGTCCGGCGCTCTGCGATGCGGCCTTTAACGTGTTCAATCACCTGCGCATGGCCGGCGCGGCGCGCCTGGCGGGAACGGCGGTGCTTAAGGGGCTGGGCATGGGGTTTCGCACCTCGGTGTTGTTGCGTTACGGATGGCCGGCCCAGGCCATTGTGGAGGACCAGGAGTTTACGCTGATGTTGCTGAGCGACGGCATCCGGGTGCATTACAACCCCGATGCGGTGGTGCGCAGCGAGATGGTCACCCGCGGCGACCGTGCGGCCGGTCAGCGCTCCCGCTGGGAAGGCGGACGGTTCGCCCTGGTACGGCGGATGGCGCCGATGCTGTTTCGGCGTTGGATCACAGAGCGTGATTCGTGCTACTTCCATGCGTTGTGCGAGCTGACCCTGCCGCCGCTTTCCCTGCTGGTGTTGGCCACAGGTCTGACGACCGTTTCAACCGCCCTGTGGCTGCCGCAGTGGGTGGGGCTTGTGGCCGTGCTGTGGCTGGTTCTGGCCGGATATGTGGCTTCCGGACAGATTCAGCGCCGGGCGCCCCTTACAACCTGGCTGTATCTGGTTACCGCTCCGTTTTTCGTGTTGTGGAAGATTTCCCTTTACCTGAAGATGGCCGCCGGAATCCAGACGGCGCATTGGTCGCGAACTTCCAGGGAGGCGGATGTTAATAATAAACCCACGGCCCCATAAATCCCGTGGGAGACAAGGAGAAGAAAACCATGAAATACATATCGATCATTGTGCTCTGTATCTGGCTGGGTGCCGGCACGGCCCTGGCCGACGATCTTGCCGAGGTGAAGACGCGCGGTGTTTTGCGCCATTTGGGTGTTCCTTATGCCAATTTCGTCACCGGCGCAGGCGACGGACTCTCCGTGGAAGTCATCCAGCTGTTTGCCGCACATCTTGGCGTTCGATACGAGTATGTGAAAACCACCTGGAGCGATGTCATCCCCGATTTGGTGGGCAAAGAGGTGCGTCTTGAGGGAGACAATGTGTCTCTGGGCAAGGACAGACCCATCCGCGGCGATGTCATCGCCAACGGTTTGACGATCCTTCCCTGGCGGCAAAAGGCGGTGGCTTATTCCGCGCCGACCTTTCCCACCCAGGTGTGGCTCATCTGCCGTGTCGGCAGCGACTTCAGGCCCATTACTCCCTCGGGGGATATCGATCAAGATATCGCGGCGACCAAGGCTCTCGTCACTCAAAAGAGCTTGCTGGGCAAGATCGGGACCTGTCTGGATCCATCACTTTACCGCCTTGAGGAAGCCGGTGCCAAGACTTCATCGCACCCCGGCAACCTCAACGAACTGGCTCCGGCGGTCATCAATGGCCTTTCGGAAACGGCCATTTTGGACGTACCCGATACCCTGGTGGCCCTGGAAAAGTGGCCCGGGCAGATCCTGGTGCTTGGACCGGTTTCTGCGCAGCAGGAAATGGCGGTCGCCTTCCGCCCGGATGATACCAGCCTGCTGCAGGAATTCAACGCTTTTTTGGACCAAATCCGCCACGACGGAAAGTATAAGAAACTGGTGGAAAAATACTATCCGGCGGTCTTTGACTACTACCCGGATTATTTTGCGCAATAGGTCTAAGGCATTCTGAATGGAGCAATTCAGGGTTGCAGGCCGTGAACCGAAAACCGCTCGGGGAGTGCCCCCGAAAGCGGGAAAAAGTAAGCATTGTCGTATGAATACCAAAAAGCCCCGGAACATCCCCCCGGCCATGCCGGAAGATGATGCGCTAACAGCGGCGAAAGGCAGCTGGCGGTGGACATTTGTTGTGGCTGTGGTCATGCTGGTCGGGATTGTCAGTTATCTCCTGTGGCACAGTTACCAGACCCAGAGTCGACTGCAAACGGCCGCCATGAATCGATTGACGGAAGACCTGCATGGCCGATCCAAGGCTGCGGATTACTTCATTCGGGAACGTGAGAGTGACGTAAGCGAGCTCGCCACCGGCAATATCGTGATCGCTTATTTCACCAATAAATCGTTAGGCATGAGCGAAGCGTACGGCCTTAAAGGAAGCATGAACCTGATCCATCGACAATTCCGTCACCTCAACGAGTCCGCCATGTTGGACGGACAGGCGGTTTACACCCGCCTGGTGCTTTTTTCATCCAAAGGCGAGCAGTTGGTTGAATATCAGGGTGTGTCGCCTTGTCCGATCCGTCAATGGGATTGGCAAGCCGTACAAAATGCGGCCGTTCAGCAGACGACCGCTTTATTGGACAGGGTGAATCCCTCCTACCTGATTTTCACCACCCCTGTGCACCTGGCAGGGGAGATCGTCGGGTATATTGCCGGCTGGGTTTCGCTCAATGTCGTTTACCATCAGTTTATCGCCCTTGAACAAGCGTCCCCGGGGTATCTCTCCGGAGCCATCGTCGGCACGACCATATTAACCAGCGGTGCCGAATGGCAAGCCATGCCTCCCATCGACACCCGGTTGCTTCAGAGCCTCAAGCGGGAACTGGCGCGGGGTCAGGTCCCGGAAAACCGTTCGTCGGCCGGTCGCATTCATCAAGGAGGGGGCCATGGTCGGCCCGGAACCCATTTCTTGTTGTCCGGAGGATCCGGCCGAAAGAACAATCTGTTTGTGGCCGCAACCCGATTGTCGCTAAACGACATTCATCTGGTCCGCATTATCGAGCAAACCCACCTTGTCGATCCCCATGCTCCCATCCGCCTGCTGGTGATGCTGGCCTTGATCAGTGCCACGGTGGTCGGCATCGCCTTTGTGGCCCTGCGACACGGCACCAAAGCGCAGGTGCTGGCCGGCAGGCTGGCCGAATCCCAAAGGAGGCAGATGGAAATTCGTCGAATCAATGAACAGCTGAATGACGAGATCCTTCAGCGGAAAACGGCTGAGAGCCAGATCATCAGTGAAAAAAATTTACTGCGCAATCTGATCTCCGCCATTCCCGACCTGGTATACTACAAGGACGTTGATTCGGCCTACCTGGGGTGCAACCCTTCTTTTGAAGCCTTTTGCGCCCAAAAGGAACCAAGCATCCTGCATAAAACCGTCTTCGATCTGTTTGACAAGGAATTGGCGGCAGCGTTTTTTGATCAGGATAAGGAGGTTCTTGGCAAGGGCGCAACCATGCAGTTTGAACAATGGGTGGATTACCCCAACGGACGGCGTATATTGCTGGAGACCAAGAAAACACCCTATTACTCGGAAACAGGACAAGTGCTCGGTCTGATCGGCGTCAGCCGGGACATTACCGCCCGCAAACAGACGGAACTGGCGCTGAATGAGCAGCGGGAACGGCTGGAGCTGGTGATTCATGCCACCAACACCGGCGTATGGGAATGGAACGTGGAGACGGGTGCAACGATCTTCAATGAGCGCTGGGCCGCGATTGTGGGATATACGTTGGCGGAGCTGTCTCCGGTAAACATCCAGACCTGGCTCGACCTCTGTCACCCCGACGACCTGGAACGATCCAATCAGGCGCTTGAACGGCATTTCAGCAACGAAACGGATTTCTACGACTGTGAATGCCGCATGCGGCACAAACAGGGCCATTGGGTGTGGGTTCACGACTGCGGCCAAGTGGTGCAATGGACCTCGGACAACAAGCCTTTGCGCATGTTGGGGACGCACGCCGACATCACCGACCGCAAACAGGCCGAAGAAAATTTGCGCAACAGTGTGGAACGTTTCAGGGATCTGGTGGACATGCTTCCGGAGGCGATATTCGAAACAGACATGGACCTTCGCATAAGCTTTGCCAATCAGCGCGCATTTGAGCTGTCAGGCTATGATGAAGCGGACCTCCAAGCAGGGATAAACGGTCTTGATTTGATCACCCCGGCAGATCGCGATCGGGTTGGTGCATTTACCGCCGATCGGTTTCAGGGAAGGGATTTGGGACCGGTGGAATATCAGGTCTTGAGAAAGGATGGGTCTTCTTTCCCGGGCCTTTTTCATGCCAGGGCCATCGTTAAGTATGGCAAGATTTCCGGCTTAAGAGGCATCATCATCGATATCACGCAGCGCAAGTTGGCCGAAGAGGCGCTACGCGATGCAAACGAAAACCTGGAGTATCGCATTCAGAAACGCACCGCCGAGATCCAACAGATCCACGGCCAGATGGTCATGCAGGAAAAGATGGCCTCCGTGGGACAGCTGGCCGCCGGCATCGCCCATGAGTTGAACAACCCCATTAATTTCGTGCGCACCAATTTCGCCACTTTGACCGAGAACTTCACCGACCTGACCGAGGTGCTGCGCGACTATCGCGGGCTTGTGGACAGCTATGACGCCCGTTACGACACAGCGACGAAGATCGCGGGGATTCGCGCAAAAGAGCAATCCTTGCAAATCGATTATCTCCTGGAAGACATTCCGGCGCTTTTCAGTGAATCGGAGCGCGGCTTCGAGCGCATTGCCCGCATTATTCAGAGCATGCGCGATTTTTCCCACGTGGATCATACCGGCAGCCTGACCTATTTTAACATCAACAAAGGCATCAAGGATACCTTGGTGATCGCCAAGAACGTATACAAATACCATGCGGAGGTAAGAACCAACCTAGGTAATTTGCCGGAGATCCAGTGCCTGCCCGAGCAGATCAATCAGGTGCTGCTGAACCTGGTCGTCAACAGCGCCCAGGCCATCGCGGAAAAACCGGAGGGCGGCCAAGGTTTGATCGCCATCAAAACCTGGCACGAAGGCAACCATGTCTGCTGCCAAATCACCGATAACGGACCGGGAATACCGGCGGCGGCCCGCTCGCGCATTTTCGAGCCCTTTTTCACCACCAAGGCGCCCGGCAAAGGGACCGGCTTGGGATTGAGTATCTCCTATGACATTATCGTACACAAGCACCAGGGCAAGTTGGAGGTGGATTGCCCCGAAGCCGGCGGCACTGTATTCACCCTCCGTCTTCCGGTGGAAGCGCAACCGAAGGTGAGAACCGATGAAGTCAGCCAGTGACGTAACCATTCTTTTTGTAGATGACGAACCCGATATGCTCAGTTCGTTGCACCGGTTTCTGCGCAAGGAACCCTATCAGACGCGTTTTGCCGGCAGCGGCCGGGAAGCCCTCGATATACTTGCGACACAACCGATCGATATTGTCGTCAGCGACCTGCGCATGCCGGAGATGGACGGGCTGTCGCTTTTGGAGCGTATAAAGTCTGCCTACCCGGCCGTCATCCGCCTCATTTTAAGCGCCACCCGGGACATGGAGCATACCATTGCGGCCATCAATACCGGCGAGGTGTACCGGTTCATGGCCAAGCCGCTGGATCCTGAGATCCTTAAGGGCGTTCTCAGGGACACCGTCGAGTATCACCTGCTGATTGCCGGGCGCAGAGAAACCATGGTGGCAATCGAAAAACGCCTGCTGCAATCCTGCCCGCCGCGAGGCCTTTGCGGTGCGGACATCGCCGCCTGCATGATCCCGTCGGGCCGGCTGAACGGTGATTTTGCCGATTATTTCGTTTACAATTCCCGGCAGGTGGATATTCTGATCGGGGATGTGATGGGCAAAGGCGTTCAATCCGCCCTTGTGGCGGCCGCCATCAAGCACCAGTTCGCCAAATCCCTGGCGGTCTTTGATTGCCATGTCACCCCAAGGATATCCTGCCCGCATCTTTCCCATGACAGTGCCCGCTCCACCAAGATCGTTTCCGGTGTTCAGGCCGCGTGCATCGAGGATCTTCTGGAGCTGGAGATGTTTTGCACACTGGGTTTCGCCCGGCTGGACTTGGCCGCTGGCCGGCTTCATCTTTTTGATTTGGGCCATTGCCCGGTGATTCACTTCCACGCCGAAACCGGCGACTGTACCTTGCTGAAAAGCGGCAATATGGCCTTGGGATTGAAAAAGGAAAGTGATTACCAAGCCGTCACGGTGGACATTAAAACGGGGGACGTCTTCCTGTTCCATACCGACGGGGTCACCGAAACCCAATCCGCCGCCGGGGAAATGTACGGCGTTGAACGGTTGGCCGAAAACGTACGGACAAACCATCATCTGCCTGCTGCACAACTGGTCGATACGATTCGCACCGAAGTGGCCGTTTTCAGCGGCCGCGGCCGGTTTAGCGACGATTTCACCTGTATCGCCGTGCGCATTGAAAGCGCCTAAAAAACATATGATTGCCGGGCGCGTGCAATCAGCGGGCGGCATAAGGAAAGAAAAGCGATGAAACCGATCCAAGTTCTGTTTGTAGATGACGAAGCGTTCACGCTCAACGCCCTGGAACGACTCCTGCGCAAGGCGCCGTACACT
>JAERTE010000070.1 GCA_016845145.1 Rhodospirillaceae bacterium
ATCGTGCACGGTGACGAAGCTCGGACAAAACCCATCGACGCAGGTGAAATCCTTGTTGCAACTTGACTGATCAATGGCGCGCTTGCGGCCCAGGTCGGTTTCTTTCGGGATGACGGAGACGCAGTTCGACGCCACGCCGCAATCGCCGCAGCCTTCACAGACCAGCTCGTTGATGAACGCGCGCTTGGCGGGGTTGGGGAAGGTGCCGCGCTTACGGCGCCGGCGTTTTTCCGCCGCACAGGTCTGGTCATAGAGAATGGCCGAGACGCCCTTGATGTCGCGCAGTTCGCGTTGCACGGCGTCCATCTCGTGGCGGTCGTGGAAGGTGGTGCCGGAGGGCCATTGAGTGGATGAGGGGTATTTCGTCGGCTCGTCCGAGACCACGGCGATGCGCCTGACGCCCTCGGCGCGCACCTGATGCGCGATGGTCGGCACATCCAAGGGTCCATCGAAGGACTGGCCGCCGGTCATGGCCACCGCGTCGTTGTAGAGGATTTTGTAGGTCATGGAGACGCCGGCGGAAACGGCGGCGCGGATCGCCATGATGCCGCTATGGAAATAGGTGCCGTCGCCCAGGTTGGCGAAAATGTGTTGGGTGTCGGTGAACGGCGCCTGGCCGATCCAGTTCGCACCCTCGCCGCCCATGTGGGTGAAGGTCTCGGTATCGCGGTCCATCCACAGCGCCATGTAATGACACCCGATGCCGGCAGCGGCGCGCGAGCCTTCGGGCACACGGGTCGAGGTGTTGTGCGGACAGCCCGAACAGAAATACGGCAGGCGCTCGATATCGGTGGCGCGGTTGGAAAGCTCGGCCTCCTTGGCATTGAGGAATTCGAGACGTTCGTTGATGGTCTTCGACGTGTAGAATGCACCCAGGCGCTTGGCGATGACGCGCGCGATCATGGCCGGCGTCAGCTCACCGGCGGACGGCAGTATCCACTCGCCTTGTTCGTCGAATTTGCCGACCACACAGGGCCGCCGGCTGGCATCACAGTTGAACAGCTGTTCCTTCAGCTGGTTTTCGATGACGGCGCGCTTTTCCTCGATGACGATGACTTCCGCGAGCCCCTCGGCAAAATCGCGCACGACGCCCGATTCCAACGGCCAGGGCATGCCGATCTTCAATACCGTCAAGCCGATACGCTCGGCCTCGGCTTCGTCGATGCCGAGATCGGCCAGCGCCTGCAGGGTGTCGAGATACGCCTTGCCGGTGGCGACGATGCCGATGCGCGGCTGGGACGATGTGAAGGTGACGCGGTTGATATCGTTGGCCCGCGCAAAGGCCAGCGCGGCGTAGATTTTATACTGATGCAGGCGGAATTCCTGGTCGACGGGCGGGTCGGGCCAGCGGATATGAAGGCCGCCTTCGGGCATCTCGAAATCGGTGGGGATGTTGATTTCGAACGCGGCGGGGTCGATGTCGAAGGACGCCGACGAATCCATGTTATCCGTGATGCACTTGAGCCCGGCCCAACAGCCTGAATAGCGCGACATGGCGAGGCCGAGCAGGCCGTAGTCGATCATCTCACGCACGTCGACGGGGTTGAGCATCGGAATTTGCGCGTCGGCAATGGCGTGCTCGGATTGGCTGGGCACGGTGGATGACTTGCACGCCGGGTCGTCGCCGAACAGCGCCAGCACGCCGCCCAAGGGTGCGGTGCCGGCCATGTTGGCGTGGCGGAATACATCGCCCGAGCGGTCCACGCCCGGCCCTTTGCCGTACCAGATGCCGAACACGCCGTCGTGCCTGGCGCCCGGATGCAGGCCGATTTGCTGTGTGCCCCAAAGTGCCGTGGCGGCCAGGTCTTCATTCACAGCGGGATGGAACTTGATGTCGTGGCTGTTCAGCAGTGCACCGGCGGCGGTGAACTCCTTGTCCATGCCGCCCAAGGGCGAGCCGCGATATCCGGTCACGTAGCCTGCCGTGTTGAGGCCCTGGGCGGCATCGCGGCGGCGCTGTTCCAGCACCAAACGCACCAGTGCCTGGGTGCCGTTCAGGTAGACCCTGCCTTTCTCAAGCTCGTACTTGTCCGTGAGGCTAATGGCCGGGGTGGCGATTTTCTGGTTCATGGGGGAATACTGTAATGGTGACAATGATCCGAGACAATCGGCGTGCACGGGCTCGTGATCAAAAAGCAAGGATCGGACACAAAGCAGGGGCGCGAGCGCAATAGTTGATCACGGCGGGTGGGAAAGGGGTGATTTTTCTTTCGGGAGGGTCTATAGCCATTCCATGACATTTTTGGGATATACCTCATGACCGTGCTCGTAACCGGCGCCGCCGGATTTATTGGATCGAACGTCTGCCGCGTGCTTCTGGACCGTGGCGAAAAAGTCGTTGGTGTCGACAATATCAACGATTACTACGACCCGTTGTTGAAAGAGGCGCGCCTGGAGCGGCTCAAGGGCCGCAAGGGCTTCAAGTTCCACAAAATCGATATCGCCGACCGGATCGCCGTCGAGATGGTGTTCGCCACGTATCCTAAGATAACCGGCGTCGTGCACCTGGCCGCGCAGGCGGGCGTGCGCTATTCGATGGTCAATCCGTATGCCTACACGCATTCCAACATCGAGGGCCATCTGGTGCTGATGGAAGCGGCTAGGCGCATGAAGAAATTCGAGCATTTCGTCTACGCGTCCTCGTCGTCGGTGTACGGCGCCAACACGGATTTTCCGTTTTCCGTCGAAGACCGTACCGACAACCCCGTATCGCTCTATGCCGCGACCAAGAAATCCATGGAGTTGTTGAGCGAGTCCTATGCGCGCATGTGGTCCATGCCGTTGACAGGCTTGCGGTTTTTCACCGTCTACGGCCCCTGGGGACGCCCCGATATGGCGGCGATGATCTTTATCCGCAAAATGCTCGCCGGTGAGCCGATCCCGGTGTTCAACAACGGCGACATGAAGCGCGATTTCACCTATATCGATGACATCGTCTCAGGCGTAATTTCGGTGTTGGACAAACCGCCCGCCGAGACCAACGGGCGGCGCCACGCGATCTACAATATCGGCAACAACCGTTCCGAAGACCTGATGCATTACATCGGCATCTTGGAGCAGTCATTGGGGATCAAGGCAGAGATCGACTTCATGCCCATGCAGCCCGGCGACGTAAAGGAAACCTACGCCGATATCGAGGCGACGCGGCGCGATTTCGGCTTCGAGCCCACCACCTCCATCGACGAGGGCCTGCCCAAGCTGGTTGCCTGGTACCACGAATACTACGGCGCTTAAGTTGATATGAATACGGGGCCGCAGGCAAAGCTTTGGCACGATGTCTTGTGGTTGATCGCCCTGGCCGCCATTTGGGGCTCGTCGTTTTCGGCCATCAAGGTAGCCATCCACACCATGCCGCCGATGACGTTGGTGGCCACCCGTACGTTGATCGCCGTGGCGGTTCTGCTGCCGATCATGGCGGTGCAAAATGGCCGGCTGCCGCGTGACCCCAAAAGCTGGCTGATCGGCTTTGCTCTTGGCGTTTTCGGCATAGCCTTGCCGTTTTTCCTGATCGGTTGGGGCGAGCAGCGCGTCGATAGCAGCCTGGCGGCGATCTTGATGTCGATCATGCCGTTGTCGACCATGGTGCTGGCGCATTTCTTCAACGAAGGGGACCGTTTCACCCGCGCCAAACTGATCGGCGTGGTGTTCGGGTTCGCGGGCGTTGTGATCTTGATCGGTCCTGAGGCATTGAAGGGGCTCGGCGGTGCGTTGATCTACCAGCTGGCTGTTGCGGGTGGCGCATTCTGTTATGCCATCAACGCGGTGCTGACCCGCAACCTGCCCAGCGGCGGGGGCGGTGGTGGTGATTCACGCATTGGGCGCGGCGTCATGGTGATGCTGTGCGGGGCGATCATCAGCGTGCCCTTGGCGCTGATCATGGACGGCCCCATGGCGGTGATGGGCGCCGACGCCAATGCCTGGTGGGCGACGCTCTATATCGGTGTGCTGCCGACAGGTCTGGCGACAATGATTTACTTCCGTCTGGTCGAGGTGAGGGGCGCGTCGTTCTTCTCGTTCGTCAATTACCTGAATCCGGTGTTCGGTGTGCTGTGGGGGGCGCTGCTTTTGGCCGAGGTGATCAGCCTGCAGGCCATGGCCGCCTTGGGGTTGATCTTGCTTGGCGTCGCCATGGCCAACCGGAAATGACGAAAGGGGTACACGCATGAGCGATACACTCTGCGCGCGACTGGGGATCGACGTACCGGTCTATCAGGCCGGCATGGGCGGCGTCGCCGGGCCGGAATTGGCGGCAGCCGTATCCAACGCCGGCGGGCTCGGGCATGTGGGTTGCATCCGCCGCAGCGCCGCGGACACCCGCACCTGGATACGCGAAACCAAGGCGCTGAGCGACAAACCCTTCGGCGTCAATCTGGTGCCGCCCGGCGGTGGCGCGGATGGCTTCGAGGCGCAGTTGGCGGTGGTGCTGGAGGAAAAACCGGCGGTCTTGTCGTTGTTTTGGGGCGAGTTTGCCGATGCCATCGGGCGCGCCCAAAACGCCGGCATCGTCACCATGGTGCAGGTTGGCAGCGTCGATGAGGCTAATCGCGCGGCAAGCGCCGGTGCGGACATCATCATCGCGCAAGGCACAGAGTCGGGCGGGCACGTCAGGGGTAAAAGCAAGTTGGACGATCTGCTCGGGCCGGTGATCGAAGCGGTTGCGCCATTGCCGGTGTTGGCGGCCGGTGGCCTGAGTACGGCGGATGATGTTGCGACGGTGATGCGCAAGGGCGCAGCCGGACCTTGGGTCGGGACACGCTTCATCGCCACGCTGGAGGCCTTCGCGCATCCGATTTATAAGCAGCGTCTCGTCGAGGGCCGAGGCGAAGATACCCATCACGCCAAGGCCTATTCCTACGGCTGGCCGTTCGGCACGCCGTATCGGTCGCTCCGCACCCGGCACTACTGGGATCCGCTGCGTTGGGTCAATGGCGGCGTGCGCCCGCACGACAAGGACAATTTCGCCCGGCGCCTATCGCTCTATTGCGGGCAAGGTGTCGATGCCATCGACGACATTCCCGCGGCCGCCGAAATTGTGCGAAGGCTGACACTGGAGAGTGGTGATGCTTGAGACATTCGAAACGCAACGCATTGCAACCGCCGAGACGGAGATTTTCGTGCGCACGGCCGGGTCCGGCCCCGCCGTACTGCTGATACACGGCTATCCGCAAACCGGTGCGTGTTGGCATGCGGTCGCGCCGATGTTGGCCGAGCAGTTCACGGTGGTGGTGGCAGACCTTCGCGGTTATGGCGCCAGTGGGCGTCCGAAAACGGATACCGATCACATGGCCTATTCCAAGCGCGCCATGGCATCTGACTTGGCTCAGGTGATGACGGCGCTGGGCCACGAGACGTTCCAGGTGGTGGGCCACGACCGCGGCGCGCGTGTCGGCTATCGGTTGTGCCTGGATCACCCGGCGCGGGTGACGCGGTTTTGTACGTTGGATGTGGTGCCGACCGAACACATGTGGCGCGCTTGGGACAAAACCCGCGCACTGGGCGCTTTTCACTGGACCTTCCTGGCACAGCCCGCGCCTTTGCCCGAAACCCTGATTGCCGCCGATCCCGATGGCTTCCATGCGCACCTGATGCGCAGTTGGGCTGCGCCGGGGTTCGAATTCGATACGCGCGCCATGGCCGCCTATCTGGAAGCCATGCGTGAGCCTGACGCCATCCACGCCAGTTGCGAAGACTACCGCGCCGGCGCCGGCATAGACGCGGAACACGATGCCGCCGACGTAGACGCCGGCAACAAGGTTGCCTGCCCAATGTTGTTTTTGTGGGGGGGCAAGCGTGGTTTCGGCGGACCGCAGGGGGGTGCCGAGCCGCTTGAGGTCTGGCGCCAATGGTGCGCGGCGGAAGTGACGGGCGGCCCCGTGGATTGCGGCCATTTCCTGCCCGAAGAAGCGCCCGAAAAGGTGCTTGCGGCGCTGAATGACTTCTTGGTGAAAGACTAAAGCTTAGTGACCCAGATCTGGCGCGGCATCCTGTTTTTCCTGGCGGCATGGGCGGTCATCCCCAACATGGATGTCGCTGCCAAGCTGCTCGGCCAGTGGGGCTATCCGGTGGTGATGGTGGTTTGGGGGCGTTTTGCCTTTAGCTTGTTGATCCTCTCGCCCGCACTTCTCACCCGCCGCCGTGATATCTTCAGGCCTCCTGCCGAGGCTGGCAAACATGTGCTGCGCGGCCTGCTGTTGGTGGCGGCCACCATTGGTTTCTTTATGGGGCTCAAGACCATGGCGCTGGCCGATGCGCTGGCGACCTATTTCGTCTATCCGTTTTTGGTCACCGCCTTGTCACCGCTGTTTTTGGGCGAACATCCCGGCTGGCGGCGCTGGACGGCGGTCGGGTTCGGTTTTTTGGGCTCTCTGATCGTCATCCGACCGTCCCTGGAGGGCTTGCCCATGGGCACGGTCTATGTTCTCGGCGCGGCGGTGATGTTCGCGGGATACAATCTGCTGACCCGTGGACTGAGCGCCCAGGACGATCCCTGGCGCACCTTGGCCTTTCAGTCGATTGTCGGTTTCATCGTGATGTCGGTGGCTCTGCCAATGTTCTGGCAAGCTCCCGACGCGGCGGCGTTTGGGTTGTTTTGCGTGTTGGGCATCGCCGCGACTCTGGGCCACTACCTGCTCATCCGCGCCTACGGATTGGCGCCCGCATCGGTGCTCGCACCTTTTGCTTATGTGGAAATCATTATTGCGACGACGCTGGGTTATCTGGTGTTTGGTGATTTTCCCGACATCTGGACCTGGGCCGGTGTATCTGTCATTGCCGCGAGCGGCATTGTCATTGCGATCCGCGAACGGCGTGCGCCTTCGGACACGCAAGCCTAGAGCATATTTCGAGAATACGGAGCCGCTGAGATGGTCAAAACATGCTCTAGCGTGATGTTGAAATACTGGTCACTTCGAAGTGAATGCCAAAGCCTCGTTAAAGCGGCGTAATATCTCGTCGCTCACGCTTTTCGAACACATGAGGTAGCGGTAGTTGCCGGGCGGGATGTCTCGCATGATCACCGACGTAATGTCATTGCCGGCGACGCCAAGGCTATCCGCCAGACTGGAAACCTCTTCCGGCGCCGCCACCATGTAGTCGAAGCGCCGGCCCAGCAGCATGCGGACAAGGCCGCCGGTGTCTTGGGCGGAGCGGACCATCGCAGGCCTGTGTTGGCCCAAAAGACGGTCGACGAACGTGCCATAGGAATATCCCAACTTGGCACCGATCCGGAGCTTCGGATCCTTGAACAATTGTGCCAATGTCTTATGCGGGATGCGATGAACGTTGTCTGTGCGCGCGATGACCACCTGCGGGCGATCTTGGTAAATCGAGTTGGAGAACTTCGCAAAGATTTCGCGTTCCGGCTTTTTGAACCAGCCCGGAGAACACACGACTTCACGGTTGGCCTTAATGGCGGCGATTTGCCGTTTGGCCGAACTCACCACCCACTTTGGCTCAATTCCCGCTTTCTCAAGTCCCGATTTTACCGGGTCAATTGCCAAGCCGCGGACATCTCCGTTTTTCGCCGTTATGTAATAAGGAGGGCGGTCCTCGTAAACCAACTTCAGGGTATCGGCGCCCCAGGCAAGTCCAATAGGCCAAGCCATCAAGGCCAGAGCGAAGACCGCTGAGGAAAGATGCTTTCGTCTCATGATAGAATGCCTGCTCGCAAGTATCATCGCATGATCTTACGGCGATGATGTTGACGCCTGCAAGGTATTGTCATCTTCAACCAAGGCGTCAAACCACCACTCGGCATTGTCTTGTCGCCGTTCAACCCGGATATGGCCGTTCCATTGATCGTCGTCGCTGGCGGGGAAATCGGCGCGTGCATGGGTGCCGCGGCTTTCTTTGCGCCGGCTGGCGGATTCCAAAATAAGTTCCGCCGCCCGCGCGGCCATTTGCAGTTCCAAGAACTTTTGCAGCCGACGCGGTTCGTTGATGCCGCGGGTGCGTGCCGCCTCGGTGCCGATGGCACGGACTTTCTCAAGGCCTAAGGTCAGCCCTTGAGCATCACGGCGAATGCCACCGTATTGCCACATGATATGGCTCAGCTCCGTGCGCAGCGTGTCAGGGTCGGCCGTAGGCTCGCCGGTTTCTAGGGGACGTGGGGCGGCGGCTGCGGTCTCGCCTTTTGCTCGGTTCATGGCGAAAGCCGTGGCAGATATGGCAGCGCGGTGGCCGAACACTAGGCATTCGGTGAGCGCGTTGCCGCCCATGCGGTTGGCGCCGTGCATGCCGCCGGCGGCTTCACCCGCCGCATAAAGGCCGGCGACACTGGTGGCGCCGTGCAGATCCGTGCGCGCGCCGCCTCCGGAAAAATGTGCTACCGGCGCGACGCGCATGGGTTGGCCCCAGGCGTTGAATTTGGCATCCAGATAGGCCCATTTGGTGGCCGAGATGGGGTTTTTGCTCCAGGTTTCCTTGGTCACGTGGGTCAGGTCGATGTAGACCTTGCCGTCGTATTTCTCGATTTCCTCGAACAGCGCCTGCGACAGCGCGTCACGCGCATGCGTGGCGGCGGGACGCACTGTGATTTCGTATTTATCCAGAATATCCTCGCCGTCGGCATTGACCAGATGGCCGAGATCGGCGCCTTCGGGCTCGATCAGGAAAATCGGCTTGCCCGGTTCGGCGATGGCAACCGGGTAGAACTGTACGAATTCCAGGTCCTGCATGACGCAGCCCGCTTCATAGGCGAGTGTATGCGAATCGCCGCCCATACGTTTGGGGTTGTCGTGGTTCATGAACAACGCGCCGGCGCCTCCGGCGGCCAGGATCGTGGCACCACCCCTGAGTTCAACCCAGTCTTTTCGCTTGGCCCCATAGGCGGCCATGGAGACGCCGTCGGCACCGGCGGAAATCGAACGTACGACCAAGTTGTCGACAAAGCGCACGCCGATCTCTTTCGCCTTGGCAACCATGCAGAGCACGATTTCGCGGCCCCATACCGGGATGCGGTCACCCGGGTCTTCCTTCGGTAGCGCCATGAAAACGCCCTTGGCTGTCTTGGTGTTGAGCCCCCAGTCCATCAGGTCTTGGAACCGCGCCGGCGCCTCGGCGGCGGCAATGGAGACCATATCCAAATCGTTTAGGCCGCGTCCGGCGGTGAGCACGCGGTCTTTGTACTCGTCTTCGCTCAGTCCACCCCAGGGGCCGGCGAAGGCGCCTACAGCGAATGTAGTTGACGTACCTTTGCCGGGCCCGCTCTTGCCGACGACCGCTACGTCGGCGCCTTCCTGACGCGCCGTAATGGCGGCCATCAAGCCCGCCGCGCCGGAACCGATAACCCAAACATCCGCTTCGATTGTTTCCATTGTCGGTCCCGACCACTCCCCATGATGATGTTCCAAAGGTGCGAGCGGGATTCTATGGATTTCGCCGAGAGGATGCAAAACCGATATGAAACTGATGCTTGGGTGCTGAATGGCGCTTGCATTCGTATGAGATTAGGTCCACTTCGAGTTCATGAAACAGCCCACCAAACCGTTATCCACCGGAGAGTTCGTGCCCCTGTTGGCGCTGACGGTCTCGCTCGTGGCCATGTCGACGGACGTGATGCTGCCGGCGTTGGATGTTATTGGGCAGGACTTGGCGGTGGCGAACGTCAATGACACCCAATTGATCGTCTCGATGTTGTTCGTCGGGTACGCGATTGGGCAGTTGCTGGCCGGGCCGCTGTCCGACTGCTTCGGGCGTAAGCCCATCGTCTATTGGGGGTTCGGCGTGTTTTTGGTCGGCTGCCTGATGTCGATGCTGGCGACGGATTTCACTGTTATGCTGGTGGGGCGGGTGCTGCAAGGCCTGGGTGTTGCGGGGCCCCGGATCGTGCCAATCGCCATCGTGCGGGATGGTTACGAAGGCCGAGCCATGGCGCGCATCATGTCGTTTATCATGGCGGTGTTTATCTTGGTGCCGACCCTGGCGCCGCTGATCGGGCAGGGGGTATTCGTACTTGCCGGATGGCGCGCGACCTTTACCCTGCTGTTTGTCATGGCGTTGATTGCGTTGGTTTGGTTTGGGCTCCGCCAGCCCGAAACCTTGGCACCTGCTCAGCGGCGGAAGTTCTCCGTTAGAAATGTTATTTCGGGCATTGTCGAGATTTGCGCCATCCGTGTGACCATGGGTTACACGGTCACCGCCGGCTTGGTTTTCGGCTCTTTCATCGGCTACCTGGGGTCGTCGCGTCAGATCTACCAGGACGCTTACGATACGGGCATGCTGTTCCCGGTTTATTTCGGGGCTGCGGCTATCGCTATCGGCGCGGGGTCTATGCTGAATGCCAGGTTGGTGATGCGGCTCGGTATGCGGCTCCTATCGTGGCGGGCGGTTAGCCTTACCACCGTAAGCGCCGCCGCGTTCGCCGTAGTCGTTCATTATTCAGGTGGTCTGCCGGCGTTTTGGTTGTTCATGGCCTGGTTGATGGTGACCTTCTTTTGCATGGGGCTTTTATTCGGCAATTTGAACGCCCTGGCCATGGAGCCACTGGGCCATATGGCGGGTTTAGGGGCTGCTTTTGTGGGCTGTGTGTCGACCATCATCGCGCTACCGTTCGCCTGGATCGTGGGGGGCAGCTTCAACGGCGGCGTGATGCCGCTGGTGATGGGATTTGCCGTGCTCGGCTTGGCATCGCTGGTGGTTATGCGGTGGACCGAAAAGCGATGGTTTTAGCTCGATTGTTCGATCATTTCCTCGATCAGTTTCAAAGCTTCATGTTCATCCATTAGAAATTCAGCCAACGTCACGATTTGGCCGACGGTGCGGTCGGGTGCGGCTAGTGGCATGCGGACTATACGCTGAAAACCTACCGTTTGAGCGCCGCCAGCGCGTTCAAACTCGGACATGATCGCGATGACTCGCCCCGTCTCGACGATCTGCCGAAGGTTCTCACAAACAGGTTTGCGCGTGGCGATAGGCATCAAATCGTTCGGCGATTTACCCGTGCAATCGTCGCCCATGAAATTCTTGAAACCGCTGCCCCAGAACCGAAACCGGAAATCTTCTCCACCGTTCAATACATCCGCGACATGGGTCGTTGGAATAACGGCCGGCGGCAGGTGCATCAACTCGAAATCGGCGGCCCAAGGCATGCCGAGGGTTTTGTCGACGATCAATGAGCGCCAATAGGCGAGGGCCTCGCGTTGTAGATGAGACGCCGCTTCAATGGCGATTTCCCATTGGCGGTAGGCCATACCAACTCCCGTCAGTTGTATAGTTTTTCCAACCGATCGCCATAGACCTCAATCAGCTTGTGGCGTCGAACTTTCATGGTCGGGGTCATTTGCGCGTTGTCGATGCTGAAGGGCTCGTCGGCGATCATGAAACGCCGCACCTTTTCAATATTCGAAAGCCCCGCGTTGATGCGGTCCATGGCCGGCACCAGGGCCTTTCGCAGATCGTCATCGCCCGCCAGTTCGCTCATGCTGCCCGGCTTGCCCGCCGCCGCCGCCCAATCTCGCAGCCAATCGTTGTCGGGGACCACAAGGGCGGTAATGTGCGGGCGTTTGTCGCCATAAACCATGGCCTGGGCGATTTCCGCTTCCAGGCAGATGATGCCTTCGATGCGCTGTGGCGCCAAGTTGTCACCGCCAGAGTTGACGATAATGTCTTTCTTGCGGTCGGTGATCATCAAGTGCCCGTCGTCGTCAAATTTTCCGATGTCACCGGTGTGCACCCAGCCATTAATGATCGTTTCTCGCGTGGCGTCAGGCTTGCCCCAATATCCCTGCATGACGAGATCACCTTTGACCAAAATTTCCCCGTCGTCGGCGATCTTGACCTCGGTCTCGATCAAGGGCGGGCCGACAGTGTGCATCTTGACCTGATAGGCGCGGTTGACACTAACCACAGGTGCCGTCTCCGTTTGGCCATAGCCTTGCAGAATGCGCAGGCCCAAGGCCGTGAAAAAGGTGCCGAGTTCCGGGTTTAGCGGCGCGCCGCCCGAGACCAGCGCTTTCAATCGTCCGCCAAACCGCCCGCGCAACTTACTTCGAACCAGCTTTTCCAGTACCGCGTTCTGGATTGTTTCCACAAAACCCAGCTTGCCTGTCTCATAACGTTTGGTGCCGAGCTCCAGCGCTTTGTTGAACAGCTTTTCTTTGGATCCGCCGGTTTTTCTGACGCCGACGGTGATGCGCTGGTACAGCATCTCATATAATCGCGGCACGGCGGTCATGATCGTCGGCTTGGCCTCAATCATGTTTGTCGCCAGTGTCTCGACACCTTCGGCGTAATAAATTTCCGCACCGATGGAGATTGGGAAAAACTGCCCCGCCGAATGTTCGTAGGAATGCGACAGCGGCAGGAATGACAGGAAGGTTTCATCACCCAAGCCGATATCGACCAACGCATCCTTGGCGCCGAGGCAGTTATGCATGATCGCCTTGTGCGACAACATCACGCCCTTGGGCGCGCCGCCCGTGCCCGATGTGTAGATGATGCAGGCGGTATCGTCTTGCTTCCAGCGCCCGGCCAATTCGACGACATTCTCATGTCCGTTCTTACCCATGTCCTGGACGGCATCCAAGCTGTGTAGATCGAAGCTCGAAGCCTGGTCGATGTCGGGCGGCTCGATGGCGATAACGAACTCCAGATCCGGTGCCGTGGTCGCGGCGGGGCGCAGACGCTCGGCCAGCTTGCGGGTCGAGACGATGGCTCCCTTGGCGCCGCAATCGCTCAGGATATGCAGATGATCGGCCTCGGTGTTGGTGGTGTAGGCGGGCACCGATATGGCGCCGGCGGCCATGATCGCGACATCGGCGATCAGCCAGGCGGGACGGTTTTCGGATACTAAAACCACGCGGTCGCCGGGCTCAATGCCGAGCATGCGCAGGCCCCGAGCCAGCGCCGTCACCCGTGCCGCCGCATCGCCCCAGCTCAGTGCACGGTAGGCACCGTCGCGCTTCGCCCAAAGAAACGGTCGATCACCGTGCCGGGCGACCTGATCGAAAAACATGGCGGCCAAATTCGGCCAGCGGTACTCCGCCATCGCAATCTCCCTCCCCAATGCACTATGATTGCCGTTGCCGCTTAGCATTTCCAGTCCTATATCGAGGGAAGCCGTAATTCCTTCTGTTTTTGAAAGTCTGCCATGACCGCCCAACCTGCCACCCAGCCCTCCGCCTTACCTGAATGGAATCTCGATCATCTGTATAGCGGACCGGACGCACCGGCGCTTGAACGAGACCTCAAAGACGCTGAAAACCGAAGTGCGGCGTTTCACGAACGCCATGCCGGTAAGCTGGCGAAGTTGGACGGCGCCGGGCTGGCGGCGGCAGTGGCCGATTACGAAACTATTTTGGAAACCCTGCACCGGGTGATGAGTTACGCGCAATTGCTGCATGCCGGAAATGTAACAGACGGTGAGATCGCGCGGTTCTACCAGACAATCCAAGAGCGCGCGACGGTGATCACCTCGCAGACGCTGTTCTTCACACTGGAGATCAACCGCCTTGAGGACGCGGCTGTCGAGACGATGCTGGCTGACGATGATTTTGCGCGCTACCGGCCCTGGATCGAGGACATCCGGATCATGCGTCCCTATCAACTCAGCGACGAAGTGGAGAAGTTGCTGCACGAGAAATCCGTCGCCGGCAAGAATGCATGGACGCGGTTGTTCGACGAGACCCTGGCGCACCTGCGGCTTGCTGTTGGCGGAGAGGAACTCACGCTTACCGATACCTTGGACCGCCTGACCAGCAAGGACGGTATTCAGCGCCGCGATGCCGGCAACGCGCTGGCGAAAGGCTTGAAGGACAATGCGCGCTTGCTGGCCATGGTCACCAACACGCTGGCCAAGGACAAAGAGATTGAAGACACCTGGCGCGGTTACGATACGCCCGCCCAACCGCGCCATCTTGCCAATCAGGTCGAGCCCGAAGTGGTCGACGCACTGGTGGCCGCCGTCAAGGGCAGTTACGGCGACCTGGCGCATCGCTATTACGGGCTGAAAGCGCGCTGGATGGGCTTAAAAAAAATGGACTGGTGGGACCGCAACGCGCCGTTGCCCGATGATGCGGCCCGGCCTTTTGAGTGGGCCGAGGCGAAATCCATGGTGCTTGATGCCTATGGCGGTTTCGCGCCGGAAATGGCCGATGTGGCGGGCAAGTTTTTCGACCAGGGCTGGATTGACGCACCGCCGCGTGACGGCAAGGCGTCGGGCGCCTTTGCGCACCCCACGGTGCCGTCGGCACATCCCTACGTGTTGCTCAACTACCACGGCAAGGCGCGCGACGTGATGACGCTGGCGCATGAACTGGGGCATGGCGTGCATCAGGTGCTGGCCGGACCCCAAGGCCTGCTGCTGGCCAATACGCCGCTGACGCTGGCGGAAACCGCATCGGTGTTTGGTGAGATGTTGACCTTCCGCGCGCTGTTGGACGCAGAGACCGATCCGGCACGGCGCCGCGTTTTGCTGGCGGGCAAGGTCGAGGACATGCTCAATACCGTGGTCCGGCAGGTGGCGTTTCACGACTACGAGACCCGTGTACATGTCGCCCGGCGCGACGGCGAGCTGAGCCTCGAACAACTGGGCGATATCTGGATCGAAACCCAGACCGAGAGCTTAGGGCCCGTTTTTACTTTCGACGACGACTACCGCTGGCTATGGGGCTACATTCCGCATTTCATCCATGTGCCGTTCTACGTTTACGCCTATGCGTTCGGCGATTGTCTGGTGAACGCGCTCTATGGCGTATTCCAGAGTGGTCACGAGGGCTTCCAGGCGAAGTACTTCGACATGCTGCGTGCCGGCGGTACCAAGCGCCACAAGGAACTGCTCGCACCCTTCGGACTGGACGCATCCGACCCGGCGTTCTGGCAGCAGGGCCTTTCGGTGATTTCCGGCTTTATCGACGAGTTGGAGGGGTCGCTCAATACCGATGGCTGACCAGAACTCCTCTGATCGAAACTCCTTGGGCGGACGGGTCAAACGCTACGCCAAAGTCGGGCGTGCGGCGGGCGGATTGGCGGCCAAGGTGGCGGGCAACAGGTTTTTCGGTTTAACCATCGACAAGGCGGAACACGCATCTGAATTGCAAGCGGCGTTGGGCGGACTGAAGGGGCCTCTGATGAAAGTGGCGCAGATCATGTCGACCGTGCCCGATATGCTGCCCGAGGAATACATGACCGAACTGGGCCGGTTGCAGACCAACGCGCCGTCCATGGGCTGGCCCTTCGTCAAACGCCGCATGGCGACCGAATTGGGTCCCGATTGGCAATCGCACTACAAGGAATTCGAGCATCAGGCGGCTGCGGCCGCGTCGTTGGGGCAGGTGCACCGCGCCGAGTCCGAAGACGGCACCATGCTGGCGTGCAAGCTGCAGTATCCGGATATGTCGTCAGCAGTGGAGGCGGATCTCAAGCAGTTGAAGGTGGTGTTCGGGATTTATCACCGCTACGACAAGGCGCTCGATCCGTCCAACATTCACGCCGAGCTTTCCGAACGCCTGCGCGAGGAACTGGATTATGCGCGCGAGGCCAACAACATGAAACTCTACGGCCACATCCTGAAGGCCGAAACTGGTGTTCATGTGCCGGTGCCCGTGGACGCGTTGTCCACCGACCGATTGTTGACCATGAACTGGCTCGAGGGCGAACCGTTGATGTCGTTTGTCGAGCATCATGCAGACGCTCGAAACGCACTGGCCGAGAATATGTTCCGGGCTTGGTACGTGCCGCTCTACAATTACGGCGTCATCCACGGCGATCCGCATCTCGGGAACTACACGGTGCGCGACGACTACAGCGTTAATCTGCTGGATTTCGGCTGTGTCAGGGTTTTCAAGCCATCCTTCGTGCGCGCCGTGATCGATCTCTACAAGGCATTGCGCGATGACGACGAGGCGTTGGCCGTGCATGCCTACGAGACCTGGGGGTTCGCCAATCTGGAACGCGAGGTGATTGATATCCTGAACCAGTGGGCACAGTTTCTCTATGCGCCGTTGCTGGAGGACAAGGTCACCACCATCCAGGAAAACGGCGGTGTCGCCTACGGCGCCGGCGTGGCCGCCAAGGTGCACCGCGAACTGCGCACGGTGGGCGGCGTGCGCCCGCCGCGCGAATTCGTGCTCATGGACCGCGCCGCCATTGGGCTCGGCAGCGTGTTTACGCATTTGGGTGCCGAGATCAACTGGCACCGTATGTTCCACGGGCTGATTGACGGCTTCGATGAGTCCAAACTGGATAAGCGTCAAGCCAAAGCCTTGGGAACATTCGATATTCCCTTGCCGGAGTAGGAAGGCTACACTCCGGCCATGCTTTCAGCGGAACGTGGTATCAAGAAAAAGTTCTTCCGTGCCGGCGACTTCGTGTTCAACGAGGGCGAGCCGGGCGATATGGCATTTATTATCGAAACGGGAACGGTCGGCATTTTCAAAACCGTCGAGGGTGAGGAAGTGCAATTGGCCACCATGGTCGGCGGCGAGTTGTTTGGTGAAATGTCGATCCTGGACGGCTCTCCGCGCATGGCCAACGCGCGCGCCTTGGAAGACGCCGTGTTGATTACACTGCCGCAGGATATTTTCGAGAATAAAATCGGCAATGCGGAACCATTCTTCAAATCGCTGATCCAGATTTTGGTGGATAACCTGAGGAACGTGCACCGGGTTTATATGCACCGGCCACGCAGCGTTGGAGACTTTTTGGGTGCCGTGTCATTCCATACGGACGGCCTTACGACCTATCTGGAAATGATGGACGATCGCAATCTCGCAACCCAGGCAGCGGCCAGAGTTGAAAATATTGCATCCGAACTGGCGGCGCTGCGCGAGATGTTTGACGGCCACCTGGACCGCCGCCATAGCGCATTGAAAGATGCCGATGTGACGCGGCGAAACCCCGAGGCCTAGATTCATGCGTACTGATCTCCGTACACCGCGAGTGTTCAATCCGATGGTCCGCGAAGGCCCGTCAGAGCAGGAACTCGAATGGTTGGAGACGCTCGACCAGGAACTGCACAAGGTTTGGGCGCTTGGGCGCAACTTGATTTTGGTTTGGACGGCCAAGGGGCGCGGCATGGAGGTGCTGGTGATCCCGCACTATACCATTTCCGAGCACGCCACCACGGCATCCGCTGATGCGGAAGCTGCGGGGCCGTCGGCCCTTGGCCTGAAACCGCGCAGTTTCATCGAAGAAGTCATCGCCAGCCCCAAGCAGGTGACCAAGGAAGGAATCGATTATCTGGCCAAGATGACGGGCTACGACCCGGTTGAAATCGAGTTGCCGTTCGTGCCGGAAATGGACCTGCATCCCGAATTGATCGAGTCTGTGGTGCAACGCTATTCCATCTCCTATGTCGAGGACCGCGCCGTGGCGCTGTTCGATATCGTCGGGTTTTCGCTGTATTCGCCGTTGGAGCAGGTGACGCAACTGAACTCGCTCAGCTATTCGGTCAACGCGGCTTATTCGAAAATGCTTTCGAAAAAGATCGACATTTCGTTTGCCCGTACCACCACCGGCGACGGTTATTATGTCTGGAACCGCGACCGCTCGGTTCAGGCCAATGTTAATCTGTATCATTTCATGCATCTGGTGCTCGCCGACAACGCGCTGGCGCGGGCGAAATCCAGCCACAACACGACACCGCTGCTGCGCGCGTGCTTCCACATGGGCGGTCACTACGAGTTCTATCAATCAGAGGGCTTGAGCCCGACGGTTTACAGCTACATCGTCGGCGATGTGACGATTGAGCTGGCTCGGATGATCGACCGCGCATTGCCGGGACAAATCCTGGTCGGTGATTTCGATGCCCCCATGCCCAGCCATGAAAGCCTGCAAGCGCAGCGCATCAACGCGGTGGATTTTATTGAGCGCACCCAAGCGACGCTTTCCAGCCTCGAAGGCCTGACCTTATCCGGCGACCACATCACCGACATCAAATGTTACCTGACCGGTGAAAAGAAAGACGATGATTTCGCCATCAAACGCTACTGCATTGCGGACAAACACGGCCGCACGCGCAACGTTTATAACGCCAAGGTCAATATCTACCGGAAGAACGCAGACCCTGTGTTTCTTGGTGTGCAGGAACGTGATCTGGGAGAGTTCCGGCGCGAGGACGAAGAGTTCGTTTAAGGCGGAAGGCGCCAACCGAGGTTATTCTTCACGTCGGCTCAACCGGACGCCATCGGAAATCTGATCAGACGGGTGCAAGACCACCAGATCGCCATCCTCGAGACCGGACTGAACCTCGGCTTCGCGGTCGTTCATATGGCCGACGTCAATGCGCGCCAAACGCGCGCTCCCTTGGTCGAACACATAAACGGCCCAACTGTCTTGCACACGAAACAGTGCCGACATGGGCGCGCGCAAGACATTGTCGCCACGCCATTGTTCGATTTTAGTCTCGACTCGAAATCCATGCCCCAGGGACGTTGGCAGGTTTTCCGGATCGGAAAAATCGATCACCACATCGACGCGCTGTTCCTCAATGCCCAGTACCGAGACCTTGGTGTAGCCAAATGGCTCGATACGGCGCACGGTCCCCGTCAATGCCGGGCCGCCCCAGGTATCGATAATGACTTTCGCCCCCTCACGGATACGCACAGAATCTGAAGTGAGAAGGTCGACAACCACCTCCAATTCACTCGGGTTTCCGATTTCCAGCAATTCAGTACCGGCGGCAACGACGCCAGCGCTTTCGTGCACGACTCGCAGCACCCGCCCGCTGACCGGTGCAAATATTTCTACACAGCACTCTCGGTTTGCGCTGTCGCCAATCGATGTTAGCAGCCGTGCGCGCGCGGTTTCCAGTTCGTGCTGACGCACCTTGGCGCGGGCCTCTGCGCTTTTAAGTCGCGCGGCGCGGGTGACCACTTCCAGCTCCGCGACATCCAGGTCGCGTTGGGATATGGTGCCGCGCTGACGGAGTTGTTGGGCGCGGTTGTGTTCGGTGCGTGCGAAGGTGAGCTCGGCGCGTGCACGGTCCATTTCGGCCAAGGCCAACGCCAAGACATCCTCGGCGGCCTGGGCCGTTGCTTCCGCTTCGGCGCGAGAGCGGCGGTCGAGTATGGTGGGGTCGGCCGGTTCGATTGCCGCCAGACGGGTCTGGTTGGCGATGACGGCGTCCCCGGCTTTGGCTCTGATGCGCTTCAGCAGGCCCGACACAGGGGCGGAAATCACATAGATATCATTGACCCGCGTGCGGCCCTCGCTCTCGACCTGCACGGTCATAGCGCCGCTTGAGATTGTCCCTAAGTCGACAGGTACGGCGCTAGGCGTGAAGGACCAACCCAAAAACGCCAACACCAATACAATGATCACGCCCCAAAAGGCGTATCGACCGAAAGTGCGAGGTTTTCCATGTGTCATGATCAGCGTATCCCGAATCATTCCCGCGTTTTCAGAGCTGTCACCATATTCAGTTTCGCCAATTGGCGAAATGTCGCAATCCCGGAAAGCAGCGCGGCGCCAACGACTACCAAGCAAGAGAAGCCGAAGGTTTGCCGGCTGACCTCCAACGGAATGCGGTAGAGGTCTGTATCCAACGAAAGGGTCCAAACCCATGCCAGCCCATAACCCAGCGCGCAACCGAGCGGCAGCGCGGCGACCACTAGGATGGCTAATTCTCCCAGCAGGATGAAGGATGTTTCGCCCAATGTGAATCCCAAGACCCGAAGGCTGGCCAATTCGCGGGCGCGCTCCGACAACGAAATGCGCGCCGCGTTGTAGATAACCCCGACGGCGATAACACCTGCAAAAAGCACATTGAAGAACGTCATCACCAGAACATTTTCACCCATGGTGTCTCGAAAACTTTGCAGCGCCGCCGTCTTCATCGCCACGCCGGCGATGGCGGGCGTATTCTTAAGGGCGCTGTAGAAATCCTTCTCTATGAGCGCATCCAGTTTCACGTAGGCGCCGTTCATCCGCCCTTGTTCACGCATGACTCGACCGAGATAGTAGAAATCCATGAATGCCGGGCTGCCCATCATGGTCTCTGAAACCTGCACCACCGGCAGCTCCAGGACCGGGCGGCGTCCCTCGGTGACATGTGCGACAACGACGTCGCCAACGCCAGCACCTAGTAATTCCGAAAGCTTTTTCGACAATACGAGGCCGGTTTTCGGCACGGCGATTGGAGCGTAACGCTGGTCGAGGATGCGGCTCAGGTTGGCGTTCGGAATGACGCCCGTCAGCGCTTCGCGTCGTTCCTTGCCCTGGAAGGACAGGCGGGCCGGGACGGCCCGGAACGGCTCCGCTTGAAGAACGCCTGGCAGAGACTTTATGTCTTGCAGCGCGCGGGCCTGCTTGGCTTCCATGAAGCTCAGAGTTGCGTCTTGGCGTTCGGCGCGGTTGAAGTTGATATCGATTAGTTTTTCCATGGCATCAATGAAAAACATCGACCCGATGAGCACTGCCACTGCGGCAGCGTTGCCCAGAATAGTCAGTGCTGTGCGCCGCGGCCAGCGCACGAGGTGGCGTACGATCATCTTTGAAGGCTGTGATAATTTATGCGCCCACGCTTCGAAGGAGGTGTGCGCATAACTTGTTGGCGGCGGTGGCGACATGGCTTCGGAAGGCACCAGCATGGCGGCGCGGCGCACCGCCCCCCAAGTGCTGAGCAGCGCGCCGAGGATGCTGATGCCACCCCCGATCGCAAAGACTGACGTGGTGAAGTGGAAATACAGAAAAGGAAACCTGAAAAATTCCTGGTACAGCGCGGCAAGGCCGCCCCCCAGCCAGACACCACCCATAAAGCCAAGCAGAACGCCACTTACGGTGATGATCATCACCAATTTGACATAGTGAACGGCAACGGCTCCGGTGGTATATCCGAACGCCTTGAGCAGACCGATCTGTTCGCGTTCGGTGTCGATCCACCGCGAAATCACGACATTTAGTAAGAACGCCGCGATGGCGAGGAAGATCGGCGGGATGATTTGCGCCATGTTGCGCAACTGATCGATCTCGCCAGACACATACCAATCCGAAACCTGATGCGCTCTACCATAGGCGCCGACACCGCCATAGGGTTCCAGCACCTTGTCGATGCCGTTTATTGCAGTGGACAGTTCGGTGCCGGGCTCGATTGATGCGATTGCGTCGTTGAACGCACCCTTCATGTCGAACGCCGCCTCAAGTGCAACCCGGGACATCCAGAAAATGCCGTAGCGTTTGTTGTCGGGCATCATGGCGCCCGGTCGGATGGCGTAAATAAACTCCGCCGACAGCACCACGCCAACGATCTTTAGATCACGCTTACGACCGTTCAAGATAGCTGTGATTTCGTCGCCGGCTTTCAACGCTAGGCCATGCGCCTCAATGAAGGCCGCACTTACCAAAATCTCATTGTTCCTGCCCGGCGCCAACCAGCGGCCCTGGGCTAAATGCAATCGGTTGAGCTTTGGTTCGCGGCCCACGGGATAGGATAAGATTTGCCCTTGAATGGGCTCATCCATGTGGGGCATATCCAGGGTCACGCGCTGTTTAATGCGCGTCTCGGCAAATCGTACGCCGGAAACCCGCTCCAGACGCTTAGCCAAGGCATTCGGTGCGCGTTTCAGCGGCGCAAAGACGTCCGCGAACCCATATCGGTCATAGTAGACCGCGCGGGTTTCCCATAGGGAACGCAGCATACCTTCACTCATCACGAACATGGCGACACCAGCAGCGATCACCAACGTGATCGCCAGCGCCTGCCCCCACATGATGCCGAGGTCACGGATCACCTTTTTGTCTAGCGGTGTGAATACGTGGACTACCATGACATGTCCGCCGGCTGTTTTTTGTCTGTGACAACGCGAACTTCCTGGATGCGCCCGTCGCCAATGACGACGACCCGGTCGGCCATATCGGCGATGGCGACGTTGTGGGTGATGACGACAGTTGTGGTGCCGAGGTTGCGGTTGGTTTGGGAAACCGCCTCCAAAACCAAAATACCGGTCTTGGAATCAAGCGCCCCCGTTGGTTCGTCACACATGAGGATTTTTGGGCGTTTGGCGATAGCGCGTGCGATGGCAACGCGTTGCTGCTCGCCCCCGGAAAGTTCGGATGGAAAATGGTTTTTGCGTTCGCCCAAGCCGACCAGGTTGAGGGCGTCGTTGGCGGGCATGGGCTGGCTGGCAATTTCGGTGACCACCTCAACGTTCTCGCGCGCCGTCAGGCTGGCCACGAGGTTATAGAACTGGAAGACAAAGCCCACATTCTCCCGCCGGTATCGCGTGAGCTCGCGGTCGTCCATTCGGGCCAGATCGTCGCCGGCAAAAATCACCGATCCGGTGGAGGGGTGATCGAGGCCGCCCAGAATGTTGAGCAACGTCGACTTGCCACTGCCGCTGGGCCCCAGCAGCACGACAAGTTCTCCTGCATGCAAATCAAGATCAACTTTGGAAAGCGCATGCACGATGAGCTCGCCCGTGTGATAAGCTTTCGATAAATTTAGAGCCTGTAGGATGGGTGTTTGATCAGCCACGGCATGTCCTCGTCGCTCATGTAATTATCGCATATCCTAGCTGCCAAAGAAATGGCGGCGTACTATTGCAAGGGTGGAAATTGATGACGGCGATGCTACGATACAAGAAGGTTCCGAACGGATGTTAGAGCGATTTAATTAGTGGACACCTTTGATCACATTATCATTGGCGGCGGCATTTTGGGTCTATCTATCGCCTATCACCTTTCACGCGACAGCCAAGACCGTATTGTTGTCCTTGAGCGCAATGAACTGGCCAGCGCGGCGTCCAGCAAGGCGGCTGGGCTCATTTTGCAAGCTTCTACAAAGCCACTCAAAACGCCTCTGGCCAGGTTGACCCGCGAAACCATTCCGCTTCTTGAGGATGAATTGGGAGAGCCTGTCGGATTTCACGAAGTCGGCAGCCTGCGGATTGCCAGCACGGATGCGAGAGTGGCGGAGCTTGAAAGCATTGAGAAAGATGCTTCAAGCCATGGCATTCCGTTTCAACACTTGAGCCCTCAAGAGGCTCGTGAAAGGGCGCCGTGGTTGAACACATCTGCAGCCCAGCGCATCACTTTTTTCCCGACAGACGGTTATATCGACCCTTATTTACTTAGTAACGCCTATGGCCGGGCGGCGCGCAACGCGGGCGTTCATATCCGAACACGGACGGACGTGCAGGACCTGATGATCGAGAGGGACCGGGTTAAGGGCGTCATAACGTCCTCGGGCGATATCGCGGGTGGTTCTATCATTGATGCCGCCGGTGCTTGGGCATCCCTGGTTGCGGCGCGTGCCGGCTACCCTTTGCCCATGGCACCGACACGAAGCCATTATTGGATAACGGCACCGAAACCGGCATACGGCGGAGAGTTTCCGGTGACACTGTTGCCTGACGTGCAAGCCTATATGCGTCCGGAAGTGGGGGGAATGGCCATCGGCGTGCAGGAGCCAAATTCAGCCACTTTCGATGCCCGCGAATTGCCCCATGACATCAATACATTCTCACCGACACAAGGTGAAGAGCATTGGGATGTCATTGCCGATGCCATGGCAGCGGTTTCTGTGTTTTTCCCCGGTATCGAGGAGGCGCAGTTTGCAGGCTACGTCAGCGGATTATCGAGCTATACACCGGACGGCTCTATCTTGCTTGGTGCAGTCCCGGGCGTCGGTGGTTTTTTCACTGCGGCAGGATGTTGCGGAAGTGGAATTGCGCTCTCTGCGGGTATCGGTTCGGCGCTTTCAGCGATGGTGCGTGACGGGCATTCAGGGCTCGACGTCGCATCTTTCTCTCCCGGCCGTTTCGGCCGTGTTGATCCTTTTGGCCGTGAATTTAGAAATCGCTGTGCCGCTGCGCGGGCCTCCAAGTCTCACGCGGCCCCCGCCTATTAACGAAGAATGATCCCCGCGGTCAATTGCCGCACCGTACCCGCGCAACTGCTGTTAGCGAGCCAAATACATTCTATTGTATTCAGCAACTGCAGACGTTGGTAGAATGTCGCTCAATTTGACTCAGATCAGTTTAGCGGTGGCTGCAATCACATAGTGTCCTCTCAAATGCAGATGTGGCGAGCGAGAATACAGTCGAGACGGCCCGCATTATTTGTTCGCGCCGGGTTATTGTTGCTGTTCATATCGGCAATAAGCGGATCGACCTCACATTCGGCTTGGGCGCAAAAACCAGCGAATGCGCCCTTTGATATCCTTGTTATCAGCTCTTGGAATAAGGCAATCCCGTGGACGGCGTCATTTGACAAAGGCTTGAACGCGGGGCTGCGCGCATCGGGCCGAAAAGCCAAGGTGTTTGTCGAGTATCTTGATGCCGCGCGTTTCAAGGAAGGTAGTCAACAGACGATCTTTGAGCGCTATTTGCGTGACAAATATGCGGGAAAGCGGATCGGTGTCGTCGTTACCGAAGGCCTGCCGGCGGCTGATTTTATCGCCCAGCGTGCTGATGCGTTTGTCGGCGCTAAGCGCGTGTTTGTGCAACCGGGCGCCAAGGCGGAGAACTGGTTGCGCGGTAACGGTGGGGACGTCACCGTCCCGGTGGTGCAAGATTTCGGCGCTTCGGGTGCCGAGATGCTGCGTCGAGTATCGCCGAAGAAAGTGTACGTCGCTGCCGATGCGACGCGGCCTAGTGGTGCCAGAAGGCTGGCGGCATTTAAAAAGGCTTGGGCGGAAAACAGCGCTGGCGTGGATACCGAGTATCTTGTCGATTTGCCGATGGTCGATTTATTGACCCGCGTGTCGGCGTTGCCGGCCAAAAGCGCGATTTTCTACCTGCCGATCTTCCAGGACGGTGCGGGAAAGAGGTTTGTGCCGAAGTTGGCTGCAAAGGCCATTGCGGCACGGGCCAATGCGCCGGTGTTCAGCAACTGGGAAGCCTTGGTGGGTAGTGGTGTTGTCGGCGGATATCTGCTGTCGGGCGAACGGGTCGGCAAAATCACCGCCGGCATTCTGGCTGGCCTCGTGGGTGGTGGTGAGTTTCGGTATAAGCCCGGTGACGCGTACGGATATGTCTACGACTGGCGGCAGCTAAAGCGCTGGGGAATTGCGGAAAGCAATTTACCGAAAACGGCAGACGTGCGCTACCGCTCACCCAGCGTATTCGAGCAATACACCTGGGAAATCACCAGTGCATTGATAGCCATGTTGGTGCTGAGCGTTTTTTCCGCAGCACTGCTGGTGGTCAACCGCAAGCGCAAGTGGGCGATGGCGGCATTGCAGAGCGAACGTGAATCGTTGGAAGAAAGGGTCGCTGAGCGGACCCGCGAGTTGAAAATCGCGCGTGAACGCGCCGATGCTTCGAACGAGGCGAAATCCCAATTTCTGGCGGCCATGAGCCATGAAATCCGGACGCCCATGTCAGGTGTCATGGGATTCGCCGATATGTTGCTCGACAGCGGTCTCCGGCCGGAAAATGAAGAGAAAGTCGTTCGAATCAAAGAGTCGACTTTGGCCCTGATGACCATCATCAACGATATCCTGGATATATCCAAGATGGAGGCCGGCAAGCTGGAAATCGAAAACGTAGATTTCCACCTGCCGTCGTTTATGGTTGGTGTTACCGAGATGTTTCATGAGGCAAATGACGGAGGCGCTGGAGGCGGTCTGGAGATCGTACTGCACCTGGCCGACGATCTGCCCGAAGGCATTCGCAGTGATTCCACCCGTCTGCGCCAAGTCCTCGTAAATTTGCTGGGCAATGCGGTAAAGTTCACGGAAAGTGGCATTGTCGAGTTGACTGCGGAGCTGGATAAACGTGTCGATGGTCAACCTCAATTGAAGTTTCTGGTGCGCGATACCGGTATCGGTATGACCGAAGAGACCATTGCTAAGCTGTTTACCGATTTTACCCAAGCTGATGCTTCCATCACGCGAACCTACGAAGGAACAGGCCTGGGGCTTTCCATATGCAAGCGTCTGGTTGAGATGATTGGTGGAGAGATCGGAGTGGAAAGTGAGATCGGAAAGGGCAGCACATTTTGGTTTACGATACCCTATGTGCCAGCAGTGGAAGTCGTTCGTGACCCGTCTCGTTCTGAAACGTGCGCTCCGATTAGTTTTCGGGCCAACCGCGCGCTCAATATATTGGTTGCCGAGGATAACGAGATCAATCAACGGATCATCAAGTTCATTGTCGAAGCTTTCGGTCACCGCTTGGAGGTTGTGAGCGATGGTGCGCAGGCTGTACAGGCACACAAGACGCAGGATTTCGATTTGATTTTGATGGATGTCCGCATGCCGAATATGTCCGGCCCCGACGCCACCCGGGCGATCCGTCAATTGCCGGGGGCTAAGAACCAGGTTCCGATCATCGCGCTTACCGCCGACGCCATGGAAGAGAATCAGAAGATTTACATTGCCGCTGGTATGAATGCCTGTGTCACCAAACCCATTGACCGCGTCGCGTTGGTTGGCGCCATTGATACCGTTATGGGCGAGGAAATCCATTTAGCAGTGGCGGACATGCCTGCCGCTCTTCCGCAAGCGAAACAACGCCCTGCCGTTGCCGACGATGAAGAAAATCCAGCCGTGAAAGCCTTCCTTGAAGAAATTGACGTGACCGATCGGTAATCTCCCGGTTTAACTAAGCGTCTGCAATTCCGATTAGGAGATTCCCGCATGGCCGGTCCCATATTTCACAACTTCTCTACGGCTCCCACGCATGTGGCGCCGTTCAGTCACGCCGTAGAGTGCGATGGCTGGATTCAACTGACCGGCCAAATGCCGACGGATCCAGATGATGATTCGAAACCGTTGGCTGAAGGCGTCGAGGCGCAGACCCGGCGGGTCATGGACAACTTGATCATCGTGTTGGAAGGCTTAGGGTTGGGGTTGGAGCATGTCTTATCGGCGCGCGTGTTCATCACCGAGTTCGAACGCGACTACGACGCCATGAACGACACCTATAAATCCTATTTCCCGGCGGACCGCCTGCCGGCCCGGACCTGTGTTGGTGTGACGGGGCTGGCGCGCGGCGCGCTGGTTGAAATTGACATGATCGCCAAGCGGCCCGCTTAAAGGAGAAGCATTACCATGATCCGCGATGAAGAATCGTTCGGCGCACTGGTCGAACAAATCCGGAATTTCGTTCGCGATGTAGCGATCCCCAACGAGGATCGTGTCGAAGCCGAAGACACCATTCCCGACGATGTGGTCGAGCGCTTGAAGCAACTCGGCAGTTTCGGCTGGTCGATCCCCGAGGAGTACGGCGGTGCCGGTCTGACGTCGGAGGAACTGGCCATCGCGTTCATGGAATTCACCCAATGCTCGGTCGCTTTTCGGGTTTACGGCGGGCAAAACGCCGGTATCGGGTCTGAGTGCATCATCCGAGACGGCACGGACGAGCAAAAACGCAAATACCTGCCGCGCCTGGCGACGGGTGAATTGATCGGCTGTCTGGCATTGACCGAACCGACAGCCGGTTCCGATGCATCGGCAATGAAATCGCGCGCCAAAAAGGTCGATGGCGGCTACATCATCAACGGTCAGAAGTGCTACATCACGTTGGCGCCCGTCGCCGATCTGTTCACGATTTTCGCCCGCACCGAAGGAGAGCGCGGTGGAAAAGGGGTGACGGCCTTCATCGTCGAGCGCGACACCGAAGGGCTGTCGACGAGCGGCTCGACGCCAAAAATGGGCCAGGAAGGCGCTCCCATCGGCGAGGTGTTCATGGACGACATGTTCGTCCCCGACGATGCCGTGTTGGGTGAAGTCGAGGGGATGGGTTTTAAGACCGTGATGAAGGCGCTGAACAAACAGCGCATCAATCTCTCGGCATTGTCCACCGGCCCGGCCATTCGAATGCTCGACGATTCCATCGCTTACGCCAAGGAGCGCCGACAGTTCGACAAAGCCATTGGCGAATTCCAACTGGTGCAGGCCATGCTCGCCGAATGTAAGGTTGAGATTGAGGCTGCTCGCGCCCTGATTTTGGAAACAGCCAGGAAACGCGATCGCGGCGAAGACGTGACTATGGATGTCAGTCTGTGCAAGTATTTCTCGACGGAAATGTGCAGCCGCGTGGCCGACAAGGCGGTACAGATATTCGGCGGTGCGGGCTACGTGAAAGGCACCGGCATCGAGCGCTTCTACCGCGATGTGCGGGCGTTCCGGGTCTATGAAGGTACCAGTCAGATTCATCTGTTGAATATCGCCAAGAACCTGCTGAAGTAACGGCGCGCCATGGCTGAGCGAACCAACGAACTCGGCCAGCCCATCGGGTTCGACGTGCCCGGTTGGACGGCGTGTGGGCATCCGCCCAGGACGGTTATGCGGGGCCGATATTGCCGATTGGAACCCATCGATCCCGACCGCCACGCGGCACAGTTGTTCGCCGCCAATGCCGCTGATGCCGATGGCAGGATGTGGACCTACATGAACCATGGGCCTTTCGACACATTGGAGCAGTACCGTACGTGGATGGATGCATCATGCATGGGCGATGATCCGATGTTCCATACCATCATTGACGAGGCCAGCGGCGAAGCACTGGGCGTTGCCGCCTATCTTCGGATCAATAAGGCGAACGGGGTGATGGAAGTCGGCTCCATTGCTTATGCACCTGCACTGCAACGCACGCGGGCGGCGACCGAGGCGATGTTCTTGATGATGCAACGCGTATTCGATGAATTGGGCTATCGGCGTTATGAGTGGAAGTGCGATGCGCTGAACGCGGGGTCCAGGGCGGCGGCACTTCGCCTGGGCTTCACATTCGAAGGCGTTTTCGAGCAAGCCATCCTGTATAAAGGCCGCAATCGCGACACCGCCTGGTATGCGATCACCGATAAACGCTGGCCGTCGGTGAAAGCCGCGTTCGAAAGTTGGCTCAGTCCGGACAATTTCGATGATGACGGGCGGCAGAAGCGAAAGCTCGATAGGTTGACTTCCGATCATGCAGGTCCCTAACTCAAAACTATGATCCGAATCGTGATTATGATGATCTCAATGCTGATCGCGGTGACCCCCGCCATTGCGGAATTTACCCATGTCCATGGGGCGGACATCCGATCAGCCGAAGCTCCGTCTGCCAATCAGCATTCGCACGGCCAGCATCAAGACGAAACCGTTTGTGAACACGGTTTGCTGAAGGGGTGTTGTCCGGGGATGAGCGGTTCTGGCGGACATTGTTTCTCGGTCTTCCTGAAAAATGACGCATGGGGCGGCGTGGTCTTGATGATACGAGCAGGCAGATATTTCCCCGCCCATGAGCGTTTTCTCAAGCGAACCCATCTTGATCACGAGACGCCGCCGCCACGAATCTAAATTGAGCTTCTACGCGGAGGGGTTATTCCCCGCTAGAGACGTGCCATTACGATGGCGTCAGTTTTTCGTGTTTCGAATGATCAAGGAATGAAGTCAATGAACGTGATTAAGTTTCGCGGCCTTCTCGCCGCTTGTACCGCGCTGGCCATAGGCATGGGCGCGCACACCAGTTTCGCCGACGCAGGACATGGCGACGCTAAAAAGATCGGCAAACCAGGCAAGGACGAGGCTGCGAGCCGCACGATCGAAGTGAAAATGTACGATAGCTATTACGAACCAAAATCTCTCACGATCAAAGAAGGGGAGACCGTTCGATTTATCGTCCACAACAGAGGGGAATTGGTGCATGAGTTCAATATCGCCACGCACGACATGCACATGGCGCACGCATCGGAAATGATGAAGATGATGGAGAGTGGCTCAATGGGACCCGGCATGCATGATGATCCCAACAGCGTGTTGCTGGAGCCCGGCAAGTCCGGTGAAATCATCTGGACTTTTCCCAGGCACGCTAAACTGGAGTTCGCGTGCAATGTACCGGGTCACTATGAGGCCGGTATGCACGGTACAATTAGGCTCTCGCACTGAGGTCACGGGGCGGCAGGCGCATTTACGCCTGCTTCCCCGGTTTTCCGCGTTGGGATGGAGTTCACGGAAGATTGATTCCTGCGCGCGGATTCGAAGTGCTAAGAGGTGGCCATGGCAAACGATAAACTCTTCAAAGTTGGGCTGATCGGTACCGTGATTGCGGCAATTTGTTGCTTCACACCGGTGCTGGTCATACTTCTCGGTGCTGTCGGATTATCGGCGGCGATTGGCTGGCTTGATATTGTCTTGTTGCCGGCGCTGGGCCTTTTTGTGGCGATTACGGTGTTCGCGTTTCTCAGGCGGCGTTCGGCATGACCGAGCTTTCCTCGACCATCACCTGTCCGCATTGCGGCCATAGTCAGACCGACACCATGCCCACCGATGCCTGTCAGTATTTCTATGATTGCGCCGGATGTGGCGAAGTGCTGAAGCCCAAGCCCGGCGACTGTTGCGTCTATTGTTCCTACGGCACCGTGCCTTGCCCGCCCATTCAAGAGGGCGATGCCTGCTGCGAAGCCTCTTAGCTTATTGCGCCATTGTCGCGGAACGCGGCAATTTCATCATCGCTGAATCCCAACTCGCTCAAAACGCTATCGGTATCCTCGCCCAGCATGCGCGCCGGTCGCAATTGGGGTTGCGGTGTGCCACTGAACATGGCTGCCGGGCGGGCTTGGCGCACACGGCCCATGCCGGGCTGATCCAATTCATGGATCAGATCGTTGGCCTTGACCTGTTCGTTGTCGAGCATCTCCCAGCGGCTGAGCACCGGCGCGCAGGGCACATCGGCGGCCTGTAGGCGGCCCAGAATTTCCTCACGTCCATAATCGCCCAAAGCGGCTTCAATGGTTTCCAATCGCTCTTGGCGGTTGGTATTGCGCAGGCCCGCCGTGACGAAGCGCGGATCGTCGATGAGTTCGGGCCGGTCGACGGCTTCACACAGGGCTTTCCATTCCGGGTCGGATACCGCGCCGAGCGTGATATAGCCGTCCGATGTCGGGAAGATCATGTCGTGGGCGGAGGATTTGTGCGCAAGGTCTTCACCACCGACTTTTGTGAACGGCGCCATGCCCTCGGGCCAGATGTAGGAAACGATGGTGTCGAGCATGGATACCTCGACGTGCTGGCCTTTGCCGGTACGCACGCGTGACAGTAACGCCGCCGTCACCGCCTGGGCGGCGAAGGCAGCGGTGGTTTTGTCGGCAACGATAGTGCGGATCATTCTGGGCCGGCCTGTGTCGGCGTCGGCCTGGACTTCGGCAATCCCCGAAAGCGCTTGCACCACCGGGTCATAAACCCGCTTGTCTGCATAAGGTCCTTCATTGCCAACGCCGCTGATCGACAGATAGACCAAGCCGGGATTGCGTTCGAGCACGGTTTCGGCATCGAAACCCAGGCGCTCGATCACGCCGGGGCGGTAGTTCTGTGCGAACACGTCGGCGTCTTCCAGCAGGCGCCAGAGGATTTCGGCGGCTTCCGGTTTCTTCAAATCGAGAGTCACGGATTTTTTGCCGCGATTGCAGGCAACGAACCCCGGCGTCATGTCAGGGTCGGGCCCGCGATGGCGCATGATGTCGCCCTTGGGGCTTTCGATCTTGATCACGTCGGCGCCCTGGTCGGCCAGCATGCCCATGGCGGCGGGGCCGGAGACGACGGAGGTGGCGTCGATGATTCGGATGCCCGCTAATGGGCCCGCTGGCGGACCTTCGTTGATACTCTGATCAGTCATGGATTATTCGCGGACAGCGCCTTGGCATAACCAGGCCGGGCGGTGACACGTTCCCTGTAGTCGTTGATCTCACTTGGTAGCTCGAAGTTGTAACGCTCGGCGAAGAACAAGCAACTCTGCATCAGGATATCGACGCCGGAAAACGTATCGCCCAACAGGTATTGCCCACCGGCCGCGACGTCGGGCGCCGCGGCGGTGATCATGCGCTCGAAATACGCGCGGGCGGTTTCCTCGGCCACCGGCGCTTCGCCGTAGATGCCGGGCAGGTCGACATGGCGGCGCAGTACGTAAAGCGATGTGGCGTCCAATTCCATGGTGATGAACGACTGCCACTCGAAATAACGCGCACGGTCCTCAATGGATTTAGGTATCAGGCGTACAGTATCGGTGGAATAGCGCTCGGCCAAGTATGTGACGATGGCCGGGCTTTCGGTCATGGTCAACTTACCGTCCTGCAGCGCCGGGACTTTCTTGCGCGGATTGACGGCAAGGAACGCTGCATCATCCATGGCGGGCGTGCGTGGCCGGATCGGTTTGATTTCGTAGTTCAGGCCCAGTTCGATCAAGGCCCAATGGACGCGGATCGTGCGGCTGGTGCCGACGCCCCAAACGACACGTTGATCAGTCATGTCATCACCACGGCTCGACAAACGGGCGGATGTCCAGCTCATGTGTCCAGCCGTCACGTTTTTGCTGGGTCAATGTCCAGAACGCTTCGGCCACCGATGCCAGATCGATCAGGCTGTCTTCCGGGAATTCCAGGTCGTCATCACCGGCGGCGGCGCGCCTGCGCGCATGAATGGCCGGGCTGTCGACGCCGCCGTCAATCACCAGGTGTGCCACGTGGATGCCCATGGGGCCGAGTTCACGCGCCAGGCTTTGTGCCACCGCGCGCAACCCGAACTTGGCGCTGGCGAAGGCCGCAAATCCAGGTCCGCCGCGTAGGCTTGCCGTGGCACCCGTAAATAAAATTGTGCCCTGACCTCTCGGCACCATGCGCCGTGCCGCCTCGCGCCCGGCCAAAAATCCACCGAAGCAGCTCAGTTCCCAAACCCTGCGGAACAGCTTCGCTTCGGTTTCCAAGATTGGTTTGCGCGCGTTGGCGCCGGCGTTGTAGAGCACCACATCGATGGGTCCGAGGTCGCGCTCCACGGTGTCAAACAACTGCGCGCAGGCCTCTTCATCACGGGCGTCGCTGGAATAGGCTTTCAACGTGCCGCCGCTATCGGCAATCTCTTGGATAAGTTCATCGGACATAGACGCGTCGCGTCGGGCCACTGCGACCGAATAGCCGCCGGCACAGAAGCGCCGGGCGAAAGCCGCCCCGATGGCGTCTCCGGCGCCGATGGCCAGCGCCACGGGTTGCGTATCACTCATGGATCATTCGTCCTCCCCATCAATTTAATGACCTTTACCCGCGCGGCAATGTTTGTCAAAAAGCGCAGTCATTATATCGAGGAGAGGGCATTATGGTCGGAACGGAAACCAAGACCATCGTCAATTCATGGAACGAATGGGATCCGTTGAAGCACATTATCGTCGGGCGCGCGGATGGATGTTGCATTCCGCCCTCAGAGCCTGCTAGCGATCCGAAAATTCCCGCCGACAGCGACATGCTGGGTATGCATGGGCCGCGAAGCCAAGAAAGCGTGGAAAAAGCCAACGCTCAATTGGACAACTTGGCGCGGATTTTGGAGGAGCGCGGTGTGCGCGTCGACCGGCCCGACCCCATCGACTTCAACCAACCCATTGCCACACCCGATTGGCAACACGGCTCCATGTTCGGCTGCCAGCCGCCGCGCGATGTCATTTTAACGGTAGGCTCGGAAATGCTGGAAGCGACGATGTCGTATCGCTCGCGCTGGTTTGAGTACCTTTGCTACCGGCCCCTGCTGCAGCGCTACTACAACGAAGACCCGAACATGCGTCACGAGGCTGCGCCGAAGCCGCGCCTGACCGATGCATCGTACAAAGAAGACTATCTCTCTGATGACATCACCATCGATGAGCGTTTGCAGATGGTGGCGGCGAAAGATTTCGTCACCACCGAGGAAGAGCCGCTGTTCGATGCCGCGGACTGCCTGCGTATGGGACGCGATTTGGTGGTGCAGCATGGCTTCACGACCAATCTTAAAGGCGTTGATTGGCTTGGGCGTCATTTTCCCGACCATCGCGTGCATGCGGTGAATTTTCCGGGCGACCCGTATCCGATCCATATCGATGCCACGTTCACGCCACTCAAACCCGGGCTGATTATCAACAACCCGGATCGCCGTCTGGCCGATGATTGCCGTGGCCTTTTCGAGCGCAACGGCTGGGAGATCGTCGACGCCGCGCGCCCGGCCCACAACGAGCCGCCCGCACTTTGCTATTCGTCGGTGTGGTTGTCGATGAACGTATTGATGATCGATGAGAAGACCGTGTGCTCGGAGGCCAGCGAGGTGCATCAATTGGAACAGTTGGACAAGCTTGGTTTCAACGTGATTCCGGTGCCGTTCCGCGACGCCTATCCGTTCGGGGGTGGCCTGCATTGCGCCACCACCGATGTCCATCGCGAGGGCACATGCCAGGATTACTTCCCAAAGCAGTAATTCCGGCCCCTAAGTGTTGCGACTTCCGGTGAACTTGGTCATAGTCTCCTGAGACGATTTTGCTTTTAAATTTACGAAAACGGTATAAATTGTCTCGATAATTGAAAAAATGCACACCTGAGATCACTTATCTTAGGTGAAAGTCGCAAGCCAAGGGGTTTCGATATGAAGATCGCCATACCAAAGGAAACTCGCGACAGCGAGAGCCGAGTTGCGGCATCTCCCGAAGTGGTCGGGAAGCTGGTCGGTTTGGGTTTCGAAGTTACCGTCGAGAAAGGTGCCGGGCTCGGCTCGTCGTTTACCGATGACGCCTACAAAGCCGCCGGAGCACATATTGCCAAAGATGCCGCGACGGCGCTGAAGAGCGCTGAGATGGTCTGGAAAGTGCGCGCACCTGCGGGCGCGGAAGTGGGCAAGCTGAAAAAGGGCGCCATGCTGATGGCGTCGTTGGATGCGCTCACCGATGGCGCCGGTATGGCGGCATTGGCGAAGGCCGGTGTTACCGCGTTCGCCATGGAGCTGATGCCGCGTATCTCTCGTGCGCAAAGCATGGATATCCTCTCGTCCCAGGCCAACCTGGCCGGCTACAAGGCGGTATTGGATGGCGCGGCCGAGTTCGGACGCGGCTTCCCGATGATGATGACCGCGGCCGGCACCGTGCCGCCGGCGAAAGCCTTTATCATGGGTGTCGGGGTTGCTGGTCTGCAGGCCATCGCCACGGCAAAGCGCTTGGGAGCCGTGGTGACCGCCACCGATGTGCGGCCTGCCACGCGCGAACAGGTGCAAAGCCTCGGCGGCAAGTTCCTCACGGTGGACGAGGAAATGGAAAAAGACGCCGAGACCGAAGCCGGCTACGCCAAGGAAATGCCGCCGGAGTATTTCGCCAAGCAAAAAGCCGTGGTGGCTGAGCACATCAAGAAGCAAGACTTGGTGATTACCACGGCCTTGATCCCGGGGCGCGCTGCGCCGGTGCTGGTAACCAAGGAGATGGTCGCCTCCATGCAGCCGGGCTCCATCATCGTTGATTTGGCCGTTGAAGCTGGTGGCAACGTTGAAGGTTCGAAAGTCGGTGAAGTGGTGACGACGGCAAACGGCGTCAAGATCGTCGGCCATGCCAATGTGCCGGGCCGAGTGGCGGAAAGCGCGTCGTCGCTGTATGGCCGCAACCTGTTGAATTTCATCACGCCGATGGTCGACAAAGAAACCAAGTCTCTCAACATGGATTGGGAAGATGAGACCGTGACCGGCACCTTGGTGACCAAGGACGGCAGCGTCGTCAATGATCGGGTGCCGGCAACGAAAGCCGCGACGAAAAAAGCCCCGGCAAAAAAAGCGCCCGCCAAAAAACCGGCGGCGAAGAAGGAGAGCTGACATGGATGCAGCAACCGTTCAGGATCAAGCCTCGAAGGTCGCCACCAGCGCCGCGAAGCTTTTGGAAGAGGCCGAGAAGTTGGCCAACCAGACGACGCAACTGGTGGACGCGGGCGGCATGGCCGCAGGCGGTATGGATTTTCTAAGTCTGTTCACTATTTTCGTCTTGGCCTGCTTTGTGGGCTTCTATGTGGTTTGGAGCGTCACACCGGCGCTGCATTCGCCGCTGATGGCCGTCACCAACGCCATTTCGTCGGTGATTATCGTCGGCGGCTTGTTGGCCGCAGGGCCCGCGGACATGGACTTCTCCAAGGTCATGGGCTTTTGCGCCGTGACATTGGCCAGCGTCAATATCTTCGGTGGTTTCATCGTGACCCAGCGTATGCTGGGCATGTTCAAGAAAAAGAAATAGGGGAACGGGACCATGAGTGCACAATTAACCGGTTTCGCTTACCTCATTGCGTCGGTGCTGTTTATCCTGGCGCTGCGCGGCTTGAGCTCGCCTGAAACCGCCCGTCAGGGCAATATCTTCGGCATCGTCGGCATGGTCATCGCCATCGCTACGACGATCGCCGATCCCGCCGTCGTCAGCTTCGAATTGATTGTTCTTGGCGTATTGATCGGCGGTTCCATCGGGACCGTGGTGGCGCGCAAGATCGAGATGACGGCACTGCCGCAACTGGTTGCGGCCTTCCACTCGTTGGTTGGTCTGGCGGCCGTGTTCGTGGCTGCCGCCGCGTTTTTCAACCCCGAAGCCTACAACATCGGCGTGAAGGGCGATATCCACACGGCGTCGCTTATCGAGATGTCGTTGGGCCTGGCCATCGGCGCCATTACGTTTTCGGGCTCGATCATCGCGTTTGCCAAGTTGCAGGGCGTCATGAGCGGCAATCCCATTACGTTCCCCATGCAGCACCCGGTGAACGCCGCTATTGCCGCGTTGATCGTGATCTTGGTGGTGGTCCTCATTAACGCACAATCGCCGGAGGTCTTCTGGGCCTTGGCGTTGGCCAGTTTCGCCATCGGCTTCTTGCTGATCATTCCGATTGGCGGCGCCGATATGCCGGTGGTGGTGTCGATGCTGAACTCATACTCCGGTTGGGCGGCTTGCGGTATCGGCTTTACGCTGTCGAACCCGGCGTTGATCGTCACCGGCGCGCTTGTGGGTTCGTCGGGCGCGATCCTGTCGTACATCATGTGCAAAGGCATGAACCGCTCCATCGTTAATGTGCTGCTGGGCGGCTTCGGCGGCGATACGACGGCGACATCGTCGGCATCGACCGGCGACAAGAACGCCAAGGCCGGTGCGGCGGATGACGCAGCCTTCCTGATGAAGAACGCATCCAAGGTCATCATCGTGCCCGGTTACGGCATGGCGGTGTCCCAGGCGCAGCACGCATTGCGTGAGATGTGCGATCTGTTGAAGGCCGAGGGTGTCGAGGTTTCTTACGCCATTCACCCGGTGGCGGGTCGCATGCCGGGGCACATGAACGTGCTGTTGGCAGAGGCCAACGTGCCTTACGACGAAGTGTTCGAGCTGGAGGAGATCAACCACGAATTCTCCACCGCCGACGTGGCTTATGTCATCGGCGCCAACGACACCACCAACCCGGTCGCCAAGACCGATCCGCAAAGCCCCATCGCGGGCATGCCGATCTTGGATGTCGATCGGGCCGGCACGGTGTTGTTCGTAAAGCGCTCCTTGAGCGCCGGTTACGCGGGCGTCGACAATCCGTTGTTCTACGCCGACAACACGCTGATGCTGTTCGGCGACGCCAAGAAAATGACCGAAGAGATCGTCCAAGCGCTTGGTTAGAGCCGACACGGCGGACAATTCAAAACGGCGGGGCAGCTTCGGTTGTCCCGCCGTTTCTTATATGCGAGGTTGGCGTCGGTAGCTGGTGGCCTGATGAGAAGGGCTGAATTGTGCGAAATGCGACCGCCGGCCCGAGCCCTGATCTGTTACCAAGGAATTCTCTATGAAACTCGATGAGACCCAGCTCGCCGTTGTGGAAAGCCAAACCGGCGCCAAACCCTTGCCCGCCGACGATCCGGCAGCGGAACAGCTCAGCGGCGCGTTCGGCGACCACTCGTTTTTTCTCGATCCCAACGGCCTCTATATTTTTGAAGGTGTCGACTTGCCCGAAGCCGAGCACGGCACGTCTCCGGCATTGCTGATTCAGATCGCGGAATGGACGGATGAGGAAAAGACCGCCATCGGCCCCATCGAGCCCAAACCGGCGGATCTGATACTTGATCTCGCCATGGAAATTCCGGCTCCCGAGTAGTAGCGCCATGAACACAGAGCCTGAGACGATGCGCGCCGTTTTTGCCCGTGCCTATGGGACACCCCAAGACTTGGAGATCGGGGATTTTCCCAAATTTGTCGCCGGTCCCGGAGAAATCCTGATCAATGCGAAGGCGCTCGGCGTTGCCTTCCACGATGGCCTGCAATTGGCCGGCAAGCACCAGATCAAGCACCAGATGCCTTATGTGCCCGGTATGGAAATTGCCGGTACCATTGCCGAGCTGGGCGACGGCGTTGAAGGACCGCCCATCGGCACGCCGGTAATGGCGCTGTCCAAGGGCAACGCCTGGGCCGAGTTCGCCAAGGTTGATGCCTCTCAGGTGTGGCCGATGCCGGAAGGTGTTAGATTCGTAGATGCTGCGGCGCTTTCCATGGCCTATTCGACGGCGCACTGCGGTCTTCGCTGGGAGGCGGACGTGCAGCCGGGCGAAGTGGTCTTGGTTACCGGGGCCAGCGGTGCGGTGGGGCAGGCGGCGGTCGAGATATCGAAGCTCATGGGAGCAAAGGTTATAGCCGTTGCCAGTACCGATGAGCGCCTCGCCATGGCGGCCGAATACGGCGCCGATGAGGGTATCAATTACACGAATGCCTCGGTCAAGGAAGCGGTCATGGAATTGACTGGCGGCAAAGGTGTCGATGTGGCCTTTGATCCGGTGATGGGTAGCCTGTTCCCCGATGTGCTGAGCAGCCTCGGCTGGGGCGGGCGGCACGTGATTATCGGTTTTGCCGGGGGTGAGATTCCCAAAATTCCGTCGAATCGGTTATTGATCAAGAATCGCCGCGCGCTTGGCATGGTGATGACTTATTACCGCTACACCGAAACCGACAAAATGCGCGAAACTGCCGACACGTTGCTGGGCTGGTGCAGGGACGGCAAGATCAAGCCGCCGGTGGCCAAAACCGGCCCGCTGGAGAAAGCGCCGGAATTTCTGACTGAAATCATGGAGCGCAAACTGATCGGCCGGGCGATTTTGGAACCCTAAGGTTGGGGCAGATGATGGACCCGATGGTTAAGGTTTCATCGGAACGGCGACTGGTCAGATCTCGTCAGCGGAAAGTCATCCCGCCCGAACTTGAGGTTGGCGAATAGCCAGAAGCAGGCAATTCGGCACTCGGCTACTATCGCATCACTTTATGGCAGTAATGATGTGCGCTCTTATTTTTGCCGCAACTTCTCCTTCCCCGTACCGCTCTGAAATTGCTTCTGCGGCCCGATCCGTAACATGGTCGAGCAAACTCGCATCACGCTGCTCGATTTCGTTTCGCAAAGGTGTGCCTTGGCAATATGCTATTGCTGGATGGCGTGGAGACGGGGCCTTACTAGTTTCCTCGATTGAGTCAATTGATACGTCAGTAAAACCTGCCGCATCCAAATCGTTGCGTATTTGGTTGTGGTCATAATACCCGTGCGGTGTGCGTGGAAGGAAGTTTGGTGGATCGTCCGGAAATACGTCGGATGCGACTTGCGTGACAATATCCGCGAAATCGTTCGCTTTGATTTCATCCCAGACACTAAAGATAAAACTCCCGCCGTCTTTTAATACTCTCCGGGCTTCGCCATAGCCTTGGCTTCTGTCCGGGTAGAACATCACTCCATATTGGCAAATCGTCACATCGAAGGAATTGTCATCAAATGGTAAATTCATGGCATCTGCCTGTCGCCACTCTATCCGTTCGTCAGGACCTTGCTTGATGGCAGCATGGTCGAGCATAGGTTGGTTGAGGTCTGTTACAACGTAGCGGGCATCTGTATCCAGACGAGAGGCAAGCGCCCTAGGAACAACCCCACTGCCAGCGGCAGTTTCCAATACTGACTTTGGTTCGAGTGATGCAACCCGTGAAGCAAGGTCATCCGCATAGGCGTCAAATATCAACGGCACCAGATAGGTGTCGTAGAACTCTGGTATAGAACCACTGAACTCTTTGTCACTTGCGGTCATGATAGTTCCTCTTGTCAAAACACCGATCTCGACCCCGACTAGATTATTGGCGAACTGTAAACACTACAAGGTGAGGACGCATATTCTCACTTCCGAGTTGGGTCATGAGCACGCCTCCCGCACCGACGACAAAGTAGTCCGCAGTCGAAGATCGAGCGGTCATCCAATCCAGAAAAACCGATTGCAGATGATTCTACGGCTGCTTCGCATTCAGCACCTGAAGGAAATCGTCGTCACGCCTCAGGCCCGGAACGTGCCATAAACAGTCATTTTCGGAGTTAGAGATAATTCTCAACTATCCGGTGACCAAGCTGAAATCAGCAGAGTTTGTGTCTACAACGATTATATTTCCCGAGGCCGATTTCGTACGATCTAATACCGAGAGAAATCGCGTTGGCGATCTGGGTGCCGAATTCGCTCGCGCTTACGGATGAGATAGCTCGCTGTATTTCCATCTTCCGTCACGCCAAGTATTTCATGGCCGGTGCGGTTGCTCCACGCCGGTATGTCCATGCGCGAGACGCGGTCATCGGTCAGGAATTCAAGAATCTCACCAACCTCCATGGTGTTGATGGATTTGTTCAGTTCGATCATCACCATTGGGCAGCCTCGGCCACGGGCATCTTGCGTTTTGTCGATTTCAGCCATGACGGCAACCACCTGCTGATATCCTGCTAGAAATACTGGCAGTGATCGGCCTTGGCGGCTTTCTCGTTCAGGAACCACGATGCTCCCACAATACCATCAGAAATATCGATCAGGTTTCCCTCGGTAACGCCATAGATCGTGGCTGCCATGTCGCAGGCATAAAGATTGACACAGCCCGTGTCTTTGAGGGTTCTCAAGAAATCCATGATATCGGCGGGCAAGCCTGCGGCGGCAACCTGTTCGCGGACGAATTGGTCTTGGTCGGCGTGATGGCCGTTCACGCGGATAGCTTTAGCGCCGTCTTCGGTGAGCGCGCGGACAGCCCAACTGACAAAGAAGATATCCACCTGCGTTCCTTCCACGGATTGCAGGTAGGCATTGATAAGAGGACACAGGAATTTGTCGTAGGAGTCCTCGGTAATATAGATTACTAGCCGATCCATAGCCTCCCCCGACCTAATCTTTTCCGGCAGAACTTCGCTCATTTCAGCGCGTAGCCTATCCACCTTACTCTCAGTTCTCGTATCAGGTCAAAACCGGGAGGTGGCATCAGCCCATCCGCACGACCCGCTTGCGCACTGAAACGCGAAGGAGTAGTGGTGCTGTATTGACCAGTGTGTTACGCGACACTGAACGAAGGGAAGCTATCCGTGAGCACCCGCCGTCTTCTCTATCTGGCGACCTTGGCAGAAGAAAAACACTTCGGCCGAGCCGCCGAGAAATGCAACATCTCGCAGCCGACGCTATCGAGCTCGATCCGGCAGTTCGAGGAGGATTTGGGTATCCAGATCGTCAAGCGTGGCCATCGGTTTTCAGGCTTCACCCAGGAAGGTCTGCGCGTTTTGGATTACGCCAATCGGGTATTAGCGGAAGACGAAAAGCTGGCCGAGGACATCAACTTCATGCGCACGGGGTTGGCGGGGAAACTGCGCATCGGCGTTATCGCCACAGCTCTTCCCATTGCCGCCCTGGTGACATCGACTTTCGGCCGCGAACACCCCGGCGTGACCATCGAGATCGTGTCGCGAAGCACACATGAGATTTTGCAGCAGCTCGAAGATTTTTCCATCGATCTGGGGATTTCCTATCTGGACGAAACGCGCTCAGCGAATATCCGCGAGTTGCCTCTCTATACTGAAAACCTGGCGCTACTGACCCCGGACCCCGGCCCATTTTCGGATCGGAACCAATTAACGTGGGATGAAGTCACCGACACGCCTTTGGTTCTGCAGGCGCCGGATACTCAAAACCGCCGCATCATCGACAAGGTGTTCAAGGACCTGGGCCACAACATCAAACCGCAAATCGAATCGAATTCGCTGATCAATATCGCCGCGCATGTGCGCGCCGGTGCGTGGTCGGCCGTGGTGCCCGGTGAGTGCTTTGCGTTTTGTTCGACGCCGCCCGGAACCAAGTTGATCCAATTATCCGAGCCCCAGGTGGGTCACGTCATCGGCCTGCAAATGGCGGACACGGAATTTCCCTCTGTAGTGTCGCAAAATTTTTTCGATTCCGCCGACCAATTGGACATCGATTCCCTCTTCTATTGATGTCTTCTATCGCATCATAAAGTTTTTTCATTTTATCCCCTGCGTTGGGCGGGCGAAGGTGTTCGTTCATAACTCATCATAGGGGGCATAGACATGGACGTCAAAGCGGCCGTAGCGTTTGAAGCCGGTAAACCTCTCAGTATTGAAACTGTCCAATTGGATGGACCGCGCGCTGGTGAGGTTTTGGTGGAGATCAAGGCGACGGGAATCTGCCATACCGATTCGTTTACTCTCTCCGGTGACGACCCGGAAGGTATTTTCCCCGCCATCCTCGGCCATGAAGGTGCTGGCATTGTTGTTGAGGTTGGCCCAGGCGTTACCTCGGTTGAGGCCGGCGACCATGTGATTCCGCTCTACACCCCCGAATGCCGGGAATGCAGTTATTGCACGTCCGGAAAAACCAACCTCTGCCAGTCGATCCGCGAAACCCAGGGCCAGGGTCTCATGCCCGATGGCAGCAGCCGGTTCTCGATTGGCGGTGAACCCGTCTACCATTACATGGGCACCTCGACCTTCGCTAACTACACCGTGCTGCCGGAAATTGCCGTGGCGAAAATCCGTAAAGACGCACCCTTCGACAAGGTCTGCTACATCGGCTGCGGGGTGACCACGGGGGTCGGCGCGGTTATCAACGCAGCGAAAGTCGAACCCGGATCGAACGTCGTGGTGTTCGGGCTTGGCGGCATCGGTCTCAACGTCATCCAGGGCGCGCGTCTCGTTGGGGCCGACCGGATCGTTGGGATCGATCTCAATGAAACGAAGAAGCCTTTGGCGGAACAGTTTGGGATGACCCATTTCATCAACCCGAGCGAGGTGGACGATGTTGTCGCCGCAATCGTCGACGCCACCAATGGCGGCGCGGACTATAGCTTCGAATGCATCGGTAACGTTAACACCATGCGTGCCGCATTGGAGTGCTGCCACAAGGGCTGGGGTGAGAGCGTTATCGTTGGCGTTGCCGGCGCCGGACAAGAGATATCCACCCGCCCGTTCCAGTTGGTGACCGGCCGGGTTTGGAAGGGCACCGCGTTCGGCGGCGCGCGCGGGCGCACCGATGTGCCGAAGATCGTCGATTGGTACATGGAAGGGAAGATCGATATCGACAGCATGATCACCCACAAACTGACGCTTTCTGATATCAACGAAGGTTTCGATCTCATGCATCGAGGTGAATCCATCCGCGCCGTGGTTGAGTTCTAGGCCGCCATTTTATGGCTATAAAGCAGCTCAAGGAGCATCATTGCTTCGGTGGCCGTCAGGTGTTTTTCGAACATCGCTCCTACGTGCTCGGTTGCGATATGCGCTTTGGTGTGTATTTCCCGCCGGGCTTTGCCAACAACCATCGTTGGCCGGCATTGACCTATCTGGCGGGGCTGACCTGCACCGAAGAAACCTTCTTGATGAAAGGTGGTGCGCAGCGATTTGCGGCCAAGCATGGGATCGTCTTGATCGCGCCCGACACCAGCCCAAGGGGAGTAGGTGTCGCGGGCGAGGACGACGATTGGGATTTCGGCACCGGCGCGGGATTTTACATCAACGCCACCAACGGAGATTGGGCGGCCAACTATCACATGGAAGATTACGTTACCGGCGAGCTGCAGCAGATCATGCGCGAATACCTGAATATCGATTACGAACGTCAGGGCATCTTCGGTCATTCCATGGGGGGCCACGGCGCGTTGACGCTGTCGGCGAAGTATCCTGATTTGTACAAAAGCGTGTCTGCCTTCGCGCCGATTTGCGCGCCGACACAATGCCCCTGGGGCGAGAAGGCATTTAGCGGCTACTTGGGCGGCGACAAGGCTTCGTGGGCCGCACACGACGCGGTCACGTTGATCCGCACGATGCCAGGCGCGGAACGCAAGCCGCTGTTGGTCGACCAGGGCCTGGCGGACGAATTTCTCGACGAGCAATTGAAACCACAATTGCTTGAGGCCGCTTGTTCGGAGACGCAGCACCCATTGACACTGCGCCGTCATGACGGTTACGACCATAGCTACTTCTTCATGTCGACGTTCATGGAAGATCATCTCGATCATCATGCCAAGGTGATCTGTCCCGGTTAGCCCACCGATCCGGGTTAAGCCCATGGGAGGAACCGTGGAACTATCCTACGTCACCGCCGCAGCTATTGGATTTCTGGGCTCCACACACTGTGTCGGCATGTGCGGCGGCATCGTCGGTGCCCTGAACGCAGGCATTGATGAAGACCGGCGAACGGGACTTGCGTTCGTCTCTTTTCATCTCTCTTACAATGCAGGGCGGATCGTCAGTTACGTCATAGCCGGTGTTGGCGTTGGCCTGATCGGCGCCCAGACTCAGCACTTGGAATTGGCCAGCGCCATCCCCATCGGCGGCATGGTGGCGGCCATGTTCATGATTGCACTCGGCCTATATGTCGGCGGGTGGTGGCGCGCCATCGCCGCGCTGGAAACGGCGGGCGGATATGTGTGGCGTTGGCTGGAGCCTTTGGGCCGGCGGTTCCTGCCGGTCGGCAATCCCGCCCAAGCATTCGGACTGGGGCTGATCTGGGGTTGGCTGCCTTGCGGGCTTGTCTATTCGGCATTGGCATTGGCGCTGCTATCGGGCTCGGCGACAAGTGGTGCGGCCATTATGCTAGGGTTCGGGGTCGGCACGCTGCCGATGCTGTTTGTCATGGGCAAGGCTGCCCAGCATCTAGGCCAGTTGGCACGTCACCGCCGCTTACGCCAGGCGGCGGGCGCCATGATTATTTTATTCGGTATCCTGACGGGGCTTGCGACGCACAATCATCAGCACGCCATGCCCGGCCATGCCGCCCTGGGCGGCGAGACGCATTCTTACTTGGAAGCCGCCGTTTCACTCGTGCTCGGGGAGATATGCTGGACTCCAAGCCACGCGAGCCACTGATGCAGCCTCACCCAGGGAGCGGGATGAATTCAGCACCACCATGAGACTGCTCGCTGACATGGCGACGGCGGCAAATAAGGGATTGAGATAACCCGAAAGCGCCAACGGAATAGCGATGGCATTGTAGACGAGAGCCCACCCAAGGTTTTGGCGAATGCGGCGGCGGATGGTGAAAATCAGGTCGAATGCATTGAACACACGCTCCAGGCTGTTGCCGGGGATGACCACATCCGCCGCGTCGGCCGCCAGCGAGGATGGTGCGCCGAAGGCGATACCCAAATCCGCCGCAGCCAAGGCCGGCGCATCATTGCTGCCATCGCCGACCATGACCACGGTGCCGTCTTTTTGCAGTTGGCGGATAACGGCGGCCTTGCCTTCGGGGGGTACACCGGCGAACACGGCATCGACGTGTTCTTCAAAGCCGCTTGGGTGTTCGGCGCCGGTCAACAGCACGACGCGGCAGTGTTCCCGGAGCCGCTCAACCACGCGCTTCCATTCCGGCCGGCTCGCGTCACGGGTAACGATGGCGCCATGCACCGCGCCGCCCCAACCGACGTAGGATACGACGTCATCGCCTGTCGAAATCTCGCTCAGTTGTTGGGTCAACGCCTCCGTGGGCTCCCATCCCAGGACCATGAACAAGCTCTGGCTTCCAACCGCGACCTGCCGTCCGTCGACCTGGGCAACAGCGCCTTTGCCGGCGTGGGTTTCCAGCTCTGTTCCGGTCAGGGTCGAGTCCAGGCACGAAATGGCTCGGGCAATCGGGTGTGGAGACAGACGCTCGACCGCTGCGGCAAGGCTCGCCATTTCCGGTGGCCCGACGACATCGGTAACCTCCATATCACCCGTCGACAATGTGCCGGTCTTGTCCAGAACCACGATGTCGGCTCTTGGAATTTTCTCGAAAGCATCGGCGCTGGTAACGATAATCCCTTGGCGGAGCCCGGCGCTGACGCCGGTGGCCGTGGTCAGAGGGATAGCCAGTCCAAATGTGCATGGGCACGAAACGATCAGCGTCGCCAGCCCGGTCAGGACGGCCGTGCCCAAATGTCCACCGTAGAGATACGTGAACGCCGTCACGCCTGCCGCCAGGAAGAGGACCAACGGCACAAAGAAGCGAGCCACGCGGTCAGCCATGCCGAAAGCGCCGGCACTCGAGCTTTGAACGTTCCACAAGACGCGGGCCAAGTTGTCGAACTGGCTTTCGACCAAATCACCGACGCGAATTTCCAATTCGCCCTCGATCACGACCGATCCGCCTAACACAGGTGCGCCGGGCTCTCGCGATACGGGGAACGGCTCGCCGGTCATTAGTGACTCGTCCACTGCCGCCGCGCCGTACAAAATGATGCCATCGACGGGAACGGGCTCACTCTCGCGGACGATGACGTGCTCGCCCGGCTCCAAGTCGGTTATATCCACCAAACGAAATCCACCACCCCAACGGGTTCGGGCCTTCGGCGCCCATTTCTCCAGAATCTCGGACAGTTCGCGCGTCGCATCGATTTTGGCGTTGCGCTCGATATATCGCCCGATGGTAACGACACCGATGATTGTCACTGCGACGTCGAAATACAGATCCAGCGAACCCGACAGAAGCTGTCCGAAGCTGTAGCCGTAGGCCGCCAGAATGGCGATCGCCAACAGATCATCCATGTTCCACACACGCGCCCGCCAGCCGATCCACGCCCCGCGGAATATCGGCGCCGCCACGTAGACAATCATCATGGTCGTGAAAATAAACATCGCCCAAGGAGCGACGCGCTCCACCAACCAGCCGATGGGTGCCAGTTCTTCAGCATCGACCACACCCAAATGAACGGGATAGTACAACGCGACGTAAATCATCATCACCAACCCCGCCAGCGCAGCGCCCGTCACCAGGCGCAATAAGTCCATGCGGTAATCGTACGCCGGCGCATCTTCATTGCTGAAGCGCGCCCGGTAGCCGGTGGTCGCGAGAAGTGCGGGCAAGTCGGCCTCCTCAATGACATCGGGGTCGTAGATCACCTTGGCCGTCGAGGTGGCGTAGCTCGATTGCGCGAAGGCGATGCCGTTGATGTTTTCGGCCAGGCGGTTGATCAGGATTTCGCACGACGAACAATGCATGCCGTCGATACGGAGGTATGCCTCCTTGCCGCTTGGCTGTGGTTTCTCACGCGCATCCAACCGTTCGGCTCCGGTGTTGAATACGCTAGGGCCGAAGTTCCGGTACACCTCCTTGCAGCCAAAGCAGCAGAAGCGGTGGCCATCCGATTCTATCGGCGGCATCGGTACCGGCAGGCCGCACAGATCGCAATCGGAGGCGTTGGCCATATATCCCTCGGCAAATCCGTTTGAGGACGCACGATTGCGTGCCTGGAAATGCTAAGGGGAATGCTAGGGGAAATGCATGGAAAAATCTAAATCGGAAATTCCTATGGATCGATTAGTTTTATTCAATAAAACTTGACCGGTGTTAAGCGTATTATTCTCCCATAAAAGTCCGATAACGGTGCGGCTTCGGCAAAGCATCGGTCTTGCAGGCTTGGGTCAATCACGGATGGGGAGAGCTTTGATGCTTGAATCCTTTTATCTCACGGGCTGGGGTGCATTTGCGATGATGCTCTTCATGCTCATTCCTTTCATGGCGGTATTCTTGTGGGTCGTCTATCGCAAGACCTTCGTCGATCCGTCCCCCAGCAACACGGACCGGGCGAAGTATGTTCGCGCCGAATGGGCCTGGATCGGGCTTGTGGTCGTGGTGTTTGTTGGCGTCAACATGGCCAGCATCGACTTCATGCCGACGGTTCGCACCGCTGAGGCCGCTGCCTCGGGTGCTGAAATCACCGAGGTCAATTTCTCCGCCGAGTCCTGGTCCTACGATCTACCCGAGGTGAAGATCGAGGTTGGCAAGCCCATACGTTTTTCAGGCAAGAGCCTGGATACCATGCACGGTTTCGCCATCTATCATCCTAACGGCAAGGTCCTGTTCACCATGATGCTGATGCCGGGTCTCGAGAACCCGACATCCCTCATCCATACATTCACCGAGCCCGGCACCTATGTGGTTCGCTGCCTCGAATATTGCGGCAGCGCTCACCATGAAATGCGCGACGAAATCGAAGTCGTCGCAGCCGGCGGCTGATCCGGGCAAGGAAGGAATACACAATGCTAACAGCAACGAAAATTCTACAAGGGACCCCGGTCTTTAATCGCATGTTCCCGGTCGATGAAGACCGGAGCCTGGAGGAGATCAATTCCTGGCCCGCTTTGATGATCGTCACATCGTTCGTCTGGCTTTTGGTGGCCGGCCTTTTGGGGGTCGCCATGCCACTGATCCAGCGCTTCGAGCTGGGAACGGACCTGTTTTACACCGCACTGACCGCACACGGCGCGGCACTGGCTTTCCCGTTCACGTTCCAGCTCATGGTCGGGATCAGCATGCACCGCTCAGCTGGTTGTGTCGGCAAGCCCATCAGGGGTGCATTGCCGGCACTGACTTATATTTTCATGAATGTCGGCGCAGCACTTCTCACGGTCGCCATTCTGCTGGGTTTTAACGTCAGTCTCGTCGTGATGTTCCCGCTGCCGGTCGTCGGTGTCGCCACCGGACAATGGTCCATGGGCGTGTTGGTGCTTGGCTTCACGGGCATCGCCCTGGTGCTGACCATGATGATCTACCTGTATCCGGTGACGGTGCTGAAGATGCTGTTCTTCGGCGAAAAGCGCGAAGACCTCATCTTGTCCGAGCGTACCTTGGACGATCCGGGCATGCTGGGCATGGTCCTAGCGACCATGGTGCTGATCATCATGGGCACTCCGCTGATGATCGTCGCTTCATATGTATTGCTCGCGCTCTACGGTATCATTCCGTTGGATATGGTGGCCTGGGCAACCAAGCCGGTGGTGTTCCAGTTCGCGTTCTTCACCTTTGCGCACAACCTGATGGAAGCCATGGCGCTGATGGTGATCAGTGGCGTTTATGCAACGCTGCCGCTGTATCTCTCGGACGGTACGCGTGAGCTTTATTCCAAGCGTCTCGCCAATCTGGCGCTTTGGATATTGTTGCTGACGTCGTTCAGCTCGTTCTTCCATCACTTCATCACGTTGTTCCCCAACCTGCCTGCGACGCTTGCCTATCACGGCAACATCATGAGCTGGGGTACTGGGATCGGTGCGGCACTTAGTATCTTCACGATCCTGGCGACCATCTGGAAGCACGGTATGCGAAAGAACCCGGGCATCCTGATCTGCCTGATGGGTTTCGTGCTGTATATCCTTGATGGTGCCAGTGCCGTGGTTACGTCCAACGTAGCGTGGTCGTTCCAACTGCACGGCACCATGTGGCAGAGCGGTCATACCATGACCGTGATCTTCGCCATGGCGATGATGTGGATGGGCGTGATCTACCACCACTACCCGGTCATGACTAACCGCACGTTGGACGACAAGATGGGCATGTGGTTCGTCTGGCTGTTCACGTTGGGCGGCATCGGTGCCGCTTTAGTGATGCTCGCCGGCGGCTCGGCCGGCATGCCGCGTCGACACGCGGATTGGGCGCAAGGCGATTGGATGGTCTATGGAGATCTGATCCTAGTGTTCGGCCTACTCATGGGGTTGGGTTTGGTGGTCTACGCCATGGATCTGATGAAATCTCGCCAGATCGGCGGGGTTGCCGAGGGCGCTCCGGAAGCCGCGGAGTAATTCCCTCTCCTCGAAGGCTCAAGCCTTGGGTCGCGCCCCGTCCCCTGGCTTGAGCCGTCCCTGCCGTCGAAATCCATACCGATCCATCTCGTTTAAGGCGTCCCAATCATGAGTGACACGCTCCTGCAAACGAAACGATCCTGGCCCCAAGGTTTTGCGCTTCGCTCGCGAAACCGGGTCAGGGATTATGCGTTGTTGATGAAGCCGCGCGTCATGTCGCTGGTAGTGTTTACCGGTTTCGTCGGGTTGATAGTTGCGCCGGGCAGCATCGATGCTTATACGGCTGCCATCGCCATCATCTGCATTGCCTTCGGCGCCGGTGCATCGGGTGCCATAAACATGTGGTACGACCGAGATATCGACATCCATATGACCCGCACCATGAACCGGCCTTTACCGGCCGGGCGGGTTACGCCGTTCGAAACCATTACGTTGGGAATCGTCTTTTCCATCGCATCGGTGGTGACCATGAGCCTTTTGGTCAACGCCATGGCCGGGTTCCTTCTGGCAGTGACCATCGCCTACTACGTCTTTATCTACACGATCTGGCTGAAACGCCGTACGCCGCAGAACATCGTTATCGGCGGTGCCTCCGGGGCCTTTCCGCCGATGATTGGTTGGGCAGCGGTTACCGGTGGCGTGGATTGGGCGTCGTTGAGTCTATTCATGATTATCTTCGTATGGACGCCGCCACATTTCTGGGCCTTGTCGTTGTTTCGTGCCGACGACTATGAACGCGTTGAGGTGCCGATGTTGCCGGTGGTCGCGGGCAAGCGTGAAACCCGCCGTCAAATGTTGATCTATACCCTGATCCTATTCCCTGTCGCGCTGGCGCCGGCTTTGGTCGGCGCCGCCTCAGTCCTCTATGCGATAGTCGCTGCGGTGCTCAGTGCGCAGTTCATCAATCATGCCGTGAAGGTCTGGCGCGAGCAGTCGACCAAGGCGGCCCGGGCCATGTTCCTGTTCTCGATTCGATATCTCTTTTTCATCTTTGTGGCGCTGATGGCGGACAACGGATTGTCTCGATTTATCTGACGAGTTCACAGCAACCCGCAAAGCCACTCCAAGAATCACTCCATTAAATCGGCTACGTATCTTGATCCTGGTAATGTCTCAATTGGGTCTTGGTTGTGTAAAAACGCTATGGCTGGGGGTATCCGATGAGGCATAGGTTGGCTGCCACGGTTTTCGGCGTTGATTTCGTGACCTTGGTCTGAGAGCGGCCGATATTCCGTCTACGGGGGTTCTGAGAGGCGGTTTTTGGTTGTCGACGGCGCAAAAGGGGCCTGTCAGGCCCGCATGGCCTGCATCAGCGGCCCTGGTCCGAGGATATTCATCACCCTCGTGAGATTGTAGGCGAGCACGTGCAGTGCCATCTCGGTGCGCACGTTCTTGAGCCGCTTCATCAGGAAGTGGGTGGCGCCCATCCTGGCCTTGATCGTGCCGAAGGGGTGCTCGACGGTCTCGCGGCGGGTGCGCATGGCGTCTGGGTTCTCGTCGAGCCGGCGTTGGACCTCGTCGAGAAGATGCTCGTGCTTCCAGCGCGTGACCCGGCGTTCCTTGGAGGTGGTGCAGAGAGTTCTGATGGCGCAATCTTGACAGACGCTGGCCCAGTAATGGCGTAAGGCCATTCCTCTCTCCTCGTTCGTATAGCGGTATGTGAGATGTTGACCGGTAGGACAGACATAAACGTCATCGCTTGGGACGTAACGGAAGTCCTGTTTGACGAAGCGGCCCTTGGAGCGGTTGCCGGACGTCATCGGCTTGGGCAACGTCACCGTGATGTTGGCCTTATGGCATGACAGAATTTCTTCGCTGGAGAAGTAACCTCTGTCAGCGACCACGTCCAACTGATCGGTCCCCAACACGGCCTTTGTCCGCCTGCCCATGCGCGATAACTGCGCCCGGTCGGAGCCCGAGGTCGTCACATCGTGAGCGACGATTAGGTGGTGCGTCGTGTCCACCGAGGCCTGAACGTTGTAGCCGACGACGCCCGAGCCTCGGCCACTGGTCGCCATGGAGCGCGCATCCGGATCAGTCAGCGAGATCTGTTTGTCCGGAATCGCCATCATCCGTTCCTCTAGACCCTTCAGGCGTTGCATCTCTTCTTTCAACTTGGCGATCTTCTCGGTCAACCGCTCGACCTTGCTGTCGATGGCGGGCGACGGTTCCTGACGGTCGGCGCTGTCCATCTGGTGCAGATAGCGCGCCATGCTCTCCTCGATCTGGTTCAGACGGCGCTGCATCTTGGCACGGGTGAAATTGCGGTCGCGGTTGTTCACCGCCTTGAACTTCGAGCCATCGATGGCGACGCTGGCTTCCGTCAACAAGCCGACCGTTCGGCACAGTTCAACAAACCGAGCACAGACCTTGCGGATGGCCGAGCCGTTGTCCTTGCGGAAGTCGGCGATGGTCTTGTGGTCCGGAACCAGACGGCCGAGCAACCACATCACCTCTACGTTCCGGCCCGCCTCGCGCTCCAGCCGTCGGCTCGACTGCACCCGGTTCAGATAGCCATAAATGTAGAGCCTCAATAGCACTGAGGGATGATACGAAGGCCGACCCGTCGACTTCGGATCGACACGCTCAAAACCAAGCCCGCGAAGATCGAGACCATCAACAAAAACATCGACCACCCGGACCGCATTGTCCTCGCCGACAAAGTCATCCAGGCATTCTGGCAACAACGTCGCTTGGCTCCGGTCCAATCCCTCAACAAACCGCTTCATCAAGAACCTCGCTGATAAACTCATCGAGATTCTAGCACAGGCGGGTTTTTACACAGCCAGGGTCATCAGCAGTAGTCACTGACAACTTTAATTTAGGTCGGCACACCCTTGGTAACCGGAAATCAAGCAGTGGTGTTTCGTCACACGACTGATGAGACCGTGCCCGCCCTTTTCCGGCTGACATTGTCTCCCAGTCATGACAGGTAATGAGCACAAGGAAACTCGTTCGCCGGAGATACGCTCATGACCGCCACCCATCCCGAAACCACCACCATCGGCGCTTCGCTTGAAATCAGCCGTATCCTTACAGGGCTTTGGCAGGTGGCGGATATGGAGCGGGGTGGCGCGGCGCTGGATCCGGAAGCCGGCGCCGATGCACTGCAGGCCTATGCGGACGCGGGATTCACGTCGTTCGATATGGCCGATCATTACGGCAGTGCGGAGATCATCACCGGGCGGCTGTTGCAGCGTTACCAGGGAGATTCTACGAGGCCCGGACCCAAACCCCGGGCCTTTACCAAGTGGTGCCCCGAGCCCGGCGCCATGACCGCCGACGTGGTGCGTGCCGGCGTGCAAGCGCGCTTGGAGCGCCTGGGCGTGAGGCAGGTCGATCTGTTGCAATTTCACTGGTGGACGTTCGAACATCCCGCATGGCTCGACGCCTTGCACGAATTGGCCGAGTTACGTGAGCGCGGTTTGATCGCAGAGATTGGCGTTACCAATTTCGATGCGGCGCATTTGCACTTGGCGTTGGCCGACGGCATCCCTGTCCGCACCAACCAGATCAGCTTCTCGCTGCTGGACCGTCGCGCGGCGGGCGCATTGAGTGACGTGTGTGAGGCCGGCGGCGTCAGGCTGTTGGCCTACGGTACCCTGGCGGGCGGGTTTCTGTCGGCGGGTTGGCTGGGAAAGCCTGAGCCCGAAGTGGTTCCCGATTGGAGCGGCATGAAGTACCACCGCTTCATTCAGGCCATCGGCGGATGGGATGTCTATCAGGGCATTCTCGCCGCCGCCGCACGCATTGGAGAGAAGCACGCTGTCTCTATCGCTAATGTGGCGACGCGCTGGGTGCTCGATCAGGCGGCCGTCGCCGGTGTGATCATCGGGGCCAGATTGGGTGAGAGGGAACACCGCGCGGATAATCTGAAGTTGTTTGGGTTTGCGCTTGATGCCGAAGACCGGGCCATGCTGGTAGAGGCGTTTTCAAAAGCGCAGACCATCCCCGGCGACTGCGGTGACGAATACCGAAAGCCGCCGTTCCTGACCGCCAGCGGCGACTTGAGCCACCATTTGAGTGAAGTCGAGAAACCGTATCGGGCCGAGAAAATTCCGGGCCGTGAAGATGCTGAGTGGGTATTGAGCGGCAGCGAATGGGAAGATGTCGCCGGCTATTGCCGTGCGCGCCGGGTCGGCGACCGCATCGTTGTTTCCGGCACCACCGCGACGGCTGGTGTAGAGCGCGCTGTCGCGGCGGGGGATGCGGCCGCGCAGACGACGTTTATTCTCGATAAAATTGCTGCCAGTCTTGCAGCGCTGGGGGGCACCATGGAAGACGTCATTCGCACCCGTATTTACCTGACCGACGAGCGCGATGCGCTGGCGGTATCCAAAGCGCACGGCCGCGTGTTCGGCGATATCAAACCGGCCAACACGTTGCTCTGTGCGGGCGCCTTGATCGGTGACTACAAGGTCGAGATTGAGGCCGAGGCGGTGGTCTCGTCATGTTGAGGCTGACATTTGGGTTCATCCGTGACACATAGTGGGTGCTGAACAGGAGAGCGAACGTGATTGTCTACGACCTGATTTGTTCCAAGGGCCATGGATTTTCCGAGTGGTTCACGTCCATGAGCGACTATGACGCCAAGGCATCGGCGAACAGTGTGCCGTGTCCTGAGTGCGGCGACACGCATGTTTCAAAGGCGATCATGGCGCCCAGCATCGGCAAAAGCGCTGCCGCTGTGGCTCTGGCATGTGGTGCGCCGGCATGCGCCAACATGGGCTGCCCCGCCCAGCGCGGCTAAGCGCGCGTTACCCAATGAGCCCAGCGTGGCTAAGCGCGCGTTTCTCAGATATTGCTTTCGATGTTGCTTTAGGGCGCCGAATGCCCGATTGAGGGCGGATGGTGAAGCTATCCGACAATTTTCGCGGCGCGGCGCTGATGACGGCGAGCATGGCCGGCTATGTGTTCAATGACGCGCTGGTAAAGCTGGTTTCCGAAAACCTCGGCCTTTACCAGATCATGCTGTTGCGCGGTCTGTTCACCACGGTATTGCTGGGCTTGATTGCGTGGCGCATGAAGGTGCTGCTTCCAAAGCTGACCATTAGGGATTGGCGGTTGCTGGCGCTTCGGATGATCGGCGAGGTCGGCGGTACGCTGTGTTTTTTGACCGCCCTGTTCAACATGCCCATCGCCAACGCATCAGCGATTTTGCAAGCGTTGCCGCTGGCGGTGACGTTGGCCGCCGCCGTCTTTATGGGGCAAGCCGTCGGCTGGCGGCGGTTTAGTGCCATCGCCATCGGTTTTGCCGGGGTGATGATCATCGTCCGGCCGGGTGCGGAGGGATTCAATCCTTATTCGCTGTGGGCGTTGGCGGCGGTGATGTTCGTGGTACTCCGCGATTTGGTGACACATCGAATGTCGGCCCAAATGCCGTCCATATTTGTCGCCTTGTTGACGTCGATTTCCATCATGTTGACCGGCGTGGTGTTGGCGCCAACGGCGACATGGCAACCGGTCGGCGTGGCTGAATTGAGGTTGCTGGGCGGGGCAGCGATGTTTCTGGTGTTTGGTTACGTGTTCGGTGTCATGACCATGCGGGTGGGCGAGATCAGTTTCGTCTCGCCGTTCCGGTATTCGGCGCTTATTTGGGCGATCATTTTGGGCGTTGTCGTGTTCGGCGATGTCCCCGATACCTGGACGCTATTGGGCAGCGCCATTGTCGTGCTGATGGGGATTTTCACATTCTACCGCGAACGAAAGGCCGAGCGCTCAACCGGACTGGTCTGAGCGCCGCGCGGCGATATCAAATCTTCAGCCGATCCAATAATCCGTACCAAAAACACGTCATTTCCACCCCGATCGTGCGAAACGCATAGAACGGAAAGCGTTTGATTGGCATCGGCGTGAACGGCAAGGCGGCAGGGTCGCCACTGGCGGCGTAATCGGCGACCGCGGCACCCAAGGCCGTGGCCAGGGCGACGCCACGGCCATTGTAGCCCAATGCCATCACCAAGCCGGGGGTTGGTTCGTGCAAATGCGGATAGTGATCGGCGGTGATCGCGACCAACCCGCCCCAGCGGTACGGCCACGACACGTCGTGCAGGGCGGGAAACAATCCAATGGCGCGTCCGCACAATTGTTCAAACAAACGTTCGAGCCCGTCGGCGCTGGTCGCGCCACGCCCGCCGATCAGGAAACGGCCTTGCGGATCAAGGCGAAAGTACACCATCAGCCGATTGCTGTCCGATGCGCAGACATGATCGCGCATGATGGTTTCCCGAAGTGTACGGGGCAACGGTTCGGTGGCGATCTGGATTGAGGCGACCGGCGCGAAGGAGCTTGCCACCGGGCCCAGAGCGGCGTCTGTGTAGCCGTTGGTACATACCAATACGCGCTCGGCCCGGAGCACGCCGGCATGGGTTACAACCTCGAACCGCCCACCGCGCTGCGTTATGTCGGTGACCGCTGCGTCAGCGTGAATTCGCACCCCCTGGCTGTGCGCCGCGTCAGCCAGTCCCAAGGTGTATTGCAGCGGATGAACCGAACCGGCGCGCCGGTCGAGAAAGCCACCGGCAAACCGCGCACTGCCGGTTGCGGCGCCGACAGCTGGTCCATCGAGCATTTCTACGGCGGCGCCCCTCGCTTGCCACTGCTCGCATTTGGCTTCGAGCGCTTTCATGCCTCGAGAGTTATATGTCGGCACGATCCATCCGCCCCGCTGCGCGCCGCAGTCGATATCGTTGCTCTCGATGGCGTCAAACACGGTATCGGCGGCCGCGCCGGCGAAGGCAATCATGCGCTCGCCCTTTTCCGCACCGAGGCGCCGAATGATCTCGTCGGGGTCGGACTTCAGGCCGGGGATGACCTGACCGCCGTTGCGCCCTGATGCGCCCCAGCCAGGCTGTGCCGCGTCCAGCACAGAGACGCTGTTGCCGAGCGCCCGCGCCCGGAGTGCCGCCGAAAGGCCGGTAATGCCACTGCCGACAATTGCCACATCGGTCTCGGCGGGGCCTTCGAAAGGTTGGCGATCCCAAGGTTGGGAGCGTGACTCCCCTAGGCTCGATTCCCACAGTGATGTCATTTGTGTCGGTAGTTCCATGGGCGGTGTGTCCTAGACTGGCCTATCAAACGGATCGGTGAATCAATTGGCATGGTTGCCCCGCACCGTCAAATCGGATCCGATCGGCTTCAGTGGAGATGCCTGTACATCGTTGCCTCTATGCGCCAAGCTGCTTGTCCATATTGCCAAATCCGCAAGACTCCCATTCCCCTGTCATTGAGCGTTTGGAAGCCACACCATGGAAGACCCGCTAAAGGCGACCAAGACCGTGCCCATCGCCGATGTTTATGTGCCGGTGAAGCGCAAGAAGACACTTGAGCCAGATAAGGTCGATGCCATTGCCGAGAGCATGCTCGAAGAGGGCCAGAAGAACCCCATTCAGGTGCGTCAGGGCAACGGGCGGCTGGTTTTGGTGGAGGGCCTGCACCGGCTTGAGGCCTGTCGGGCGCTGGGCGAGGACACCGTCCAGGCGATTTTCGTGCAGGCGAAACGCTTCTAGGCGTACGGGTCCACTCGGCAATAGCCCCCTTGCACGCATGGCCCGGATGGTGTCAAATTCCTACCTGTTTGCGGCAATGGTTAGGGGTGAATGATGGCTCTCAACACGGCGGACGAACTCAGTGAACCATTTGCATGGCCCGACGAGGGCGTCACGCGGGTGCCGTTCCGGCTGATTTCCGACGAGGAAATTTACGCCCTAGAACAACAACGCATCTTCAAAGGACCGGTGTGGAATTATCTGTGCCTGGAGATCGAAATTCCAGACCCCGGTGACTTCAAGACCACCACGGTGGGCGAGGTGCCGGTAATCGTGACCCGCGACGAGGACGGCGATATCCATTGCATGGTCAACCGCTGTTCGCACAAGGGCGCTTTGGTGTGCCTGAAGGAACGCGGCAACGCCAAGGCGTTGACGTGTGTGTATCATGCCTGGACGTACGGTTTGGACGGCAGCCTGAAGGGCGTCGCGTTCAAGAACGGCGTAGGGGGCAAGGGCGGTATGCCCGATGATTTCGACCCCGCCCACCACCGTTTGCCGCCGCTCAGGGTCACGACGTTCTGCGGCTTGGTGTTCGCGACGTTCTCCGACGAAACGCCGCCGATCGAGGATTTCTTCGGCGCTGAGATGTCGAAGTTCCTCAGGCGCAATTTCGACCGGCCGCTGAAACTGCTCGGTACCCACAGCCAGGTGATTCACAACAACTGGAAGCTCTATGCGGAGAACGTACGCGATTCCTACCATGCGACGCTGCTGCATACCTTCTATACCACCTTCAAGGTGAACCGCCTGGATATGGACGGCGGCATCATCCTGGCCGACGACAAGTGGCATCATATCTCGTATGCCAAGCGCCACACGCTCTCCGAAGACGCCGAATACACCGACGCCAAGGTGCACTCGGCGCAGTACGACTCCAACCTGCAAGGCCCCGAAATGCTGGATGCCTGGGACGAATTCGACGACGGTGTTACGCACTCCATCCAGACCTTGTTCCCCAACATCGCCATCCAGTTCACGCTGAACTCGCTGGCGGTACGTTTCTTCGCGCCCAAGGGCGTCGGTAAGACCGAACTGTTCTGGTAC
>JAERTE010000071.1 GCA_016845145.1 Rhodospirillaceae bacterium
CTGGCGCAAAAGAACGGCGCGGTCTATGCGCATATCCGCATCTGTGACGACCCCGCCAAGCTGCACGCCGTGCGCATTGCCGCGGGCGGCGCGGATTTGCTGCTCGGCTGCGACATGGTGACGGCGGGCGGCACCGAGACCCTGGGCAAGTTGCAACCGGGCAAGACGCGCGCGGTGGTCAATGCCGAGCAGACCATGACCGCCGACTTCACCCGCGACCCCGACCTGCACTTCCCCGTAAAGCGCCTGATGACCGCCATTGATGCGGCGGTCGGCGTTAACGGCGAAGGCGCTTCCAACGCCGACTACGTCGCCGCCACCGCACTGGCCAGGGCGCTGTTGGGTGACTCCATCGCCGCCAATTTGTTCCTGGTCGGCTACGCCTACCAGAAAGGCCTGCTGCCGCTGCCGCTCGATGCGCTGACCCAGGCGATTGAGCTGAACGGCGTCGCGGTCGATTTCAATATCACCGCTCTCGACTGGGGCCGGCGCGCGGCGAACGATCAAGCCAGCGTCGAATCCCTTGTAGCACCGGCGGTGGGGGTCGAGTCCCAAGATCAGCCCGGCGACTTCGTCGCCGCACGCATGGCCGATCTCACCCGGTACCAGAACGCCAAGCTAGCCGAGCGCTACAAGGCGCTGGTCGATCGCACCGCCCAGGCCGAAGCCGCCGCCGTGCCCGAGAGCAACGGCGCGTTGGCCGACGCCGTGGCGCGGTCCTACTTCAAGCTGCTGGCGATCAAGGATGAATACGAGGTCGCGCGCCTGTTCACCGACGGGCGGTTTGAGCAAGCCGTCAAGGACACCTTCGAGGACGGCGCCAAACTCAAGTTTCACTTGTCGCCGCCGGTTCTGGGCCAAAAAGACGCCGCCTCCGGCTTGCCGATCAAAAAGACCTACGGCCCCTGGATGCTGCACGCCTTTAGATTTCTCGCCGGTTGCAAAACCCTGCGCGGCACGGCGCTCGACATCTTCAACCTGACCGCCGAGCGCAAACGCGAACGCCAAGACGTCACCGACTTCGAGGCGCTGGCGGCCGACATCCTCGAACACCTCACCCCCGCCAACCACGCATTGGCGGTGGAACTCTGCGAACTGCCAATGACCTTAAGAGGCTTCGGCTACGTGAAAGACCGTGCGCGCGATGAGATGCTGGCCAAACAGGCCGGGCTCATGGAGCGGTTCAAGGGTGGGGATGATGGGGTTAAGGTGGCGGCGGAGTGAAGGGGGAAACGGCTCACGCCTTTAACGCTTTCCAGCAATTTCTTGGCTCAACAATATTCAGAAACCTGTCTACAGCGGCCTTGTTACGACCCCAAAGGCCTCTCACCAAACCACTGATCGTTTTCGGGTTACAGGTGGAATCTAGGTAACTCCCACGTAGCACGGTTGCACGAATTTGATCCCGCCGGTGTTTTAATTCCGTAAACTTGGATTGATTTGATTGCCCTTGGCCAGAGAGTCTTTCCATCTCTTTCACAATTGTTTCCAATTCAACATGCGCGTTCGCGTGCAGACTGTTCAGCAATAGACTAGTGGCGACATCTCCGGCCGACGACCATTTTATGTCTCGGTAGATGACTACAGGTCCCGGCGCTTTTGAACGGTTTGTAAAATGGTAGACTCCGGTGGCCTCTAATTCCGCCCCTTTGGCTTTTCGCATGGGGGACGGCGGATCGTAGAAGATTTCCTTGATTAAGTTGACGCTGCGTTTCCGAAACCCTGTTGGCAAAATTTCGGTCATGTCGATCGCCATTTTCACCGTTTTGAAGAATGCTTGATTGTTGGCTTTGGGATAAGTGGACCCAATTAACTTTCTTCCCTTGTAGGTGACGACCGGGCCCGATTTCGGCAATTTTGGCGTAGACGGGGCTTTCTCACCGCGACTTTCAGCTTTGAGGAGTTTCAAGTTTTTCAGGGCTTTCCGATGCCCTTGTTGCGCTGCCAATTCGTAGTACTTGATCGCCTTGGACGTACTCTTCGGGACACCAACACCGGTCCGATATGCATTTCCGAGATTGTATTGTGCCGATTTGTACCCTGCCTCAGCGGACCGGGTTATCCACTCGTATGCCACCTTTACGTCTTGCGGTACGCCATGGCCATTCTTGTACATCAGACCAAGGTTGTTCTGCGCGACCGAATGCCCGGCCTTGGCCGCCTTCACATACCAATCAAAAGCTTGTTTGTTACTCTTTGGAATGCCCAATCCTCTTCGGCTGAGGTTACCCATTCGGTATTGAGCACCGGAATGCTGCTGATCGGCGGCTTTGCGAAAATACCCGGCCGCGGCTCGGAAATCTTTCCGGACACCGTGACCATTGTAATAGAGCATCCCGATGAAGTACTGAGCGGAAGCGTTTCCGCTCTCCGCCAACGGACGCCATATGCTAAGCGCCGTCTCAAAATCGCCTGACCTCGCTGCAGCGATACCTTTCTCCAGGTCAGCCGAAAATGTGGGAAACGAAACGATCAACAGAAAGACAATATAAAAAGCAGACCGAATTGATTTCATGCCTTTGTTTCCTAATTCTCAGTCATTGACGAATTTACGCCATTCTGAAGATAAGAAATCCGATTTAATTAACATCGTTATAGCAAACTATCCCATATCGTTAAACGGGTACAGAATTTTGCTCCACCCTCATCACGCGGGTTGTTTCTTCTGCGTTTGCTTAAAATGGAATTCGCCCGAAGCCACCCATGACGCCCTCTACGCCCGCTGTCCCCCGAAGAATTCTCACTCCGCCGTTTCGAAGCAGACGCCGATGCATCGAATTCAGGGAACAGTACGCGTAATTCTCCATCCCTCCCTGCGCATGACATATGACACCTCCCGGATTACCTCTTTTGAGGGCATAATGGCAGCATATGCATGAGAGAGTAGTATTTAGCTAAGCACTCGAGTTCTTCGTGTTAAAATACATACACGTTAAATATATCTAGTAATACTTGCAAAACATTTAGAATATGTATTTAACACCATATGTTTCCAATGCCATATTTTGCCATGCCGTGGCACGTTGAATTCCACACGGCATTCGAAGCGGAATTCCTGGCTCTGTCATCGCCGGTTCGGATCGAATTGGCCGTCATGGCGGGATTGCTGGAACGCTTCGGGCCCAATTGGCGCGGCCGCATGCGGATACGTTGAAGGGCTCGAAGCATGCCAACATGAAGGAACTGCGGTTCCGGGCCTCGGGCGGCGTTTGGCGCGTCGCTTATGCTTTCGATCCCGAGCGCCGGGCGATCTTGCTGGTGGCGGGCGACAAGTCGGGCGAGTCGGAGAAGCGGTTCTACAAGGGGCTCATCGCCAAGGCCGACCGACGCTTCGGCGAGCATTTGGCAGAGCTTGCGGGCAAAGGAGATGGATGATGGGCAAATCCTTGCAGGACATGGTGGCGGCGTTGCCGGAGGACGAGCAGGCCGCCATCCGAGCACGCACCGAGGAACTGATTGCCGAGGAAATGACGTTGCGCGATCTCAGGAAGGCGCTCGGCGAAACCCAGGTGGCCGTGGCCGAAAAACTGCACATCGGCCAAGACAGCGTCTCGCGCCTAGAGAAACGCAGCGATTTGTTGCTCTCAACTCTGCGCGGCTACGTCG
>JAERTE010000072.1 GCA_016845145.1 Rhodospirillaceae bacterium
GCCAATGACCTGGACCAGAACCGAATTGAAATCGATGCTGATGAAGTCACCGACCTGGAAGTCCCTTACGATGTCATTGGGGTAAAAGTTGAAAGCGGTCGGGTCGCCCGGAACCTTTCGCCGGGGCGCCCTGACAATGGAATTTTCGCGCAGCTCGATACGAAGGTCGACGAAATCCCCGGTCCTGATTTGCGCACCCTCGGTATCTAAGCATATTGGCACATCGGTATAAGCCTGGATGTTGTCAATGATCGCTTCCAAGTCCTGGGCCTTGGTGTGGGACAAATTGATGCGAAACAGATTGACGCCAAGATCATCAAGCCGCTTGATCACCGGCTCGTTAAACGATGCCGGACCCAGGGTACACAGGATTTCGGTGTTAAGCCCATTCATGGAGAGGTGCCTTGTTTTTGAGGAGGGATGCCGAATTTTGCTGTCATCGAAAAGAGAATCAACCAAGTTTATGTCGTATACGGGTTTCTAACATATTAAATGGCCATATTCTATAAACGGTGAAAACGCCATTTAACCTGTGCTCCATCGCCGTGCAGGGGGCCGGAAAGTATGATCTGTTCACACCGTCTCGCCTCCCCATGACCGCTCAGGTAGACACTTTCCTCCAAGGCGAGGGCGGCGCCAGAGGCTTGGAACTGCCAGCCTGAGCCACCAGCCAGCTTCAGTAAAATGGCGGAACGCCCCTGAACTTGCGAGGCATGAACAGCGGGATGGAGGTGGAAGCGAATGGCGAAATTTTTACCGCCCGAGCCCTCGACAAGATCTTCCCCGCGAAAATCATCACCGGTCGATTCAAGGTAGAGTTTACGGCGATGAATGATCCCGATACTTTTTCGGTACCCGTCATGCGATGCATCCAGCCAGACCGACCCGTCAGACTCGCGCCGCGAACACTCGACACTCATCGGCGAGGTCAAAATCGACCCGTCTTCTGCAAAGGTGGTGGATTCTTTGTCATCGGCCGAAAGCGTTGAATGGGCGGGCGTTGTCCGCATGGCCTCGAACCAGTGATCACCCTCAGAGCTCGGCGCACCGCAATTGACAATCAGGCGATCCTTGCCGACGCTCATCTCGAAGCTGAGCGTTCCCCCATGCGCATTGGGCCCGCCTGCAAGGGGTGGTTTCCCGGTGTCGACAATGATGACGGTGCGTCCGACGGCCAACCTCTGAAAGCCACTGTGCGGCGCACTCATCAGGGCTTTCCCCCTGACCCCGGTTTCCGCCAGCACGGTGTCAACAAGGGCGCGGTCTTCTTCAAAACCGCCATTAAAGAGAGCCAGCCCGCCGTCGCCATGACGTAGCGCGCGAAGCATGGGCGGCACTCGGTCAATGGCGCCTTGCAGTTCAAGGGGAATTTCAATGTGGGCGGCCAACAACAAGGCGCGCAATTGATTGAATCGGGATAAAAGTTTCAGCAAGCGGGACGGGTTGCGTTCCATGTGGCCGCCATCGGCGAATATCTGGCGGCGAATTTCTTTCTCAAGCAGGCTCAGACCCTGGTCAAGCGAGCCCTCCATGCCCGGCAGGCAAACAGCGGCGAAAACAAGTCCCTGAATGGCTTTGAAGGCCCGGGCGTCTTCCGGGGCCTGGGAACAGCTTCGGGCGAGGTGCCGGGCTTGTCTCATGGCCGATTCCAGCAGAACCGCTTTGGTTTGCTCATCCTGGGCCGTGATAAAATCAAAACACGCCAGCCAGGCGCTCAGGCGTTCACCGAGCACATCGGGACGCCAGGGAATTTCCTGCCATTTTCGGTGCTGTTCGGCCCATTGACAAAGGAGGGCGCCGGCGCGCGATCGCGCGTCATCGCTGCCCGCGGCGAAAAGGTCGGCGAGCCAGGAAAACCCATGCAGGTCGGACAGTTGTCGTTCATCATAAAGCGGCTTGGTCCAGGGATGGTCACCTAAGGCAAGACGGTGATGAGCCAGAGTGAAGCTTCCCTCAACAACCGCCCGGCCCGTTTCAGGGTCGCCTAATCTGAAGGACGGCGGATGCAGGCGAAGCGCGTCTGGCGTCCGCCCGCCAAGGGTCAGGCGATACAGAGGATTGGTGTAAAGCAGCGCCCGAAGGGAGTGCCTGGCGCGTGACGGCGGTTTAGTTTTCAACGGTGCCTCGTGCTTGAGTTCTAGTGGCGAGAATCACCTTCAACCCATCAAGGACTGGGGTAGCAGTTTCAGGCATTCGGAGCAAGCGGTGACGAGGGATATTAATCCAGCTCGAAAGCCTCTTTGTAGTCACGCTTCAGGGCCGGGTCCTGATCGTCTTTATTCAGGACGGCATTGCCGATGACAAGCATTTCCGTTTCCGTTCCCATAAAGCAATGAAAGGCGTCTTCCGGGGTACAGACAATCGGTTCGCCACGGACATTAAAGCTGGTGTTGACGATCACGGGACAGCCGGTCAATTCCTTAAATCGGTTGATCAGGGCGTGGTAGGACGGGTTGGTTTCTTCATGCACAGTCTGGATCCGGGCCGAATAGTCGACGTGCGTGACGGCGGGAATGTCCGAGCGCTGAACGTTCAGTTTGTCGATGCCGAACAAGGCCTGTTCCTCCTCGTTCATTTGGCGGCGGCGTTTGCCGACGACATTCGCCACCATCAGCATGTACGGGCTATCGTCATCAATCTCAAACCAGTCACTGACATCTTCGCGCAGGACGGCAGGCGCGAAGGGGCGGAAGGATTCCCGGTATTTCACCTTCAGATTAAGCAATTTCTGCATTTCGGGCGAACGGGCGTCACCAAGGAATGAACGCCCGCCCAGGGCGCGCGGACCAAACTCCATGCGGCCCTGAAACCAGCCGACGGCTTTGCCGTCCGCCAACGCCTGGGCGGCGGTCTCAACCATGGCCCGATCGTCAAGGGTCTCAAATGTCGCACCGGCTTTGCTCAGGCGCTCATCAATATCATCCTGGGAATAATCGGGACCTAGATACGAGCCCCGCATGGCGTCCCCCGTTCCTGAAACGGTGCGGGGT
>JAERTE010000073.1 GCA_016845145.1 Rhodospirillaceae bacterium
ACCGTGCAGGTCAATTGGTATTATGACGTGGAAGATGACACGATGGAGGAACTCGGCGAAGAGTTCGCCGAGGATTTAAAGGCCGCCAATTTCAATATGATGCCAGTTGACGGTTAGTTCCCTTTTGTCCGCTCAGGGTCAGAAACAGACTGTCTAACCTGCGTTCCGGAATGTCAGCTCTTCGCCTCCAAGCAGAGCTCTTATTGAAACTTCAGAACGACATCCTCTGCCCTCAAGTGCGTATACCGAAACAGCATCCTAGGATCACGATGTCCACTGATCAGAGCGACCTCAGGCATCGTTAGGCCCATCTCAAAGAAGCGACTGATGGCTTCGTGGCGAAGGTCATGAAATCGTAGGTCGTCCATTCCAACTCGTCGTTTCAGGCGTCCCCAAGCCAACTTCAAGGCATTCGTCGTGATTGGGAACAGGTCGCCTTCTGTCTCTGATAGGTCCTTGATGATCGAGACCGCTTTGGTGGTCAGAGGTATGGTTCGAGAGAGACCGTTCTTAGTCAATGGTATGTGGAGTGTCTTCGCTTCAAGATCGACGTCCTGCTTTCGTATCCTGACAATCTCACCTCGCCTCATACCTGTCTCAATCGCCAACCCAATGACGCACGGTAACCACCAAACGTGGCTCTTGTCGCACCCTTGGATGAGTTGATCGAACTCCCCCTCATTAAGGCGTCGTTGCCTTGGTTTCCCTGCTGGCGGCTTTGTGATGTTTGCTACAGGGTTCACATAGAGAGGATAGCCCCATTCCTTGATCGCCACATTGAAGGCATGTTGCAGGACAGCCAGATGTCGCCTTACGGTGCCACCAGAGACTTCCTTAAGACGCTCATCACGATACCGCCTGAATACATCTGGAGTCGCGTGGGCAAGGGAGTAGGCGGTAAGTTTCTGGTTTAACAGGAACTGAATCAGTGACCCCTCAGTCTTAGCACCCCACTTATGAACCACGATCTCATCACGGTAGCGTCGTAGCAGATCGCCAACGGTCTGTTGCTCCAGATCAGAGCGTGACGGGTGCAAACCCCTGCGGTCGATCTCTGCCTCTGTTTGTCGCGCCCATGCAACCGCATCTGGCTTCTTCTTGAAGCTGCGGGTGATGGATGGTTGCCCTGATTGTCTTATCTGAACGTGCCACGATGAGCCACGTTTCCTGATACTTGCCATGCGAAATCTCCTAAGCACTGTGCCAAACGTGTGCCAAGTTGACTTCTAAGGATGATCTGGAGTTTCTCTCGTAAACCCTAAGGTACTGGTATCGTTCACTAAGGAAATGGTGCCGCCTGGGTGACTTGAACACCCGACCCCCGCATTACGAATGCGATGCTCTACCAGCTGAGCTAAGGCGGCCCAATTCCTGAGCCTTCCTATCTCTCACGGCGCGGCTTCTGTCAAGGTTTTCCCGTGCGGCTGCAAGGCCTATCAATCTCGCATAACAGACAGCCGGACGATCGAGTCGGGTGCGGCCTGCTCCGCATTGTGCGTCCACAAAGGCTCCGGTACGTCCGAATAGTCATGCCAGATTTTCAAAGGCCCAAACCAGCTTTTGTGCCATTGGGGTCTGAAATTCCAATTGTAGGGCAAGACAAACGGCCGATACCCCGTATCGTCCACCGCCTTGGCAAAACCCGCCTGATCGTTCAGCGCCATGCGGGCCAGCTCTTCACCGTTGTGAAACACAATGGATGAATCGATCTCCGCCGCGCAAGCCGCCCATGCATCGAATACCGGCCGCGCCGCTTCGGTAAAGAACAGCACGCCGGTATTGTATTCCACCATGTCACCGGAAATGCCGCCATAGCGCCGCGCCCAGGGGCATTCGCAGATTGAGCACGCCAATCCGAACCGCCGGGCCTGCTCGAAACCGAAGCTCAAGTCATCGAGCACGACGGTATCCGCATCAAGAAACAAGGTTTCATCAAAGGGCGTGAATTCCATCATCCGCGCCTTGTCGAGCAGCGTGCTGCCGGCCGGCAATTCGGCGACCTCCACCGGCAGGTCGGGGTGCACGCGCTGTAGCGATTCGCACGAACGTGCCAATACGGCGGCGTCAAAGTTTCCCCAAACCACATATAAAACGCCGCGTGTCGCCATTGGCCGCACTCCGTTTTTGCAATCATCTGTTGACGTCGATAATCTCCCGCGCATGGAAACGACACAAGAACAACCCGTTGGACAAGCGGCAACGACAGCGCCCCTTCCGCTCGAGGGCATCCGGGTGATTGAGTTCTGCCACATGGTCATGGGACCGACCTGCGGCATGATATTGGCCGATCTGGGTGCCGACGTGATCAAAGTCGAACCCCTGCATGGCGACACGACGCGCCGCCTCGTGCACCAGGGATCGGGCTTCTTCGCTTCCTACAATCGCAACAAGCGTTCCATTGCCCTGGACCTGAAAACCCGGCAAGGGATTGAAGCCGCCAAACGTTTGGCGATCAATGCCGACGTGGTGGTGGAGAACCTGCGGCCCGGCGCGCTGAATGATCTGGGTCTCGGTTACGCAGACCTCAACCGGGAAAACCCCGGTCTGATCTATTGCGCGCTGAAGGGTTTCCTGAACGGCCCCTATGCCCACCGAAAGGCCTTGGACGAAGTGGTGCAGATGATGGGGGGGCTTGCCTACATGACCGGCCCGGAAGGCCGGCCACTACGTGCCGGCGCCTCGGTGATCGACATCATGGGCGGCATGTTCGGTGTTATCGGCATCCAAGCCGCACTTCTAGAGCGCAAGAAAACAGGCGAGGGCCAGGAAGTCACCTCGGCGCTCTATGAAACCACGGTGCACGCCGTCGCCCAGCACATGATGCAGTTCGCCGCCACCGGCACGCCCGCCGGACCGATGCCCGAGCGGCCCCGCGCGTGGTCAGTATATGATACGTTTGACACCGTAGATGGTGAAAAGCTGTTTGTTGGCATCGTCAGCGACACACAGTGGAAGATTTTCTGTGAGGCATTCGGGCGCGATGATCTTCTTGCCGATGAAACACTCGCCACCAATGCACTCCGCTTTCATGCCCGTGATCGCATCATGCCAATCTTGACCGCCATCTTTGGGGCCATGACCCGTGACGAGTTGATGGAGACCTGCGATCGTGTCGGCCTGCCATTTGCGCCGATTACCCGGCCGCACGATCTGTTCGACGATCCACACCTGACCCAATCGGGCAACCTTTTGGATATTACGCTTCCCGATGGCACCGCAACCTGTGTACCGGGCTTGCCGTTGGAGCTCGGCGGTCGACGCACGCAAGTCCGCCGCGACCTGCCACATATCGGTGAGCACGGCGTTGAGATATTGCAAGAAGCCGGTTTTTCCGAAACCGAGATCGCAGCCATGCACGATACCGGCGCGGTGTTGCGCGCTGAAGAGCCGGGTTAGCTGGTCACGGTTAATGCACGGTTCTCTGCAGACGTCGCATCGCCATCATTTGCCGCATCATTTGCCACATCATTTGCCAGGCGGCTGACATGCGGCGGACGCCGCCATCCGAACGTATCGAACCCACCGCAATTGCCGCAGAGCACCGACCAATCCGAGACCGCATTGCCACACGAGCTGCAAACCCACGCCGGGTCTGCCTCAGCGGCAGCGGCGCGCGCAAGCCAGTCGCGCGCCTTGGCGGAATCACCATGCTCGGCTTCCTCCAGATCAGCCCACAATCTGCAGACCCGCGCCTCGTCCGCATCGGCGGTGATGGCCGCCAAGTGCTCGCGCGCTTCACCCCAGAGCTGTGCATCCAACGAAGCCCGGGCCATGGCAATACGGCTTTCGGGATGATCCTTACTGCCCGCGGTCAACCGCTCCGTCGCCTTCACCCGCGCCAAGCCGTCAACGGCGGTGGACGCATGCCAATAAGCCTCGAGAAGATCGGGATGCGGGCTTCGGTTCCAAGTTTTAGAGAGCACATCAAGCGCGCGACGACTTTTTCCCTGATCAATCAATGCATTCGCATGCTGAACCACGGCGGGCAAGAAATCGGGCGCTTGGTCGTACGCCATCTTGAAACGGCGCGTTGCTTCGGTGCGATTTCCCGCACGTGCCAATTCAACACCTTGTTGCAGAGCCAGCACCGCCTTGCGGTGACGGTTGTCGTCACGGGTGATCACGCCAAGGCGCTGCTGCTCGTCGCTTGTCACCTGTGCATCGAGCCATTTGCCGGCATCAATTTGCAAATCGAACAGGCTGGCCGAGACCCAATCACTTTTTGGCTGCAGGCGGTAAGCCCGGCGCGCCAGCTCCAGCGCGCGCTCATTGTCACCGTTGTTCATCGCCTGGGTCAGCAACCCACGCAGGCCCAGAAACTCCGTTTCCGGATTTTCGGTCATCTCCTGGAAGAACCGCGTCGCGGCGGTGTCGTCGCCGTTTAGCTGTGCCGCCTGCGCCGACAAAAGCAGCGTCAACGGCGGCTCATTGAGCAGAACCTCGGCGCGCTTCACTTGCCGCCCGGCCTCATTGGCATCCCCGGCGGCAACAGCGACCATGCCGCGCGTCAAGGCCCGGTACCCCTTGGCCCGCCGGCGGCCCTGCCAAGCTTCGCCCATGCGCCCCGGCGCGCGAATGAGCGCCACCCATATCCGATACGCCAATGCCGCGATCAGCGCCACGCCCGCCGCCGCCGCAATCAATACTGCGAATGAAGTCTCCACCCGGTAGCCTTGCCAATCCAAGGAAACGGATCCCGGACGGTCCAGCAGCCACACCACGCCGGCAACAGCCACGAAAACGACGATCAGGAACCAAAGGGCACGCACCACGTTCGGTTACTCCTTCGTCGCGGCGCTAAGCGACGACACGGCATGTATATGCAGTGCAGCCAGCGCACGTTCCGTCGCCAAGCGCGACTTGGCGCGCTCAATCCATGGCGCGACCGCGCGCCCTGCTTCCTCGGACAAGGGGGCGATGTCACTTGCCGCATCGACCGTGCCCGCCAGGTCGCCGGCAGCTAGGCGGCTTTCGGCACGCGCCACCAATGTCTCCACGGATTTGTTGCTTCCCTTGCCGTCCGTACGTCGGATGGTCACCAGAGAGCCAACCCGCGCAGCCACCTTGGCGAACCAACCTTCGGCGTTCTGTCTGCGCGCCTTGGCAACAACTGGTCCCGCCAATTCGGCAAATTCATCGCGCAAGACAATCAACGTCGGCACACCGGTTTTGGTGGACTTTCCAAGCGTCAGCAAAGCGGCGCCGAGCCCGGGGTCCTCGCCCGCCAAGGCTTTTACAGCGTCAAACTCCCGCAAGTAAGAACTGCCGGAACGCGCCGCATCACGCAACTGCCCAACCGCCAGCAAAATCGCTGCGCGAGACGCATCGCCCGCTGCAACTGGCTCGGGCCGCTTCTCCACCGCTGCCAGCCGTTTCTCCACGCCGGCCAAGGTATCGCGATTGGATGCTGTAGCGGCTTGCGATTTCTCCAGATGCGCCATGCGCTCTTCCAGCTTCCGAGCATCCGCCTGGGCGGCTTGCAGCGCCGATCTTTGCTCGTTGACGATCGTACCGACCTCCGGCGCACGATTAACTTCCAACGCCGTTAAACGGTCGCTCAATACCTGTAACGACTGTTTCGCTGCGGCCGTCTCTTCAACCCGCGCTGCGGCTTCGGCCATCTCCCGCACCGATGTCATGGACTTCTCGACCGCCTCCAACCGGGTTAATGCCTTTCCCAAGTCTTGGCTCAGGCGCTCGCGTTCTTTCTCCAGTCGCGCGATCGTCTCGTCTTTGGCCAGATTGGCGCCGGCCTGCGTTTCAAGCGCGGCAACGCGCTCACTCAAGCTCGGAACCCGCGGGTCTTCCGCTTCGAATATCGGTAATCCTGGGATCTTATCCGCAATCTGGGGGTACCAGTGCGGATAGGTTAAATAGCCCACACCGCCACCCAACGCGATGATCAGCACAAATACCACCCATCCGGCACCGCCACCTGATTTCTTGGGTCCGACCTCAGGTTTCGGTCCTGATGGTGCAGCCGCCTTGTCGTCAGTCGATGTTTTCGGCACCGGGGATGACTTCGCGGTGCTCTTTTTTCGGGTGCCCCCGGTCGTGGTCTTCGCGGTCCGCGCCATGGCTCGCTCCGTTAATTCGTCTATATCTGGCCTAAACTCGTTTGTCTTCGTATAGCAGATTCATCGGGCCGAACCCAGCGACCGCTTTCTCTCTTGTCACGTCTCGTCGAACAAAGCCAGCAATGCCGTTTGCTCCGGTTTGGAGGCCGTAAGAATTTCGGCCCAGGGCAGATCGGCGACAGTGCGGGCGACATTGGCACTGAGGCAATAGGCCCGAACGGTCGCAAGCGATTGTTCCAATTGCGCAGCCTTGATCAGGCGCTTGAAAGTGTCGCCGGTGCGCGGAGAATAAATCAGCACACCCTCCAAATTTTCCGCCGCCAACTCGTCACGGGCAACAGCCGGAAGATCAACTTCCCTCTGAGCGCTGTACATCACCTCGCGCCGATACGAAAACCCATTTTCCTGCAACATCTCCGCAAGGTCTCCCGCGACCTTACTGCCCGCCGGGTGCAACAACATACCTGCCTCCGGGTCAAGCCGCCGAGCCGCCAAGGCAGCGAGATCATCGACATCTCCACCGGCCGAAGAGATATCCGAAAACCCAAGCTCCCGGGCCGCCCGCGCGGTTGCGTCGCCAACGGCGAGAACCATGATATCGCGAGCCGCGTTATTTCGGACAAAAGCCCGCGCGCCATTGGCGCTTGTCAATAATAGCGCCTGCACGCCCGTCAGATCGAGCGGCGGCGCATCGGAATAGGTGATGGCCAACAACGGCGCCGCGATGGCATCTATCCCGCGCGCGGCGAGCGCCGCAAGCAAGCCTGCGGCATCTTCTTGCGGCCGGGTGACCAGAACCCGCACAGGTCATTCCCCTCAGTTGAAAATATCGTCACCGGCCCGGGCGCGGAGTTCACGTCCGGCGTCATCACCAATTGCGGCGGCATCACTAGCCGCGCCATTTCGCTCGGTCTCAAACATTTCCGAACCGTCCTCGCGTGCCACCAAACCGCGCAGCCGTAACTTGTCGCCGTCGATCTCGGCCAGGCCGCCGATGGGCGTGCGACACGATCCGTCCAATGCAGCGAGAAGCGCCCGCTCCGCCGTGACCCGGATTTGCGTCTCCGCGTGGTTGATTGCGGCCAACCAGTCCAGCACCCGCGTATCGTCTTTGCGACACGTGATACCAATGGCGCCCTGCCCAACAGCCGGCAGCATCTCTTCCGGCGCAAGTACGGCGCTCGCCTTGTCGGCCAAACCCAACCGCCTAAGCCCCGCATAGGCCAGCAACGTCGCATCGACCACACCATCGGCCAACTTGCCGAGCCGCGTTTGCACATTCCCACGCAGCAAGGTGACCTTAAGATCGGGCCGCCGATTGAGGATCTGTGCCTGACGCCTAAGCGAGGCGGAGCCAATCACGCTGCCGGCCGGCAATTCCGCCAGGCTAGGTGCGTTCAATGAGAGAAAGGCGTCACGCGGGTCTTCGCGCTCCAGAAAGGCGGCCAATTCAATGCCATCGGGCAGAAACGTCTCCACGTCCTTAATGGAATGCACGGCGATATCGACGCGGCCATCGAGCAGCGCCACATCCAGTTCCTTGGTGAACAAACCCTTGCCGCCCACCTCCGCCAGGGGCCGGTCCAATATGGCGTCGCCGGTGGTCTTGATTTCCATAATCTCAATGGCGCCCGGCGCCGCCAGCTCTGCACTGGCGCCAGCCAACAGATCGCGTGTCTCATGGGTCTGGGCCATAGCCAGCGGGCTACCCCGGGTACCGATACGAAGAAGCGGTGCGGCGTTCATGGCGGTTCCTTAGTCCTCATTCAAAGCTAGCGTGCTTCGGCGCGCCGTCCTATGGTCGGCGGCATGGAAGAATTGGCTTATACATGATCGTTTTGGGGATTGAAACCAGCTGTGACGAGACCGCCGCTGCCGTGGTCACCGATGGCGGCGGCCCGCATATTCTGTCAAACGTGGTGCTGTCACAATTGGAGGAGCATCGCCCCTACGGCGGCGTCGTGCCCGAGATCGCGGCGCGCGCCCATGTTGAGGCCATTGACGGCATTGTCGCCGAAGCCATGGCGGACGCTCATATGGATTGGGATCGACTGGACGGCGTTGCCGCCACCGGTGGTCCTGGATTGATCGGCGGCGTTATGGTCGGTGTCATGACAGCCAAGGCATTGGCTTATGCGCGCAATCTGCCATTTGTCGCCGTCAACCACCTGGAGGCGCATGCGTTGACCGTTCGGCTTTCAGGCGATGAGACCGGCAATGAAATTACGTTTCCGTATTTGCTGTTGCTGGTCTCCGGCGGCCATTGCCAGGTGTTGAGCGTCGAGGGCGTGAGCCAATATCGGCGGCTTGGAACCACCATTGACGATGCACTGGGCGAGGCGTTCGATAAAACCGCCAAGATGATGGGATTGGGATATCCGGGCGGGCCGGCGGTGGAGCGCTGGGCAAAGGACGGCGACCCGGCGCGTTTCGATCTGCCACGCCCGATGAAAGGTCGCCCGGGCTGCGATTTTTCGTTTTCCGGTCTGAAAACCAAGGTCCGGCAAACCATCGAAGGCCTGCCGCCGGGCGCGCTTCAAGACCGCGATATGGCCGACCCTGGCGCGTCGTTCCAGCAAGACGCAGGGGATGCATTGGTTGATCGTTGCGCCAACGCCATCGACATGTTTTTGGAAGAACACCCAAACCAAGGGCCGCTGGTGGTTGCCGGTGGCGTCGCAGCCAATGTCGCCTTGCGAGGCCGGCTGGAAACATTGGCCGCCGATAAAGGTATCGGGTTTGCGGCCCCGCCCATCGCGCTATGCACCGATAACGGCGCCATGGTCGCCTGGGCCGGACTTGAACATTTGCGGCTAGGGCATACTGACGCGCTCGACTTCAAACCCCGGCCACGCTGGCCACTCGACCCTGACGCGCCGAAAGCGGCCTTTGCCGGCGTTAAAGCCTGAGACTCACCGCGCAGCGGCGTTGCGCAAACCTTCGAAATGCTTGTCCCAACCTTGATCAAGCGCCGTCAGGAATGGCAGGGCGGCAGGCCCGGCGGCTTCGGCGATGCCTTCGTGATGCAACGTCAATCGCGTGCCGCCGGCGGCATTTTCCAACAACCAGGTAACGGTGGTTTCCGCACCCTCGAACGGATTTATGACGAACGTCGTGACGAGTTTCTCAGGCGGGTTCATTTCCAGCACCCGGCCCCAGATTATCGGTACCGGCTCGCCGTCATCTTTGGTCTCCAGGCAAACGTAATCTTCGCCGACGCTGAAATCTTTCTCTGCCGGATGAAACCACTGTGCCAGTTTTTCTTTCTCGGTAAGAAACGCCCACACCGTTTCGCGCGAAGCATCGAAAAAGATCGTCTTGCGAATTGTTGTGACGTTGCTCATTTGTCGCTCTCCTCATTCTCTACGGCTTCCTGCAATGCCTGAAGACGCGTGTCCCAGAATTGTTCAAAGTAAGAGAGCCAATCGGATACCGTTTTGATGCCTTGCGGCTCCAAGCGATTGATGCGCTCGCGCCCTCGTGGATGCACGGAAATCAACCCGCCATTCTGTAGAACGCTCAGGTGCTTCTTCACCGCTGCCCGGGTCATGGTGAAATGGCCGGCAACCTCGCCGATGGTCATCTCCCGGCGGCTCAGATGGGTCAAAATATCGCGCCGGGTAGGGTCGGCCAAAGCGCGGAATGCGTCTTGAACGTTTGCCGGCGTTGAAATTGAAGGTTCAACGCTGATCATATCTCCTCCATTGCTTCTCAGCATTTGACGTTTAAAGCAGTACCTTGTGGTTTCATTTAGTATGATACCAAATAGTATTATGTCAAGCTTGCTCTCGATTGTTTGACCGGCCAATCATCCAAGATCGCTTGGAGGCACGGCTCCGAGAGGGTAATAATCCGGGTATGGATAAAATAAATGTCATCGGCGCAGGGGCCTGGGGCACGGCGTTGGCCACCGTCGCAAAACGAGCCGGGCGCGACGTTACCTTATGGGCGCGCGAAACAGCCGTCGTGGACGCCATCAATGAACAACACCGCAATACGCTGTTCTTACCTGACGTCGCACTGAATCCAGGCATCGTCGCCACCGACGATTTGGCGACGGCGGCAATTGCCGATGCCTTGCTTTTGGTGGTACCAGCGCAATTCCTGCGGGCAACCTGTGAAGCCCTTGCCCCGCACCTGGCCGATAACACACCGGTGGTGATCTGCGCCAAAGGCATAGAAATGGCATCGGGCGCGTTAATGAACGAAGTCGTCGAAGCGGTCTTGCCGGGGCGACCGCTGGCGGCTCTCTCAGGACCAACCTTCGCTATCGAGGTGGCGCGGGAACTGCCCACGGGCGTAACCCTTGCCAGCGACGATACGGCGTTGGGTCATCGATTGAGCCAGGCTCTCGGCACACCTCGTTTCCGCGCTTACCACAGCCCGGACTTGGTTGGCGCCGAGATTGGCGGCGCGGTCAAAAACGTGCTGGCTATTGCGTGTGGCATCGTTGAAGGCAAAGGATTGGGCGACAACGCCCGCGCCACGTTGATCACCCGGGGCTTGGTGGAAATGGCGCGGCTTTGCGCCGCCAAGGGCGGTAATCCCGAAACCCTAATGGGACTTTCCGGCATCGGCGATTTGACGCTGACGTGCAACGCCATGCAGTCGCGCAATTTCTCGCTCGGTGTCGCGTTGGGCCAGGGCCGGACACTGAAAGAGATTTTGGGTGAGCGCAACTCGGTTGCGGAAGGCGTCGACACGGCCGGCGCCATCAGCGCGTTGGCCGACAAATTGTCCGTCGACATGCCGATCTGCCGCGCCGTGCAAGCCGTGGTCCATGGCGGCGCCAGAATCGACGAAACCGTGGCAACATTATTGGCGCGCCCTATCGGGGCGGATTCGCCATTTCAGGCCATGGGACAGTCTTGAGCCGCTTGCCCGCCATTTTGGTCGCCGTTTTGCTTTGGCTGCCAAACACCACCTCGGCACTGCCGGGTGGCAACCAGATGTCCGTTGAAGCCAGCCCATATCTTCAAAGCCATGCCAAGGACGCCGTGCACTGGCGGCCCTGGGGGCCAAAGGCGTTGGCCGAAGCGAAGACGCTGAACCGGCCGATTTTCCTGTCGATCGGGTATCTGGCCTGCCACTGGTGCCACGTGATGCAACGTGAATCCTTTGCTGGCGGAGAAGGTGCCGCGTTGATCAACGAGCTGTTCGTGCCTGTGCTGATCGACCGCGAAGAACGCCCTGATCTGGATTTCCTTTATCAAAATGCAGCCGCCCTGCTGGACTTGCCCACCGGATGGCCGTTGAGCATGTTTCTCAGTCACGAAGGCCAGCCATTTTTTGGCGCCACCTATATTCCCAAGGACGCCGGCCTTGGCATGCCAGCTTTAAGCGATGTGCTGCGCCGCATCAATAATGCCTACAAATCGGATCCTGAAGGTGTCATCAGGGATGCTGCGATGGTCGGTCGCGCACTGGCCGCCGCCAACCGGCCGCAAGCGGGTGAAGTAACCCCAATGCACCGCACGCAGGCCGCCAAAGCCTACATGGCCGAAGCCGACAGCCTGAGCGGTGGCTTTGGCGACGCCGCGAAATTTCCCAACTGGCCGGCGCTGTTGCTGCTTTGGCGCCAGCACTTGCGCAGCGGCGACATCGCGACTGGCGATTTCGTCAAATTGTCGCTGCGCGAAATGGTCCGAGGCGGATTGTTCGATCATTTGGGCGGCGGGTTCTTCCGCTATACAACCGAACCGCTTTGGCGTACGCCGCACTTCGAAAAGATGCTCGACGTCAATGCGGGCATGATCCGGCTGTTGGCTCAAGTGTGGCGCGAAACCAAAGACCCGGAAATGGAATCCGCCGTTTCACAAACCATTGCTTTTCTGGCGCGAGAGATGCGCCATCCGAACGGCGCCTTCATTTCCAGCCTTGATGCCGACAGCCTCTCAATTGCCGGAGAAGAACACGAGGGCGCATTTTACCGATGGCGCGAAGCGGATATCCGCGCCGTCTTGGGCTCAGACGCGGGAGCGTTCCTCGCTAAGTATGCAGTGGCGCCACTGGAGAATGCGCCCGGAGAGGCAGAGCCCGAATGGGGAACTTTGTACCGTCAAGACGCCGAAGCCAACGCGGGTGCCTTGAGAAAACTTTTCCAGGCCCGAACGGCGCGCCCGCGCCCAAAACGCGACGCTAAAATCCTGGCCGATGGCAACGGGCTGGCAATCCGCGCGCTGGCGGAAGCAGGTTTTGCGATGGGCCGCGCTGATTGGATCGAGCTCGCTGTAGCTGTTTTCAAAGCTTCGACAGATGCCTTGATGGGGCCCGATGACCGAATGCATCAAAGTGCCGTTATCGACGGCGAGGCAAGCCGGCGTGGCCCCATGGCGACGCTTTCCGCCATTGCCGCCATGGCGCACGGCGCCGTCAGCCTGTTCGAAGCGACCGGCAACGGCGCCTATCTGGCGCGGGCCCAGGCGTGGGGCGAGTTGATCTTAGCGCATCATAGTGACGCCAGTGAGCCAGGATTTTTTGCCGACGCCAAACAGGCCATAGCCGTGCCAATTCGCTTGAAACCGGTGTTCGACGATCCCAACCCGGCTGGCAATTCCGCCGCCGTATCTTTGTTTGCGAGGCTATATTTCCACACCGGTAAAGCGGTATGGCGCAAATTGGCAACCATAACGCTCGAAGCGTTTGGTGCCACTGCTGACACGCCGGCCATCGGTTCCGCCGGGCTGATGAATGCCGCCGACGATCTGATGTCGGCACTGCAGGTGGTGGTCATCGGTCAACGTTCGAAACCAAATACTGCGCAACTGTTGAGAACAATCTCGCGGCGCTCACTGCCGGCGCAAGTTCTACAGGTGATTGCGCCGGGCACGATGTTGCCCGATGGCCATCCTGCACAGTTCAAGGAGCAGATCGACGCCCGAGCCACGGCGTATGTTTGCCGCGGTACGGTATGCTCGCTTCCGGCAACAACCGCGGGTGATCTTGACGAAAACCTAGCCGTCTTTAGAAAAGACACTAAATAGATTCAGCAGTTCATTCATGGGGAGATATTCATGCACTACGCCATCATCTGCGTCGACAAGCGCGATTCAATGGAATTACGTATGGCCACGCGCCCGGCACACGTCGCCTATCTCGATAACTATCGCGACCAGATGGTCGCTGCCGGCCCCACCCTCACCGACGACGGCGAAGGCATGACCGGTTCCATTATCATCATGGATTTCGACGACCGTGCCGCCGCAGAAGCCTTCGCCGCTGGAGACCCTTACGCGCAAGCCGGACTTTTCGAAAGCGTAACGATTACGGCGTGGCGAAAAGTGTTCCCGCCGGATAGTCAATGACCCGCGCACCGCATCGCCTTTGCGCGCTGGAAGACGTGCCGGAGAACGGCACGAACGGTTTTCTGGTGAAGACGGAGAATGGCCGTTTCGGCGCCATGGCTATCCGCCAGGAAGATAACGTCCACGTCTATGTCAATTCCTGCCCCCATATCGGTGCGCCGCTTGACCTCAAACCGGGCAAGTTTCTCAACCGCGAAGGCACCCACATCATCTGCACCACACACGGCGCCTTGTTTCGGATAGATGACGGCTACTGTGTTTCCGGTCCGTGCGCCGGCGCCAGCCTAATGGCTTTGGAGGCGATAGAAAAAGACGGCGATCTCTACATCAATCTACCGACACCCGCGAGCACGCCCTAAATACGTCTTCAACCATCGTCCAGCTTGTGAATCCGGGGTGATTTGGCATAATCCGCCGCAAGCAGAACGAGGCTTTCGAACCGCGGGGGTTCTGTAGGGAGGTGCCGCGCGGCTTCGTATGATCAAGGGAGAGCGATCAATATGAGCGAAGTTCACGTCTATCCGGTGCCCGAGGCATTTGCAGCCAACTCATTGTGCACCGACGAGCAATACCAGGAAATGTACAAACGTTCCGTCGAGGACCCGGAAGGCTTCTGGGGCGAGCACGGCAAACGCATCACCTGGTTCAAGGATTACACCAAGGTCAAAAACGTCAGCTTCGATAAGCCGGACGTGTCCATCAAATGGTACGAAGATGGTACCTTGAATGCATCCTACAACTGCATCGACCGGCATCTCGAAAGCCGCGGTGATCAGGTGGCGATCATTTGGGAGGGCGATGACCCCGCAGATGACAAAAAGATCACCTACAAGGAATTGCACGCGGAGGTCTGCCGGCTCGCCAATGCCATGAAGGATCGGGGCGTCAAACGTGGCGACCGGGTATGTATCTACATGCCGATGGTGCCGGAAGCCGCGTATGCCATGCTGGCCTGTACGCGCATCGGTGCCATCCATTCGATTGTTTTCGGCGGCTTTTCGCCCGATGCCTTGGCGCAACGGATCGACGATTCGAAGTGCTGTGCGGTCATTACGGCCGACGAAGGCGTGCGCGGCGGACGACCAATCCCGTTGAAAGCCAACACCGACAAGGCGTTGGAATCGTGCGACAGCGTGCACTCGGTGTTCGTGGTCAAACGCACGGGCGGCGATATCGGCTGGAACGACGAAGTTGATGTCTGGTATCACGAGGCCACGTCGGCTGCGTCGACCGATTGCGAACCCGAAGAAATGAACGCAGAAGATCCGTTGTTCATTCTCTACACGTCGGGCTCCACAGGGCAGCCCAAAGGCGTACAGCACACCACGGGTGGTTACATGGTTTTCGCATCCATGACCCACGAGTATGTCTTCGACTATCACGACGGTGAAATTTACTGGTGCACGGCGGATGTCGGCTGGGTCACGGGCCACAGCTACATCGTCTACGGCCCGTTGGCCAATGGCGCCACCACGGTGATGTTTGAAGGTGTTCCCAACTACCCGGATGCATCGCGCTTTTGGCAGGTTTGTGACAAGCACAACATTTCCATCTTCTACACCGCACCGACAGCCATCCGTGCACTGATGGGTGCCGGCGACGAGTTCGTCAGCTCCACCAGCCGCAAATCGATCAGATTGCTGGGTTCGGTTGGCGAGCCGATCAACCCGGAAGCCTGGGAATGGTATTATCGCGTGGTCGGCGACACTCGCTGCCCGATCGTCGATACCTGGTGGCAAACGGAGACCGGCGGCATTCTGATCACGCCGCTGCCGGGTGCAACGGACCTGAAACCGGGCTCGGCGACGCGGCCGTTCTTTGGCGTGCAGCCGTTGTTGGTCGACGCCGAGGGCAATGAGATCCACGGCGCCACCGATGGCAATCTGTGCATCTCTGAATCCTGGCCGGGCCAGATGCGCACCGTATACGGTGACCATCAGCGCTTTATCGACACCTACTTCGCCACCTATCCAGGCCTCTACTTCACCGGTGACGGCTGTCGCCGTGATGAAGACGGCTATTATTGGATCACGGGACGGGTCGATGACGTGATCAATGTATCCGGGCATCGCATGGGCACGGCGGAAGTGGAATCGGCACTGGTTGCGCACGAGGCCGTCTCCGAGGCCGCCGTTGTCGGCGCCCCGCACGACATCAAAGGTCAGGGCATTTACGCCTACGTAACGCTCACCGCCGGTGTCGAGAGTTCCGACGAGCTGAAAAAGGAACTGGTACAATGGGTCCGCAAGGAAATTGGCCCCATCGCCAGCCCCGATTGGCTGCAGTGGTCGCCAGGTTTGCCGAAGACTCGTTCCGGCAAGATCATGCGCCGCATTCTACGCAAGATCGCCGAGAACGATTACTCGAACCTGGGCGATACATCGACGTTGGCGGAACCCGCCGTGGTCGACGACCTGATCGAGAACCGCCAGAACCGCTAACAACGCGTAGACGGCAGAAATTAACGGCGGGGCTTCGGTCCCGCCGTATTTTTTTGAATTTTATTTCGATTGTCCTGCGCGCGCGGTCAACAAACGCTCAACGCGGGCGAGGTTGGACCGGATCACCTCGGCACGCTTTCTATCACCGTGCTGCTGATAGGTTTCCGCCGCACCTTCGAAGCAGGTTTGCGCTTCTCTCAACAAAGCCACTTCGGCATTGCGCTTGGCAAGAGAGAAACACGCCGCGCCTAAGTTGTTTGCCGTCTGTGCCCAGAGTTGCGGTGCGCGATCACGTTTACGCACCTCAAGGACCTTGCGGAATTTAGCCACCGCCATTTCCAAGGTGACGTTGCCGGTTACCTGCTCGCCCAACGCCAAAAGGATCGTTCCGTACTGGTTCATCACCTCGGCCCAGCGCGCGGGCATGGCCTCCTTGGTATAGACCGTTAGCGCTTCTTCAAACGATTTGCCCGCCTCTTGCAGGTAAGCCGCCCTACCCGTACGCATGGAGAGGCGATAGAGCACCAACCCGTGATTAATATGCGCCAGCGCCCAGTCATAAGGGTGCGAGCCACGCCCCAATGTCTCGGTTATTTTCCGATAAGCGACGGCCGCGGCCTTCAAACCATCGTCATCGCGCTCGGCGATACTCCGAGCCTTGAGCGCCGTCGCCAAATGACTTTGTGCCACGGCCCAGATATCGGGATCCGTTTCAGGCGCAGTTTTCTTGACAGCCGTCCGATACAGTGAGGCGGCACTCGCCAGATTTTTCGCACCCTTGATAATACGGTATTGCGCTGAAAAGGCGTTGGCGAGATTGGTCAGCACCGTTGCGTGTTGAACAGCGGACATCCCTTCAGGTTGGTTTTGCGCGACATCCCGCGTTCCCTGGAGCGCCCACCCAAGGACCTCGGAGATATGTGTTTTCAACCCGGAAAACGTCGGGCCCACTGCGGCCAGCACGGTGGCATGCACAACAGATGCCTGAGATTCCAACATATCGGTGGGCAGTTGCAAGGTGTCCCCTAATCCAAAAGCGCCGGGCAGATTGTCGGCGCAAGGAATTTTGGAATCAAACCGCAACCGCACCAAATCTTTCTCGATTTCGCCCCAAACCAAAATATCCGCATCTTGTTCACGCAACAACTCGCGGCCCTTCTCGGACGCAAGCATCAAGCGGCGAACCTGATTGGAATCTTTCGGTAATTTCAGTACTTGATTCGACCTGTAAACCGCCAGCGCATCACAGCTGTCGAGGACTTCGCTCACTCGCGTCGTTACCGCGCCGCCCGAATCGCCGTTCAGATCGGCCAGCAGCACCTTGGGTTCGCCGCTCGCCTCGCCACCCGTTGGTGCGAAATTACTGCCGGATACGCGTTGGGCACCCTGCGCCTTGCGTTTCGAGCGGCGGCTCGTCTTCCTTGCCAAGGAAGGCGCCAGAAAACTGAACAGTTCACGAAACATCGGCTCTCCGCGGACCTTTACGGCTCAACGTCAATATCCTTGAAAATGCCGCATGGTTGGCGAGTTCGCAATCCATGAATTCAATGAAATACTGGCCATACGTGTGATGGCCATCACTTCGGCATAGGCCTTTTTGTCTAATAATCCCTTTTATCATAACGATAACGAAATAAATATATCATGCAAACTGCCAATTCAGATACGCCCGCCCCGCCAGAGCCAAAATTGATGACTGAAACGCCCTCTGAAAAAACACGGCTCGATCTAACGTCTCTGCAATTCCTTGTTGTGGATGACCACCGGTTTAGTCGCACGCTGATCAAAACAGCGCTTCGGGCACACGAACTTACGCACATTACCGAAGCGCCGGATGCACCATCTGCTTTTGAAATTCTCAACGATCCGGAAACCACCATCGATCTTATTCTTGTGGACCACGACATGCCCATTCTATCGGGCGTCGAGTTCACACGAATCGTGCGGCGCGGCATTGATGTCCCCGACCCGGAGGTCCCGATTATCATGGTGTCGGGCATGTCTGCGATGGAACAGGTGGTGGAAGCGCGAAACTGCGGTATTCACGAATTTGTCGCGAAGCCATTTACGGCGGACATTCTGTACAAACATATCGCTCAGACGATGTTCTGGCCGCGCCCGTTCATTCGCTCAAACACATACATCGGGCCGGATCGCCGTTGGCTGAACGCCGGCGCGCCCACAGGTGACGAGCGGCGGGAGAAAACCTAGAAATCGATGCAGCGGCCTTTCCGCTCCCAATCACCATAACGTGTCGGTTCCGGTCCCTTCGGTCCCCCGGTCTCGCCAGGCTGTCCTTGATGCTTTGCCTCTACGGGTTCGACCATTGCTTCCGGATCGACAGGCTCATCCGGCTCAGCGGCAGGCGCGGGTTCACCGCTCAATACGGCAAGCGAGCGTTGCATGCGCGAAACTGACTGTCGATCATCCGCCATCGCCCTTGACCTTCCAAAGAATACTGACACGTCAAGGAATGGCCAAATTTAGCCTGGTTTGCAATGGCAATAATGGATATGCGCGGCGATGCACTAGGCACGCACTGCATTGCTGCTGGCCAGCGAGAAGATAAAGCCGGAGAGATAAGGTGCTCGGGGGTTGAGGCTGCGGCGGTTTTGCGGCATCAAGCGGGATGCCCGAAGAAAACAGACACCATGCCCTTGAAATCCTGCAACAAGTCTTGCGTGGGCGTCAGCCCCTGGACGTAGCGATTTCCGCGCATACCGCGTTGGCGCGAACAGACGGTCCCAGTCAGGCTTTCGCCCGACGGCTGGTAACGACAACCATACGCCGCCTCGGACAGATCGACGATGTTATCTCGCAAAGCCTGGACCGCCCATTGCCCACAAAGGCGCGAACGGCGCATGACATTCTGCGGCTCGGCGCCGCGCAAATCCTGTTCATGGAGATCCCCGATCATGCGGCGGTCGATACGTCCGTGCGGTTGTTCAAGGCTGTCGGTGATGGCGGTTTCGCCAAACTCATCAACGCCGTTCTGCGACGCCTGACCCGTGAAGGTGCTGCGTGGATCGGCGATCAAGACGCCGCACGCCTCAACACACCGGACTGGCTTTGGCATTCCTGGTCCACGACCTATGGCGAGGAAACCTGCAGGCGCATTGCCGAAGCCCATCTGGTCGCGCCGCCGCTGGATATCTCGGTCAAAACCGACCCTCATGATTGGGCCGCCAAATTAGGGGGCGAGGTCTTGCCCGGCGGCAGCGTGCGCCTGCATCAGCCAGATGCGGTTTCGGCATTGCCGGGATACGATGAAGGTGCTTGGTGGGTACAAGATGCAGCGGCGAAGCTCATCTCAGGCTTGATTGGCGACGTTAAGGGCAAACGGGTCATCGACCTTTGTGCCGCACCGGGCGGCAAAACAGCCGGCCTCATCAACTCAGGTGCCTTTGTCACCGCCGTCGACCGCTCGTCCAGTCGCCTGAAACGCCTACACGTGAATATGAAAAGATTGAATTTCGACCCCCAGATCGTTGAGGCGGATGCCGCGCTCTGGCGACCATCGGAACCCGCCGACGCCGTACTACTGGATGCGCCGTGCAGCGCAACAGGAACGCTTCGTCGCCATCCCGACGTCGCCTATGGCAAGTCCGAAGCAGATATTGCAAAACTCGCGGCATTGCAGACGCGTTTACTCGGGGCCGCCAGTGAAATGGTTAAGCCCGGAGGGGTTATCGTTTACGTAACTTGCTCCCTGCAAGACGCTGAAGGACCGGATGTTTGTGAAACCGCAAGTCATGCGATTCCATCATTGATCCAGCAACCGTGGGAATCGGGAGATATTGCCCTGGACGACAGCGTATTGACTTCGAGCGGAGCATTTCGCTCATTGCCCTGTCACTTGATCGAGCTCGGAGGAATGGACGGGTTTTTCGCCCGGCGCTTTGTCCGCTCTTGAACGGCGCTGATTGCGAGAATGCTTCAGACATCCCATAGGGCGCTAGGTTCGGACAAGCATCGTATCAAAATGCTTGGTAACACACTATGAGTGCGTTGGAGGATGCCTTTCGTTGTTTCATGGACAGTGATATCGAAGTATTGGTTGTGGAATATACTATCTTGCTGAGGGACGGTCGGAATCTGGTCCTCAAGCACGATTACAGAAACGCTTTCGAGCTGGATTAACGAAATGCTCCAAGGCCTACGCTCCAAGCTGTATGGGAGCCGCTTGTATGATCTGTCTCTCGGCAGTCGATCCGCGTCGCCGCCCGCATGCCCGCCTTTGCTTTCGGCCAAACAGATCACGTCGGATGTGGAAGAAAGCGATTTCCATTGGTTGGGCGCTCTCAGTGACCCCGGCGATCCACTAGATGTTACCGAAGCAAGAAAACGCCTGTTCGCTTGGTGGAACGTCAATTGGCGCTGGCGACCCGACACTTGGCGCGCCGACTTGGTTGGGGACCGGCTTACCCACTCATTGGTTCATTTTGATGTTCTCTGCGCTGATGCACCCGACCAATTCAAAACCAAACTTGAAGCGTCATTGGATCGTCAGGCTCGACACTTGTTCCGCATCCCGTTGCCGCCGCGCGATCAAGCCAATGCCTTCAAGATATGGCGCGGCCGGATTTTCACGGCCCTGTACTTGCCCAAGTTTCGCCCGCGGCTCCCCGGCGCAATTGCTGAAATGGTCGAGGGGGTTCCCGAACATATTTTCCCTGATGGCGGACACTTTTCGCGCTCCCCACAAATGCACCTCGAGTGCCTAGCGACCCTGGTTCACATTCGCACAACGCTGGAGACAGTCCGCGCCGAGGTGCCGGAGGTTTTGCAGGGTGCTGTCGACCGAATGACACCAATGTTGCGCTCGTTCCTGCATGGCGACGGAAGGCTGGCCGCGTTTAATGCCAGTGATGGCGGTGACTCCGACACCATTTCGCGGATTCTTGAAATGACGAGAAGTCGAGCCAAACCAACGTCCAGCGCCCCGCACACCGGTTTTCATCGGCTCAGCGCGCAACGGACCTTGATTTTGTTTGAGTCCGGAGCCCCAGCCATTTCAGCCCCACTGGTGAATGGACATGCCGGCACTTTGTCGTTTGAAATGAGTGTCGGGCCGCACCGAATGATCGTCAATTGCGGCAGCGTGCACCGAGATGAAAATAGTGCGCTCTGTGAAGCCCTACGTGCGACGGCGGCGCATTCCACATTGACAATCACCGACGTCCATTCTTCGGACATTGAGCCAGGGGGCGGGTTTGGAAACAGGCGGGTGTACAATGTCACCGCGCGGCGCCGCGAACAGGACCGGAATGTTTTGGTTGAGGCTGCGCACGATGGATATGTAATGCCCTATGGCATAACTCACCGTCGCTCGCTGTATCTGGCGCGCGATGGCCTCGACTTGAGAGGCGAGGACATTCTGGATGCCGCGTCCGGCACGGGCCGAACCTTTGATCTCCGCTTCCATCTCCATCCCACTGTAAACGCCTCGCTCGCGGCAGGCGGTCGTTCGGCTCTGTTGCGCTTGCCCACAGGGCGTGGTTGGCGGCTCACCGTTTCCGACGGCGTGCTCGCGATGGAGGAGAGTATTTATGCGGGTGAGGCTGGCGCGGCGCGCCCAACGTCACAAATTGTCATTCGTGGCCGTCATGCGCGGCGTCAGACAATCGTCAAATGGCGATTGGCGCGGGAGGGTTAGAGCCGCCAGTACTGAACGTCGGTGTCGACTTGGTTTTCCCGCCAGATTCCCTTTAAGTCGGCCAAAAGCCCATCCTTCTCCAACAATGCACCAACCTGCTCAATCGACCAAGACTGGAACGTATCGTGCGCGACCGCGCCGATGACGGCGTCGTATTTTCCTCCCGCGTGCGGATCAGCCATCAACTCAAATCCATAAAGGGCTTGCGCCTCTGTCCTATCGGCGATTGGGTCATGTACATCCACCGCATGCCCTTGATCGCGCAATGCCCGAACCATCTCAACGACTTTGGAATTCCGGAGATCTGGAACATTCTCTTTAAAAGTCAATCCCAACACCAAAATCCGAGAGCGTGGTTTCAGACGCCGGCCAACTTGATCGGCGACGAACCGCGCCATACCGTCGTTAATTCTCCGCCCCGCCAAAACCACTTCCGGTTCGTGCCCGACCGCGCTCGCCGCATGAGCCAAGTAGTACGGGTCGACACCAATGCAGTGCCCGCCGACAAGGCCGGGACGAAAATCCAAAAAATTCCACTTTGTCCGTGCGGCCGCGAGCACATCTTGCGTATCAATACCCATTCGCTGGAAAATCATCGTCACTTCGTTGATGAAGGCGATGTTGATGTCGCGTTGGGCATTTTCAATGACCTTGGCCGCCTCTGCGGCGCGGATATTGGGCGCGACGTGAACGCCCGCATCGACCACGTCACCGTAAATTTCGGCCAATAATTGGGCGACCTCCGGGTTCTGTCCGGCCACCACCTTGATGATCTTTTCAACGGTGTGCGTCTGGTCACCGGGATTGATCCGCTCCGGCGAGTAACCCAAGAAGAAATCAGTACCGCACTTCAAACCCGACGCGCGCTCCAACTCAACGCCACAAACATCCTCAGTCACTCCAGGGTAAACCGTGCTCTCAAAGACAACCACGGTTCCGCTTCTCATCACCTTTCCAACTTCCTGGCTGGCAGCACGAAGTGCTGACAAATCCGGGCGGTTAGAGGCATCGATAGGTGTTGGCACGGTAATGATGAATAAGTTGCAATCGCTCATATCTCCGGAATCAACCGTGACATTCAGATCCGAAGACCGCAGTACCGCCGATGGGATCTCTCCGGTCCGATCCTTATTTTCCCGCAGCTCTGAAATCCTACGGTCATCGGAATCATATCCAAGAATGGGAAAGTGCCGTGCCATAGCAAGCGCCAAGGGCAGTCCAACGTAGCCAAGACCGACAACCGCGATTTTGGCGTTCGATGGTTCCAGGAATGTCATGCGAAAACTCTAAGTTTGTTCGGCACCAATGCGCCTTGTCGGATACGTTTGATAGGCTGGGACTTGAATGTCAACGCTCACGTCGTGCAAATTCCGGTTCTCATTGCCAATGTCGCCTCCGCCATGTCGCAAAGGAAAGAGTCACAGTTCATTGAGCTTGCGTTGGCGAAATAACGGGAGTAATCGAAACCGATAATAAAACAACAAGGTGTGTAGCTTGTCCTTCAATCGCCACAAGTTCTTTTCCACGGCATTCGCCATATTGATTGGGGCGGCGATTCCGATGGTTTTATTGGGGCGGGCGGTTTTCGCCATTGCCGTCCTATTGGCATTCGTGGCGTTAATAGTCAGTGATCTGCGGCCTTCTGCATGGCGGGAACTGAAACAACAGGCCCGCAGTCTGATTGGAGTTCTCATATTCCTGACCCTTGGTCTATGGACAGTCAGTGCCTTGGGATCTAATTTCCCAATGCGATCCCTCGAAGCAACACTGCGCACCGGTATGTTTATCGCCATCGGCACGATGATATATGCGGGCCTTCGGGACGATCCGAAGTTGCTCGATCTTAGTTTACGCGCTTTCATTGGCACTTCTTTCGTATGCCTAATCATCGCCGTATTGGAATCGACGGCCTTGCCACAACTCTATTGGGCACTGCGCCTAAAGGGCTGGATGTCGTATCCGCTCAAAACTGCCCTCAAAGGTTTCTCCTCTCTCGCCGTAATCTCCATTCCGCTCTTAGGGTACGCTGCTTGGCGAACCTGCGGATACTGGCGGCATGCGGCGATTCTCACCATCATAGCATCGGCGTTCCTGATTTGGGACACGTCCAACAGAGCAGCCATTGCAGGGTTTCTAGCCATGTCCGTTGCCTTGACTGGCTCGATGTTTTTTGGGCGCGGACAGCGCAAATATGTCCTGGTTTCGGCACTGTGTACGGCTGTTCTCGTTGCCGGCGTATTTGTCTGGCTGAACATGTCCCGCGGATTTCTTTCCGAAGTCGCACCTCCCGCGGATCGGCTTTTTCCTGTTTGGTTGGTCGATTTTGAAAGACAAACCATCTGGGAGCACACCCTCAAGATCGCAGATCAAGCTCCGTGGTTCGGCATTGGCGCCAACACCATCAATTTCACCCCCGGCGCCAACGCCCCGTTACCCGGCAATGAGCAATTGCACATCATTCCCGCCCATCCGCACAATTGGGTGATGGAAATTTTGGCAGAGACTGGGATTTTGGGATTATCCGCATTATTAACCACGGTCATTTCGCTGGCTTTCCATCTGCTACGGCGATTCCGAACCTCCCAGTCCGTGGGAATATTTTGCGCCATCGCCATCCTAATCGGCTACTCGGTTTCTGGACTTTTCAACTTCTCCTATTGGTCCGCCTGGTGGCAAGTTAGTTTCTTGATTGGTATATCCATGTGCCTGGCTCGGCACGAGGAACCGGCGGTTCGAGATTGAACATCAAGCGAATGGCGTTGAACAACTTGGCATCGTTCACGGAGCCCGATGAGAGGCTTGGTCGAATGCGGAAGCAACCTGGGCTCCTATCTGGAAAAAGGCTTTCGACCGTTGAAAACGGTCTGCGCCCACACTGTTTATTATTCCTTTGACCTTGATTAGAGTATTCCGATGCCAAACGGTTTCTCAAACGCTTCCAAAGCGCTGTACCTGACCTCCGCCTATCGGCTGCCGACCCTGTTTCGGGCCGCAAAGCCCGCCGAGCGCTGATCCGACTCGATGGCATCTAATCGCCTATTGCAACTGTTTCGCTTACCGCCCGCGGAGGCACTGGCGAAAGTGCGCGCTCACCTGCAGAAAAAATGGTCGGCGAGAGAAGTCCGCCGCCGCGACCGCCATACGCCCTCCTATACCGCCGATCTGCCGAAGGGCATGATCGCGCGTTACTTTCAAGTACCGGACATGGATGTTTTGGCTGTATCGTCAAACATCTTGCGCCGCATCACGGATCTCTATCTTAACCACCATTTTGATGTGTTGGGATCGGGCTGGGTCTCTGTGCACCACGGGATGCGCTGCAACGGACTCGAGGGTCAGCGCTACCAGTCTCCAAGTGACGGCCCCTCCCGAGAGGTCAACGACGCGAACCGTGAGGTTTCGAAATCCATCCGCACGGCGCTTTCACAGCAGTACGTCCCAATTGACTGGCATATAGATTTCAAGTCGGGTTATCGCTGGCGCGCCGACACCTGGTATCAGGATATTCCCTACGGCCACCAACCCGGTGTCGACATCAAGGTCCCATGGGAGCTGGCGCGCATGCATCACCTGACGGCCCTGGCCCAGGCCTATGCCTTGGCCGCCAACGGGCACGAAGGGTTCCAGCGTCCGGAAATCTACCTCGCGGAAGCGCGCAATCAGATCCTTGACTTCATCGCCGGTAACCCAACGAGGTTCGGTGTCAATTGGCGCTGTACCATGGACGTGGCAATCCGTGCCGCCAACTGGCTGGTGGCCTACGACCTTTTTCGGGCGGCAGGCGCCGAATTCGACGAAATGTTTGAGGGACACTTCAAGAGCGCGCTCCTCGATCATGGACGCCATATCATGGCGAATCTGGAATGGGACCCGCGCCATCGCGGCAACCACTATCTCGCCAATGTGGTCGGGCTGTTGTTCATCGCCGCCTATGTGCCCAGCGATGAGCAATCCGATGGCTGGCTCACTTTCGCCTGTCAGGAACTAAGCCAGGAGGTCCAATATCAATTTCACGAGGACGGCAGCAATTTCGAGGCCTCCAGCGCTTATCACCGGCTTTCCACAGAAATGGCGCTTTACGGGACGGCACTTGCGCAAGCCGTCGTTGCGGAGCGCCGACAGCCGTTCGGCAACACCCATTTTCTCCGCTTGGCGGACGCCGCGCGGTTTTGCGCCGACACCATGAAACCGTCCGGTCGTGCGCTGCAAATTGGCGACAACGATAGCGGCCGTTTTTTGAAACTGGCACCGAGTTTTCGTCTATTTTCCACGGCGGAGGCCAAAAGCGCCTATAGCAACCTTTCCGACTACCACGCCTTGAGCGACGATGCCGCGTACCCTCATGAAAACCATCTGGACTATCGCCATCTGCTTGGTGCTGCTTGCGGGTTTTTTGGTGATGGTCTTCTCGACGACCCACTTGTATCCGCCAATAGTGCCTCCGACTTGGAACGGGAAATCATGATCGGGTTAACTGTCGAACAGCCTCCCAACGCTTCCCCGACCCGAGCGGGGCAAATGGAAAGTACCGCGCAATTGCCGGCGCTCCCGACAGGACGGTGTCTCACCAACATAGAAATTCGAGTTCCCGGGTCCTCGCTGCGTAGCGGTCTGAGACTCATAGCTTATAAAGACTTCGGGCTTTTTATAATCCGCTCTGAGCGGCTTTACCTCGCGGTCCGCTGCGGCCCCATCGGTTTGAACGGCAGGGGCGCGCACGCCCACAACGACCAGCTGGCCGTCGAACTCACGCTCGATGGCGAAGACTGGATTTCCGATCCGGGCAGTTATCTCTATACCGCAGCGCCTGCCCAACGTGACTCCTACCGCTCCGTCAAGGCGCACTTCGCGCCGCAGTTGGACGGCCGCGAGCCAGGCAACCTAAACTTGGGAATGTTTTATCTGGGCGACGAAGCAAAAGCCCGATGCGACGCCTTCACGCAAGACGGATTTCTTGGTCATCATTACGGCTTCGGCACCGCAACCTATCGCCAAGTCCGTCTCACTGAGAACGCCATCCATGTGACTGATGTCTTGGCGGATGGCTCCGAGGCCGGGTTGCCGCTGCGTGTCCTGAACGGGCGCCAAGAGACTGTCCGCGCCCTACAACCGGCATTGGTTTTTTCCCCCGGATACGGCATTCGCATGAGCAACGGCTTGCCAGCGTGACGGATATATTGCTTCTAATCACACAATTATAAATCGAGCTTAAACGAAGCACCCGCCAGGAGATGCTTGCAAGAGAAACGCGTCGATCGCGAAAACGCCGCGCTCGAACCGGCTAATATTATGGCTCTATGGTTACACTTAGCTTGGTCTTGTTAAAAAATCGCCGTATCACCGTCGTAGGCTGTTACGTACCAGGATTTTTCATCTTGCAGAGGCGCATCCAGGTCTTTGTGCAGGCTTTTATAAAAAACCGGCCACGTCACCATTTTTCTTGAGTGGGGTCTATGCCGGGAAACGATGTGGTCGCGCACGGTGGCGGGCATGCCAACCAGTTCGAGAACATGGCAACCATCGGCACGACCTATCTCAAAGGCGGCGGTCAGCAGGTTATCAATTACAACCTCATTATCGCCGGCAACGAACAGATCAATTACTTTTAGTCGTTTCAGGCCGATCTCGGGGGCGTCCTCGCGCATAATGGCGGCGTACCCGGCCAGTCCATCCGCGTCCCGGCTTACCAGCACCCGGGTCTGCACGGCCATGCGTTCTGTGCCGAAATGCCATCGCAGGCTTTCGGCCGACCGGCAGGCAAGCAGGCGATCGGCCTCATTGCGTTTTTTCTGCCAAAGGCCATCGAATTCGTCACCGATATCGGCTATCTGGAGGGTCCCAATGTCTTCAGAATGACCATGCGGGCGATGCCCGCCCAGAGTCATGGCGACGCTGGCAAATGGTGCGCCGGACAGGGCGGCGGCGGCGGCGAGTTCCGGCCTAAACCCCTTTTTCATCAGGCCCGCCCTCAAAAAATCCCGCGCATTCAATATCCAGTAGAGCACCTGATCGTAATCTGATTGTGGTACCGGCAAACCACCATAGCGCTCGAAAATACGGCCCGTTGGCTTGATCCCTGTCGTCACCAGCAACAGATCGGCATTTTCCTGATTGAAATAAGCATCTGCCAGACGAGACGTTTCAGTCCGGTATTTTTTTCTCACTCCCCACTTGCTGGCGCCGGCAACGATAACCGGGCGACCACCATAATCATAAAGCAGAGGGATGTTGCCGAAGAAACCGACTATCTCGCCGCTGTCCTCCAATAGCCAGCCTTTGCTCGGAACAGGGCCATCGACAGCAAGCGCCGGGTTGTCGATCCAGAAGCGGCGCCAATGGTAGCGAATTTCATCGCGCCCTACCGGTATGGACAGACCTAGTTCCCGCAGCAGATCGGTTGCCGTTTCGCAGTCTTCATATTCGGCATTGCGCAGAGTGCATTGCTGGGAGGAGGTGTCGGCCATGTTCGATATTTACAGACTCAGAAAATAGCGGAGTTGGTGGTTGCCCCAGTTGGCGAGGGTATGGTCGCGGCGAATTCGGTGTGGCGAATCGCCTCGGCGTGTAGCGCCGCGTTCAGTCGTCAACATGGATTTATAGCCAGCGGCCATTGCCAATCCGGGATCACGCTCGACATTGTAGTCGCGGCCCGGAATGCCGAAGGGAGTGCAAAAATGATGGCATGCTTGACCCAGGTTTTCCGCAATTATCGCTTTGGAAGTTTCCAGCTCCCGGCATGCGTCTGCCTCTGAAAATTCTGCCAAGCGGGCATGATTAACTGTATGTGAGCCAATGGTCATACCGGCTGCGGACATTTCGCGGCATTCTTCCCAGTTCAGGAATTCCATCAGCACCGGGGCGTGATCGAAAAAACCGAGCAGTTTCTCCCTGTCCATTTCAAGATCACAGCCGATATAGCCGGTAGGGACGAAAAAGGCCGCAGACGCCCCTTGATCGAGAAGGATCGGCAAAGCATTCGTCAGACAGCTCTTAAAGCCGTCGTCAAAGGTGATACAGAAATAGCGCCCGTCAATGACGTCGCCTGATTCCAGCAGCCCAACAACATCGTCTAGGGAAATAAACTCGCCGAATTTACGAAGGTAATCCAGTTGCCGGGCGAATCCATGACGTTCGTCGTCGAAAACGTGATGATAATACGGAAACCGCACCCAGCCCGAAGTGCGCGCAATGTTGCGCCCAATGGAAAGTGCCTGAATCACCGCGTCACGGGCTATGCCTCTAAGCCGGCCGCCCCTTTGCGAATAGCTGTTGAAGTCGGCATAGGTACGAACCGGCTGATTGTCATTCAGGGTGCGTGCGGCGGCGGTTTCCATTTTCGTGTCGCTCATCCCTTCGACACCTCAAGAGGGTCGCCAAAGCTGTCCAGCCCGGCAATGGCAGCGCGCCCCATGGCCACGACAGCCTCTTGCGACGAACCGCCAATGTGGGGGATGGCCAACATGTTCGGGAGACTGACAAGTTCCTGGTCTTGCGGCGGCTCCACAGTGAATACGTCGAAAGCCGCACCCGCAAGACGGCCATCAAGCAATCGTTCCTTGACGGCAACTTCATCCACAAGGCCGCCGCGCGCCGTGTTAATAAGAATCGCGTCGGACCGCATCATATTCAACCGTTCCACGTTGATCATATTGCGAGTGCTGTTATCCAGCGGCAAATGCAGGGTGACGATTTCCGCTTCCTTCAAGAGAGTCTCCAGCCCCACCGGCCGAACGCGGTGTTCGGCATAAAATTCTGGAAAATCCAAAATATCATGGGCCAGGACGTTGCAGTCGAACGCCTTTAGCAACTTAGCGAGATCCTTGCCGACATGGCCACAACCGATGATCCCGACGGTGCGTCCGGTCAATTGACGGCCCAGATGCTGGCGGAAAGTACCGGCCCTGACTTCCTTATTGGCGGCGGGGACATGGCGCAACACGGCAATGGCGCACGAAATCACCAATTCGGAAACGGACCGTTTGTTGACCCCCCCTGTCCAGCCCAGTTTGACGCCGTGCCTTTGCATCGCCTCTAGGTCAATCATGTCCAGCCCGACGCCATATTTGCCGATCACTTTCAGTTCCGGCAACGATGCGAGAACGGTCTCGTCAATCACCTCCAGAGCCGTGATCGCCTTGTCGTGCCCCTTGAGGAAATCAATTAGCCCTTGCCCGGCCAATTTCAAACCTTCGTCATTGAAGGTAACATCCGGATAGCGGGCCAATAGCTCCTCACGCATCACGGGGTGACGAGAGAACGATCGCGACGTGACAGCGACGCGGGTCATTGGGCGCGGACCGTTTCCAGATACTCGGCACACAATGCGCGAAAACGATCATCGGAGGCGTAGTTATCCTTGAAAACCCGAGCATTCGAACCCGGCAGTATCAACGCTACGGTTCCGCTTCCTACGTTTTTCTTGTCCTTGGCCAAAGCCGAAAGAAACGCGTCCAGCGGAATGGGGGTCGACTCATATTGCCGGAAATTCGCTTTCAGAGCCGGATGCATGCGGTAGTAGTGGTCAAGCGTCCCTATACCGAGCTGAGCGGAAATCCAATTTGCCTGATCCATGCCGATGGTGACGGCGATACCATGCGGGATGCCGAAATCGGTCGCCGCTTCAATGGCGTGCCCGAAGGAATGACCGTAGTTGAATATATTGCGAGGGCCCTGATCGAATTCATCCATTTCGATATAGCCCTGTTTCACCAGCAGCGATTTGAGGATGTATTTCTCAATTGTCGAGGGGTCATCGAAAAGCGCCGCGTAGTCTGAGGCAATAGCGTCGAAACTGTCCGGTCCGTCGATGACCTGAACCTTGAGCATCTCGCCTACGCCGGAACGCACGTCGCGTTCATCCAAGGTCTCGAGAAAGCGGGTGGAGATGACAACTTTTTTCGGCGGCGTGAAAGTCCCCAGGATATTCTTGGTGGCACCGCAATTGATGGAGCTTTTCGAACCAATGCAACTGTCTGCCTGGGACAGCAACGTAGTCGGATAAAATCGCCACTCCACCCCACGCAACAGAGTTGCGGCGAGAAAGCAGGTGATGTCCTGAATAATGCCGCCGCCAATGGCTACCAGCATCTGATCACGGCGAACATTCCGATCCACCAGATGGCTGACATAAGCGGGAAACCTGTCCAGAGACTTGTTCTCTTCGCGGGCTTCTATGAGCAGTACTGACGAATGGTTCAGTACCGCTTCCATCTCAGCGCCGTAAAGCTCGGCGACCTTTTTGTCGATGATGAAATGGGCGTTTTCCGGGACCTGGGCGTTCAGGCTCGCCAATCCATCGCGATCGAAGGCCACCTCGTACGGGCCCGTGTGGGACTTTATGTTAATGGTTTCGGACAATCGTTTACCCGCCGTTCGTTTGACACGTTTGTTTAAGTTCTGGTGAAGCCACCATCGATGGCGATACATTGACCCGATATATAAGTGTTTTCGGGCCCCGCCAAGAATGCCACGAAAGCGGCGATCTCTCCGGGGTTGCCGAGGCGCCTGATGGGCACCCGCGCAGTCAGGTCTGCTATGCCATCCGGCCCGAGCACCGTGCGCGTCAATTCCGTATCGATAAAGCCTGGCGCCACGCAATTGGCCAAAATGCCATGTTCAGCAACTTCCGCGGCAAGCGCGGACGTCATGCCGTCGAGGGCAAATTTGGATGTCGAATAGGCCCCTCTTTGCTCTTTTGCGATCTTGCCCCAGACCGAACTGATGTTGACGATACGCCCCCAACCTTTTTCCTTCATGCCGAGCAAAACGGCGCGGCACAGTAGGAACGGTGCGGTAACGTTGACTTGTTGTATTCGCACAAAGTCTTCGGTGGCAATGTCGCCGAACGGTGAGATTTTGTTGATGCCGGCGTTATTGACCAGAATGTCCACGCCCAATGTTCTCAATTGTTCTCCGAAGGCTTCGGTGGCTTCCATGTCGCCGAAATCTATGGCCATGTATTCCGCACCGTCGGGCGCTTGGCCATCTGGCTTGGTTCCGGTGGCAATGACGCGCGCACCCTGGGAGAGAAGTTTTTCGGCGATCGCAAAGCCGATGCCGCGTGTCGCACCGGTCACCATTGCCGTTTTGCCACTTATACTATCGGTCATCTTTTTCCACCTAGATATTTCATGCCCATCATATTGAGGTGATCTGCCATTTATCCCGCCACGAAGGGTCGGCCTGGTAAATGCGGTACACGTGTTGCATGGTCTTCAAGGCTTCTTCGGAAGAACCGTTCAGCACCGGCACGTCGTTCAGCACACTGGCGGCAAATTCTTCGATTTCATCGGCCCAAGATGTATCGACACTGTATGCGGTGGTGACCTCCCGGGGGTCGCCACGGTCATCGTCAGCAGGATACACCGCGGTTAGGGTTTCCTCGCCATAACTTTTCGAGCCCGAAAGAATACCCGACAGCATCAGGCCGCCTCTTTCTAGAGTAACTTCCAGGCGAAAGCTGTGTCGCCACTGGGTCGCGGTGGAATGAAGCATGGCAACGACGCCTCTGTCTGAGCGCATCAGGGCATAGGCATTGTCTTCGACGTCGTGGCCCCAGTAGTCGTTGGTGACATAACTGTGGACGTCATGAAAATCGCCACCGAAAAGGCGCATCAGGTCAACCATATGAATTCCCTGATCGAGCAGGATGCCACCCCCAGCGGTTTCCCTCTGTGTTCGCCAATTGCTATCCTGACCGTAACTGATGAACTTGGATTTACCGTAAACGCCGCGCAGGTTCAAAACCTTGCCCATGTCGGCAGACTGCATCAAGGCCAGGGCATCGCGGACGGAATCGTGATAACGGTGGTTGAAGCCGTATTTTAGCTTGAGCCTGGGGTGCTTCGCTTCTACCTCCCGGACACGCCGGATATCTTCCACCGTCCGCCCCGGCGGTTTTTCACAAAAAACGTGCAGGCCCTTTTCAAGGCCCGCCATCGTAACTTCCGGGGCGATATCATTGGTCAGGCAAACGAACAGCGCGTCCAGATTTTCATCGAGCAACTGCTGGTAGGCAATGTGAGAACGCACCCCACCTTCGAGAAGCCCTTCCTCGGCAAAGATGCGATCACAGACAGCCACGACCTGCAAATTCGGATGAGCGTCGATGAATTGATGACGTCGTTGGCCAACGACACCATGCCCGGCAATGCCAATGCGCAGTTTCTGAGTTGTCATGTTCTTATCTGGTGCCTTTAAGCGCCGGTCATGTACTGGTCGGTAAAATGATCATCAGCCAATATTTTTTCGGCACGAACCAGTTCAGATGGAGTATCGATCCCAATGGTTTCGGTTTCGGTCGTGACCACATATAACGGCAGCCTGTTTTCAATCACGCGCAGCATATCAACGGATTCGATGACCTCTAAAGGCGTACGGGGCAGGGTCGAAAACTCATGCAGGAAGGATGCCCGAAAGGCGATAATGCCGGTTTGTTGATACATCGGCACATCACTCGCACGAGATCGCGACGGGATCGGCGCACGCGAAAACAGCAGCGCGCGATGGTCCTTGTCAAACACGACCTTGACCGTATTGGGATCGTCGTGATCTTGCGTCCGATAGAGGCGGGATACCAAGTTGATCACCGGCGAGCCGGTCCGCGCGTAGACGTCAATCATCTCTCCCAGCATATCCGGCGTGACCAAGATTTCATCGCCCTGAACCATGACCACCAGATCATCGTCCGCCAGTCCCAAATCCAAATTGGCGATGGCTTCTTCGACCCGGTCGGTGCAGCGCTCGTGGGTATCGAGCGTCATCACCGTTGCCGGCGCCACGGCGTCGAATATTTCCTGATCGCAGGTTGCCACGATCACTTTGTCGAAACCCTTTTGCAATAAGCAGCGGCGGTAAATATGCTCGATCATCGGCATGCCGAGCAGCTTTTCCATAGGCTTTCCGGGGAATCGGCTGGAGCCCATGCGGGCCGGGATAACACAGACGGCGCGGGTCATGACGACTCGACGATCTCGGTCGGCGCACCCAGGGCGGTGCGCATGGCGATCAGGTCGGTGCAATAGGCGATGAAATGAAAACCTTCGTCGATCTTGGCGCGTAGCTGGGCGGCATCCGGTTCCACCTGATGTATGCCCAACGCTTTGCTGTTGGACTGACAGGCGGCCCTGACCTGCGCCACCGCGTCGGCAAAATCAGCTGTCGTGATATCACCCGGCGAACCCAGTTCGCACGACAGATCGTAGGGGCCGAAGAACAGGCCGTCGACGAAGTCGAGCGCCGCCAACTCGGCGGCCGCGGCGACGCCCTTACGGGTCTCGATCTGAGGAATCAAGACCGGCTGAAAGTCTCGATAATAGGTTTCGAAACTATCGCCGTAATTGTTGCAGCGCGACAGCCCAACACCACGCTTGCCCCTATACGAACAATGCTCGGCAAAGGCGGTGAAAGCATCCGCGCTCTCAACCACGGGCACCAGTAATCCGGCGGCGCCGGCATCCAGCAAGCGACGGGCCACATACGGGTCGGCGTTGGACAAACGCGCCATGGGGGCGACACCGTGTCGTTCGGCGGCGATGAAGCAGGCCTCGGCCTGTTCCAACGACATTGTCGAATGTTCCAAGTCCACGGCCAGCCAGTGAAACCCGCAAGAGGACATGGCCTCGGCGGTTTTCACCGATGCCACGGTCTGCCAAGCGCCGACACAGGCGCGACCGTCCCGCAGCCGGTTGCGGACCATAGACGCTAAATCAGTCATCGGGGTTTAATGCCTTTTGCCATACATTGATCACCACGGGGGCGAACAGGGAATCGGGTGAAAGCATGCCCGGTTTTTTTAGGTTTTTCAATGCGTCTGGCAGGCCGCCGGCATCGACGGCGGCCACGCTCACGGCGTCTGGCAGAATATCCATAGCGATCCGGTCGTTGGGTCGGAATCGCAGCGTCGGCAACCCGCCGAGAACCGCCTCCAGCCCGACCGTTGTCGCCGCATACAAGACCGCTGCCGTCGGCACTTCATCAGCAAGCCGATTATCCGTCCGCGTTAGATTATTGCCGGGTTCGAATTCAAACGGAGACATCGGGTGATCCTTGACCAGAAAGGACCGCCTCCGCACCACACGGCAAGCCGCCACCATCTGCCCGGCAACAGCGGCGTCAAATGGCAGGGCGACATAGACCGGGCCCTGCGCGTCACCGACCATCTCTGAGCAATCAGAAAATCGCAACGCGCCGCCGACTTTCATCCGTCCCGTCGGAACTCCCATGGTTTGTAGGCGGTCCCGTGTCGCTTGGCCCGACGTCAAGATCAAGTCTGGTAAATTCGCTTCGCCATCGGCGTTCGAGCCTGGGCTATAATTCAGCATCTGGCGACCGACCACCGAATGCTGATATCCAACCGTACGCGCCCCCGCAGCCTTGGCCCGGCGCACGAAATCCCGTTCCCATGAATGATTTTCCCATGGCCAGGCCACGACCTTTGGACGGACAATTTCCAGCCACTTTCGATGGCAGTGAGCCTGCCAGGCCAACATTGCACCCTGACCCGTTCCGCCTTCCAAAACGGCGGCGCGTCGCACTAGCCAATGGTTCGGGCCCGTGGCCGCCGGTCGCCATTTACTGAACGGCAGCGCCAACGCCCGCCCTGGACTGCCGAATCCATGCAGGCTGTATGTTCGCCCGTCCTGCGCTAACTGCCTGGCCCTGCCGACTGCGCAATCCACATGCAAGACCCGCTGCAACGCCGGCAGTTTTTTCATTAAGTCGCCGAAATAACCGTCATCACCCTGGTCGTTGCTTGCCGGGTGACCATAGACCAGGAGCGCCGCAGTCTCGCGGTTCATCCGGGTCCGCTGAAAACGCAATGCCTGCGCAGCCCGGAACATGCGCAAGGCCGCTCGGGTCCGCGCCGCATACCCGCGAAGCCACAAACCAACAGTTTTCCCCAGCAAGCCCGGTGCGCGCCCGGCATCGACGCCGTCAAAGCGACGCAGGTGCCGAAACATCCACGGGTCGTCACATACCACCAGGGTGGTTTCCCGCGCACCGGCCCAATCGCTCACCAGCCTGGTCCACGCCAACATCAGACCAAGGTCGGATACATTGGCGGCGCAACTGGGCGCGTGAGCTAATTTGGATGAGGGGTGGCGGCTTAATTCCCGTCCCAGTTCCAGCCAGTCCGAGGCAATTGCCTCAAACGCATTTTCCAAGGCCGCGCCGATACCGGCCACGGCACGGGCCGGATCACACTTCATCGTTGGCGTGCCGGTGATCGCCGCCCAACGCCGGTAGGCCCCAGGCAGCTCGTTCGATGTGCGTAACACGACAGGCATGAGTCAGTACGGCCGGCGCGCCAGGATCCACATATGTGAAGACCTTCCCTGCTCAACCAAGGAAGCCTGAAAAGATGCCCGCTCGGCATCATCGGCGTCGAGCAGCAGGCGGCGCAGGGTCGGATCAGTCACCGCACTGTCATCGGCTTTGAGAGCGCGGGCGACGATTTCAACGTCGAGTTGGCCCGGCGTCTCAAATACTATGACCTCAAGGCCGCATCGTTCGAACAGCGCCCGGGCCCCCTGCTGACTCAGAAATGACAAATGATGAGGCGGCGAGACCGCATTTGCCCGCTCCCCCAGAATCTGGATATCGAAGCCATCGGCGCACAGACCGCTGACCAAGACGAGCCCGCCGGGCCTGCACAAGGCACCGAGATCGCCAACAAAATCATCCGGTTCCGCCAAGTGTTCAATGACCTCGAAACTAACCACCAGATCGGCACTGTCGTGCCAGGCCGGATCGGCAACGGCATCTCCGGCAAATCCTTCGTACACCTCCAGGCCTTTCGCCCGGCAGGACTCAGCAGCGTCGCGGCCCGGTTCCACGGCGCGCAAGCCGATAGCGGTATTCAGCCGCCCAATCTCTTCGAGAAAAAGGCCGATACCGGCACCGACATCGATCACAGTTTGCGGCAGCCCGCCATTATTGCCGGCAAGTTCAAGGGCGCGATTGGCGCGCGGCCGAAATATCTTGCTGCGCCGAGCTTCGGCGACAGCGGGAAAAAATGTGTTGGCCCAGTACCGGGCCGACGCACTGTCGCGGTAAAACTCCGACATTTGACCAACCGTCGGACGCGGGTTGGCGAACAGCGTTCCGCAGAAGTCACAAGCAACGATGGGAAAACCGTTCTTGATAAACCTTTCCGTCGTGGTAGCGCCACGGCACCCCGGACAACGCCCTGTCGCCAGGGCTCCGATATCGGGGAAATAACGAACAGCATCGTCCGCCGACAGCCGAAGGTATTCAGCCATCAGATGATCAGGCCTGATATCCGTTTCACGCATAATTCAGAAATTGTCTCGCTAAGGCGACGAATGCCCCAATTTGGCTGCCTCTCTAGGCTGAATGCCGGAAACCGCGGAACGACGTATCCTGGTTCCTGTACAAGTCGTCGAGCTGTCTTTGCACACGCTCACGGGCGCCACGATGATAATTGTCCAGCAATGCGGTATTGGCTTCATGGAGGCAGTCGTAATATTCCTCGTCAGTCAATTCCGTGAAGTTGACGCATATCAAATCCGAATTCAGGTGCTTATTGTCGTAAAAATCGGCCGGCCCTTCCAAGAGCCCCTGCTCGATCGCACGATAATACAGCGGCGAACCCGGATATGGCGTCACCGGACGGATCGTGCGGAGCTGCGCGAAGTCATCGTACTTCAATAAAAAGTCGACCGATTTTTTCATAGATTCGCGAGTATCCCCGATGTTGCCGAACAGCATGTTCAGGCCCGGGCTAATCCCAGCGTCCAGGGTCGCCTCAATGCCCTTGATAACCTGTTCGTCGCGCAGTCCTTTCTTCATGAATTTCAGAACCGTGTTGTCCATGGATTCGATGCCGTAGTTGATGAAGGCGCAACCGGTTTCCTTCATCAGCTTGAGCAGTTCGGGCGTGCAATAATTCAGCCGCCCATTGCAGTTCCATTTGACATCCAGCCCCTTTTTGCGCCGCTTCGCGAAGGCCTCGCAAACCTGCTCCGTATGTTCGACGGAAGTCATCAACAGGTCGTCTTGAAACGAGATATAGGTAATGCCGAATTCCTTGTTGAGGTATTCGACCTCATCAAGCAAGGCTTCAGGGTCTCGTGCCCGATAGCCGGTGTCCATGCGGTAGCAGAATGTACAGCGGAAGGTGCAACCGCGGCCCGACATCAAGGGCATGGCGAAATCCGACGTGGCGGAGTTTGGCGGCCGGTACAATCGATAATGTTGCATATCGAATTTGTGGTAATCGGCGATCGGCAGCGCGTCCAGGTCCTCGATTTGAGCGCGGCGCTGATTGACCACGACCTTATCGCCTTCCCAATAGGCAACGCCGAGAACGTCTGCGAACGATCCTTTGTTTTCCAGGGTCGTCATGATTTCGGGTATCGTCGTTTCACCTTCGCCCAGGCAGATCAAATCGGCGCCGGTCCGCTGCATGAAGAATTCCGGCTCCGGGGTCGGGCCATAGCCGCCAATCATATAGAATGGTCGGTTCTTCGATTCGTTAATCGCCTTGGACAACCCCATCAGCCTCGCATATTGGGAATAACCCGCGATAACGCTGATCATAACCGCATCGAAATGGTGATCGTCGAGGTAGGTCTTTAGGGCTTCATCAGGGTAGTGATGAACGTCCTGGCTCCAGACGACCACATCATGCCCTTCCGCCTTCAAGACGCCGGAAAGCGCGCCCAGCCCCATCGGGAAGATGTGAATGTATGAATCGTTGTCGTAAACAACCATTAAAACCCGCATGTGGTCTCCTTCCGGCGTTGTTGCCAGTATAAAGAATTAATCAATTTCATTTGGTGAACGTCATACATGGATTCAAGAGCAATTTAAACTGGTTACGTGGATAATTCGGACAATTCCACCATTCGGCTGAAGTCCACGTTTTGAGCCACCAAGTCGGCGAAGGTCCCGGTATCGACAATCCGCCCCTTGTCCATCAGGACGATGCTGTCGCAATGACGGACAGTACTCAATCGATGGGCGATGATGATGATGGTTTTTTGACCACTCAGGCCGTCAATGGCCGCGCTGATCTCTCTTTCTGTTTCGCCATCAAGGGCCGAGGTCGCCTCGTCCATGACAAGAATTTCGGGGTCGTTATAAAGCGCCCGGGCGATGCCGATTCTCTGGCGCTGCCCCCCCGATAAACGGGTACCGCGCTCTCCGACCACGGTTTCCAAGCCTTCCGGCAAGTCCCGAACCAATTCGCCCAGTTGGGCCAGTTTCAGAGCCTCGTTGATCTTGTCATCGTCAATATCGGTATCAGGCAAGCCCAGTGCAATATTGCGGCGTAAGGAATCGTCGGTCAGATAGATTTCCTGAGGGATGTAGCCGATCCGACGTTGCCAACTGGGCAAGTTGTCATATATATCGCGACCATCAACAAGCAGGCTTCCCGCCATGGGCTTAAGCAGGCCCAGGATGATGTCGACCAGACTCGTTTTGCCTGCCCCCGAACGCCCGACAAAGGCCACGGAGTGTCCCCTGCCGAGCGTAATGTTGATTTCCGAAAGAGCCGGAGTATCGGTGTCGGGATAGCGGTAGGAAATATCCTTAAGGCGGAGCTCGCCGGCAAAAGCGATTTCTGCAACCGGCGTCTCGATGGTGTCGGAATCCTCACCTTGCACGGCCGAAAGTTCGTGTATGTCCCTGTAAATGATGTTCACGGCTGCGGTATTTTCCCGCAAGGTGTTCAGATTGGTGACGATTTTGCTGAAAGCGGGCAGCAGGCGCATGGCCGCAACGCTAAAAAGGCCCAGGGCAGGAAGCACGCTTTTCACATCCTGTTGATTGACCACCACCAGGGTCACAACCAATAGCAACATCCCGCCGATAGCGACCACTTCCAGAAAAAGGCGCGGAACATGAGCCAGAGCCATGACCTTGGACAGAATACGCGCCGAAGCAAGGCTCGGACGGCCAAAGGCTTTGGCGAAAAACGTCTCGGCCCCCATAAGCTTGGTTTCCTTGATCGAGCCCAACGCCTGATTGGCCCAAAGTAGGGTTTCTCCATCATATCGAACCATATGCTCGCCCCAAGCCTTCATCCTGTTGCCGATGGAGCGGTAGAATATGTAGGCAGACAATCCCATGACGACACCCATGATCAAGGCTGCCTGGGGGTTGGCCAGCAGCAACACGACGACGATTCCGGCCGAGATGATCAGGTCCATTGCCAGTTGCAGCAGGGGCGTCAAACCCTTGGCGAATAGGCGCATGGACTGATTGATGACATTGTTGACCAGTTCCGATGTGTTGTGTTGTAGGTGAAAAACGTACGGTCGCCGGAGGTACCCGTGCATCAGCCTTTGTGCAAATGCGGCCCGCCTGTGCTGGGCAAATCGTTGTTGGGCATAGATGATCAATCCAAGAACGATGCTTTTGAAGACAAAAAACAAAAACAAGGCAAGACTAAAGGCAACCACGAAAGAGCTGCTGTCCGCCTCTTTCAAATCCTCCAGGTACTCACCGACCAAAGGCAGATCTGCCATTTCGCCGGGATTGATCAGGATGTGCAGGAGCGGGATAAACAGGCTGACACCCCCCATCTCCAAGATCGCCGCCACCAGCATAAGCGCGCACATCCAGATCAAACCCAACCGCGTCGAGCGATCCAGAACGGCATAAATTTTGCGAATTTGATCTACCATTTACCGCTCAAGGAAACAGAATAGGGGGCGCAGCCTAAAACAGGACGCCTGATTACAGAACATAGCCCCGTTTTTAATTTTGTAGTTCGAGATATCCATCGATATTTTGGATTTCGATCACTTCGTCTTTCGTCCGAAGCAAGGCTCCCTTAAAAGGCGGAAAAACCATTGCCCGAATAAAACGCTCGGCCTGATCAATGCTCCAGGCCCGATCTATATACCCTTCGTGCGGCAGCTCACGAGAGTAGTAAGACGCACCCACGTGGTCCATAATCTTTCCCCTGTCACCTTGCAATACGTTGAGCACAATAGACGGGAGCGCCCGGGCCCCCATCATATTTAACCGTGTAAATAGTGAAAAAGCCGTATCCACGCTGTCAATGGGGGTTGCCTGTTGAAAGATGATATTTCCTTCGTCGAAACTTTCGTTCAAAAAATGATATGTAAAACCGGTTTCTTTTTCGCCGTTGATAATGGCCCAGGGGATAGACATGCAGCCCTTGTATTTAGGCAGCAAGGACGGATGCAGATTGATCCCGCCAAATTCAAACCTATCGTAGAGTTGTCTTGATATGCGATGCCTGAAGTGCAGGCTGATCAGGATTTTCGGAGAAAACCGCTCTATCCATGAAGCGAGTTGTTGATTTTCCGTGCCTTTTTCAAAAAAGAAAACCGGGCTGCCGGCGCGCTCGGCATATTTCAGGAACAAGTCGTTTCGGGAATCACTCTGATACGTCAGGATCGCCACATGACATGGGTTGATCCCATGTGAAAAGAGCTCCTGAAGACCCAGTTGGGCGGCCTCGCCATACCCGGCAATTACATATGAATAATCTTGCAGCAAGACTGTTCTCTTATTCCACCGTCCCGATCAATGATCACAGCCCTTAGGTCCAGTCGATCATATCGAACATAATTAATTCACCTTCTTGAATATCTTTTCTGGCTCGATTCCCAAGGACTCTTTCAAGCTGGTTTGGGGGAATTCCGGTCGCCGGCCTTTTACAGGTTAGGAATTCCAGTTTGATGGGATTGCCCTTAGCGATCGCGGTTTTCGCGACCAGGCTTTTTTGCATCAGCATCTTGTTTTTTTGCTCTGAAGGCGTGACCCTCTTTTCACTGGTCCCCATCGCCGACTCGAGGTTCCTGATTTCGGTCACCAGTTCGGAAAGTTCCTCGGGCTCTATCGAGGCGCGATGGTCGGGACCGCTGCGCTGCCTGTCCAGCGTGAAGTGTTTTTCAACCACCCGCGCCCCCATCGCCACGGCCCAGGGAGATGCTCCTCGCCCGGCGCTGTGATCTGAAAATCCAATGGGGCATTGAAACGCCAACGAGAACGTGTCCATCACCCGAAGATTCAATTCATCGAAAGGGGCGGGATACTCAGCGACGCAATGCAGAATAACCAGGGGTGTCTCCGGAGCTGAAGAGCGTATAGACGAAACGGCAACATCGACTTCTGCAAGCGAACACATGCCTGTCGACAAGATCAGGGGCTTGTTGAAACGGGATATCGCCGCCAAAAAAGGAGTGTTGGTGGTATCTGTGGAGGCTATTTTGAAAGACGTCACACCCATATTGTTAAGTTTTTCGGCTGACCCGATCTCGTAGGGCGTGCACATGTATTCGATGCCAACCTCCTGACAATGGCGCAACAACTCCATGTGTTCAGCATCTTCCAGTTCGAGGGATTCAAGCATTTTGATTTGGCTGCCGCCGGATGTTGTCTCGATCTGGTAGTCTGCCTTGGGGGTTTGTTCGGTAACCAAGTCACCGGCTTTGAACATTTGGAATTTTACGGCGTCAGCGCCGGCTTCCTTGGCTGCTTCAATCAGTTTATGCCCGACCTCGACATCTCCATCGTGGTTTACGCCCGCTTCGGCAATAATGTAGCAAGGTTGTTCCGGACCAATTTTCTTCGAGCCAATTTTTACGATCTCATCCATTTTGTTTCATTCCAGCAAGTTTTAAACAGATTTCATAATCCATCGGAGAATTGATATCGACCGACCGTTCGGCCGGCATCTCATAACCACATACACGCTCACCGCCAAACAGCGCATCGGTGTAGGCGCGTCCTCTTCGAAATACGTCAACCGAGCCATTCAGGAGAAAGGCGGGCGGCAAACCCTGGCGCCGAGTGAATTTACTTTCATCCATACCGGCAATAAACGGCGTGATTTCCTTGCTCTCAGAATCAAAGTTTTTCATCCAATATGGATGCGAGGGTGATTTCGAGATCGAGCGAACAACATCCACGTTTCTTTCCAACAACAACGTTACCGCACCATCAATATCATCCGGTGTTCGAAGCGGCGCGGTCGGCCTGATCCAAGCAATAATGTCGGGTTTGAAGTTTTCATTGTCGGCAAGCCAGTCGAGTGTGTGACGTGCCACTTGAAGATCGGATGCACTGCTGGTCGCCAGTTCAGCGGGTCGCAAAAAAGGAGCCGTCGCGCCTTTTTCGACCGCCAGGGCCTGATAGGAAACGCTGTCGGTCGAACAGATCACATGGCTCACCGTTTTTGCATCATACGCACATGCAATAGCGCGTCCCAACAGGGTTTCCCCTTCAAACGGAAGCAGGTTTTTATCACGTATTCCCTTCGATCCGGACCGGGCCGGAACGATTGCGAGAACGGATTCATTGTTTAAAATTTGACGCCCCTCCTGTTGGTTTAATTCCGGATAACTACACCAACATTCTCAACCAGTTCAGGTCTTCATGAAGCACTGATGGATCGGTGGGAAACGAAATGCCATGCCGTCCGACATAAGCGCTGACCTTACAGGGTTCGGCGGCATATTTCTCGTACAAAGGCATTGAGCTTAAAGGATAGAAAAACGGGCGTAATTCATATCCTTTGGATTTCGCTTTGCTGATGACATCATCCCGTTCGCAGTCCTTCAGCAGCCCGCTGACCAGCCAGACGACATTTTTCCGGTTCGGCAAGGAATCAGATTGAAACTCCAGCCAATTGCAGCCCTTTAATTCTTTTTGATAATGAGCCCTAATTTGCTCACGCTCACTCAAAATGCTTTGTATTCGCTCAAGCTGGCCACAACCGATCGCCGCCTGCAAATTCGTCATGCGATAATTGTATCCGACATCCTCGTGCCAGTATCTTTTTTCTTTCGACATGCCATGGTCACGAAGCAACCGCATTTTGTCGGCAAGGCGCTTGTCGCCGGTGACACAAATACCGCCTTCTCCCGTGGTGATGATTTTGTTGCCGTAGAAAGAATAGCACCCGATATCGCCGATTGCGCCGACTTGGGAATTTCCAAAAGACGCACCATGGGCTTCGGCGCAGTCTTCAACAATCCGGATACCGTGTTCGGTCGCGATGTTGCCAATCGAACCCATGTCCGCAGGTTGACCGTAAAGATGCACCGGGATAACGACTTTCGTTTTCGGTGTGATTGCAGCTCTAAAAGCTTCCGGTGACATGCACCAACTATCGGGTTCAATATCGACAATAACCGGAGTCGCACCGGCATATAAAACGACGTTGATCGTCGCGGCAAACGTCAAGTCGGGGACAATGACCTCGTCGCCCGGCCCCACATCCAGTGCTAACAATGCCAAGTGAAGCGCCGTCGTGCCACTCGACGTCGTCAGTGCATTCTCGACACCACAAAAATCGGCAAAATCCTTTTCCAGTCGATCAAGGTATTTGCCAGAGCTTGATATCCACGTCGACATATAGGCATCAATCAGATAGTCGAGCTCGTTCTTGCTCAGATTCGGCGCGGCTATGGGAAATTTTATACGCGTCGAGAATTCGTAGTAATCGACGAGCTTGCCTTCCCGTGAAACGATAGGAAGAATATTGATCCGGTGGCTGGTTAGCTTGTGCAGTTTTTCGAGGGGTTGATCGGCATAGCCGAAAATAAAATCTTTGTTCAAAATTCCAGGCGAGGAAACTTTTTCAGCCAAGTCGCGACCGTTGATCTGCAGCCGACGAATGTCACCATCCGTTAAAACCCCCTGTATCATGTGATTGTCATCGACGATGAAAATCGTATGCATGGTGTTTTCGTTTATTTTCTTCAGACAATCCATGAGAGAATTATCAAGTGTACAAGTCAGATTTTTCATGACGCCAGCACATCCTCGATCAACTCATATGATTTTATTGTTTCCGACAGGCCGCTGTATACTTCGAGCGTAACATCAAAATCATCAGCGCCATGTGCGTTGAGGGCCTTCAGGATGCTGCACTCGGGATATAGCCCCTGGTTGGAATCTGCCGTCCCGTCATTTTCGCTGACATGAATGTAGTTGGACACTTTAAGCATCTTGCCTGTTTCTTCTGCGAAACTTTTCCCCAGACTAGCGCAGCTGACTTTCAGGTGAGCTAAATCAAGCAACAGTTCAAAACTAAACATTTTACTCATCTCTAAGAAATCATCATGCAGCGTTAAAAGAAAAAGATTCGAGCCGTCATAATTGCGGTAGTTTTTTTCCGAAATGACATTGTTTTCAACGTACAAGGTGACACCGCACTGAGCGGCAAATTGATCGAGTTGCTCAAATGCCGTTTGAAATCTCGCCAGCGCCACCTGGGGGTCAGCGATCCCTCGTTTTGAGATTGACTGACCAATTTCAGTCGTCTTGATATCCGTTAAGAACCCAGCATGAACGCCGTATTTCGTCGCACCCAGAGATCTCGACAACGTCAGAGCCTCGCGAATCTGGCGCATCGTCTGTTCGTAAATCTCGTCATTCATCGAGGCCAGATTCATGACGAAATGTTCTGACGGCGGCGGGAAGTAATTATGACATCGGTATTGCAGATTATATTTGTTCTTCAGTGTCAGAAGATCATCCTCAAATCCTTCGTAGCGCGACGTGCCTCCTGTCAATTCGATATTGCGGAATCCCGCCTCGGCCAATTCCATGACGGATTGGTCGATACGGTCGTGTCTCGCACAAGCGCTAGATACAAAGATCATCGTTTTTCCAATCGAGGAACCATGTCACGGAACACTAACAGTGGCGATCACCGTATCGCATGTGCCCTTGGTGATTCGGTCTTCCCGGTAGAGCGCCTCGATTCTCTCGAACAGAGGATTGGTGCCTTCTGGATCTTTCTTGCCAAGGTCCGGGCCGTGTCGATCCGTCCAGGTCACCAGGTGGCGCAATCCATATCGCTGAACACCCGAGACCGTAACGTCCTTGGCCCCCGCCTTGCGCAACGCTGTTTCCAGGTGCGCCTGATCAAAGTAATTCAAATGGCCGATTTGCCATAAATGATTTCCGTAATTGGGAATGTAATACATGATCTCATCGGTCAGATTGGGCACCTCGACCAACAGTTTTCCGCCGGGCGCCACCAAGCGAAGGATTTGCGCCAAATAGGCGATCGGGTCTCGCAGGTGCTCGATGACATGGAATGACGTCACGGCATCAAATTCGCCCTCATGTTGCGTAACGAAATCCTTGTCTACCATGTTTTCAAAAAATACGTCTCCGACATCGGCTCGCGCCAATTCCAGCCGATCAGTGCTGACCTCCAGACCGCGGGCGTTATAGCCCTCTTCGATAAGCCGCTTGACGAAAAAGCCGTACCCGCTACCCACATCAAGAACTGATCGGCACTTTTCCCTTGGCATTTCGCTTTCCAGCCACGCTAGACGCCGGTCCGTATCCATTCCGGAACGCTCGCGCATGGCTTCATACTGTTCGCCATTTTTCCAAAGCGCTTTCGGTTGCATGTCGGCTGCGTAATAGGCGGCTTCCTCTTCTTCGCTCGGCAAAGGGGTTATCTGGGCGTGTCCACAGAATGCGCACTCTGCGACACTGAAGCGGCCACTGTCCTCGTCTCGCAAAGTCCTGCTGTGAATCTGCTTCGGAGCGCCGGATTCACCGCTCAGTATACAGGTCATGTTTTGCGCGGCTTCTAGTCCCGATGAGGACATGCTGTCGATCCTTTCATATTGTCGTTCTCGATCGTTTCATCGAAAGAGAATAGTAACTAATTTGGGGCAAATGCCAGGTGGGGCAGGGGTTGTGGGGAAGTGTCCGACACCCCCATGTCCCAAAGAATTTGATCCCATGCGATCTTGCCCGTCAAATCGATCAATTGCGGCATCGTTGCACGAGGAAGGGACCACGTTCCGCCCTCCGCCTGTTTGATGTGACCAATGGCTTCGGCGGCTGAATGTACACAAACGCCCGGCAATTCACGATAATCGGTAACTTTCCAAACCGTTGGCTGGAAATCGAAAATATATGAGTCCAGCCCAGCCTGAAGCGCCTCCGCTGACAAAGTCGATCCATCGGAAAAAGCGTACTGACAGCAAAAGAACAGGTCGTAAGCCCGGCCAAGATGCAGTTCGATATTCGCTGGTGCAGTTTCAAGAAATATCTTCAGTTTCCTCCCAAAGGAAATCGACATTTCACGATCTTTCGGCTTGGCATTAATAAACAGCTTTTTGTCGGGAAAGGCCTCGGCCAGCGCCCTGACGGCGGCCAGGCTCTGATCTTCCTGAAAAGTTGGCCCGATGAACAGCGCAATGTTTTTCTCCCTAGGTTCAGCCAGTTTCCAGAGTTCGTCTCGCGTCAGCCCGAAAGTTCCAACGGACGGCACCACCATGTGGGTCGGCCATTTTTCCTTGTAGTAATGTTCGTACTGAAAATTTCCAGCCACATAGTACACATCAAAATCCAGATGACGCAGTTGCTGCACAATGCTGCATACGGCGGGGATGCCATGCATGATGCCGTAGGATTTGGCTCCGGCCCGCCGCAATTCCTGGCTGCGAATATGATGGTATGAATTGTAGTCGTCGCGGCCCCAGAAATAGCTGAACGAAAACCGGTTGAAAAGCGCCCGGTAGACAAAGCGATGGTGTGGCAGAATGATCAATTGACGAAAGAAGGAACTTGGTAGGTGATTGCCTTTCAAGGACAGGCTGACCACATCCTCGACCAGTTCTTTCAAGGCCCCAAGCGCCCCGAATAGCGAATAGAATCCGACGTCCGTTGAACAATATCGCCATCCTTCCAGTAAGTCTTGATATAGCTTGGCTTGAAGTCCATTACGCAACACGACGACGATGGATTTATCCTGCGCGGCCAGTTCGTCCCAGAGAATGTTGTCGTGATCGCTGCCTGTGAAGTCAGAGCCGAGAAAAATTTCTTCAGGCTCTGACGGTTGCAACCGCACATGACGCAAAATCCACAGCACAGAATAGGCTAGAGTCGCCAGGCCGAGGACCACGTTGACCAGTCTGTCCACCCTCAGCCATCGCTTGAACACCTTGGCCGTTGCGCCAAACCGGTGGAGATGGAACGCGGCGTCCAGGGCGTCCGCTCCGGTCACATAAACGTTCTGCTGGTCCGGTTCTGGTTCCTGCCTATGGATAAGATAGGCCGTCTCGTAGTAGTCAAACACTTGGCTACAGCAGACATGACGGTAGGCCGAAGCGTAACGGCCATAGACATTTTCCGACGAATCAAAACAAAATTTTTCTTCCATCCACGGTTCGGATTCAGCGAACACGTTGGTACACCGAACAAGATCGGGCATATAGGGATAGGGCACCCTATCTTCATGGTCCTTGCGCAGGTGGGTCACGCTTCCCTTGGCCCGGAGCTTATCGACAATCCCGTCGATGTGTCCGGTCGCCGCCCCCTTGAACAGAGACCTCGTCGTCACCACACATGTCGACTTGTTACGCCAAGCCCGCCACAGAAGTCGCGGCAGGTTGAATTCAGACAGGATTATGTACTCCATCCGCTCACCCTGGGCCACCGGATCCGATGAAGTTTTTCAAGACGTGCAGACCCTTGGGGCCGCTTTTTTCCGGATGGCACTGGATTCCTGTGAGGTTGTTCCGTTGAATGGCCGCCGATATTGTCTGGCCGTTGTAATCGACAACCGCTAGGCGATCTTCCTCCCGGCCCGGATTGGCGGCAAAGGAATGGACGAAATACATGCTGTCGCCGGCCTCCAATCCCTGAAATATGGTTCCCTGCCATCTTTCTGGACTGGGTGGAGATAATTCAGTCCAGCCAATGTGGGGAATTTCATGAGGCTCCCCTGCGGCCGTAACGGCGGGAATCGGTAGTACCGTGCCAACGATCAGCCCCAGTCCCTCGTGATTCCCGAACTCCTCGCTTCGTTCCAGCATCAGCTGCATCCCCAGACAAATGCCGAGGAAGGGCCTCCCGCTTCCGGCATATGCACGCAGCGGCTCAACCAAATTGCGCTGTGACAACTCGGCCATGGCTTTGCCGAAGGCCCCGACACCAGGCAGAAGCAGTTTCTCGGCTTTGTCCACCGTCTTCGGATCATCGGTCACGACCGCCTCGGCTCCGACATGGGCCAAGGCCCGGGTAACGCTGAGAATGTTCCCCGCGCCATAATTCACCACGGTCACTTGGAACGTCATGCTAATCGGCCTTCCTGAATGGACGAACGGACAAACCTGCTTCAAGAGCTTGCGCCCGGATATCTTCCAGACCGATGCGCTCGAAGTGTAGGATATCGGCCATCGCCACGGCATTCGCCTTGCCGTCCACAACCACTTCCGTCAGATCGGCGACCGATCCCATGCCCCCGGAAGCGATGACCGGGATGCCCACGGCCTCGGAAACGGCTTTGGTCAGCGGCAAATCGAATCCCTTGCGCGTGCCTTCCTGATCGACCGATGTCAGAAGGATTTCGCCGGCACCCAGTTGTTCACCTCTGACGGCCCATTCGACTACATCCAGGCCCGTCTTTTCCCGGCCGTTATCCGTATGGGCTTCCCAGCCGCCATCATTGCGGCGAATGGCTTCGATCGACAAAACGATACACTGCGAGCCAAAATGTTCGGCCAGCTCTGAAATGATTTCCGGTCGGGCCACGGCGGTAGTGTTAATGGCCACCTTGTCGGCTCCGGCACGCAGCAATTCGAGCGCCGATTCGACCGACCGTACGCCGCCGCCCACGGTGATCGGAATAAAGACCTCCTCAGCAGTGTGACGGACAATATCAGTCAGATTGTTGCGTCCATAAAGACTGGCCACCACGTCCATATAAATCAGCTCATCGGCACCTTCGGCATAATACTTGCGCGCCGAAGCCTGTGGATCGCCGATCTTGCGCAAGCCCTCGAGGTGGACGCCTTTGATCAGATTCGGTCCTTTGACGTCGAGCCGGGCAATGAGTCGAATGTTAGCCAAGGGGGAACGGCTCTCGCTTAAGCATCATCGTGCCAGACCGGCTTGCGCAGCACCCAGGTGCCGTTTTCGTGTTTCCAAAGATGTGGCGACCGAAAGCCGTCGCCCAGGGCATCGAAAGATTCCCGGGTCATGATCGGTTCGTCGAACATCTTCGATGCCTCGGGGAATTCATTTTCCGGGACGCTCAGATAATCGAAAACTTCCTTTGCGAAACGTACCGGATATTCCCCGTCGAAGCGGCGGATCAGAGCCGCCCCTTCTTCCGTCGTGATATCGCCGGAGCGTATTTCCTGAGATGAATCATACGAAGCGCGACCCAGCCCGAACTTCAGATGACTGGTATAGAAATGAAAATCATCAACCTTGTCATCGATACCGCTGTACTTGCTGTAGGTGCCTGCGGTTCTTTCAGGGGCCGCTTCAAAGCCGCCGTGTTCCTGGGCGTAATAATAAGCTCCTTGCGGGTGCCACTTCATATAATACCCCAGGTAATGGACTTCCGTTGAAACCCTCTTCAAGTCTTCCGGGTTTGCCGGCAGGTAAGGCTCAAGATCAACTTTTCTCAGGCCGTAGTCCTCGATAAGTTGGGAAACGGAAACGCCGCCGAAATAGATATCGGTGTCATCCTGGGTGGTGAAGTATTCCCAATCCCGCACGGCTGACGACATGTCCACCCGCGGATTGCCGTATTCGGCTTCGTTTTCGCCGTAAAAGATCAGGGGGATTTCATAGGCAATGGACTGTTTCGGAGCCAGCGCCTTCTGACCAAAGATGAAGGGCTGGAAAGGGTGGAACATATTCTCCGTCGCCAGGCGCGTCAGCAACCGATGGACTCGTCCGTTGGGTGTGGTCAAGATATTGTCGAAGCCCGCGTGAATCCAACGCTGGAAATTGCGCCACCCCCAGTCGGTATAAATATGGGGAGCCCAGGTTACCGTCAGAGGATTCATACCGAATTTGTATTTGAGAATATGGGACTGGAAAAAGCTGTCCTTGCCGCCCGAGCCTGGAACGATGCAATCATAACGGCCATCCGTGCGCCGGTGGCGGTCACAGAGCTCGCGAAGTTCCTGTTCCCTCTGTTCCCAGTCGGTGCCAGCCTTATCTTCGGCGACACGACACGCATCGCAAATGCCTTCTTTGTCAATCAACAGGGTTTTTTTTGTGCTGCCCTTGGTGTGCTTGTATTCAACAGCCGAGTTGGGCCGCTGGTTGGACATGTTGCAACGGCGACAGAAAATGATCTCGCGCGGCAGGCCGTACTTAATCTCCAGTTCGTCCTCGTTTTCATTAGTTCCGTCGTGCATCAGGTCGTCTCTCCGTTTCGGTTCACAATAATCTGAAAATGTGGCGAAAGGCTCACCAAGCGGAAAAACCGCCATCGACGGCCAAGGTCTGCCCGGTCACATAACTAGCAGCCTCCGAGGCTAGGAAAACCACCGCGCCGATCATCTCATCGGCTTCCGCCATTCGGCCCATTGGAACCTTGGCGCTGTACTTGTCGGTGAATATGTCGTTTTGGCCGCTGGCGACACCACCGGGCACCAGGGTGTTGACCCGGATATTTTGCTCCCCCCAATAGGTCGCCAAGTATTGGGACAAGCCAATCACCGCCGCCTTGGAAGCGGCATACACCGCTGGCAAGCTGATGGTGACGCCCATGTATTCCGAGCCTTCATAAATCCGCTGGTCCGGAGCGACGATACCGTAAATCGACGATGTCTGAATGATGCTGCCGCCCCGCCCGCGCGCTACCATACGCTTGCCGACGGCCTGTGATACCAGAAACATGCCATCGATATTGACGTTCATGATATCGCGCCAAGTTTCCGGGCTGTAATCCTCATAAGGTGCGAAAAAAGCCTCCAAGTTCTCACACTTCATAGCCGCGTTATTCAGCAGGATATCGATTTCACCTATGTCCCGGGTGACGGTTTCGACCATGGCTTCGACCGAAGCCGGGTTGCCGACATCGCATTCGACGGCCAAGGCCTTCCCGTCATGCTTTTCACTAATTCGGCCCGCCAGTTCCGTCGCGGCGACCGCGTCGATATCGACCACGGCGACAGCGGCGCCATAAGAGGCAAGACCGGAACAGACACAGCTCCCGATAATGCCGGCGCCGCCGGTGACGACCGCGACTTTACCAGAGAGGTCAAAAAGTTCTGGTTTCATGTCAGGTTTTACTCCGCTGCGACATAATCATTCTTACGATTTCAAAATCCAAAGGGTGATCAATATCGAAAGACCGCTCTTCCGGCATGACAAAAATTCCGGTGTCTGGATAAAACACCTGTGGATCTTCGACAAAGACATCGCGCCGCCACACGTATATGGAGGCATTCATGTCGTAACAAGGGGGCGCGTCCTGGCGGCGCGTCACCGGCCTATCGAGGGTCTTCGAAACATGAACGCAACCGTCAGAAGATTCCTCGACCAGATTGAAATAAGGTGATCGGCGAGCCGGCGAGCCGGTGATCACGTTGCTCAAACCCTTGTCTTTGAGTAATTGCACGGCGCCGCGGATATCTGCTGGCAGCCTCAGAGGCGAAGTTGCGTCCAGGTCGACCAGGATGTCGAATGTCTTGCTGGCTTTTTCTTCCGCTGCCAATAGGCAATGGCGGATGGCCGGTAGCTTGCTCGCCGTGTCCGTCGCCATTTCAGCTGGGCGTTCGATTGGCCAGTCGACCCCATGCTCTTCCGCCACGGATAGAATTTCCATCGAATCGCTGCTCACGGCGATGCCTTCGAACAATCCGCTTTGCTTGGCCTGCTCGACCGTATGAGCGATCAGAGGAAGGCCTTCGAGAAGTGCGGTGTTTTTTCCGGGCACGCCCCTGGACCCGCCGCGGGCGCAAATAGTGCAAAGGGTGCTCATGGTCTCGCTTCGCCCCGATCAACCCAACGGCCTTCTCGCGCCGCCAGTTCGGCCGCCACGATCAGCGCATCGACCTCAAGCCCCTGGTCCGCCGAACACAGGCTACTGTCATCACAATCAAGTGCGGTCCGGTGCTGCGCCAGATAACTTTCGTCCCTTTCCACATCAATGTTATTGACATGATCGCCACAGCTCACGGTGTTGGCGATTAGGTCTGCCCGTACCGTACCGTTATCCATGACGGCGACAATTTCACGCTGTGGCTTGTCCTGTAGATAGTTCATTTGCAGGGTTACAACCGGGCAGCGTTCAGTTTGCAACAGCACAGAGAAAACATCGTCGCTGTCGATTTCGAGTTTACTGAACCGTCCACCCAGGGCGGCAACTCGGCGCCACGGACCGCACAGCCAGGTCGCGTAATCCAACTCGTGGCTTAAGTCACGAAGCACGCCTCCGCCAGCCGCGCGGCTGGCCGAATAACTTTGCCGATAGTCGGTATCGGGCCGCCAATCGGGCAGATACTGACCTGTATGCGCACTGAAAGAAAGAACAGGACGGTCGCCAATTGCTTGTCGTAAGGCCTGCAAAACCGGGTTAAACCGCAAGTTATACGCCACGTGCAAAGACTTGAACGCGTTGTCGGGCATTTCTTGAACCGACCCGAACAAAGGTTTTTCGACCAGCACCGTTCCCGTGAAGCCCGCCTCGGCCAGACCTGATAAATTTGCCGCATGTTCGTTGGTTGCGCTGGCGACGACTACGTAATCGGGGTGCCCGTCAGCGAGCGCTTCGGGGATCGTCTTATAGAGGCGTGACGCCGCCACGTCCCGGCGGCTGACCACGGCGACCTCGGCCTTCAGTTCGCCCAAGAGGCGGGCATGCCGCTGACCGACGGAGCCATAACCGATGACAAGGGCCTTCAAGGTTTAAAGACCTCGTCAAATTCAATGTTGGCTTGGTTTAGGTCTTCGATTTGTCCGATGTCCAGCCAGTATTCCCGAATGGGGAAAACAGTCGGGGCTTGGCCTTTGTCGATCAGGGCCTGAAACAAATCCGGCATGTCCATCGGTTTGCCTGTTTCGATCAGCGAAAAAGCCTCCGGTTCGATCACGTATATACCGGCGTTGACAAAAAACCTGTGCAGCGGCTTCTCGTCGATCCCGGTAATGTGGGAGTCTTCGATCTGCACCACACCGAAGGGAACCTGAACGTCATACTCGCGTACACCCATGGTGGCCTGGCCATCATGTTCGTTATGAAAATTCAGCAGATGCTCAAAATTCACCCGGGTCAACAAGTCCCCGTTCATGACAATGATCGGCGCCTCCAGGGTGTCTTCGATCAATCCCAGCGGTCCTGCGGTGCCGAGGGGTTCGTCTTCATGGATGTAGGAAATCTCAACGCCCCAGCGGCTGCCATCCCCAAAATAGTCTTTGACCATGTCCGCCTTGTAGTTAACCGAAAGATAAAACTTCTGGAAATTTTGTTCGGCAAAACTTTCCAGAATCGTTTCCAGCACCGGTTTCTGGCCGACCGGGATAAGGGGTTTGGGTATGGTTTCGGTCAACGGGCGCAATCGGTTGCCCTGGCCACCGGCCATCAGAACCACCCGATTTGGCCGTCCCGCCAGCTTGCTAAATGCAATTTGGTCGGCCATGTGCTGACCGATCACCTTGCCCTGGTTGTCGATTATGGGCATCTGCAGGAATTGCATCCGCGACATGATGTCGCGAATTTCTGATATTTCCATTTCCGGGCTTCCCGTATGGGGCTTGTCGTTCATGACCTTCGATACGGGTTCGGAAAGCGCTGTCTTGCGTAAGATGCCCCGGCGGATATCGCCATCGGTGACCGTTCCCAACAATTTCTGTTCGTCGTCGACCACCAGGCATATCTGCAGACCGCCTTCTTCGATGATGCCGATGGCATCGAGGATAGCCGTTTGCGGTCCAATCAGTGTTTTTTTCCAGGCCTTCATACTACCTTCCAATGGTCCTTGGCCGGATTGCCGCAATCTTCTTGTCACCGTTGTCGATGACCCGACAATCCCATTGGCGCCTCAATGATCGCTCATTGCGTAGCCGCTTCCTGATCGTGGAAGGGTTTGGCAATGATGTTCTCCAGCGACACCGTGGCAAGGATATCCTTGATTTTGGCCGATGCGCCGGAACGACCGTAGGGCGGCTGGGTGCGCATGGCGTGCTCCATAAACGCCGGATCGATGGCGCGGTTTATGGCCTGCTCGATATCGTCTCTGGTTTCTCCGCAATCGATGACGGAGGCGGCTCGCAAGCGGCCTTTCTGGCGATCCCCGATGTTCACCGTCGGTGTCGTTGTCGAGGGAGCCTCGACCAAGCCGCTTGAAGAATTGCCGATCACCGCTTCGGCGATGCTCAAAGCGCTCAAATATCGATGATGGCCGAGACTGTCGACGTACAAGACCCGCCCTTCGTTTTCCGCCGCGAAACGTTGCACGGCTTGGGAAATCTGGCGATTGCCAACGTCCGCGTTTACGCCGGTGATGACTACCCGATAGTCGGGAAGGGCGTCAAGGGCAGCCAGCATTTCCCTCACCGCCGCCGCCGGTGCGGCATCGGACAAAGTCACCGGATGGTACGTGACCAGGAAAAACCGCGGCCCTAGGTCGAACTCGAGCGATGCCGAAAGCTCATGGCGCGTCATCATCTCCGTTCGGGAAAGCGCATCCAGCCCAGGCGTGCCGACATTGAAAATCCGTTCCGGCGCTTCGCCCATTTGTTCAACTCGCCGGGCATAAGGTTCGGCGGCGGTGAAATGCAAGTGGGCCATCTTAGTGATGGCGTGGCGGATCGATTCATCGAAGGCCCCTTCGGTGACTTCGCCGCCGTGAAGATGCGCCACCGGAATCCGCAAGATCAGCGCCGCTGACGCAGCCGCCAGCATCTCATACCGATCACCTAGGATAACCAATATATCCGGACGCAGGAAGTCCAGGGCTTCGGCCAATCCGGTTGTTGCGACACCAACGGAGCGGGCAATACCGAGGGCTGTATCGTCATCCGGCAGCGGAACCTTGACGCTGATGGTAAATCCATCGGCCTCGATCTCTTTGTAGGTCTCACCGGAATGAGATGACAAATGCGCTCCCGTCACCAACATCTGCAACTCCAGATCGGCGGCGTCGGCGATGTCACGGGCTAGCCACTGCAGGTGACTGTATTCGGCCCGCGATCCGGTAACCAGACAAATCCTGCGGCTCATTGGCAGAGAATCTCTTTCAGAGCATCGACGACCCGATCCTGATCCGCGTCAGACAAGCCCGCCGAGCAGGGCAGCGTCAGGATGTTGCGCCACACCGCTTCACAAACCGGCGTCGCTTCCGCGGGTGCCGAAAGATAGGGGGTTTGCAGATGTATGGGTTTCCAGAAGGTCCGCCCGTCAATGCCTTTCGTGCGCAGCTGATCGACGACATCGGCGGCGGCGGGATGACGGTTTTCGCCCAGGGTGATGCCGCTGAACCAGCAGGCGCCAACCGCCCAGGCCGGATCGGGAAAAAAGCCGATGCCGGGCACGCCCATGAGTGCCTCCCGATAGCGGCCGCTGATGGCCCGTTTGCGCGCCACCAGATCATCGACCCGCTCCATCTGAGCGCAGCCAACGGCAGCTTGAAGATTGGTCATGCGGTAATTGTAGCCGACCCGATCGTGATCGTAGCCGGTGTCACTGCGTGCCGTTGTACCCAAATGCCGGGCCAGGGCGACCACGGCCTCGTCTTGGCCTCCGACGGCACCGCCACCGCCGGCGGTGACTGTTTTATTGCCATTAAAGGAGATAACCGTCAGGTCGGCGCCCAATGCACCAACGGAACGCCCCTTGTAGGTGGCACCAAGCGCCGCCGCCGCATCGGCGACAACGGCGAGGCCGAATTCCCGCGCCGTCTCGACAATCGGGTCCATGTCGGCGGGCTGACCGAGAACATATACCGGCATGACCGCCTTGACCCTGCGGTTGCTGGCCTTGTGAAAAACGTCACTGCCACGCCGCTCCGTCTGGATTTCCAGGGCCTTGCGGAAACTGGCGGGATCGAGCCCCCAGCTATCATATGAAACATCCATCAACCAGGGAGACGCGCCACAGTGGGCGATGGCGTTGGCGCTGGCGATAAAGGTCAACGACGGCAGGACCACCAGGTCGTCCCGTTCGACACCAAGGGTTGTCAGCGCCAGATGCAATCCCGTGGTGCCGGAAGAAACGGCGGTAACCGCCTTGGCGTCGATCGCCTTAGCGACCGCTTCTTCAAACTGCGTGACGAAAGGCCCGACCGAAGAAACGAAGGTGCTGTCGACACAGTCTTGTAGATATCGGGCTTCGTTTCCGCGCAGGTCCGGAACACAAAGGGGGATCATGTCAGCCATTGTGTCTTAGACCATATACCCACTGTTGGCGCGAACCCGGTCCATGTGGCCGCGCCACCACTCGACGGTGCGTTCGATCCCCTGCTCCAAACTGACTTGCGAAGACCAGCCTGTAGCCCTTGTCAGGCGACTGGCATCGGCAAGCAGGGTCAAAACTTCGCTGCCAGCGGGGCGCTTGCGATGTTGTTCCTGTACGATCGGCTTTTCACAACCGGTCACCGCGCGCACCTTGTCGATCATCTCGCCGATGCTGACCATGCGGCCGCTGCCGGCGTTAAAGACCGAGCCAATATGCGAGGCATCAAGGCTGGCGGCGGCGATAAAGGCTTCGACCGTGTCACCGACAAAATTGAAATCCCGTGTCGGAGTCAGATCACCGACGCGGATGTCCTCGCAACGATCATCCAGCACCTGCCGGATCACCGTGCTGATGACGGCGCGTTCGGACTGGCGCGGACCATAGGTGTTGAAAGGACGCAACGTAACCACCGGCAACTCGAAAGAGCGGGCAAAAGACTCGGTGATCATATCGGCTCCGATTTTGGAAGCCGAATACGGGGACTGACCCTGCAGGGGGTGCTCTTCGGTGATCGGCGTAAACAGAGCGGTTCCGTACACTTCGCTGGTCGAGGTATGAACGACGCGGGATGCCCCACCCTCGAGCGCTGCTTTCAGTACATTGACCGTTCCCAGAACGTTAGTCTGCACACAACTGGAAGGGGCATCGTATGAATAGGGTATCGCAATCAGCGCTGCCAGATGGAACACCACATCCTGTCCCTTGGCCAAAGCCGCCATCTGATGCGGGTCGCGTACGTCGCCGCGCACGACACGCAGGACCGAACGGATTTCTTTAGAGGCATCGTCGAGCCAGCCAGAGCTGTCGAAGGAGTTATAAAGGGCCAGCGCTGTGACATCGGCTCCCAACGCGACCAGCCTTTCGGCCAGATGAGAGCCGATGAAGCCGTCGGCTCCGGTAACCAAAACTTTGCGGTTTTCCCAAGTCATCAGTCGATCGTCTTCATTCTTTTCGTAAATCCAGGCACGCTACCGCAGTCCGGGTGAAAGCACTCTCCCAGACGACCGGTAAAAAAAACCGGAAGCGCGATATGGCCGCCTCTTACGCCAAAGCGCCTAACTGTTCCGCATCCACACGAACCTTCACTGCCCGACCTAGAAGGTCGAGCAGGATGAAGACCCTTTCGCGGTCGTCGACACAATCAAACAGGCCGACCTGATCGGTAAGGGGGCCGCCATTTATATGCACCTTGTCACCCTTCCGGTAGGGAAGGTATTTGTTCATCAACACCCAGCCGTCAGCGTCCTCACGGGCGTGGATGCTTTGGATGATCTGTTCCGGCACACACACAGGCTCGTTACCATTCGCCACCAGCTGGCTGACGCCAATGGTTGAATTGACCGCCCGCCAACGCGCCACCTCCATATCCATGCCGACGAACAGATAGCGCGGAAACAGAGGCGTCGGCACGGTATCGGTGCGGCGGGCGTGACGGCGTATTTTCAGGTACTGCGGCAGGTAAACATCAAAGCCCTGGCGCTCCAGATTCAGCCTAGCCCTAGCCTCGGAGCGGGCACGGGTGTTGGCAACAAACCATTTCAGCATCGCCCTATTCCTCCATCAACTGCGGAGGAACCCGGGATATGTGCAGGAATACCGGGAACAGCAGCTGCTCGGGCGCAAAACTCTCCGACAGAGCATCGAAGGTCTTTTGGGGCTCCTTCATATCGGTGATTACCACCACATCGATACCCCTCAGCGCCTCCGCCGTGACAACGACTTTCAAACCGGCAAACCTATCGCCCTCAAAGTCGCTGGCCTCAATGATACCGACAATTTCGATACTATGGTCGCGAGCGCACAATGTTGCGATTTCGGCAAGATCGCCGATTCCGGCAAGCGCGACCCTATGGGCACCCGCTTGCGCACATTGCTCGAACAGCTCCGTGCACTGGTTACGCGCGGCACGGAAAAAATTAAAAGACTGGGACAAATATTCTCCGGTGAGACGGCCTTTCTCAGCGAAACCCCTAGGCGTCAGGTAATAAGCGTAGCGATTGCGTGGAATTTGCTGGATCTTGATAAAACCTTTCTTGGCACACCGCTTGAGATAAGCGTTGGCCAGTCCGAGCGCGATATCCAGGTCTCCAGCCACGGAGCGCTGGGTCACCGAACTGCTTTTCTCCACCGCATTGAGAACGCCGAGGGTGATCTCGGCCTCATTAACGGTGGCACCTGTTCCGGAATTCGAATTCTCGCTCACGACGGAAGCCCAGTTTCGTCAATTTCAATGTTCACGCCACGAACACTATCTCGTTCACGCCATGAACGTCAAGCAATTTCAAATATTTATGAACAAGCACGTCGAATAGGAATAACGAAACTGAAGATATTTGTCCTAGAAATACGGATCATAAATTTTGCGGCTCTTTACCGCCCGGCCCGGGGCGCCAACGACAACCAGATTGGCGCCAACATCCTGCAGTATAACGGATCCGGCCCCGATCACGGAATTGTCGCCGATCGTGACGCCTTGCTTTATCATGGCGCCGGCGCCGATATACACGTTCTCGCCGATCCGGCATTCGCCACAAACGATAGCGCCGGGCGCCAAAGACGAAAAATCGCCAACGACACAGTCGTGCTCCAAGATGCTCGATGTATTGATCACGCAAAAGTCACCAATCGTCGTATTCGCCGTAAGTGCGGCATTGGGCATAATTACGACGCCCCTTCCAAGGATCGTATCCGGCGCCAACGATGCCGACACATGGGTAAAAGAAGGAAAGCTATGCTGTCCCATCGCGGTCAGATTTTTGGCCACCCGCTGGCGTTCATCATTGAAGCCAATGGCAACAAAAACAGCTGAATCGTTGTGATCCTTTTGCAACCGGCCTTCGGCCATCAATGGCTTTCCAAGGAAGTCGCCGGTATCGGTTTGTTCGTCCACATAAGCCACTATTTCATAGCTATCATCGGAATTGATAACTTGGCTCACAACTTTCGCATGACCGCCACAGCCAATGACAAAAACGCTCTTTAGACTCATTCCGAGATGCCCATTCATATAGCCCACAGTGATTCCCGGCGAGACGTTATCAGGTAATTGGCAAACCGTTCAAGGCCCGCTTGGGCAAGACTGCTGGCCGAATCTTCATCAATCGATTGCCCGTCGGCACGTGTATCCGAGCAGTTGGAAACCGCAAGAGGTCTATGCGAGTTCTTGACGTTCATGATGTGAACGAGGTAATGTTTGTACGGTGAGTCGTCAGGAATAGCGGCGAAAGCTATTGAAAAATGCTTCGGCCTGCTTACCTCTCATAGTGGTCGCTTCCGGCAAAGACAAATTCTCGGGACCTTCTGTTTGGCGGGTGTTCTGAGGCTGTGATAGTAAAGAGAGTTGTGAAGATATGAACCACATCATTTCCGCCCTAGTCCCCGACGCTGTCAAAAACCGGCTGAGGCCTGCCTATACCAAATTCCGCAGCCAGCTCTATCACTCCCGGTTCACTAATGCCCATGTTGATTTACCGACCTCGCTGAACTTGGCGGTCACTTTCAAGTGCCTGTCGGCCTGTCCCCATTGTTATTTTCTGCAAATAGATAACAAGACGTTTCAGGGCGAAAAATTTCTTTCTGATGAACTCTATGACGACATCCTGAATTCTGAATTCTCCACCGATATTACCTCGTTGGGTTGCGGCGGCGGCGAGGCCCTACAACACCCGAAGCTTTTTGAGTGGATTGACAAGGCCCATGCCAAGGGCATTCCCAATATTCAGGTGGTCACCAATGGTGTCAGTCTCCAGGACGAAACCATTATGGAAAAAGTCCTGCAGCCCAACCCGGTGACGAATTTTCTGATCTCGCTCGACGCCGTCGATGAGGCTGCTTACAAGCAGGCCAAGGGGCTGAAGAAAACCAATTTCAACCTAGTTCTGGATAACATTCGCCGCATCGTCAAGGCCCGCAAGCCCGGCTCGAAGATGGTCGTCGGGGTGTCCTTTGTGGTGTCCGCCGAGAACGTTTCCCGCTCTCCTGAAATGCTCGACCTAGCCCATTCCCTGGGCGTCGATTATTGCCACTTCACGACGCTGCAGTTGACCGACGAGGGCAATGCCGAACAGCTTGGAGAGACTCTGCTTGAGATGCCCCGCGAGTACCAGGAAATCATGGCCAAGTCGGATTACGATTTGGATATTTCCATTCAGCCGGCTCTCGATGGCAAGAATTCGAAGTACTGGTGCGCCATGTTGGCCTCGCAGCTGCCCATCGATACCACCGGGCGGATCGCTCCGTGTTGCCACATCCCCTGGGATGAGAAATATGGGCGGTTCGAGGATTTCACCGAGAATCCGATTAACAACCCCATGACCGTGGCCATGCGCGAACAGTTCATTGCTGCAGCCGATGCCGATGATCCGGCGTTACTGCCGACACCCTGCCAGCTTTGCAATCGGCGTTTATCCGGATGCTACAGTTTCCAGAAAAGCGCCCAGCGTTGGGATTACCTTTATTATTGATCGCCTTCCCGGTCTTGCCTTTCGTCGGGCTCAGTAATCAACATCGCTTTTTGATGCGACCAGCACCACTTCGGAAATACTGTCTAGAGCCGCCAACCGGCTCGACAAAGCCGCCGGTTCGATTTCCTTTTTCAACCTGATGTCGAAAGTCAGCTTCGATGAGGCTCCGTCGCCGGAAGCCTCAACGTGCAGCAGGCTGGCACTGCGGGTCAGGTCATCAAAGGCCTCGGTGTAGGGAGGCACGGTCCCGTCGGGTGCCGTAGCTGTGCGGAACCGAAGGATAAATTCGCTTTTATAGTAGGAGCCGTAATTGCTGATAAAAAGAACGAAGGAAATCAGTGAAAAGAACAGCGTTCCCGCGACGGCAAGAAAATAACTGGACGTGCCGGCTGCCAATCCCGCTGCCAACGACATGAAGATGAAGGCCATGTCCTTGGTGTCTTTTACCACCGTCCGGAAACGGATAATAGACAACGCGCCAACCAGAGCGAAGGCCCGGGCCAAGTTATTACCGATGACCATGATGACCATGGCCACGATTATGGCGATGAACACTTGGGTCACCATGAACGACTGGGAATAGCTCAACCCCTTGTGAGTGACCTTGTAGAAAAAACTGACGATCAACCCGAGCATAAAAGCCAGACTGATATTCAGCAATACGGATGTCGGGTCGTAAATGATGGTCATACTGACGGAGTTTAATAAGTTGTCGGCATTATCCATTAAACAAATACCTATTCGAGGTTGACGGCTAAATTGCTGACTTCCATTCCCCTGCAGAACTTGGAAATGGACAGGCGCCGCAGGTTATGGGTTTGAAGCGTGCGGTGAAACCATGCTGGTATACGGCGGAAAAACTTTATTTCGACAATCGTATACCCGGCATCCGATTCGCGCCAACTGGCAGTCTCGGACGGGAAAATCCTGTTGGTCGCCGCGGCTCTCAGGTCGCTGTCCAGGGTCACCCGGAAGTTCATGTCGTATTCACTGGTGTAGGGACGACGCTTGTAATCAACCAGCACTTTTGGTTTGAGTGCGCGCCGCATGCAATCGGCAACGAATCGCTCGATCAAGGCTACTCCAGGATAATGATTTAACAACACGTCGTGCCGGTTGGGATCAAGAAAGATACCCACATGCTCTTCGGCGATCTGGATGCGCGTCTTGTAGGTTCGCTCGTTGTGACGGCCTTTTTCTTCAAGAAAGAAAAGCAGACCTTCGTTGGGGCGAATGTCATAGGTTCTAATCCGAAACTTCCGGCGGGTTCGCAGTCCGTCGATCTTTTCATAATAATTGCTCGCCTGATCATTATCGAAATAGAGCGAGCGCACAAAATACTTGTTGTCCAATTCCGGATGGATGTGGCCGTCATACGTCATGAAATGCCTGATCTCTGCTTCGAATCGGCTAAGTCGGAACCGATTGAGAAGGTATTTAAATTCGTAGCGGTCAAACTTTTCAATGGGCGTATTTGTCAGGGTCATTGTTTTGCGCCCCGAACTTGAGGGGTTGGAGGAATCTTCCACGCCGCCATCAGACGCGCCGCCGAAGGCGTGTAATGCGAAGATTTTGCCTCCGTTATGCCGTCCGTATCCACGTCAGCGCTCAGCTGTGTGCGCTTGTTCCATTTGCCTGCCGGAAAGATCGTCGAATCATTGATCTTGATAAGCGATTTCTTGGCGGCCGCCAATGGCTTGTCGGCTTTGCCCAAAACCATTGATTTATCGACCCGTACGGTTCCGCCGGTCCCATAGCGCCAGTTTTTCCAGTAGGCGTGAATGTGCTGTCTATTGTCCCTGAGAGTGGAGTGGACGACCTGGACCGTAGAATCATCCTTTGCCTCAATACCGATGGAACTCTTGGATACCAACGTGTCGACCACCAAAACCTCGGAACGCTCCCCGACTGACAATCCTTTATCCCCAGCGCCTTTCAGGACCGCCCCTTGCACCATGGCTCGCGAAGACATGAAATCGATGGCGTCATTTCCCGGGGTTTCAATGCGGGCATTGACGATCCGGACATTGGAAATATCAATATCGAGCGCATCGGATCGGGCATCGATGAAAGTCGAGGAGTCGATCAGTATCTTATCTCCGTAGACGATGTGCATCATGTCATCAACACGATGATTGCGGGCTAGGTGTATCCGATCAAAGACCAGATCGCGGGAGTTATGGATCGAGAGCATGGCAGTGAAGTTGACGAGGCCCAGTCGGTCGCCACTGCCGTCGCGCATAGTCAGGTTGGCAAACCGCGATCCCGCCGTTTCGTGGCCGATCAAAGCGAACGTTCCCCATGGCTGTTGGGGCTCGGCTGAAATAACCCTGATGGGTTTGGAGGGTGTCCCCAGTGCCGTTACCGGGCGGCGAAAAATCAGACTGACACCGGGACCAAGCGCTAGGGTTGCTCCGGGCAGGATGCGCACTGGTTCGTCGATGATCTGGTCTTGATTGAAGACCAATTCGCCGCGCCAGACTTGTTCGGGTTTTTGCGGGCTGTCGAATACAGGATTATTCCAGCGGCTCGGGATCATGCCCGCTGCCTCACCGCGAGGAAGGTCTTGTCGCTCTCCGGTAAGAGGGTTGCGCCCAGAGATCGACTCGATCGGCAACACAACATCCGACACCAAGGCAAACCGGGTGGCGACGGGAGATCGAGCGTAAGTGGTTTTAAAGCGAGCCGGTTCATTGTTCGGGGCCACGTTGACCCTGTCGGTCGCTTTCACGAGATTCGCCATAAATGCGGCCCGGATAGTAATGGTATTGCCATCCATCACGACCGGCAGTTTTGGGTCTTCCGGATCCAACAGGCCGTTTCTATTTTTGTCCCATGCGATTGCGTTTGGCATCGTCGCAGCGGTCGCTAACCGTAGCTGGATCTCATCCAAGGCCGAAACCCCTTCGACCCGAAGCAACAAACGATTTTCGGCACTGGCCCACTCTCCCTTCGGAAAAGCTTTCAGGCGACCAACAATAACTTTTCCCTGGTTTGTGATCCCGGTAAAAAAGTGATCGAGGCGCTTTCGGTAATCGAGGTTCCAATACCAGTCCTGGAGCACCTTCTGCGCCATGTTCGGGTCTCGATCAACGGCCGAAAACAATTTGCCTTCCATCAAACGAGTCTTTTGAATTTGTTTTTCCAATAAACGCTCCTGTTCGAGGGCGCGGTAAATATGTGCATATTTCAAGAGCAGAAAATCACTATGGCGCTCGAAGACATCCAAAACACCATGCTGCCATCTTGTCGCACTATTGAGAATTACACCCTCGGGATCGGAGAAAATTTCCTCGTGAGGGTCCATCAAAATCGGCAGGACTTTGCCCGACCACGTGTCGACGATCAAACGGGAATTCATAAATGAATTGTAAAATGTCTGGGAGATTGTCGCGTAGGCTGAGTATCTGGACCAAGCGTCCATCGGCATCATCCGTTTCAGTTCCTTGGTATCCCGCTCGCTGGATTCCGCCCCGCGGAGCAGGTTCAAGGCCATCGCTAGATCGTAATTATCCTCCTCCTCAAGGTGATTGTTGACCGCCAATTTGGACCACAGGGAAGGATTGTTGAACAGATCATTCTCAACGCCATAACGAGTTTCCAGCATTCTCTGTTCACCCTTGTACAGGTTCACAGGCATTCTTCCACTATTTCGCAAATAGCTCTCGTCGAGTTGTTCTACTTCAACATAAACGCCCTGGTTGCTACCGTTGATATGCAACTCCACAAGCCTCGATTTGGGAACGACTAAGCCGATATCGGAGGCCAATTCCGATAAAAATGCCACGCGATCAAGGAGGGGTCTTGGGGCGTAATGTAATTGAAAACCCGGACATTCCCGATGGTCCGTTTTTTCCTGGTTTTGACTTTTAAGGATTTCTTGCCGTAAACCCAATTAAACGGATTGTCCCCCCGGTACCTGACCTTGACCCTTCGCAAGGTACTGTCCGGATAAATCATATGGGCTTCCTGCCAATGTTTTGTCGACGAGGGGATATTGCTCATCAGATTGTTCTGGGCTTTTTGAGAAATAAAAAGTTGAACGGTGTTCAGGCCCGGGGTGTTTGCTGATTTGAATTTCGTGACCAGATCATTGACGGCATTGTTTACCTGAAAGCGGGCCCAATCCGTAACGGGAAGCGACTGGTATAAACCGATATGCCCGACGCGCCACTCGAGGTGCGTCTTGCTGATGGCAACGGCGGCCACCGACAAACCAAGCGAAACCATTATAAAAAGCAGGGCGCTGCGAAAGGGAGACACTTTGGGCGCCTCCTACCGGCAAAATATCTGGTTTGTCATGGGCGCACGCGAGAACGTCATTTCAAAATCGATCTGATCGACTTGTGATTCATGGCCCGTCACAAGATGAAAATTCATGGTGTCTCCGTCCCGTCCCAATAGCATAAACTTGTTTCCCCCAAGACTGTAACCGGACCGCAATGAAATCGCATAGTCATCCGGAGAGAGTGCCTGCCTGCCCTCGGCCCCGTCGAGTACAACCTTTTCCAATCGAACGATTGCCGATGGCACGGTGGCGAAGTGAACTCGAAATTTCCCGGAGTTTACCGGTTTGGGAAATGTAAAAGAATATGACCGTGACTGGTTCAGCTGAATTCCCTTGTTTTCGACCAGATAGGTTGTTTGCTCCGCCCCTTGGGCCTCGAGAGCCATCTTCCGCATGCCTTTGCCCAGGAAATAGGTATTGTAGTCGTAAGCCTTGACGCCCCCCAACTGGGCCTGCCGGTAGGCCTCGCACCACGATCGCAATCTAGCGAAATCCTTTAACATCAGGGCCGCTTCAACGGCCAGCCGATAGGCTCTTTCGTCTGCCGGAACGAGATGTTGGGCGGCTTTAAGTTCCGAAAAGGCTTGGGTTGGGTCAGTCGCAACCAAAGCACGGGCGAGCCAGATATGCGGCCGGTACAATTTCGGGTTTGAGCGGACCAGCTCACGAAGAAATGGGATCGTCGCCTTGTGTTCGTCAGAAAAACGGACACGTTCGAGAACGTATTCTGCGTTATCCATCAGGGCTGGAAGAAGAGTGCTCTGTTCCAAGTTAAACCTGTTGGACCAACCGAGATGCCTTTTCAACGAACGGGATGCGGCGGCAAAGTCATTTCCGAGAACGGACTTGCGAACGGAAAAATAGGTTACAATCCCGGGCACCTCGGTTGCCATCCGAAGCATGTTGTGACGGATTCCGGAATGAAAGATGACGGCAAGCGCCGCCAGAACGGCCAGGAAAAACAGGATACCGTTGAGCCATAGTATCCCTTTCGCAAATAATGCCTTCATCGAAACCGTTCCTACTTTCCCTACAGTCGCCTAATATGCGTTTTAGCTTTTTCCGCACCGGGGCAGCTTGTCGAAAAACCCGCGACGCAAAAAATTCTTAACCTAGAAATTTAGGAAAACCGCGGAATCATTCACTTTTCCCCTCGGGTTTCCGGGCACCGATAAACCAAGCGAACCCCATGATCCGCCCCAGCCGCAGCTCCAACTGGGATTGGATCGGCCACGGCTTGCCGTAGGCGAGGACACCGCCCGGATGGGTGCCGTACTTTCGCATTTGATAGTTTCGGTAAAGGCGCCCCAGTTTTGGAATCAGGTAGAAATAAAACTCGCCCTTGCGCATGGTAACATCCTTAAACTGGCGAAACAGGCGATGTATTTCGCCTGCCGTGTAGCACCGGGTAAAGGGATTTTCGACCGTTTGGGCGTTCTTTCCCCCCCACTCGGTCACCTGGCCTAGCCAGTTGGCATTGCCAAAGGCCTTGCCAAGCAAGATTCCCTGACACAGGAACATATTGAACCAGTAGTGCCACGAGCTTTTGCAATAGAGCATGATGACTGCCTGTCCACCGGGTTTGAGAACCCTGAACACCTCGTCGATACCGCGCCCGGTATCCTGGGAGTGGTGCAGGACCCCGTTCGAATAGACAATGTCGAAGGTATCGTCAGCGAAGGGCAGGTTTTCAGCATCCGACTGCAGGGCTAGACAGCCCTCAGCGGCATCGCCCATCAATCGGAACTTAGCTTCCGTCGAGCATGACCGGTGGAAGGTCAGATCAATGCTGGTCATATGCGCGCCATGCCGGGCAAACAGTGCAGAATGACCGCCGGCCCCAGAGCCGACTTCAAGAATCTGTTTACCGGCAAGCTCCGCCAGAGGCATTTCGACCACGGCCATATGTTCGCGGAATTGGAACATGTCTTCCAGATCGTCAATGCCCTGGATCAGAGCTTCGCGAGTCAGGGTCTCGTCCACATCCTCGTAAAGGGAATCGTACAGGGATTTCCAAAAGGCCTGGATATCTTGTTTGCTCGCCTGTTTGTTCATCCGTTCCATCATTGAATTGGTCAGCACACAGCGTCTTATATGGCCGATCGTTTCCAGCACCAATAAGTTTTTTTGATCGGGTTTGTCCAAAAGGTCCGGTATTGACACTTCTTGGAGTGGTGCTCGCGTATTTGCGTGTGTTTGATCCGTATTTGTTGATACTGTTTTTCGGCGCAGATATTCGAATATGATGAGGCCATAAATGACAGTCGATCACAGATTGAATCGCGAGATATCTTCTTGCCGAGTCTGCGGCAGCCGGAATTTCAAGGACATTTTCGACTTTGGCAATCACGCTCTTTCAGGTCGCTTTCCCGCCCCCGGCGAACCCGACGTCTCGGCGGCCCCACTGCAGATGATTCTCTGTTGCGATTGCGGGCTGTTGCAGCTCGGGCATGATTTCGACCGCAGCGCACTTTACCAGCACGATTACGGCTATCGCTCCGGCATTAATGAATCCATGCGAGCCCATCTGCAGGCGCTAACGCAGGGCATTGTTGCGCGCCTCCCCCTGAAGGCCGGAGATCTTGTTCTCGACATCGGCAGCAATGACGGAACCTTGCTGAAAAGCTATGCCACTGATCCGGAAATTCGCCGGATCGGCATTGACCCCACCGCCAAACAATTCAGCGCCTTTTACCCGCCCGAAATTCCAGTCGTCGCTGATTATTTCTCTGCTGATGTCTTCACAGCTGTTTCGGACGGCCGCCGAGCCAAGGTGATTACCTCGATCGCCATGTTTTATGGGCTGCCAGACCCCAATGCGTTTGTCGCCGATCTGGCACAGACGCTTGATCCCGCGGGGGTTTGGGTTCTCGAATTATGCTATCTGCCGCGCATGCTGGAGCTCAACGCGTTCGACGCCATTTGCCACGAGCATTTAGAATACTACGCGTTGGCTCAGATTGAGATTTTGCTGAACGCGCATGGTCTGCGGGTGTTCGACGTTGCATTTAATGAAGTCAACGGCGGCAGCTTTCAGATCTATGCGTGCCATAATAATGCGCAGTTTGCAGAGGCCTCGTCCGTGGCCGACACGCGTAAGGCCGAAGCCGGACTCAATCTTGACACGTCGGCTCCCTACGAAGCATTTTGGCAACGCATCACCACGATTCGCGACCAACTCAGAAGTTTCCTCGACAAGAATGCGCGGCTTGAGAAAACCGTGCTTGGCTACGGGGCGTCCACCAAAGGCAACACGACCTTGCAGTTTTGCGGCATCACCGACGGTCATATAAAGGCCGTTGCCGATCGAAATCCAGCTAAATGGGGTAGGCGACTGCCAGCAAGCGGCATCCCGATTATTTCAGAAGAAGAGGCACGGCACATGCAGCCTGACTACTTCATCGCTTTGCCCTGGCACTTCCGCCAATCGTTTCTGCAACGAGAGAAGGCCTTTCTTGAAGCCGGCGGGCATTTTGTCTTCGCAATGCCGAGCTTCGAAATCATATGACACGGGCACTTATAGTCGGTTGCGAGGGCCAGGACGGGCAGTATCTAACCGCCCATCTCGGGCAGCTCGACTACCAAGTGACCGGCGTTGCGCGCGACTGCCTGTATGTCGACGGCAAATATGGCGGACCGGCCATTGATATCTGTGACGGCCAGGCCATGGGCGAACTGATCGCCTCCTTCGAGCCCGATGAAATATATCATCTTGCAGCTCACCACCACTCCTCGGATGAGGATGCGGGTGACGAGGGAGCACTGTTCCGTCTGAGCTTTGCCACACATGTCGATGCGCTGCTCGTGTTGCTCGAGGCAATGCGTAAATCGGCACCACAGGCTCGCCTGTTTTATGCCGCTTCATCGCTGGTATTCGGCGAGCCATCCCAATCACCCCAGAACGAAGAGACCCCGATATCGCCGGTTTGCGCCTATGGCATCACCAAAGCCGCAGGGCTCCAGCTCTGTCGCTATTATCGGCAAACCCACGGGTTATTCTGCGCCACGGGCATTCTCTACACTCATGAATCGCCCCGCAGACCGGCCTCCTTCATCTCGCGGCGCATCGTTCAGACCGCAATCGCAATCGCCGAGGGCAAGGCTGATAAATTGGTGCTCGGCGACCCAAAAGCGGTGATCGACTGGGGCTACGCGCCGGATTATGTCAATGCCATGCACAGGGTCCTGCAACTGGACGATGCCGAAGACTTCATTGTGGCGAGTGGCAAGGCACGTCGTGTGCGCGAGTTTATCGACGCGGTATTTGCTGCTATCGATATCCCCTCCGCAGGACACATACACGAAGACGCCTCGTTGTTCGTCCGCAAGCCCCGCAGGGTGCCCCTGGTCGGCGATTATTCGAAGCTCAGCACGGCAACCGGATGGCGCCCGCAGCGCGACCTCGAAGATATCGCCCAACTTATGGTCGACGCGGAGCGCGGCTCGTGACGACACCTTCTCTGCAGGCCGATACCCTGGTTTTCCTGCCGACCTACAACGAGGCGGGGACGGTTCGCCAATTGCACGCCCTGATCAGAGCCGAGTTGAGTGATATCGATATCCTTTTCATCGATGACGCCTCTCCCGACGGCACAGGGGATATTCTGGAGGCGATGCGCGCGGAAGACTCCCGGCTGTATGTTGAGCACCGGCTCGGCAAGCAGGGTATCGGCAGCGCCCATAAAAATGGCATCGCCTGGGCTTATTCCAAGGGCTATCGATTGTTGATCACGATGGACTCCGATATGGCACATTTGCCAAAATATCTTCACAACTTCATTGAGTTGTCGGATCGTTCTCCGGTTGTCGTCGGCAGCCGTTTTAAAAACAAGGGCAGCCTCGAAGACTGGAACCGTTGGCGTCGTATCCTCACGCACACCGGTCATATATTGACCCGTATACTTCTCGGCATGGAATATGATGCGACGGGTGCCTATCGCGCCTATCGACTCGATCAAATTCCACAAGCCGTTTTCTCGCTGATCCGCGCCGACGACTATGCTTTTTTCTTTGAAGGCCTGCACGTCCTGGACATGAACGGAATGTCTGTCGCAGAGGTCCCCATTGATCTGCCAGCCCGTACCTATGGCAGTTCGAAAATGCGCTTCCGGGACATCTATTTTGGATTCTCCCGTCTTGTCGGCCAGATGTTACGTGCTCGTTTCAAGCGTAAAAGCATGACTCTATAACGGCAGCAAACGGTGGAGGCTCGGGTGACTGGCGCAAAGAATACTCGCGAATCTTGGGACCGGTATTGGCTCGATCAATCCGACGGAGAGGCCGGAGTGTACCAGGCGATCGCCGTCTTCTATCGAAAGTTCATCATCAAACCCACTCTCGACCGTTTTCTGGAGCAAACTTTTCCGACCGGGGCGTTTTTGTTGCATGCGGGTTGTGGCGGCGGTCATATGGATGCCGACGCGGTTGCCCGGTATAACGTGACGGCACTCGATATATCATCCAACGCGCTCGGCCGCTACAACGCCCTTCATGGCGGGCGGGCGAAACTGATCAATGGCGACCTCTTTCATCTGCCCGTTCGCGGCGGAACGTTTGACGGAATCTTCAACCTAGGTGTTATGGAACATTTTTCCGACGATGAATTGGACGGTCTGCTTCAGGAATTTCATCGTGTCCTGAACAAAGAAGGCCGGTTGGTGTTGTTCTGGCCGCCGCAATTCGGGCTTTCGGTAAGAGTGCTGAAGTTCGTTCATTTCGTGCTGAATGACCTATTGCGCAGAAACATTCATCTGCATCCCGAAGAACCTTCGCTACTTACAAACCGGCACGATATCGAAGCCCGCCTTGCCCGCAACGGCTTCGGCCTTGAAGGGTTTTACTTTGGAGCGAGAGACCTGTTCACGCACGCCATCGTCGTGGCCAGACGAGACAATTAGTTCTGTTCGCGCGCGGGCACGGTTTGTGGCACGAAACGCTTGCCCATTCGATACTCAGAAAATTTTGCTGCCGCAAGCAGCACCATCAACGTCAACGGCAATACCTGACGCCCCATATCCGAGCTCAAACCGCTTACGAAAAGCCCAATCACCAATGTCGAACCAAAGCCGCACACCGAGGCGAATGCGGCGTTGAATTCTGTCCGGAAACGAGTGATCGTCGTATACTTGGCCTTGCGCCGCGCCCATCCGGAAACCGCTCCAAGACACGATCCGAAGATTGCCGGGATGCTCACTACTGTAATGAAATTGGCGATGGTGACGTTAAGCCAGGAGAAATTGAAAAACCCGTAGAGCTTCCAGTATTGTCTGAAGTATTCGATGATGTTGCCGAGCGGTGTCAAGGCAGGCCCTTCCATGCCACGGCCTTCGGAAACAAATTCGATATTCCACGCGAAACACAGTGCCAGGGCGAAAGACGTTGCGGCGGCAATCGAAATTCTTTGAGCTGCTATCACCAACCGGCATTTTAGCGAACCAAAGTCCGCCTCCATCAGCGTGTAAATGAACAAGGCAACACCGCATGTGATGCCATTGTTTTCATAAATCAGCTGGCCAAATATCACCATTCCGACGATTTCCCACCAACGTTTGATACGCGCATGGGAAAGATAGATCGCCAACAGGCAGATATACCCGATGGTGGCGAAGTCATAAACGTTATGCAATCGCTGGCCAAAAAGGAAATAGGACATAGGCCATTCTGCGACGCCTGATGCTGCCCAAAAAAACAGGTCAACGATGGGTGGCGGCCATCCCGAAAGGGTCAAGAAGGCCAACAATAGGAAAACCGTTTGACCAAAGAAGCCCTTGAAGCTTCGAAACGCTAGCCAAAGTAGCGGCAATATACAAATTATCCTCAAGGCCATAAAAACAGCGGTGTGTACCACGAAGGCCTTCTCGCCTTTATCCGGGGCGGGATATCCCCAGGGCGAGCGGTGGGCCAAGACCGAGGTTTCGGTATCCATGAAAAGAAATTCGACAGCGCCTCTGTATATCGCCCGAATCCCATTGCCCAAGACCACACCACCGATGCGCATGCAAGCGATTCCCGCGCACGGCGGCACTTGTTGGGTCTCGGTCCAATTCCGCGTCTGCTCCGTGAACTTTCCTTTGATCAAAACGAAGACCGACGCAGAGACGAGAAACAAACCGACCACAACCCAAGTTGCGAGAGTGCGTCGAATCGGCGATGCGGCGTTCGATGATTCCATGGCCGGAACGATACTTAAAGCCCTCGGCGATGGCAAATGGCCGTACCGGCCTTTCGCCGCCGACAGGTCCGGTTGCCAACCGCCGGGGGTCAAAGGTGTCCGGGCGCACTGCCTATGGTACAAAGGCTTGACAATAACCATGAAAAAGATTTCTTAAAACCGACGACTGAAGAATGGAACACCGCCCTGCGGGGCGATAGCCATTTCTGCCCATTTGGCTTGTATGTGAGAAGAAATTGGCCAAACCGCCTGACGCTCCATTATCGGTTTTACAACTTCCGCCACATTTGAATAAGCGCTATGAGCACCTGACCCTGGTTTCCTGTCACGACCAAGCCATTGCTGCAGGGGATCGCGGGGGCAAGGACTTAATCGTCACCAGTGACTGGATGTCGTGGAGAAGGCTGACCGACGCGGGTATCCATTGCCTGCATTTTGAATCAATGTTGGGAACATGGTCAGACGCAAGGGGCGACGAGAACCAGCTGATCTTGGATGCCAACACTTGGCATTATAGCCAGGAAAGGGACATGTCGAAGTTTTACGGTGTTTCTCTGGGCAACAACATTTCGCGCCATATGACATTCGTACGAAACACCTATTTGCGGATTTGGCAATCCATCGACATGTTGTGTAAAAAATTTCGGCCAACTGTGATCTGTTTTCATGGCTTGCGCACGGAAACCGACATTCTCGATTCAGACATCATTCGGATTCTTCTTGCTGACATCGCCGCCATCCACAACTTGGAAGTTCAGGATATCGGAGAGCCTGGCGGTTCCGGTGCCGGCACCTATCCGATCGGCCGGTTTCTTGAAACCGCGCGTTCCTGGAAGGAGCAAAAGCCAAACAAACCGAAAATGGTTTTGAGGGAATTGTATATCGCGACAGTCGCTTTTCTGTTCATGCTCAGGAGCAGCTTTAGTCCGAAGAAGCCCCGGGTTTTTCTTTTTCTCAACTGGCTCGGCATTCGCAACCTCATTGAAAACTTTGACCATACGGAATTGACGCCGGTTATTCTGGTCGAGCCGTGGCCAAAGTCATTTTCCTTCCTGATAAAATGTTTGCGTAAGAACATACTGGTTTCCCGGCTTCCAAAAACCACGCTGAACCGGGCCGAACGCCAGCAGGTTACGGAAATAATCGCTCGATTCGAGGCCTCCTGGGAATCCCCCAGGGATTCTTTGCACAAAGCGCAAAGGCATTTTGTGCGTGAAAACTATATTCGCAACGGTTTGATTTTCGAGCGCGCCCTTGTCATCAAAAAATATCATCTGCTGTATAAAAAACTGGGCCTTGATAGGGTCTTGGTCGGGGATTCGGAAAGCTGGCTTTGCAGTACAATTGTCGAGTTGGCGGCCTGCCAGGATATTTCCGCCGACGAGCTGCTAAATGGCCTTTTCCTATCCAACCAGAAGACCTTAAACCGCTGTCACAGGCTGGATTCCGCACCACCGCTTTCAAGATTGTTAAGCTGGGGAAGCGTCAACAAGCAATGGTTAGAAGCAACGGATTCTCCGTTGCCTGCAGTGCTTACAGGATATCCTGCCCTGAAAGACCTGTATGTTGAAAAGTCGGCCTACAAAGGCAGCATCAATAATGCCTTGATATTGCCTATCATTCCCGGAGGCGACGACCCAGCGGCTTTGTATTGTGAAACCTTCACTCATCTAGTTTCCACGGCGCGGCTTCTGAACAAGCTTGGCTCAAAGAACTTGCGTTTGAAAATTCATCCCGGACATATATCGACGAAACCCTACTTTGAAGACGTACTGCGTTACCATGATATCGACTGCTTGGTTGTTGTCGACGGGGACCTGCAGGAACAGGTGACCTGGGCCGATATCGTTGTCGGCGGCGTAAACTCCGGCAGTTGCGTCGAGGTGCTGGCGCAAGGGAAGCCATATTACCCTTGCCTCATTCTGCCTTCTTCACTGGACTCGCAATTGTTTTCATTCATGCCCGTGTTTTCGTCCACGGAAAGTCTGGAAAGAGCCCTAGTGGACGGATATGTTCCGGACAGGGAAATGATTCTGGAAAAATTTTGCAGCATTCATTCGATAGACAACCCGGTCAAGACAACGTGGGATGCCCTGGCGCAGGGTTTAATAAGTTAGCGACTTGAACATCCAGCCGCATCGTCGCTTGCTCATTGATGCACTACATTTTGTGTGAACATTGATAAGAGTGGAAGCTCATGATTGTTTATATTGTCCACAATATTGATACCGAAGGTCCGCTGGCGGAAAACTGTGTCAAATTTGACGATGATTGCAATTTCAACAACTTCGAGAGTATCCGCGCCGATTTTGACAGTGAGGACATAGCAGACATCACGGCAAGGCATCGGGCGCGAACGCTTGCTTCCTGGGCCGAGATTTCCGGCATGCTGCAAAAAGCGACGTCGGAGAAACAACGGACAACATTACGCGACAGCTTCGGCGGCGGCTGGGTCTTCAACTGGTTTTGTATGGATCATTTGGGTTTCACGGATAATCCGCGCCAACGCGCCATGGGGATTCACCAAATCTACGATTTCTATGATGATATGGCGAAACGCCAAAATATGGGCGATACTATCCATTGGCATTTTCATCCCATGAGCACTTACAAAGAAGCCAACAAGTGTGCGACTTCTTACATCAACAGCCCACACTTGTGGGAAATTCTCGGGCGCCGTTTGCTTGATCGTGGTTGGTTCCCAAAGGCAAACCGCCCCGGCTTCCAGGATGAGCGCCCCGACAGTCACTGGTTTCTGGAACAATGGATACCGTTTGATTTCGGCAACGCAGCTTCTGGCGACATCGACATGGAACAGAATCCGGACATGACCGACGGACGGTTCAGCGACTGGAGGTGGGCTCCAAAAGATTGGCGAACCTATCATCCCCATCATGACTGCCATCAATTGGAAGGGAATTGCCGGCGCAAAATAGCCCGAAGCCTGACCCTTCTGAGCCGTTTTGCAAACCTGACCGAGGGCGAGCTCGAACTGGGTTTCAAACGTGCAGCATCGGGGCAGCCGACGATGGTTGCCGTCGAGAGCCACGATTGGCGCGATCTCAACCTTGAAATGGATTATTTTAGATCACTTTTGGCGCGGGTTTCGGCAAAGTACCCTGACGTGAAATTCAGATTTTCAGACTCGGTGACAGCTTTTAATGCCGTTCACCCGGCCCCTGCCGCTGACAATGTGCAGCTGTCCTGTAACCTGCTTTTCGGCAAGGATGGCCTCCCTCAAAGGGTCAATGTAGAGGTTCCGTGCGGGAAAATTTTCGGGCCGCAGCCGTTTTTCGTCGTGCGCACGAGGTCCGGAAGAATAATTCACGACAACATGAAATACTGGCGTTCCCTGCAGGATTTCAATTACGTTTTTGATGATGAAAGCGTTCATCCGTCAGATGTCAAATCCATCGGCATTGCAACAAACGATTCCGCCGGAAATCAAAGCATCCACACGATTGAAATTGATGATCATTTAAATGGCGGCGCCGCCGCCGTCTCGTTTTAGTCCGCGTTTCAGGAAACACTATGGATATTCGCAACGTAACCGCAGACGACCTGCCATCGCTTGATCTGTTTGCCGAGCGCATTCAGGCGACCAGGTCTCTAAATTTCACCGAGGATTTCTTCAATTGGCAGTTTGAGGAGTCCGCTGCGATTGCCAACGCTGGCGACAACGGGTTTCTAATCGGAATGGAAGGCGACAAAATCGTCTCCTATCTTGCGGCCAATAAAATGGTTGTGTGGTACGAGGGCCAAAGAATTGAAGGTGCCTGGAACCACGAATGGTATTCCGACCCGGAAGCCGCCGGTGGCGGATTGTTTTTAATGCGTCAGCAAATTTCCCGGAATCAGTTTCTCGGTATCTCGGGACCAAGCGCGCAATCGATCAACGTCTTCTCCCGGCTTCGACCGACAACTTGGATTGAATTGGAACGGCTGTTTGCCGTCGTCGATGTCGAAAGCACGCAAGACTTGATGGCCATTTCCAATGAGGATGTTACCCGGTTGTTGTCCGGCTTTAAGATCGCATCCCCCAAAGCGGGAGTGACATTGCATGAGCTGAGCGAATTCGACGACGAATATGATCGTGTGTGGCAAAGCTTTCAAAAGAATGTGTCTCTGTGTGCTGATCGCTCGAGCGCATTCATGCAATGGCGCTATTGCGATCACCCAAAAATCAAATATCGCGTCGTGCGGACTTCGGGGCAGGCGGGAACAGCCTATTTCGTGTGGCGAGAGGAGCAAGTCAAGAACCGATCTGAAATCGTCGCACGGCTTTGCGAGGTTATCGGCACGCCCGAGGCCGTGGCGGCCGGGTTCCCCCTCGTCTGGGCCGAGTGGAAAAAGGCTAATGTCGCTTTCGGTGATTTTTTCAACTGCCACGCACCGACCCTTTCGGGATTGATAGTGGCGGGAATGAGCCCGGCCATGATCCTCGATGACTTTGACCTACCCAGGCTTTTTTCTCCGCTCGCAACCGACCCGCGAAAACGCCTGGGTTTTCCGTTTTCCCTTACCCGTGAACTTGGTGCGCTTGCACCCGGGCGCCATCCCTTCATCTATATCACCAAAGGTGATGGCAACCAGGATTGGCCAAGCTCATGACACTGATAGTCCCGGATTGATCGCGTTATGTGTGGCATTGCCGGTTTTTTAAACAACCCGACTGCAGACTCCGTTTCGACGTTGGGCGATATGCTGACTCTGATCGCCCACCGCGGGCCGGATGCCGCCGGTGGTTTTGTCGATAACACAGCGGCCATTGGCAGCGTTAGGCTTAGCATTGTCGATATCGAGGGCGGCTCGCAACCCGCTGTCAATGAAACACGCGATGTCGCCGTAGTCTTCAATGGCGAGATCTTTAACTACCTTGAGCTTCGCTCCCGTCTCGTCGAGCAGGGCGTCCACTTCAAGACCCGCTCGGAAGTCGAACTAATTCTCCAGTTGTATCTTTTGCAAGACAAAGCGGTTTTTGAAAGTCTGGAAGGGCAGTTTGCGATCGCCATTTGGGATGCAAGGATAGACCGATTGCTGCTGGCACGGGATCGTGTGGGCATACGCCCCTTATTCTGGAGCCAGGTGAATGGCACATTCGCTTTTGCATCCGAAATAAAATCGTTTCTCGCACTACCAGGATTTGAGCACCGTCTCGACAAAAAGGCTTTGCTGCAAACGCTCAAGTTCTGGACCGTCGTCGGCAACCGGTCGGCGTTTGAAGGCGTTCAGCAAATTCCACCAGGGCATTTCTTAAGCGTCGAAAACAACGGCGCTCAGCTTTCGCGCTATTGGGACAACCTTTCCCCGTTTATGGCCGAGCCCCTCAAGCTGAATTCCGATGAAGAATATGTCGACCTTTTCAGGGAGACCCTGATTGATTCAATCGACCGACAGTGCATGTCCGAGGTTGAAGTCGGGAGCTACCTTTCGGGCGGCCTCGATTCAACCGTGATCGCCACCGGACTCGGCAAAATTTTGGGCCACAAGGGCCTACGCACATATTCCGTCGAATTTGAAGATGCCGAATACGATGAATCTGAAGCCCAGCGGCAAGTCGTGGAAAAAAATTCTTTCCAACATACATCGGTTCGAATTCAAGACGGGGATATTGCCTCGGTTTTTCCTTCCGTCGTCTACCATGCGGAAACGCCGATTTTCCGTTCGGCCCCGGCGCCGTTGTTCCATCTTTCGTCGAAAGTACATGACGATGGCATCAAAGTCGTGCAAACCGGCGAGGGTGCCGATGAAATCCTTCTCGGCTATGATTTGTTTAGGGAAGTGGCGATTCGCCGGTTTTGGTCAAGGCAGCCCGATTCCAATTGGCGCGGGCACCTGATGAGGCGCTTGTACGCCTATTTGCCGCAATACAGGAATCCGAGGTATTTTAATCTGATTCTAGATTTTTATCGCAGCACCCTGCAGGACAGTTCCCCGCATTACGCCATGGCCGTTAGGTGGAATAATGCTGACGCTTTTTCTCTCTATCTACACCCGGATATGCAAAATCTGGCCAATACCTATGACCCCGTCGCCGATCTCGATTCCTGGCTTCCGAAACGCTACGAGGACGGAGACGACATCATGCGCGCCCAGATCATCGAGATGCAAACCCTACTCGCCAATTACCTACTTTCCAGCCAGGGCGACAGAATGTCCATGGCTCATAGTGTCGAAGGGCGATACCCGTATCTCGATGAGAAATTCATGGCCCTGTCGGGACGGCTTCCCAGATCTCTGAAGCTACGCGGCCTCAAGGATAAATTCATCTTGAGAGAGGCCTTTTCCGATGTCGTTCCCGAGACAATCCGACGGCGCCCGAAAATTGCCTACCAAGCACCGGATATAAGTGGTTTTGTCACGGATGGAAAATTCCCGGATTATGTGGAAGACTTAATGTCGCCTTCGCGAATTAATAGCGTCGGGATATTTGATATTGAGCAAGTCCAACGATTGATGCAAAAAGCAAAAAATTACAATCTTTCCCGTGTTGGCTACCGCGACAATATGGCATTCATAATTGTTCTCTCGACAATGCTGCTTGATGATCTGTACGTCCGTGGCAATGCAAGATCCGATATGATTATCAACAATAAACTGCACTTAAATGTCATCAGAGGCTGAACCAGAAATGAACGATATTCTAGGTGTGTTGTGTGCTTATGTTACTGAAAACTATGCCACCACATACACCGTCGACACCCTTCCAAAAGAAAAATCTCTCATTGAATTGGGCATTTTGGATTCATTTGGAATAATTGAATTGATTTCCTTCATCGAAGAGAATTGGTCTATTTCAATTGAAGACGATGCAATAACAAAAGAGAATTTTGGCTCGATCAACGCCATGGTGAACTTCGTGAAACGTAAGACGAACGCCTGACTTTCCGCTACAATTGCAAACGAGCTGTTCGGTCAAATCAATGCAAGTCCTCGACCTCAGAGACGTACCCAACATTCATTTCGACCCCTTAAATGAAAATGATCTGGTCGACGATATCGTTCAAAGGGGGGCTGTGCCGGCAGGTCAGTACGGCCTTTTGATTCACGGTTCCGATCACGTTGATTTGGTCCGGGACAAAATAGGCTGCAACAAACTTTTTTTCGGATTCAACCCAATCGGTACGCTGGTCGTCGGCAACCGGATTAACACGTTGATTCGCGAGGGCGTAACCATAGACCATGTTCAATCGTGCCTGCCTGGCCATGCCGTGCGCGTCAGAGACAAAAGTGACATTTCTGTATTGGGTGGCGTTGATATATCCATGACGCCAGAAGATCCGGATTGGGATATCGATAAGTTTAAAGCTGACGTATCGGGTAAATTGCGCACCTTGTTCGGACGGCTCGCGGAAGATTACCCGGACGCCAAATTTGTCGTCTGTTTGTCTGGCGGCTTGGATAGTTCGGTGATCGCCTCTTTCGCTACGCAGTTCTTACCCAACGTGACGGCCGTCAGTTTTTCTTATACCGATCCCGAAAGTATCTGCGGTGACATCAAGGGCGAGGTCGATAAATCAAACGGCCGCGGGCTGTCGGAAGATTTTGTATCCGCATGCAACGTCGCCGACCTGCTCGGTATTCCCCTGGTGCCTATCCTTCGCCCCTACGATGCCGTCGTCGGCGCTATCAAAGACAGCATCTTGCTTGGCCAGGATTGGCGTGACTTCAATGTCCATTGCGCCGTCGTCAATTTGTTTCTGGCACAATCGATCCGGGCCTTGTATCCGGAGAAAGATGTTGTCGTTCTGACCGGCGATTTAATGAACGAATATGTCTGTGATTACCGCTCAGAAGAAATAGACGGTACTGCGTACTACCAGCAGCCACGCATCAGTCTGGCGCGCCGGCGCCGCTTTTTCGTCAGGGGGCTGGACGCCGGAGACCGCGAAATCGGGGTTTTCTCCGCCTTCCGGCTCAAGGTCGTGCAGCCTTTTTCCGTCGTCGCCAAAAACTATATGGAGGTTCCCGCTTCTTTACTTGAAGACGAGGAAATCAAGTACACGCTAAACGGCCATCTTTTGAATGATCAAATTCACGACGCCATCAACAAAAGCAAGACGCGCGCGCAAGTCGGCGGTAAAGACAAGGGAACGCTCGGCGCTTTTCATCGATTGGGAATCAATCAGAAAGACCTTGAAGGATATTGGTCACGGATGTTTTCCAATGATGGGGACAACCCAACCGACATAATCCAGTTCGGTCGCTACAGGCACCCGGCCTCTACATCGCCATCATAGCGCAGCAAAAGCCCGCCCCATTGCGCCGTAAAAGCGGGGGTCATGACGATATACCGGGCGTCATGCTGCGGCGGGTTGTCTTTCAGATACTGGTCAAGAAAAAACATCACGTCGACGCCCCCCATATGGGCATAGCGGAAATCTGATCTAACCTTTTCGCTGAACGCCTTGTGCCGGCCCAGTAAATGGGGAACTCGATTGGCCCCGATGGAAGGCAAAAGCAAGGCGTCAAGGTCGTCCTGATCAAGGCCTTCGGCATCCAGGAGGGTATCGATCAGACCACCGCATCTCGATTGTTCGCCAACGACATAGTCCATCTGTGCCCGATCATCGGCAAAGTCGACGACGACTTTCAGGTCGTCGGCAGGGTCACAGCTGGCATGCGGGCGGGCGTCGCCGTGGCGCAGGCGCATGGCGCCCCAGTCCTGCTCCGAGTTTTTTTCACCGTAGGCCGCGACCCGCAAGCCCGCACCCGGTGTCCTGGTCAGAACCGCCGCCGCAGCAGCATCAGCCCAAAAGAAGGCACCGTGGGTAAGGTTTTCCATCAGGGTCGATGCCTTGCACGCGGTGACGACCAGGACATCGCCGCGCCCTTCGTTGGTCGCCAGATACTGGTCGGCAAGACGCATGGCGGCAAGAAACCCGACGCAACCCTGCGCCACATTAAGACATTCCGCGTTTTCCAAACCCAGGGCCACCCGAATGGCGATAGCAGGAATTTCAAACCCGTAGGAGGTCGATAGTGTTGGGGCCGATATGATCAGGCCAATGTCGCGGGCTTCCATGCCGGCGCTTTGCAACGCCTTGCGTGCGGCAACAATGGACATCTCGGTCGAGTTTTCATCCGACCTGAAAGTAAACTTCTGCCCGATGCCCGACAGCTTCTCGCGCATGTCGTCGGTCATGTCGATGTCGGCCAGGGGAATCGGCTCACCGGGGAGTTGGAATTCTAGACTGCGCAATCGAACGTCACACTTGGTCGCTACGGTTGAGGGCATAATGCTCGATCTTTATATCTCGGGAGGACCATCAAACGAGGCGCTGTCTGGTGAATGCCATTTTGCCGCGGCCGCCTGCACATGTTTCCGAACCGCGTCCGGCCACTGGGCCGAGTCGGGTCCATGCTGGGCAATGAACGCGAAGGCCAGCCGTTCACAGCCAAACCCCACGCACCCTGTTTCCGCCGGCGCCCCATCGGGCAGCAAAATATCCAAGCTCCGTCCGAAAAAATCACGGTGGCGATTATAGGATCCCGCCGCCAGGGTATCATTCTTATACGGCAAGGACATCCGGACCTCAAACTTCAACTCGAAGGCGCTTTGGTAGGCGGCCTGATCCCTGTAGCTTCCGATAAAAAACGGATCGTTGGCAGTTTCAATCAGGTAGGATAGATCCATTTCATCGAGAATCTCATTCAGGGCAACCTGCGCCCGGTCCAATCCATCCTGAACGAAATCAGCGGTTCCGACAAAAATGATCTCCCGCATGGAGAAATTCCACAGGCGTTCGAGCGACACCATGTTGGAGGACTCATAACGGAAACAGTTTCCAAAAGCCGTCGCGACAATACCGTCTTCCGGCACCACCGAATTGGCCAGCGCCATGTAAAGGTGGTGACAAACCGTTGGTGACAGCATCGCCTGCACCTTAGCGAAGGCATCATTGTCCGTATGAATGCATCCGTCATGTGTATGCGCTTCTTCGGAAAACTTGGCGATAACGTCCAGATCTTCTCGAAGGTGCGTCACGAATGACAGGGAATGAGGGAAGTTGTCGAAGTATTTGACTTTCTCCAAATAGGCCGGAGAAATCAACGCCGGGAATCGATAGGGCCGGGCACCCATATCGACGGCCACAGCATGGTAGCGATCTTCGAAATAATCGAGCAGCCCGGCCATCAGAGGTCCGAGCGAAAAATAACCATGTCCTTCGACGACAACTTCCCGGCTTGAGGCCAGGGCCACCATCGGGTCCTTGTCGTACTTGACTGGGCGGTCGGTTTTATCCAGCACGACCCGCAGGTGCGGCTCGAAGGCACCCTTGACCAAGGAAGAGACAACCAGATTAACCTGTTCGATCAAGTGCGCCGCCTTGGCATCATCAGGCTTTTCGGTGAGCCGCAGGGTGATGCCTTCAAGGCCGTTCAGGACTTCCGACCCAGTGACTGTATCATCCACATAGGCCAACTTGGTGCGAATTTCCTTGGTTAGAAAACCCGGGATTTCCATTTCGGGAATGACATGAATAGATGCGTTCGACATAGCTTAAACCCAATGCGGTTAAGGTTCCGTATTATGACCAGAAAATCTTAAGTGATCTAACCACTTCCACGAATGTATTGTTAAGAAAAAGGAAAGTCGCACAGGTGAAATTAAAACAAACTGCGATGGCGAGCCATTGCAGCCCCCGGCTCGCTTCAATGGTTTTATAGCGATCCCGACCGACTCTGCGCTTTAGCCAACGACCGAACCCGGCGGATATAACGACACCGCTCCCCTGCAGCAGACCAAAGACGACAAAATTGGAAGTCGTCCCGTGCCACGCGCCGACCAGATAAAACGTAACCAGCACAGTGATCGCCATCATCAGGCCGTCCAGACGGGCCGGTGCCCGCTTGATCAAAAAGGCGCTCATGGGCGTGAATACGTAATGCCGGATCCAGATCCCGAAGGACATATGCCAGCGCGTCCAGAAATCAGCAGGGTTTCGTGCCAGGTAGGGCCGATTGAAGTTCTCCGGTAATGTGGTGAACCCACACAGGCGAGCCGCGCCGACAACGATATCCACATAACCGGAGAAATTCAGATAGAGGTAGATCGGATACCCGTACAGAACGATCAGGAAGTCAATCCCGTCTGCCCCTGTGACGGCCAGATTGGTTATGGCCGAGGGTGCCAGAAAAATCGGGGCAACAACGAAGGCCTTCAACAGGCCATTGACAATCCGATGCGCTGCCTTGCGAATGTCAACATGTTCGGGTCGGCCGATTTGGTCTAGTCCGGCGCAAAAACTGTCGTAACGCTGGATTGGGCCGGCAATCAGTGTCCAGGGCGACACCGTAAAGGCCAGGTACCGCAAAAAACTGAAGGGCAAGTGCGTCAGATAGGGGGCATCGACAACCAGATGGATTTGCCGAAACAGAATATAGGAGACCCCAATCAGCGTTACCGGATATCCGAGGTCGCCCAGAACGTCGAAGCTGCTGTAACGCTTGACGACGAGAAAAAGAAGGATCTGCCATGCCAGGACAATCCAGATGATGTTGCCACCCCCGGTTTCCTTGCGGCCCCACAACACCCTGACCACCAAAAACGGTCCGGCCAGGAAGACCAAAAGGGCGATAAGATCGAGCGGCCTCAACCATGTGGCCAGCATCAGAGTTGCCGCCAGGGCCAGTCCTTGAAGAAACCGCGCCCGCCACGGAGACCATGCGAGCAACACCAGGCATCCGGCCAGGGCCAGAAAGCCGACGGTATTGGGTGTCATGTTATGAACGCCGTCGATCATAGATCGGGATCCAGGCCAAGTTTTCTGGGCAACCATGCAGCGATTTCCTCGGCGACAATTCTGTGCGCCGTGGCATTCATATGCCCGTCATCGGGAAAGGACAGAAACTTGTCGCTTGCCATCAGGGCTGGTGCCGTGTCCAGAACCGTTATTCCCCTGGCGGTCAGGCCCCTGAGTAAAAGCCGGTACGGGCGGGACGCATCCAGTTCGCCTTGCTTGAATCCCAAGTGTCGTTCGTAGCGGGCAAAGCTTGCTCCATCCAGTTGGTGATGACTGGGAATCAGGACGACACCAAAGGGCACCCCCAATGTGCTGTCGATCCAGTCCTTGAGAGCAACGGTAAAATCCACCGTTGAATGGATCACATTGTCCTCGGGTGTCTTTGTCAGATTTCGAAGAACATCCGGAGGCGCTGAATCTTTCAGGGCGACATCTTCCCGAAGCCCGGCCTTGAGCGCCCACTTGCGGAACATGGGAACGCCGTTGATGCCGACCTTCAGCCAGCAATAGATCGCGCTATTGTTGATCAGTCGACCCTTTATTCCAATCTTGCTGACCTCAAATGATTCGAGCAACTTGCCGAGTTGGCTCTTTAACTGAGCGGTGGCCGTGCTGGCCGGTTTGGCGGGCGCATTCAGCTCTGGAATCTTCAACGGCTGCTTCATATCGGCGATGGCTTCGTCGTATCGGCCGAGCACATTGTTCAGAGTCATTTCAAAAACAATCGCCCGCGGCCGATATCCCTGGGATGTCAAATGACGAACGACCTTGACTTGGTTGCCCAGCCTGTGCCCTTCGGAACTGAAATTAGCGATCTTGTATCCCATGTCCTGAAGCACCGAAGGGAATGCTTCGTGATCCTCGACGAATCCGCCATAGGCGTTGGAGGCCCCGGCGGCCCAAATTCCGGCGAGATCTTCTTCGAAACCTTCCTCCCGGTCACGGAAGCCCAACGAATTGGTGCGGTTGATGACATCGTAGTTCGGAGGATTGAGTCGGCGGACCTCAAGATTGGGCTTCTGAAAGGTGTCGTATATCGGGTGATGAACGAAAGTCGCCTGGGAGACGGCCTTCCAATCCGGAAAGACCGCAATTCGGAAAACAACCTCCGCCAGAGCAACGCCGACAACCACGGCGATGATAGCCGGAATAAGCCTTCCAAAGGGTTTTGGAGGCGTTCGATCCATCAATTAAAACTGCTGATAGGCAACCACGACGACTTCCACCGAATTCAGCGAAAGCAGAAGGAATATACCCGCCTTCACGGCCAGCCAGGCCCAGGAAGCTCTGTCTCTCACGGCATCATTCATTGATTGCCGATCTTTTCCGCAACCAAATCCGCAAGTTGTCCGATATTTTCGAATTGGGCAATCTCAGGCGTTGCGAACTTGACCCCGAAGGCCTGCTCCACACCAAGAACGATCCGAATATGGCTAAAGCTGTCCCATTCCTCTACATCACTTGCCGTCATTTCGGGCTTGGCTTCGACGGTTTCGTTATCCAGAACATCCTGTAGAACGGTGCTTATTTTCGCGTAAATTTCTGTCGTTTCCAATGCAATCCCAATTAACAAATTAGCCAAAATGTGGTCAAAAACTAACAGAGTTAATACTGCCGGACAAGCGTCGAACTCGGCCTCAGGATTTCGCCTTTTCGAGCCGTTTCCACCGCAGCCTTGTATAGATTCGATCAACGAACCATTTAGCATAACGGGTATCTTCCTGCCCGGTCAGAATCCCCTTCATGAGTGTGCTGAAGGTTCTGATCGGGTGCAGCGCAAACGAGATCAAGTAAAAGTTATAGAACATATAAATCATCCACCAATAGAGCGTGCGCGAGCTCATGGCATCGCAATAGCTATCTGCATCCTTGATGTAGAAATCCATTGGTGAGTGAAAGAAGTCGTTATCGAGGGATATCTTGCCCGTTTTTTGAAGCTTGTGGAAAAGGTCAGAGCCCGGATAAGGCACAAACTTGGTCACGGCGACGTCCCAAAGGCCAATCATCGCCAGACGGCGGATTAGTTTAAGCGTCTTACGTAAAGTCTCCGGCGTGTCGTCTGGAAAGCCGATAACGAAGAAACAGGAAACCTTCATGCCGTGCTTCATGGCGATTTGCGCGCTGGCGACCAGTTTATCCAGATCCACCTTCTTTTTGACGGATTCGAGGATTTCCGGGGCGCCGCTTTCCGGGGCAAACGCCAGAGCGCGGCAGCCCGACCGATAGAGCAACTCGGCAACTTCGTCGTCGAACACTTCCGAGCGGGTGCCGCTTGGCATCTGCCAAGTAATATTCAATCCGCGATCGATAATTTCATTGCAAAAACTGATCGCCCATTTGCGATTGACGATGGCGGTCAGGTCCTGAAAGTCAAAGTTGGTGACGTTATAGGTCGTCATGTAGCTTTGCATTTCGTCGACTACCAGCTTGGGGTCACGGGTGATGTAGCGGGTCGTCCACATTTGTTCGTTGGAGCAAAACGTGCAGCGATAGGGGCAGCCACGGGTCGAAATAACAGGCATCGAGCGTCCGATGTTAACCCCGTTGCTCTGATGTCGCGCGATGTATTCTTCCAGGGGGATTAGATCCCAAGCCGGCCAGGGCAATTCATCTATGGAGCGCCGGCGTGTCGACAGTCCGGTGTTGACATATTCTTCGCCGTCGAGGAAGGCGACACCCATGACATCATGCCACGCAGCCCGGTCGGCCCGCGCCTTGAGCAAGGCGAGCAGGGTGTCCTCTCCTTCGCCCATAACCAGAATATCGATACTCGAATTTCGGCAAACATACTCCGGCACCGCTGTAGCGTGTTCCCCGCCACCAATAATCAGCGTATCGGGATAAGCCTCTCGCAATCTGTCGACAATAATATTGGTCAGCGGCCACTGGCTGGAAAACATGCACGACACGCACAATACTTCCGTTTCCTTCGGGACCTGCTCGATGATTTCCTCTGGCGAGAGGCCCTGAATCATGAAATCCGACCGGCCGGGATAAACGGAGATATTGTCCAACGCCTCGCCAACGCCGTCGACGATGCAAACATCGTATCCGGCCTCGCGGGCCACGGCCGCGATATAGGCCAACCCGATCGGCGGATTGGGAGTGTGCATTTGGAGGCCGGAAAAACTCTTGAGCCCCGGCGTGTTAATGAAGGTAATCATGTTGTTATGGCTGGCCCTGAATCATAGTTCGCTCAATCAGCTATCCCATTTATGAGATGGGGTGTAGCGGCATTGAATTGAAGTCGTTTTTTTGGGGACCAACACGCCAATGAAAATATGGTCGATAGGAAACGTCGCCAATGTATTGGCCTTCGTCATGCAGCTCCAGTCCGGGGTATAGTTTTGACCGACGACCAAAATGCCGTCGCCGGACAGTTCTGTCGATAATTCAATCCTGTCAGCTTCGTATTTTGTCACCTTAACTTTCCCCGATGACAGAGACTTAAGGCTTTCTAATTGGGAAGGCAAGAGATCTCGCTCGACATATCCCGTAGTCCGCAGGTTCGGCAGATCGGCCGCCGCCAGGGCATCCAGAGACTTTGCCTTCCCGTCAAACCGCTCAAGTCGTTGAACGAAAAAGGCGCGTGGCAAGGCTTCTGCATTTTCATAGAGATAGAGATGAGTCCTACCTGTGAAGTTACCTTTCAGATTGGACAGGATTTTCTCCCGGGTACTCATTCCGGCCCACGGACGGCTTGCCTGATGGATCTCGTGCCACCCCGAAGCGACAACGGGATCCCGACTGACAAAGTATTTTACGTTTGCCAAACTCAACAGCGGCATCCGGTAGAGATCATCCAACGGCCATGGGCTGGTGTCCGGTCTCTTGACGGGGTTGAGGAATATGCGATCAATATCCAGCGCCCCCTTCTGAGGTGGCCCACCGCTGTTGCGTCGCAAAACCTTACCCCAGAATTCTGCAAACCGTTTGGTGTGAAAGACCTGATAGCCGCCAATCGTTTCGATTCCATAGGCGTGTAAATAATTGGGGTACATTTCAAACGAGGCCGCCCGATAAGGCTGATCCTGGTTCTCGATCCGCTCGGCAAGAGATTGCAGAACCGGGCTTTCAAACAGAAATTTATAGCTGCCCTGACTCACCCAATCCATCGCGCTTGAGTATTTTTGCGGCAGCGAAAGCACCAACAGGCCGCCAACCAGAATCAAGGGTGCGCGCCGGGCAACAACTACCGTCGTATTTCCCTTGGCGCCGGGGTGCTTTTTCTCAAGATAGGTCAATAGCGCAGGCCACACCATACTAAGCCCTATGGTTCCGCCCAAGGCTATGAACACCCAAAGATAAATAGCCAGACGGCCAAGATTGAATGATTGAAGGAGGCTGATGTGATCAATCAGCACCGGTTTGACAATCGGCAGAAGAACAACAGCTCCCATGGCTAACCCGGTCGCAACTAGCAGTTTTATTAGGTATTTTCCGCCGATTAAGTCTTCCCCATCGGCCTTCCTGGGGAAGAACATGATGGCGAGCCCGGAAAACAGGAATGCTGCCATCAAAGCCGCATTCCATGGCGCCAGATAGTGCTGAATTACCACCTCAAACAGGTCGTCGCGCATTCGTTCCTGTCCGTAGGTGATGTATCGCTGGGACAGCAAGGCAAAATTCTTGACGGCGACCACCTCCTGCAGTCGGGGCACGACGGATAGCACCGATCCGAAACCGATCACGGCCCAGTCTGCAACTGATTTACGAGGCCGGACAATAGCGAACCACAGCGCTAGAATAATCAACATAAACGGCTGAATTCGGGACAAATAGACGATGCACCCGTAATAAAGTATGGCCAGAACAAACAAGGCCCAGGCGAGGCCTTTTCGCTTATTGTCGAGTACATATTCAGTCGCCAGAATAACCATCGGCAACAACACGACCGCCGCGGCGACCCAGTGGTTCGGGTGCTGATTGTAGAAAAAAATGAACGCCCCGGCGGCAGCGGCCCAGTGGGGAATGTCCAGCGTGCGTCGCGCCAGAAAATAGAACCCCACTATAGCTACGGTCGCGACGGAAACCCAGTGGATAGCATAGGCCACCCAACCTGGCAGAAATCCGAACAATAACCTGTCGAGCACATTGGTGAAAGCCAGGGCCGCTCGGTCCGTCCCCAGGGTCGAATAAGGGTGCCAAAGGCTGCTTTGCCAGCCTTCGAGCGTACTTGCGATGAGAGCTGGGATAAACAACTCGCCGCCATCGCCGGCCGAGGTAAAGGCGAATTTACCGAGCAACAAAACCTCGGCGGTGAACCAGATGACGATAAGGGCAAGAAGGCGGACAGGACGACCAAGAACGAAAGAAATCATGTTTTTGATTTAGCGGTCAATTTCGTGGCCAAACACGCTTCGAAGCCAATCCCCGGGCGGGAGAGAACTTGCTAAAATACTGCCCACTGGGCTAAGTGATGTTTAGGTGTCAAGTTCGCGATACAATGGATAGTCAACCCGCGAAGCATATGTTAAGAGAACACCGTCGTCAACGAGACAGGAATTGCTTTGGTGAGTCGAAACATAGCTTTAATAACGGGCGTTACAGGCCAGGATGGTGCCCTATTGGCAAAATTTTTGCTGGACAAAGACTACGATGTCCACGGCATCAAACGCCGCTCTTCTTCCTTCAATTCGGCCCGGGTGGATTCCCTGTATACCGATCCTCACGAGCAAAATGTCCGCTTCAATCTACATTATGGGGACATGACGGATTCGACCAATCTGATCCGCCTGCTGCAGGAAATTCAGCCGACGGAAATTTATAATCTTGCCGCCCAAAGCCATGTCAAGGTGAGCTTCGAGACCCCCGAGTACACGGCCAATGCCGATGCCCTGGGCCCGCTGCGTTTACTTGAGGCCATTCGCATCCTCGGCATTCAGGACCAGGCTCGGTTTTACCAAGCCTCGACATCAGAATTGTTCGGCCTCGTTCAGGAAGTTCCGCAGACAGAGGCGACGGCTTTTTACCCGCGCAGTCCCTATGCCGTCGCCAAGCTATACGGCTACTGGATCACCATCAACTATCGGGAGGCCTATGGTTTTCACGCTTCGAACGGCATTTTGTTCAATCACGAAAGCTCCGTTCGGGGAGAAACCTTCGTAACCCGCAAGATCACGCGCGCCGTCGCGGCCATGGAACAGGGACATGACAACAAGCTTTACCTGGGCAACCTGGATGCCAAGCGTGACTGGGGACATGCTGTCGATTTCGTTGAAGGTATGTGGCTGATGATGCAGCAGGAAGAACCCGACGATTATGTCATGGCCACGGGTGTCGTCCATTCCGTCCGGGACTTCGTCGAAAAGTCGTTCAATGTGGTTGGGCGGGCCATCGAATGGCGCGGCGAAGGAGAGGATGAACAGGGCCTGGACGCCAAAACTGGTGAGGTCTTGATAAAAATCGACCCACGATACTACCGACCAACAGAGGTCGACTTCCTTCAGGGAGACGCCTCGAAAGCCAAAAAAGTATTGGGCTGGGAGCCGAAAATAACGTTCGAAGAAATGGTCGAAGAGATGGTCCTGCATGACATTAATCAAATGAAACAGGGACTGGATCATGTCCGAGAGTCGTACGACACCGTTTGATCTGACCGGCAAAAAAATCTGGGTTGCCGGCCACAAAGGAATGGTGGGCAGCGCATTGGTGCGCCGCCTCGCCTCGGAAAACTGTGAAATTCTCACCTGTGATCGGCAAACAGTCGATCTTGCCTGCCAGACAGACGTCAACGCCTGGTTATCGCACAACGCACCGGACGCCATCATCATGGCCGCCGCCAAGGTTGGTGGAATTCACGCTAACTCCACCTATCCAGCCGATTTCCTCTATCAGAACCTGATTATCGAGGCCAATGTCATCCACGGCGCCTATCAGACAGGGGTGGCAAAGTTGTTGTTTTTGGGCTCGTCATGCATCTATCCCCGCATGGCCGATCAGCCAATGACCGAAAGCGCCCTTTTGACCGGTCCGCTGGAACCAACCAACCAGTGGTACGCGGTGGCAAAGATCGCCGGTATTAAATTGTGTGAAGCCTATCGCAAACAATATGGGTGTAACTTTATTTCAGCCATGCCGACCAACCTATTTGGCCCCGGTGACCACTACGATCTGGAAAACTCCCATGTCCCCGCCGCAACCATCGCCAAATGCCATCTGGCCAAGGTGTCCAACGACAAAACCATGACGGTGTGGGGCTCCGGCACGCCCCTGCGTGAATTCATGAGCGTCGATGATCTGGCCGATGCCCTGGTCTTTCTTTTGCAGAACTATTCCGACGAAAGCTTCATCAACGTCGGGTCCGGAAAAGAAATATCGATTAAGGACTTCGTTGAAACCGTCGCGGCTGTCGTCGGTTTTGAAGGGAACTTTGTTTTTGATACGTCCCGGCCCGATGGCATGCCCCGTAAGATGATGGATTCAACTGTACTGAATAATCTTGGCTGGCGCCCCAGAGTTGGGCTAGAGGAAGGCCTCAAACAGGCGTACGCCTGGTACCTGGAGAATGCCGCATGACCATTGCAGGCGACAAACCATCGAACCGGCGCAAAACAGCCATCCTCGAACATGCGGATAAGTATGCCAGCGAGCGTCGCTCCTGGATTCAGCGGACCGACTACTTCCACGAGGCTGATACCGAGTACATGCGCTTTCTGGTGCCCGAGAACGCGAGGGTGCTGGATATCGGCTGCGGTGCCGGCGACCTGCTGGCCGCACTGAAGCCGAGCCACGGCGTCGGCGTCGATATCAGCCCAGCGATGATCAAGATTGCCCAAAATAGCCACCCCGACCTGACCTTTGTTACGGGAGATATCGAAAACCCGGCCGTCATCAAGACCCTTGAAGGCGAACCCTTCGACTTCATCGTGCTGTCGGACACCATCGGCGTTCTCGATGATATCCAGCGCGCCCTGCAATCTCTGGTCGGCTTGTGCCATCCCGATACCCGGGTCATTGTCAGTTACTATAATTATGCCTGGAGCCCGATCCTGAAACTTCTGGAACGCCTGAAGCTAAAGATGCCCCAGGTCGAACTGAACTATCTGCCGCCTGCCGACACCGCGCATATCATGGACTTGGCCGGCTTTCAGCTGGTTAAGCAGGAGTGGCGCACTTTGTTACCGATGAAGCTTCTGGGCCTCGGCCCGCTGATTAATCGCTACATTGGCTCGCTGCCCTATTTACGCCGCCTCGGCGTGCGCAATTTTACCGTCGCCCGGCCGATGTCGATCGCACCACTTCCGCCGCAGACCGTATCCGTTATCATTCCGTGCCGTAATGAAAAAGGCAATGTCGAGGCCGCCTTGATGCGGCTGCCAAAGTTCGGCAAGGATCTGGAGGTCGTCTTTATCGAAGGCCACAGCCAGGACGGGTCTTTTGAGGAAATAGAACGTGTGGCCGAAGCCTATAAGGACCAATTCAATATTCAATTCGCCCGCCAGGACGGCGTTGGCAAGGGCGATGCCATGCGCAAGGGTTATGCCATGGCCACCGGCGAGGTCCTGATGATCCTGGATGGCGACCTGACGGTACCGCCCGAGGACTTGCCGAAATTTTACGATGCCCTGGTCAGTGGCAACGGCAACTTTATCAATGGCAGCCGCATGGTCTACCCCATGGAAGACGCTGCCATGCGTTTCTTGAACTTGATTGCAAATGCCGTTTTCGCATGGATTTTTTCCTGGTTGCTGAATGAGCGGATCACCGACACCCTGTGCGGCACCAAGGTCTTCACCAAGGCGCACTACAAGCGGATTGAAGAGGGCCGTTCGTACTTTGGTGACTTCGACCCGTTTGGTGATTTCGACCTGATTTTTGGGGCCAGCAAACAGAACCTGAAAATTATCGACATGCCCATTCGGTACGCCAGTCGGACCTATGGCGAGACGCAGATTTCACGTTTTCGTCATGGCGTGCTTCTCTTGCGTATGGTCGTTTTTGCGTTCCGCAAACTCAAGCCATCCTAGGATCAGCCCCCGTGGGCCAGAACGAACGACTCATCGATCAACACCGCGCGGGATGGACCGCGAAGCCCTCCTTGCGATCTGTCTATGAAGACCTGCACCAACGCTCTCTCGCCTGGTGCACGGAGGGAGCGCTTCTGGAGATCGGTGGCGGGTCGGGACACATCAAGGCTTTCGCGCCCCATGCCATCTGTCTTGATATTCAGCAGGCTCCCTGGCTCGATGTGGTGGCCGACGCCCATCACCTACCCTTTGCCGATGCCAGTTTCGAAAATCTCGTGATGCTCGACGTCCTACATCATCTGGCTTTTCCCCGCGCTTTTCTGGCCGAAGCCCTGCGCGTTCTCAAGCCGGGCGGGCGGCTGGTCCTCATGGAACCGGGCGTCTCTCCGGTCAGTTGGCTGGTCTACAATTTGTTGCACGACGAGCCGGCAACCCTAAGTGCCGATCTGTGGCAGGACGGCCCCCAAACCGGCGCTTTGCCCGAACAAGCCAATCAGGCCATTCCGCACTTGTTATTCTATAGCAATGCCAGAAGACTGGCCGAAGAGTTCCCCAATCTGAAGATCCTGAAACGCCGCCGCCTAAGCCTCTGGGCCTATCCCCTTTCCGGCGGCTTCAAACCGTGGTGCCTGATTCCTTCGCGGTGGGTGAAGCCGGTCTTAAAAATCGAAGAAGCGGTGATGCCAGTCCTCGGCCCGCTGGCCGCCTTTCGTATGATGGTAGTGGCGGAAAAAAGATGACCGCGCCGAACGCGTTCCTTCGCAAATTTCGGCAACTGGCTTCCGATCCGGTGCTCCGACGCTGGTTGGCCGGGCGGGCCGTTGGCCGTTGGCCGGGCGAGCCGTCCTACACCGCCCATCGCCCACCCTATCTTTCTGAACCAGGTGTGCTCCCATCAGAACCCGGCACCATGGATTTTGCTGAATTGCCGACGGCGATGCCAACGAGCCCGTTGACCCTGTCGCTGGCCGGTCACGAAATACGCCTGGAACCGGGCGATGAAAACAACGTGTTCGATCGCAGATTCGACGACCAGGAGATATACTTGGCGCTGCATCGGTTCGCCTGGTTGCCTATCATCGACGAAGGATTCACTCCGGCATGGCTCGGCGCCTTGTGGAAGGCCTGGCGGGATTCGCATGGCGAGCCGTACGATGGTTGGTCGTGGCATCCTTATACCGCGAGCGAACGCTTGGTAAATATGATCCGCTACGGGCGCCGCCACGGCCTGCCCGCCCCCCTGGCCGACACACTGGCCATCCTCGGGCGACATGGGCCGGTTATTTTGGCGCGCCTTGAATACTTCGGCGCGCAGTACACCGGCAATCATTTGGCCAACGACGGCCGGGGTCTTTTCCTCGGTGGACTGGCGCTCGACATCCCTGAATGGGCTGACATTGGCGGTCGGATTCTGACCGCCGAGGCGGAACGCATTTTTTCACCCTCCGGCATCCTGCGCGAAGGATCGTCGCATTATCATCTACTGCTCACCCGTTCTTACGCCGAATGCTGGCTGGCGGCGCGAGCGGCGGGACGCCCCGATACCCATGACCTTGAGGCCATCACCGAAAAGGCCCTATCCGTCATTCCGGCGCTTTCTCTGCCGGGCGGTTTTCCCCTGGTTGGCGACATCTCGCCTGATTGCCCGCCGGAACATCTCTTGGGCCTGCTCGACACGAGCCTCGACGTCGGCTGGATCGGCCGCCTGGAACCCGCCGACCGGTTAGCCCTACGGCAATTGATGTCCGGCGTCGTGCCCGACGACCCCCACGCCGACGGATGGCTGCGAGCCGATATTCAGGGTTGGGCCGGGCTCTGGCACGCTGCACCGCACGGATGGTCCACCATGCCGGGCCATGGCCATCAGGATTGCGGCAGTTTCGAAATGCACTTCGATGGCGAGGCGGTGTTTGTCGATCCCGGCCGCGGTGCTTACGGCGAGAACGGCGAAGCGGTACGCTATTGCTCTGCCGCTGTTCACAACAGCCTAATCGTTGATGACGACAATCCCTATGCCGCCAATCGACCCTATTATGACGACACCTTCCGCCGCCTTGTCGGTGGTGAGGCTCCTGTTTTAAGCCTCCAGGATGACGTCATCACCTTGTGCCATAGCGGCTTTGGCCGCCTGCGGGGGGGCGGGAAAATTTGCAGAAAATGGCTGCCTGGTCCGAACGGTCTCGACATCGTCGACCGGGTAGAGGGTCGGGGCCGGCATCGGGTCAGGCGACACCTAGTCACACCCCACGCTGTCACCGAGGAAAACGATGGCGTGCTCATCACCGGCGACAAAAACAGCTACCGAATTCGCGCCGATACTGCCCCCTCGGTGTCGGCTATGATGGCCTGGCGGGCCTATGGACAGGGACTTCCGGCGACATCCATTTGTTTCGATGTGAACGCCCGATTGCCTTGGGAGGGCCGTATCAACGTGACGATTGCCTGAACCGGAGGTGGATTGCGGGCCGTAGTTTTCTGTTTACCGGCCCGTGGCGTCACGTTAAGAGACCTTGTATTCTTGTTGAAGCCGCTATTGGCATCCTTCAAACACAATGAGTTTTTCGCTCGATGCCGCCTCAATCAAGCCCGTTCTCCGATGTAAGCGTCATCGTTCCAGCCTACCGGTCCGCCCAGACCATCGGTCGAACGTTGAAAAGCATTGCCCGACAAACGGCTAAGCCTCGTGAAGTAATCGTTGTCGATGACGGCTCCGACGACGATACCGCCCAAGTCGCGCGATCTTTCGCGGGTACCTTAAACGGCATTGAGCTTCAAGTTATCGAACAGCAAAACGGCGGTGCCGGAGCGGCCCGCAACCGAGCGCTGAAGGCGGCGGCGGGCAAGCTGGTTGCCTTCCTGGACGCCGACGACGAATGGCTGCCGGAAAAACTCGAGCGCAGCCTGGACATTATGGCGAAAACCGATGCCGGATTGGTGTCCCATAATTTTATCATGGTCGAAAACGACAAAGAGCACGTGGTCGATTGCACCCGGCATTTTGAGGGTCACGCCAATCCCTTCGTTTCACTTTACCTGCGCGGCAACATCGCGACATCGACCGTGTTGGCCAAACGCCACCTGATCGACCAAGCCGGCGGGTTCAACGCCGACTTGCGTTCCGGACAAGATGTCGATTTATGGCTTGGCATTACGGCCAACAAAGAGGTCAGCTTTCATATCTTCAGTGGAGCCTTGACTCGCTATCATGTCACGGCGAACAGTATTTCCAGCCGGGTGGCGGAACGGCGACGGTGCGCAATGGCCATTTTGTTGCGTCACGCCGACGCCCTCAAGGGCCAGGGGATCTGGGGCCGGTTGAACGCGCTGCTGCGGGCCGCCATCGTCGCACGGCAGGCCAGCGCGTCGTTTCAGGCCCAGGGAAAAACCGCTGCCGCCCTCAGCGTCCTGGCCTTAGCACCGCTGTCTGTCTTAAAGGTCGGGGCCACCGTTTATGCTGTACCGCTAGCCTGGCTTTGGATCGGCGGCATCAGCCTAGCTTACCTAGCCCAGTTTCGCGTTTACATTGACCCCCTCTTGTCATTGGCCGGGCTCAAATGACAGCGTTGCTGACACTAGCATTTCTAATCACCTCCTGCACCGGTTTCGGTGCGGCGACGTTGCGCGCCGCCGGGGTTCTCGGTGATTTGACGAAACGGGAACGACTGACCTGGGCCTTCGTGATTGGTTACGGCATCCTTGGCTGGTTATTGTTCTTTGTCGGCATCGTCGCCTTGTACCAGTCTTTACCTTTGCTGTTGTTGCTTGGCATTGGCACGCTCGGTCTGTTCGCCTTTGTTGGCGCCCCGGCGCCGACCGCCGATGCAACCGAAGTGGCGGCGTGGGGCTCGCTGGACGGTATTTTGGCCACGGCACTGGCGATCGTTGTCGCATTCGACATCATAGAGGGGCTAGCGCCGCCCGCCGACGCCGATTCCCTCGCCTATCACTTCGCCCTGGCAAAACAATTCATTGCCGCGGAACGGCTGTTTTTCGTCGAACGGGCACTGGATGGCGCGACACCACTGCTCAACCAGATGACCTACATTCCCGCATTGGCGTTTGGCGGCGAAAAAGGACTGACACTGTGGGCCATGGTTTCGGGATGGGGCGCCACGGCGCTGCTCTATTCGATTTCCCGGCGCTATCTTGACAGGCGCTGGTCGCTGGCCGTGGCTGTTGTCTTTCTGTCCACGCCGGCCATCGTCTATGGTGGCGGCAGCGGTCAGGTAGAGGTTCGCAACGCCATGTTCGCGACGTTGGCTGCACTTTCGGCTGCCCGCGCCGTAACCTTGAATAGCCAACGCTACGCCGTTTTGGCCGGCCTCGGCGTCGGGTTCTTTATGGCCGGGAAGTACATTGGTCTGCTTTTCGCATTTGCCTGCGGATTGTCAATATTGCTGCAACGGCGCTGGTTTGTGCAGGGTTTGATACTTACCGTCGTTGCGTTGATTGCAGGCAGTCAGTGGTACATCTGGAATACCATTCATACGGGGGATCCCTTTTTCCCGCTGTTGATGGATCTGGTCGGCACCGGCAACTTGGCGTTTTGGAATCCGGAACAGCAAGCCACCCTGAAAAAGATGTTGCTCGACGAAGGGCAAGGCGTCCCCCTCAACGTTTTGTGGCTTGTTCTCTATCCTTTCTTCGCGACGCTTTCGGGCTATCGCGAGTTTGAATCCGGACGCACCGGGTTTGGCCCGTATGTCCTGTTACTATTGCCGTTTGCGGTCGCAGGTGCATGGAAATTTCGACAACGGCTAAGGCATCATTCCCTGTTTATTGTGGCTTTTGCCGCCATTCTTTTCTACGTCGTCTGGTTCTTTACCGGTTCGTCTCAGCGGGTCCGGCATCTGGTCCCCGTCATGCCGCTTGTCGTACTTATCTTCACCGTTGCCGCACATCGGTGCGCGCGCGACCGGGGCTTGTTAAAGCCACTGATGGCAGCAACCCTGGTAACCGTCAGCATTCAATTAGCCGGTCTCGCCGTGTTCGGCCAAAACTATGTTCGATACTTTACGAGCGGAGAGTCGCGTGAAGCGTTTTTGCTGCGCAATGTTGACGGTTTTGGTGTCGTGCCCTGGATCAACAACAACCTGAAACCCGATGATCGCTTGTATCTCATTTCCCGCCAGCTGAACTATCATCTCGATATTCCCTATTTTTATGCCCATGTGCAGGGTGAAGGTTGGATAGATATCCGCCAGGAGGCCAACAATCCTCTGTTGTTTCTCGATCAGCTCCGGGGACGCGGAATTTCCCATCTTCTTGTCGATGGCGACATTTCACCCGATGGCCCCGTCAATGGCCTTTACCAATGGCGCCCCTTGCTGCACGCTGGCTGCCTTGAGGTCGCCAAGTCATTTGAAACATTATCCATTGGGTCGCGTTCCCTAGGGCGCGCAAAACCAAACATTGCGCATGTCCTGAAAGTAAAAAACAAGAAATGTATCTTGTAACAATGGCAATGTCCGCTGCACCGCAATATGTTAAACAACCGCCGGCCAAGAGGGTTATCCATCTTTGTGTATGATTGATCTATTCCAAACTCTCTTGATGTTTCTGGAGTACCAAACTTGAAGGGTAGAACTAACGGTCAGGACGATACCGTCTTCATACGAACCAAGACGGACGTCGGAAAGGTTGCGCAAGACACCCAAGACAGCAACAGGATGTGGTGGGAACGACTGCCGATGACCTACGCTGATTGGGAAGGCCAGAACCGTATTCCGAAAACGGAACTGGACTTTAAGGGAATCGAAGACGAAGTGTTCTCTCAGAGCCCGTTTCTTCGTACCAAATTCGATTTTTCACGTTTCAAGGGGCAACGTGTCCTTGACCTTGGCTGCGGGTCCGGAGTTTTTAGTTGTTGTTTGGCCAAGCACGGAGCAGTGGTAACCGGCATCGATTTAACCGAGGCCGGCATCAATATGGCAAAAAGCAATACGCGCGCTCAGGGGCTCAATGTCTCAATCATACGGATGGACGCCGAAAAGATGGCCTTCGCAGACGCTAGCTTCGATTATGTATTTTCATGGGGCGTTCTGCATCACACCAAGCACATGAATGATGCATTGACCGAGGTTCATCGAGTCCTCAAGCCCGGCGGTAGAGGATTGATGATGGTTTATCACAAGAACAGTGTTGTTTATTACGTGCACGGGCTTTTCTGGCTACTTTTGAAGGGGAAATTATTTTCCGGCTATTCGCTGAAAAGCGTTCAGGATTTCTACACTGATGGCTATTACCATCGCTATCTGAGCAAAAGCGAGTTGGCGATGCGGTTGAAATCAGTCGGTCTCAAGTCTAACCGGTTTTTTGTGACTCAATATCGCAAAAAGATTCTCCCGCTTATCCCTAATTGGCTCGACCAAGCCCTCAAAAACCGATTTGGCATGTGTCTGATTGTTGAATTTGAAAAGGCTGCGGATGAGTCTGCTTAAAAACTCTAAAAAAACTTTGATTAGATCGGTGGTTCTTTGATATCCGCGGTCTTTTGGCCCGCCTCCTGCTCCTTCAAAATCCCGATGATCTGCTCTTTGGTGAGCCTTGATCATTTCATCACCCTTCTCCTCTCATGATGACGGACTCTACATAATTCTAGCGGAGAAAACGGAGCTTAGGTCAGTTCTTCTTATCAATGAGCTCGACCGACTAAAAATCCTAAAATAAAGAAAAGACTTACTGGCCTTCCTTGTTGTTAGTCTAAACTTGCTATCGCGAGTTTTGATCTTATATACATAAGGAGATTTTCCAGGGGTCGGCCATTTATGCGTGTTTTGTTGATCTTTAAGGATTCCGTCGCCGTCGAGCGGATGGCCGTTATCCAAATCAGTGCCGCCTTAAAAAGGGCTGGCCATGACGTGCGCATGTGGATCGCTTCGGTAAACGAGCCCGCTGCTTTGCATGAGATAATGGCCGAATTCAAGCCTCAGATCCTGGGGTATAGCGCCATGACCGGAGAACACATTCCGCTGGTGGCTCTCAACATCGAGCTTCGGAAACAATACGATTTTTATACGGTTTTCGGTGGCCCACATGCCACCTTCTGTCATGATTTCATTGAAGAGCCTAGCGTTGACGCCATCTGCATCGGCGAAGGGGATGTGGTGTTTCCTGCCTTCTGCGATAGCATGGAAAGTGGCGGGGAATATTGGAAAACGCCAACGTTCCACGTTAAGCACGAGGGCGAAATTTTCCGAAATCCGCTGAATGACCTTGTCCCCGAGCTTGCGGAACTGGAGTTTCCCGACCGCAAGCTGCTTTATGACCTCGACCCCAACATGGCCAAGATGGGGACCAAATATTTTATGGCGGCGCGGGGTTGCCCGTACAAATGTTCGTACTGCTTTAACATAAAGTATAATGAAAACTACAAGGACAAAGGCAAGGTTGTTCGCAGCCGCACACCACTTCAGGTTATCGAGGAAATAGAATGGGTGCGGGAAAGATATCCGCTTGATCACGTCTCGTTTCTCGATGATTTGTTTATCCTCAAGCCCCGTGACTGGTTGCTCGAGTTCTCTGCGCTTTACAAAGAACGAATTGGGCTGCCTTGGTCATGTACAGTTCGCGCCAATACCGTCAAGAACGACATGATCGCCATCCTCAAGGATTGCGGCCTTGCCTGGGTCTGGATGGGTGTCGAGTGTGGCGATGAGGAAATTGCCAACAATGTTCTGGCGCGCGGCCTTACAAACCGGGAAATCATCGCCGCATCCCGCGTTTTGGAATCCAACGGTGTCGGCCTGATTGCGCAAAACTTGATCGGCCTGCCGGTGCCTGATCCAATTGCCGCCGATTTAAAAACACTTGATCTGAACATCGAGCTTCGGCCCAGCTTAGGCTGGTCTTCCATTCTTTATCCTTATCCAGGTTCACCTGTTGAGAGATACGCCCGGATGACAGGCCATCTGAAGGGCGAGCCTATCTATATGGAAACCAACAAACGGTCTTCCATGCTGGATTTCGGGTCTGATTCAAAACGGCGCAAAATCGAAAATATCCATAAGCTGTTCGGGATCATTGTCCGGTTTCCTTGGTTGCGACCGCATGCGGAATTTCTGGCTAGCCTGCCACTAACGGGCCTTTACAGGTTCATATGGTACGCTTGGTACGGATACTGTATTAAGATTAAATTGACACGAATTAAGTCATACCGTCGCGAGCTGCCCTACTTCATGGGTCTCTTCTTTCGAATGCTCGTCAAAAGTTAGACAACCGTTTTTTGTCGTTTCGAGATTCCGCAAATATTATGACATCGATTTCAATTCTGGTTCCTGCCTACAACGAGCGTGAGAGCATTCTAGCAGTGCTGACGCAAATCCAAGACCAGTCTGTTCAAGGCTTCGAATACGAGGTCATCGTTGTCGACGACGGGTCAACCGATGGTACGGGCGACTTGCTTGAACAGAACCCCGATCTCTACAACGTCCTTATTCGTCAGCCGGAAAATCGCGGTAAAGGCGCCGCTGTCAAGGCCGGCCTCAAGAAGGCCACGGGTGACTATATTCTGTTTCAAGACGCCGACTTGGAATACGATCCGTCGGATTATTACAAGCTGTTTTTACCCATATCCCGCTTTGAAGCCGACCTTGTGATGGGAAGCCGAATGGTTGCCCCGGAATATACCCGTGTTTCCTATTTCTGGAATAAGGTCGGCAACCGGGTGATTACGTTGGCTTTCAATGTGTTGAACAACACTACGTTCACGGATATCTATTCATGCTATCTGATGTATCGTAGAGGCTTGGTCGATCCCGACAGTCTTGTTTCGGAGGGCTGGGAACAACACGCTGAAATCCTGTCTATTGCGACAAAAAATGCCAAGAACATGTACGAGGTTCCGGTTAGCTATCATGGCCGCACTCATGAAGAAGGTAAAAAAATCCGTGCTCATCACGCCATCGCCGTGATCTTGATGATTATGAAAATGCGGCTTTTTGGCTCGAAATCAACCTCGTGAAATCGCCGGAAATGACAACCCAGATACCTAACTCCAACCACGAAGCATCCATCGACCGGAACTCACCCTCCATGCCCCAACCCGAATACGAAGGTCGGGATCTGGAGGTTTTGTTCAACCTGCCGCATTACTACGACTGGATTGTCAGTACATTTCGACCTTGGTTAAGTGGCCATACCATGGAAATTGGAGCGGGAATTGGGACAATATCCACACGGCTGGTGGACAATGTTGATCGTCTCGACATTGTCGAGCCTTCCGCCCATCTTGCCCCGCGCTTTCCGAAATCTTTGACCGACAATCCAAAAACTTCGTTTTTTTTTGAGACTCTGGAACGACACTTGCCACAAGTCGCCGATATTGCCTGTGATAGCGTGGTTATGGTCAATGTCCTGGAGCACATCGAAGATGACGCAGCGGCCGTACGCGAACTTCACCGGGTATTAAAACCGGGCGGGCATTTGTTGTTGTTCGTTCCAGCGTTGGCATTTCTGTTCAGTGAGCTTGATCGCCTGCATGGCCATTATCGTCGTTATCACTTGCGCCCGTTGGCCGACTTGTTAGAGCGCAACGGCTTTCAGATTGTGTTGAAACGGTATTTTGATATGGCCGGCGTGTTACCCTGGTGGTTGGTCAACACGATTGGCAGAAAGGCTACTTTCGACCCAGGCATGGTCAAGCTCTATGACCGGTTTGTCATCCCGGTGAGCCGGTTTGTCGAGAAAAAATTGTCCCCTCCCATTGGCCGAAACATCATCATTGTCGCGGAAAGACTGCCGACCAGAGAGGCGGGTTCGTGATGAGGCGAGAGGGCGTGTGCCGATTCAAGGCCCATTTCAAGTAGGCTGTGGGCGTTGCCCCAGGCTAACTGCAAGAAAAACCAGCGGCGACATAATCAAAAAGAATTTCACGGCATTCGCCACGTACAGCGCGAAGTCCTGATCGAAATCGATCAACCACGGCAACAACGCCACGACCGTCATCGCGGAGATACTGTAGGGATTTCTTCCAATCCACATCAAACCACCCAGGCATCCTAACAATATCCCCCCGTGCAACAATAATCCGATTAGGCCACCATGGATCACTGGCTGGCCCAGCAACGTGATCGAGGCGGAATGAGCGTTCTTGACTTTCGAACCGCAATAATCGCGTGAATATTCCGCGCCCAATGACAGGTTTGGCTTCTCCGGCCAGAGCACGCGTGGAACAAGCCCCTTCAACCAAAAAAATTGATTGGTCGCGGTAAACGGCTGCTCTCGATGTTTTTCGAGAACTTTCTGGAAGCAATACTTGGTTGCTGTCTGACGTAAGACGAGCTTGCCGCTCAAGACTTTTCCGAACATTACCGCGGGAGTGTAAGCTTTGTTACCTAGGGCTGAACTCTTCGGCATGCGCATGATCTGTGCGATTTGAACAAGGCTGACAAAGATGACTATCGAAACCAAGCCAGCTCCTAAGATCGCTCTAATGGAAGCCTTATTCAGTCTTAGCCAATATAACAATCCGGCAAATATCATGAATGCCGGCTTTTTCGCTTCTTGAATGAACACCTGTCCGGCAATCACCAACACGATAACCGCAACGATCAACAGTTTGTTCTTTCCCAGTGCTCCGGCCGCTTGATAGACGAGAAAGACAAGACAAAACGCGAGCACCGGCGGTGAAATGGAACGGATCGCTCCGAAGTTCGGCCCGCCGGATTGTTGGGACACGTAGTTGGCAACATTGACCAAAGACACGGTGACGGCGATGAGGGCAAATAAATAGACATGTTTGTCTGCTCTATTTACCCGGCTCAGGCCTTTCTCACTCGACGGGCTTGTGTAAACGGAAATGAAACTGTGAAACGCAGTGCACCATAACCCAAAAACGACAATCGTCCGTTCAGCATCGCTGCCATAAAATCCTTCAACCAAATGGAACGGCAGTAGTTTATAATCGATGTCAAAAATCCCTAAAATAAGGGAATAGAAAACAATTGATATAGCGCCAAGCAAAAACAGTGGTGATGTCAGAAACCAGCTGTTCCCTTTTCTCAGTTCCAGAATAATCTGGACAAACAGTGCCAGGGCCGCACCAAGCCTAACCGCTGCGATGGGCAGCATTTCCAGCATGGTTCCGGTAGCAACGATCCCGGCAATGATGACAGCCGACCATTGGGTCAGTGGCGAGAGAACTCCCATCAATTTGCCATCTCCCTCCTAAACCAAATGCTCATTGCGAGCCGTCACACTCGCTTGTTTGATTAATACAGTTCATCGGGTTCGCTGACCAGTCCGACACCACGCGCCCCTGGCCCGGATAGAGCAGCTTCCGCTCCGGCTCCCGCGGTTTCTAAAATAGCATCATCGAGCGGTCTGAAGTACTCCCCGTAGTAACTCCGGTGTATACCAATGTTGCGCTTGGTTTGTGAATTCAGCGGGCCGTTATTATAGTATCCCGTCAATCACTTGAGCCAACATCTGATACCGAGTGGCAAAGCTGTTTCCCTGGAGCAGAAAGATCGTCGAGGAGAACATCTGAATGTGCGGTATCGCTGGCTTGTTTCTCCCCCGCAACGCGCCATCGGCAGAGGCTGACCTGGACGCGATGATTAAAGTCATGGCGCATCGCGGGCCCGATGGTGTTGCGCGTCACGTCAGCGCCGACAAGCGTTACCAGTGCGGCTTCGCCCGTCTCGCGATCATTGATCTTGAGACCGGCGATCAACCGATCGTCGAAGAGGGTGGCGCGCGGGTTCTCACCGGCAACGGGGAGATTTACAATTACCGGGAACTTCGCCAATTGCCGCAGGGAAAGGCCTACCGGTACCAAACCAAGGGCGATATGGAGGTGGTGTTGCCGCTGTCTCGCGCCCTCGGCAGGGATTTCGTCCATGAATTGAACGGCATGTATGCGCTGGCGCTATATGACCAGGATGACGACAGCCTGCTTCTGGTGCGGGACCGCCTCGGCATCAAACCCTTATACTGGACCAAACTGATGTCCGGCGGGATCGTCTTTGCGTCTGAAATCAAAGCCTTGTTCGCCTCTGGCTTGCTCGAAGCCGAGGTCGATGAACAGGCTGTTTCCTCCTATCTCGCGCATGGCTATGTTCCCGCGCCGAAAACGCTGTTCAAGGGCATCAACAAGTTGCCGCCCGGCCATATGCTTGAGGCCTCGGGTGACGGCTCGTTGAAGATAGAGCGTTACTGGCGGGCACATATGGCGGCTGATTTGCCCGAAGGTCGGGACGCTATTGAAAATCACCTCGTTGACCTGCTTCGCGATAGCGTTCGGCTGCAACTGCGCAGCGACGTGCCGATTGGCGTGCTGCTCTCGGGCGGTCTCGATTCAGGGTTGGTGGTCGCTCTTGCCGCCGAGCAATCAGACCAGGCACTCAACACCTTTACCGTTCGTTTCGAAGGTGCGCCGGTCGATGAATCGCCGCTGGCGGCAAGCGTCGCAAAACGCTATGGCACACGCCACGAAGAGCTGCTCCTGTCGACCTCTTCGGTCACACGGCTGTTACCGAAACTTGCATGGTTTTGCGACGAGCCCCTAAGCGACCCCGCGCTGCTGCCCAACTACCTGATTGCGGAGCAATTGAGTTCCCGAACAACGGTCGCCCTAAACGGCACTGGTGGTGATGAATTGTTTGCCGGCTATGGGCGATATTTCCAACTGCCCATTGAGCGGCGATATCTGAAGGCCCCCGGCTGGATACGGCGCCGGCTCGTCGAGCCGACCATCGGAGCCGTCTCGCCGATGAATGCCTGGCGCCTGTCCCGCGCCGAGAAGTTTTTCGATGACCCGGGCGCCTACTTGCACGACCACTCGACCCTGTTTCCGCCGCCGATCTTAAAGCTCATGGGCAACGAGACTGCGCCTATCGGCGCCGCCCAGAGAAAACCCTTCTCGGAATTTGACGGCCCGGCCCAAACAGGAGCGTTGATCGCCGATTTGGAGACTTATCTTCCCGAAGATCTGCTGACCCTGCTTGACCGCTCATCCATGGCTGTCAGCGTCGAAGGCAGGGTGCCGTTTCTGGATCACCGACTGGTCGAGGCGGCGCTGGCGGTGCCCCCCGAAATTCGCACGAAGGGCGGCGAACAAAAGTATCTTGAGCGCCGAATTGCCAAGAACTTTCTTCCTGATGGCGTTGTTAACGCTCCCAAGCAGGGATTTGCCTCACCTGTCCCTGCCTGGATGAACGGAGATTTGAAGGCGCTTTCCCAATCTATTTTGACGAGCCGGGAATCGCTTGAACGCGGATGGTGGTCAGCAGCGGGGATTGAACGCCTCCTTGCCGATCCGGCGCGCCATGCCTTTCGTCTCTATTCCCTGTTAATGCTCGAACTGGTCATCCGCATTCATGTCGAACATAGACCCTTGGCGACACCCCCGAACGGCGACCTTGCCGACTTTGCGCTCGCGGGTTAAGAAGGGCGATCAGCGCCGGAGGCTGCGAGATCTTGGTCTGGACAATCCGCGCGTTCCCTCTAGATTTGCTGCCCCGAACCGGTTGAGGCAATCACGTTATGGTCACCCCCCACATCCCTCCCGTCACGGCGGAAGAAAAAGCCAGTTGGCCGGCGCACGGCGTGGTCAAGCTGGAAAAACCGTTTATCGACGCACGTGGTAAAATCCAGCCCCTTGTCGATGAAATGATGCGTTCGGCCGTGATGATCGAATCCAAGGCCGGATCGATTCGCGCCAACCATTATCACAAGACGGATTGGCACTATTGTTATGTGATATCCGGCCAACTTGAGTACCTGCATCGGCCAACGGGCTCCGATGCCGAACCCGCCGTCATCGTAGTCGATGAAGGAGAAATGGTGTTCACGCCGCCGATGGTTGATCACGGCATGCGGTTTCCGGTTGATACGGTATTTCTCACGCTGGGCCGCAATCCGCGCGATCAAGCGACCTATGAGGCCGATGTCGTTCGAGTGGATTTCGTTCCCACGGAAGGCTGGACCTCCTGGAAGCCCGGCGAGACTCAATCACGGGATGCAGGGGACGACCAGGCTTGAGGCACGCCGCCTGTCATCGCCGCTCCACCTGCCGGCTTTGCGGCAGCGATCAACTGTCGGAAGTGTTATCTCTGAAGCCGACTCCGCCGGCGAACGCCTTCGTCCCGGAATCCGAGTGTGGCACCGACCAAGAAAAATTCCCGTTGGATATTTTCTTTTGCGACGCATGCGCTCATGTCCAATTGCTGGATATTGTCGATCCGGAGGTGCTTTTCGCCAACTATGTCTATGTGTCAGGCACTTCACCAGTGTTCGTCAAACACTTCCAGGATTACGCCGCCGACATTGTTAAGCGGTTCGCGCCCCAAACCAAAGACCGGCTGGCCATTGATATCGGCTCCAATGACGGGACGTTGCTGACACAATTCGAGGCTTTGGGTCTAAGCGTTCTGGGCATTGATCCGGCCCGCGATATCGCCCGGCAAGCAACGGCCAATGGCATCGAGACATTGGCGGCCTTCTTCTCCTCCAGCCTCGCTGGCGAAATCAAGGCGTCGCGTGGAACGGCCCAGGTTGTTACCGCGAACAATGTCTTTGCCCACGCTGACGACCTCGCCGATATCGCGGAAGGTGTCCGCACGCTGCTGGCACCCGATGGAGTGTTCGTGTTCGAGGTCTCTTATCTGGTCGACGTATTCGAAAAAACACTGTTCGATACCATCTACCACGAACACCTCGCTTATCATTCAGTGAAACCGCTAGTCCGGTTTTTTGCGTCCCATGGGATGGAATTGATCGCTACGGAACGGGTTGCTTCGCACGGCGGCAGTTTACGCGGTATCGCGCAACTGGCGGACGGGCCACACTTGGCGGACGGTACGGTTGACGCCATGGTCGCCCGAGAGAATCAATTGGGCCTGCATGAAGCAGATACGCTCAGGCAGTTCGGCGGAAAAATCGACGCCATTCGTGATGAACTGACCGCGATACTCGCGGCTCTGAAGCAGGCTGGCAAAACCGTTGCCGGATTTGGCGCGCCAGCCAAGGCAACCACATTGATGTACCATTTCGGGATTGGGCCGGACGTGATAGATTTCATCGTTGACGACAGCCCGCTCAAGCAAGGGCTCTTTTCGCCCGGTATGCACATTCCTGTCTTGCCGTCGACGGCCATTTACAGCAAAAAGCCGGATGCCGTGGTTATTCTGGCATGGAACTTCGCAGAACCCATCATGCGGAATCATGTCCGTTACTTGGAACAAGGCGGGCAATTTATCGTACCCCTGCCGACAGTTGAGGTAGTTGAACAGTGAGTGAATTTCTTCTCCAATCCGATATCACCGAAATCGTTGAGCGCCTGCGAGACGACGCCCAGGCATTTTCGGGCAAGACCGTCCTGCTTACGGGAGGGCGCGGCTTTCTCGGACGCTACTTCATGGAAGTATTCGGTGCACTGAATGACGGCATCCTCGAAGAGCCGGTCAAATTGGTCGCCATGGACAACATGATCACGGCGGGCAAAGAAGGTGCGCAAATTCCCGATCTTGCCAACGTCGAATTCATTGAGCACGACGTTATTCAGCCGTTTGAATGGGATCGACCGCTGGATTACGTCATTCACGCCGCCGGCATTGCAAGCCCGTATTACTACCGCGCCTACCCCTTGGAAACACTAGAAGTGGCCATCACCGGCACCAGACGCATGCTGGAACTTGCCGATAAGCACGGTGCGCGTTTCACATTTTTCTCGTCGAGTGAGATTTATGGCGACCCCGACCCCAAGCACGTCCCGATGGCGGAAAGCTATCGCGGCAACGTCTCGTGCCAGGGGCCGCGCGCCTGCTACGACGAGAGCAAGCGTGTCGGAGAAACATTGTGTTATATTTTCCATGGCACCAACGGCACGCACACCAATACCATTCGCCCGTTCAATGTTTTCGGCCCCGGCATGCAAGAGACCGACTATCGCGTGCTACCCAACTTTGCTAGCCGCATCAAAGGTGGCCTGCCGCTGCATGTCTACGGCACCGGCAACCAAACGCGCACATTCTGCTATATTACCGATGCCATTGTCGGATTTATGCAAGTTGTCCTCAAAGGTGTTGCTGGAGAGGCCTACAATATCGGCAATCCGGAACCGGAAATCTCCATGCTTGATCTGGTGAAGCGGATCGAAAAAGTGGCTTCCGGTCGCGTGGAGTACGACGTGGTCGAGTACCCCGACAGTTATCCGGCGGACGAGCCCAACCGCCGCGCGCCGGATATCCGCAAAGCACGATTGCAGCTGGAATATACCCCGACGGTTGACCTCGATGACGGCCTGAAACGCTTTCTCGACTGGTCCGACAGCGTCTACTCGGGCAAGCAATAAGTCTCGCTTGCGGAATTACTGATGCCAAAAATTTCCGTCATCGTCCCTGCATATAACGAGGAGAAAACCATTGTTCCGATTCTGGAGCGTGTGAATGCCCAAAAGATCGACGGCGTCGCGCTCCATGGTTATTTCGGTTTTATCAGCACTCACCGTTGGTGGATATTAGACACCTTCGGTAGTGCGGCGACCGTTAATCCCAGATTCGTGAACATATATGATTTGGTTCTCGTGCAGGTTACGCGCTGGCTGGAGACGTGGATCAATCCACTGGTCGGCAAAAGCGTCAAGGATTGAGAGATGGACTTTGCATTCACAAACGCCGTGATTCACCCGATCATTCTATCTGGCGGTTCCGGCACACGGTTATGGCCTTTGTCGAGGCGGCTTCGGCCGAAACAGTTTCTCGATGTACATGGGGCCTCCAGCATGTTTTCGCAAACCTTGTCGCGGGTGAAAGGTGATGGCTTCGCTGCACCGATGATCATCTGCAACGACGACCACCGATTTCTGGTGGCAGAGGAGCTGCGCCAACTTGGCACCAGTGCCGGCGAAATCATTCTCGAACCCGTTGCGCGCTCAACGGCGCCGGCTATCGCCGCGGCGGCAATCCGCTGCCTTGAGCGCGATGAGGACGCTATCATGCTGGTGCTTTCGTCGGATCACGTGATCATCGACCTCCAGGCATTTCACGCTTGCGTCGAGTCTGCGGTCGAGCTCGCCACCGAAGGCTATCTGCTGACATTTGGCGTCACCCCCGACCAGCCGGAAACCAGCTACGGCTACATCAAGCAAGGCGAGGCCTGTGGCGAAGCTGGTTGGCGTGTCGCGCGGTTCGTTGAAAAACCAAACCGCGCAACCGCTGAAGCCTATCTTGCCGAAGGTGGGTATCATTGGAATTCCGGCATGTTCGTTTTTCGGGCTCGGGACTACCTCGACGAAATTGAGAAATTTCACCCCGAGATATTGACCGCCGCGCGGGCGGCGATGGAGGCGGGCGAGCGAGACTTGGATTTCTTCCGCCTCGATAAAACCGCTTTCGCCGCCGCGCCGGCGATCTCCGTCGATTACGCAGTGATGGAGAAAACCGAGCGCGCGGCCATGGTGCCGCTGGCCTCTCAGTGGAACGATGTCGGCTCATGGGCCAATCTTTGGAACCTGGGTGACGCAAACGACGACGGAAATGTGATTGAAGGCCGGGCAATCGTGCTCGATGCCCGCGGCAACTACATCCGATCCGAAAAGCCTCTGGTGGCGGCGCTCGGCGTCAATGATCTGGTTATCGTCGCCACCGATGATACCATACTGGTAATACCCAAGGATCGCGCGCAAGAAGTCAAGGACCTGGTCTCTGCCCTTGATTCCGCCGGGTATGAGGAAACCATAAGTCACACCCGGGTCTATCGGCCGTGGGGCCATTACCAGAACCTGGAGGGCGGCAACGGCTATCTGGTGAAGCGAATAGGCGTCAATCCGGGCGCCAAACTCAGTTTGCAGTATCACCATCACCGCGCCGAACATTGGATTGTCGTCGCCGGTACCGCGCGGGTCACCAACGATGGCGAGACTTTCGATCTTGGCCCCAACCAGTCCACCTACATTCCGAAAGGCGCTTCGCACCGCTTGGAAAACCCGGGCACAGAGCCCTTGCATTTGATCGAGGTGCAATCCGGCGACCATATCAGCGAGGATGACATCGTCCGCCTGGAGGATACCTACGGCCGAAACTAGTTGCTTGCCGAGACTGGTTTTTTCACACCCGGTCTTGCCGTGCTTGGGCTGACCGGCGCCGGGCGTTAGACTGCGATCATGATAACTTCATTCGCCTTGCCAATGGCCGCGCTCATGGCCGCCGTTGTGTTCTTCGTATCCTATCTTGGAACACGGCTTTTGGTCGGTATTCTGGCCCGGCGCGCCATTCTCGATCACCCCAATCATCGCTCCAGTCACGACGTCCCGACCCCGCACGGCGGTGGCATCGCCGTACTTGGCGCGCTGCTGCCGGCATGGCTGCTGACTGAGCAATTCATGCCCGGCACGCCAGATGGCTTGTTGGTGGTTGTTGGCGGCGCCATCTTTTTGGCTGTCGTGTCGTGGATTGACGACGTGCGAGGATTGGGGCCGGTAGTGCGGCTTTTGGCGCAAGCCGCTATGGTCGCTGCCGTGCTTTTTCTGGCGCCATTCACAGCGCCTGTGTTCGGCGGTTGGCTGCCGCCGACAGCGGATTTGGTTGTGGCCGCGCTGCTTTGGATCTGGTTCATCAACCTGTTCAATTTCATGGACGGCATTGATGGCATCGCCGGCGTACAGACGGCAGGCATCGGTATGGGTGTGTTCGTCACCGCCAAGGTGGGCAAGCTTGATGCCGGTTGGCTGGCACTCGGGTTGAGCGCGGCCGCCGCGTCCGTCGGCTTCCTACGCTGGAACTGGCATCCGGCGAAAATTTTTCTGGGCGATGTCGGCTCCATCCCGTTGGGCTTTCTGTTAGGCTGGCTGTTACTGGGCCTTGCCGCGGCCGGGTATCCGGCGCCGGCGATCATCTTGCCGGCATATTTTCTTGCTGACGCGACCATCACTTTGGTGCGGCGGTTACTGCGCGGCGAGAAAATCTGGGAGGCGCACCGCGAGCATTTTTATCAGCTCGCTGTACAAAGCGGCCTGCGTCACGACCAGGTCAGCGGCATCATCGCGGTTGCCAATATCTTTCTGATTGCCTTGGCCATGGTCGCCATGCGCGGACTGCCGTGGCCAGCGGTGTCTGGCGCCGCCGCAGCGGTCGCGCTTTTGCTGTTCCTGCTCGCCAAGGGTGGCCCCACGGAATGATTGGCCAAAGTGATCGGCGCGGCATGAAAATCCTGTTTCTGACCGAAAATTTTCCACCGGAGACCAATGCCGCCGCGACACGGGTCTATGAGCGCGCCTGCTATTGGGCGAAGTGGGGGCACCAGGTCACGGTCCTCACATCGGCGCCCAACTTTCCCGAAGGCCGGCTATACCCGGGCTATGAAAACCGCTGGCGTCAGGTCGAAGATATGGACGGACTGCGTGTTGTCCGGGTCAAGACCTACATGGCGGCCAATCGCGGCACCGTGAAACGCATGCTCGATTTCCTGAGCTTCATGGCGAGCGCTTTTGGGGCCGGTCTGTTCGAGCACCGACCCGATGTCGTCGCCGCCACCTCACCGCAATTCTTCGCTGCCGTAGGCGGTTGGGCATTGGGCTGGGTACGGCGCGTACCGTTCGTGTTTGAATTGGGTGACCTGTGGCCGGCGTCGATCGTCGCCGTTGGCGCCATGCGCCCGAGTTTTGGCCTGCGCATGATGGAAAAGCTCGAGCTTTTCTTGTACCGCCGCTCCGCCGCCGTTGTGGCGCTGACTCACGCGTTCAAGCAAAACCTTGTCGGGCGCGGCATTGATGCGGACAAAATCAATGTCGTCATCAACGGCGTCGACACTTGGCGCTACGGCCCGCGCGATCGTGACGCCGACCTCGCCAGTAGCGCCGGCCTCGCAGACAAATTTGTGGTCGGTTACGTGGGCACCCACGGCATGGCGCACGCGCTTTCCAATGTGCTCGATGCCGCCGAGCGGCTTGCCGACAACCCCGCCATTGCCTTTATGCTGGCCGGCGGCGGCGCCGAGCGCGACGATCTGGTCGCAGACGCCAAACGGCGCGGCCTTACGAACGTCGTTTTCCTCGTGCGCCAACCGAAAGACCGCATGCCCGTCGTATGGAGCCTTTGCGACGTTGCGCTTGTGCACCTCAAAAATTCTGACGTCTTTCGCGATGTTATTCCGTCGAAAATGTTCGAGGCCATGGCCATGGGCCTGCCCTTGCTGATGGCATCGCCCGCCGGCGAAGCCAGCGACATTCTTGCCGCTGACGGCGCCGGCCTGCACGTCCCCGCTGAGGACCCTGAAGCCCTTGCCGATGCCGTGCGACAATTGCACGACGATCCGGCCCAACTCGCCCGCCTGGCCGCCGCCAGCCTCAAAGCCGCACCAGGCCATAGCCGCGAAACCCAGGCCCGGGATATGATCTCTGTGTTGCAGCGTGTCGGAGGAGAAACATCGTGAAGGTTCTGGTCACCGGCGCCACCGGATTCGTCGGTCGGCAACTATGTCCGATGCTGATTGATGCCGGCCACCAGGTCATCGCCGCCACCCGCTCGGATACCGCGCCGCATTTGCCGACTGGCGTCCGTTGCATCAATGTCGGCGATCTGACGCCCGGCACGCTATGGCGTGACGCGCTCGATGGCGTCGATGCCGTGATCCACTTGGCGGCACGCACCCATGTCATGCATGAGACCGAGGCCAATCCGGAAATGGCATACCGCCGCATGAACGTCGAAGTCACCCGGCGCCTCGCAACCGAGTGTGCGGTTC
>JAERTE010000074.1 GCA_016845145.1 Rhodospirillaceae bacterium
GCTGCTGAACTCGGTCACACAGGAACAGCTTGAAGGCATATCAAACTATTTCGCGCCCGTCAGCGCCTCGACCTCGACCAGTGGATCAGGCGATATCCTGGGCGGCCAAACCATCACCGAGGAAGGCGCGTCGGAAAGCTCTACGTCGCGCGACAGCGTGAGCGTTGACCTGCCGCCGCCGAAAGCCGGAAAGGGCTCTGAAGACAGCCAAAGCGATTCGGAAAGCGGCTCGGATTCGGGCTCTGCATCGGAAGAAGCTCTGAAAGAAGCGGAAGAAGAGCAGTTCGAAAAGGCCAAGGAAGAACTGGAAGATACCATCGCGGGCATTCCGAACATGAAACGCATGCAAGAAAGCCTGATGATCGACAACACGCCCGAGGGCCTGCGTATTCAATTGGTGGATCAGGATGGTTTGGCCATGTTCCCGTCAGGCGGCGCCGAAATGTTTCTGCATACGCGCCGATTGCTGGAACTGGTGGCCAAGGTGGTCGCCGAAATGCCGCAGCAAATTTCTGTTTCAGGGCATACCGATGCCGTGCCGTTTGTAACTGACGACGGTTACAGCAACTGGGAGCTGTCTGCCGACCGCGCCAATTCCGCGCGCCGCGGACTTGGGCAATACGGTGTGCCAGAGAAACGCTTTTCGCGCGTTGTCGGTAAAGCCGCGACCGAGCCGCTGCTGGTCGACGACCCCAAGCACGCCCGTAATCGCCGTCTATCGATTATCCTGCTTCGCGGTACCGGTGAAGACAACCCGGCAGCCCAGGGTCCCAAGAATGACGAGGACGAAGTCCTGCCCGGCCTCAAGGACATCAAGCGTCGGCAACTGGATGAACAGATGCAAGGCGGCGGCATACAGTTGCAACTTGAATCCGATATTCAAATTCGGCAGTAAACAACGACACCAACGGCCCTCCATCGGTTATCACGCCGTCTTGCGATGGCCATTGAGATGCTGCGCAACATGTCTTAGGCTTGTTGGACATCTACATTTGATCCAGGTCTGAGTTCATAGTCATGCGGCATCAACCGCTTATCGATACACGGTTTTTCTTTTCCACGTCCCCTCTGCCCTGCCCCTATTTGCCGGACCGTATGGAGCGCCGTGTGGTCACTGAATTGATCGGTCGCGACGCTGTCACCCTGCATGAGCAATTGTCCTTGGCCGGATTCCGGCGCAGTCATGGCATTGCCTACGCGCCGGCTTGCGCGGGATGCGATGCCTGCAAGGCGGTACGCGTCGTGGCGGAGAAGTTTAAGCCGTCACGTTCGCAACGAAGGGTTTGGAACCGCAACTCCGATCTTGGTGCTGAGATCTGCGACCCCGTCGCCACACAAGAACAGTATGCATTGTTCAGCATCTACCAGCATGGCCGGCATGGTGATGGCGACATGGCCAAGATGGATATCTTCGACTACCAAGGCTTGGTCGAAGACAGCTCGGTGGAAACGATATTGGTCGAATTTCGCGATGCGGATGACCGGCTCGTCGCGGCGTGCCTGACGGATTGCATGAGCAACGGTCTTTCCGCCGTATACAGTTTTTTCGACCCGGCCTTGGATGCTCGCAGCTTGGGCTCATATATGATCCTGTGGCTGGTCGAGGAAGCCCGCCGCCGGAACCTTGATTATGTGTATCTGGGGTTCTGGATTCCGGGCTGCGGCAAGATGGCCTACAAGGCACGCTACCAGCCCATGGAAGTGTATGCCGGGGATGGTTGGCATGCCCTCGAGCCGTCGGATACCCCTCTCCCTGAGAGCGACAGCAAGCGAACCAGTGTCTCTATACCGCCGAATGAACCGGTCAACCTGACCTTCGACGACCTATTGTAGATCCAGCCGTAGGCTGATCATCAAGTTTAGAAATCCAGCGAAATATCCCGATGATGCGACTGGCAATCGGCCACGGATTGCGCTTGGTTTTCACTCAGGCGTTCTTGCATGCGTGCGCCGATGGTGCCGCGAATGGCTTCATCGTAACTTGCAAGACCCGCAGCCAGCCCTGATTCCGCTTTGCGCCGCCATTCAAGTTCAGCCGCAAAGTGCGCCTTCGCCTTGCTGAAATGTTCGGCAGCCTGTGCCGGTTTCGGCTTGTCGCCCCGGAGCGCTCGAGACGCCTTGTTTAACGCTGAGCGGATATCGCCGGCACCGGCCACCGCGCCAACCTCGCTCCCAAGTGTCTTGATAGCTTCCCTGGCTTGCTTGGCATCACCCTTGATTGCGGAGCCCACTTCGTTGAGTTTGCCTTCGAGCCCTGCGAGAACTGAGGTCTCGGCGATAATTCTCCGCAGGTTGACGACGGGTTCATATGCGCCGTCGGCGTTTCTGCGATAGTCGCGTCGGGCTTTCTTCTCAGCCGCCGCCAGCTTCACATAGCCGGCACGGGAGGATTTCCAGCCTTCCGGAATTTGTTGCTGGATTTCGGCCAGCTCGTTCTTGAACTCGGCAATTTCGGCATCAATTTCATCAACCACCGATTGCCCGCGTGTCCGCCGCGCTTGGCGGCGCTTCTTTTCCAGCTCTGAGATCTCACGGTTAATGGTGTTCATCTCAACTCTTAAGCCACGTACTTCCGTGTGCAACGGCCGATAACCGGGGATAAACGCATTCAGCGCCTCGGTAGCAGCGTTCACCTGCGCAACCTTTGTAAAGGCTGCATCTGCCGCGGCAAGGCCCGTATTCAGCGATTTTTGATGCCGTTCCGGTACGTACGAAATATCCAATCCCTTCGCCGTTTGAATAGCGGCCCGCAACGCGTCGGCCTGGATATCGTATTGAGTAAACAAGTGCTGCTCCAGGCAGATTTGCAGGCGCGGATTGTTCGGTGGCGGTGCGGTTTCAGATGTCAGATACACCTTGCTCGGCAGATAGTTCACCAGTGGCGGGTAAAGCCCGACGATCACCAGTCCGGCCAACTGCAGTGCGATAAATGGCACCACGCCCTTATACATGGACACCGTGCGCACGATTTTTGGCGCGACGCCGCGTAAGTAGAACAGCGCAAACCCGAACGGCGGGGTCAGGAACGAGGTCTGCATGTTGACGCCGATCATCACGCCAAGCCATACGGCGGTCACGTTGGCGGACGGGTCGGCCAGCAAAATCGGCGCGATGATCGGCACCACCACCACGGCGATCTCAATGAAATCCAGGAAAAAGCCGAGAATGAAAATCACCGCCATGACGACGACGAATTTCGTGATGAAGCCACCCGGCAATCCGGTGAGGAAGTCACGCACCAGTTCTTCACCGCCGAACGCGCGGAAAGCAGCCGTAAGCATGGCCGCGCCGAGCAGAATAATGAACACCAACGACGTCGTCTTCGCTGTTTCGATCATCACACCTTCCAAGGTGTTATCGATCTTATAGGTGCGCCAGCCGCTCCAGATGACCGAGATGACAAACACAATTGACGCCACGCTCGCTAAAGCGATCCCAATTGCATCCTCGGAACTGCGGATATTTTTAACGTTGATGTCGTAAGTGTTTACCAGCACGGCCAGCATTACCACCGATGCTGTTGCGATGAGTGCCGGTGTAAACGCCCCCTTCTCACCTTCCCGAAGCCGGTATCCGGCCATGATCATGGCGCCGATGGCACCGATGGCGCCGGCCTGGTTGACCGTCGCGATGCCTAAAATGATCGAGCCCAACACGACAAAGATCAGTGTCAGCGGCGGCAACAGGACAATCAGCACCCGCATGGCGAATTTGCTGTCGATCTTGCCTTCGAATGGCGCCGCAGGGGCGGTACCGGGCCTCAACAGAGCGGTGATGAGAATGTACAGAATATAAAGGCCAACCAGCACCAAGCCCGGGATAAAGGCGCCCAGGAACATATCGCCGGCACTGGTGGATGTCAGATCATATTCGGACGGCAGGGATAACAGGCCGGTGCCAGCCTTGTAATCGGCGGTGCGCAAGGCGGCGGCTTGGTCTGTGGCGTTGGACAATTGGTCAGCGAGAATAATCAACACGATGGACGGCGGAATGATCTGGCCTAGCGTGCCCGACGCGCTGATGGTGCCTGTGGCCAGGGCATGGTTGTAATTGGCCCGCAGCATGACCGGCAGGGAAATCAGCCCCATGGCGATGACGGTAGCGCCGACGATACCTGTTGTCGCCGCCAAAAGCGCGCCCACGACAACCACGGAAATGCCCAAACCACCTGGAATCGGCCCGAACAACTGCGCCATGGTGATCAGCAGATCCTCAGCGATCTTCGAGCGCTCAAGCATGATACCCATGAAAATGAACAGCGGAATGGCGATCAGGGTGTCGCGCTCGGCTTCCCAGTAGATGCCGCGGAGGTTGGTTACGCCGGCATTCAGCCATTGCAGTGGATCTCCATGGGCAAAGTACGACGACACGTCACCGGTGAATATGTACCCCGTGAGCGCAGCCAAACCGATGGTCACGATTGCAGATCCGGGCAATGCGAAAGCCACCGGAAAACCGCCGCCGAGCGCTAAGATCATGGTCAGGATCAGGATGAGGAGAAATACAATTTCCATGGTCGGTAATCCAAGCCTTCATAATTATCCCAGGGACGTCCAAAAGGCGTCCCGGGAGAGGTTAGCCGCGCGTCAAATTTTGGCGTGTTCTTCCAGGTCCGGGTGGTAGTCCGGCTCGTCCAGCAAAACCGCCGCATTGCGTAGCATGTAGCTGGCGAACTCGATGAGCATTGAGACGGCAAACACCAATAGGAAAGCGGCCAGCAGGTACTTCACATACAAACCGTAGCCGCTTTGAGTCACTTCGTAAGATAGCATCGGCCCTGTAATGACGTTCGATTGCGTCCATAGACCCATGGTCAGTACGATCCAGCAAAGTGGCATACCGAGAATGGTTGAGCCGAGCGTGTTGGCCCAGGCTTTGCCGCGTTCGGAAAAACTCGTGTAGAGGATATCAACCCGCACATGGCCTTCATTGATCAAGGTATAGGCGCTGGCGAACAGGAACAGAGCGCCATACCAGAACCGCACCAAATCCGCCATGAAAGCCTGCTCGTAAGAAAAAACGAACCGCGCTATGACGATCAATATCTCGGCGACGACGATCAACAGCGCCAGCCAGGTGAAGCCGAGGGACCGGTTGAAGTACGCGATCACGAATGACACACCCAGAATGGGATAGTGAACATAGGCGCCGCGGAACGCAGACCGGCCCAGATCCGATGCCAATTGCTTGCCCACAATTCCGACCAAAAAGCCTTCGACGCGCAAAAATGAAATCAGTACGTCGGCAATACCAATCAAAAGCACACCCCAAAAGGCGGCGCGAATAAAATAGGTGGTCAGATCCGAGAGCATTTCGGAATCTTCGTGTAGGGCGCGGTCAGGCGTGCGTAGCACCAAAAGCGCCACGGCAACGACGGGCAGCACGTAAATCATCACCTGCACCCACCCCAGTGTCCCCGTGGCGGCGGGATCGATGAACAAATTGTCCAATCCTGGCCACTTCCACCAGAAATTCAGGTAATTGCTAACCATAAAACTGCCGCAAGCCGTGACCGAGGCCAGAGCGAATATACGCAAAGCCGGTACAATTATATTGCCGTGGCTGGCGTGAGATACGTGCGGTGTCTCGGTGGATTCCGTGTCAGAAGGCCCGTGCGACATAATAATCCGTTCCCTGCCGGTGATAAGGTTTTTATCGGATCAAATGGATCAACAAAACGTCATAAGTATCTTTAAAACATACACAAAGCGGAGCCCCAAAGATGGGGCTCCGCTCCGGTATGTGTCGCGAGTTCGCTCGATTAAATACCGAGCGCGCGGTTACGCTGTGCGATGAAGGCCTGATCCGAAATCTTCGACCAGCCACCCAGGTCTTTACGGGCGGCGACGAAGCTTTCGTCGATCTTCTTGGCCAGCGGGCTATGTGCACGCACGCCGGCGAACACCTCTTCCGCAGCCTGCGCGAAGCTGTCGTAAACGTCATCGTTGAACTTGCGCAGTTTGACGCCCTGCTCCGTGACCAGTTTGGTCAGCGCAGCACCGGACTTCATGTTGTACTCGGCCATCATGGTATCGTTTTCCCATCCAGCGGCGCCCTCAACGATGGCTTGCTCGGATTTGGACAGGCTGTCCCAGAACTTCTTGTTCATGCCGAATGCCAGCATCGAGCCTGGCTCGTGCATGCCCGGATAGTAGTAGTACTTGGCGGCTTCGTAGAACTTCATGAAGCTATCGTTCCACGGGCCGACCCACTCGGTGGCGTCAATGGCGCCGGAGACCAAGTTTTCGTAGATTTGGCCGCCTGGGATCGAAACCGGAGAGGCACCCAACTTGGCCATGACGTCGCCGCCGAGGCCCGGGATACGCATTTTCAGGCCCTTGAGGTCATCAGCGGAGTTGATTTCCTTGTTGAACCAACCACCCATCTGACAACCGGTATTGCCGGCCATGACGCACTTGAGGCCAAATTCAGCCGCCAGTTCGTCCCACAACTGCTGGCCGCCGCCGAAGCGGATCCAAGCATTCATTTCGGCATAGGTGAGACCGAAGGGAACGGCCGTGAAGTAGGCCCAACCCAAATGCTTACCTTTCCAGTAGTAGTCTGCGGCGTGATAGGCCTGTGCCTTTCCGGACGCCACTTCATCGAACGAATCAAACGCGCCGACGCGTTCTTTGGCAGCGAAGTATTCCACTTCGATGCTGCCTTCGGTCATTTCGCCGATACGTTTGGACAAGCGCTGCGCACCCGTGCCGAGGCCCGGGAAATCACGTGGCCAGGTCGACACGATAACCATCTTCTTGATGCTTTTGGTAACGGCCGGTGCTGCGGGGGCAGCTGCCTTCTTTTCTTCTTTCTTTTCGCCGCACGCGCTAAGTGCCAGAGCCGTGGCGCCAACGGCGCCGGCGGTCACTGCGGTACGCGTAATGAACTTACGGCGCGACACCGGATCTTTGGTGGTCGCTTCGGTTTTCTTGTCCACTTTCTCTGTCATGGAGTCTCTCCCTGTTATGTCGATAAAAGATCTAATTGAGAAGGAATATCGAATTGGCAAAAAAGCTAGCAGAAAGAGCCCGGTGCCGACAAGAAGTCATTGTGGCTAATTGGAATTTTGCGCATTCGGTTCATATCCTCAAAATCGCTTCTTTCGATATCAATTCACGAGTTCCCAATATCCGTTTTGATATTCGGGAAATTACCCGAATTGGCTGGAATTCGATATCCGTTTGGTTTGGTAGGGCTTTTGTTTTTTTCGGTATTTTTCTGTGTCCGTATGCGAAAAACTACGTAGGCTCTCGGAAATGTTGCCAATTTTCCGGCGATTGGCTGACAGTGTATATTCTTTTCATACGGCAATGGGGCACTGACCATGGAACTGCGTACGAAACTGATTCTGTTCGCGGTGGCGCCGCTGTTGCTGACGGCGTTTGCTATCGCATTGGTCGTTTCCCATCAGGCGGCTGAATTGTCGGTGGAGCAAGTCGCCGTTTTCGAGCGCGAAATCTTGAAATCCAAACGCAATGAAATCCGCAACTATATCGAACTGGCGCAAACCTCCATTGACTACGTTTACCGAAACGCTGAACCCGGCGATCAAGTGGCTCAAGATACGGTAAAAAGGATCTTGCATGGACTGACCTTCGGCGCCGACGGGTATTTCTTCGTGTACGACGAAAAAGGCGTCAATCTGGTGCACCCCAAATTGCCGCAGATTGTCGGTAAGAATCTCTGGGAAATGGCCGATGCCAATGGCAACAAGGTCATTCAACACCTAATCTCGAAAGCCAAAGCCGGAGGAAACTTCCACCGCTACCTGTGGCACCAACCCTCTTCAGGCGATATTGCCGAAAAAATCAGCTATTCGGTGTTTCTTGATAAATGGGGATGGATGATCGGTACCGGCTTGTATATCGACGATGTCACGGAACAAGTGACGGAGATCGAGAAAGAGGTTGCTAGCAATGTCCGCCAGACGTTCATCCTGATTTTCGCGATTACGCTGACCGGAGTCGTTGCCATTGCCGGAGCCGGCCTGTTTTTCAACATTAGCGAACAAAAAGCAGCCAATACGAAATTAAAACGGCTGACTCAAAAGATCGTCGAAATTCAGGAAGACGAACGCCAGCGTGTGGCGAAAGAGTTGCACGATGGTATCAGTCAATTGCTGATATCTGTGAAATATGGCCTCGACGGTACATTGGTGCGCATGGGGCAAGGCGCAGCGATGACTGCGGAGCCAATCGAGTTGGCCATGAAGACGCTGGAGCATGCCATTCAGGAAGTGCGGCGCATCTCCAAGGATTTACGGCCCAGCGTCCTGGATGATCTGGGGTTAGCGGCAGCGCTTGAAAGTCTCGGGACATCGTTTTTTGACCAAACGGGTATATCGACCGTCATTGAGGCGGAAAAGACCGGCGAGCGGCTCGCGTCGGATGCCAAAACGGCGCTATACCGAGTCGCGCAAGAAGCGTTGACCAACATTGCCCGTCATGCAGGGGCCAACGAAGTGCAAATCCGCTTGAAACCGGCCAATCGATCTTTGGCGATGATTATTGCGGACGATGGTTGCGGGTTCGACCCGAAACGCATCATCGAAGACAACACTGACGCGAGCGGCCTTGGTATCGGTAATATGCGGGAGCGGATTGAAGGATTAGGGGGGCGTTTTCGGCTTCGTTCTCGCGCTGCCCGCGGCACCACGATATCCATCACCATGCCGTTGATGCCGGAGATGCGCTCATGAGCCGCAAGATTCGGGTTATGGTGGCTGACGATCACACTTTGGTTCGTCAGGGGATACGATCTCTTCTTGAAGCCTTTGACGAAATCGACGTGATTGGAGAGGCAGAGAATGGAGTTCAAGCCGTAGATCTCGCGGCAGAGCTAAGCCCCGACGTCGTGTTGATGGATGTCAATATGCCGGTAATGAACGGCATGGATGCCATGCGCGAGATATCGCGGCGCGGATTGGATTGCAAAGTGCTCGTGATCAGTATTTTCGATAATCAGGAGTATGTTGTCGATGTCATGCGTTCCGGCGCCAAAGGCTACATACTGAAGGATGTATCGGCGACAGAGATGCTGAATGCTGTCAAAAGCATCTTTGACGGTGGCACCTATTTCAGCGCAACAGTAACGGAGAGCCTGCTGTCTCCCGAACCTACAGAGTCGGAAACGGAACGCTTTTCGCTCCCGCTGACGCCGCGGGAGTTGGAAATTTTGAAACTCATTGCCCGCGGCAAAAGCGCCAAGGAGATTGCCAGGGAACTGGATATCAGCGTACGGACGGCTGAAACCCATCGGCAGAACGTCCGGCGAAAACTGGACGCGCGGAATGCCGCTGAATTGACCATGATAGCGGTGCGCCACGGCTTGGTCCGTCCTGAAACGGATGCTTAGCCTGACGGTTTTTCCGGCGTTTCGCATTGCGGAGCGGCGTTTATCCGTGCCCGTGACGCCAACACGATAGCGAAAATTTCAAGCTCGGGCGCATTCACCGGTCGCGCACGAAGGACTTGTGTGATGCGACCCTTGGTGTCGTGATAGACATGGACAACATCCTCAATTCGCAGCATCGCGTGCGGATACCCCCAGAATTGGCACATCTCCGCGGCGATTAGCGTTTTCATGATGTTTCCGGCGTCAGTCGATGACGACTGCCCGGCCTGGGCCACCTGCATGATCGCGGATTCGGTTGTGCAATAGCCGGGAACAATCACCTGCATTCCGGGGCGAAAGCCGCATTCCGATAGGTCCGGGCTGGCCGAGCATGCACCAAGCGCCAGAAAAGAGCCCAACAGGCCTGCTGCGCGCCCTACCCCATCAACGGAACCGCCCCATCATCGGAAGCGATTGGCCTTGGGGAAACCCTTGAACGGCAGTTGCCCGGCCTGAGCGCGTTTGCCGACCCAGGTTTTGATGTTGGTCTCGGTGCGCACGCCCGCGCCCGTCTGCCAACTGAGCCCCTCATTCAGGTTCAATGTCGTTGCATCGGCCAGTCCGCCTTGTGCGTAGCGCTGCATGATGACGCCAGCACCGCGGCCCATGGTCGGCAGTTCGTCGAGCGGGAAGATCAACAGCTTCCGTTTTGTTCCCAGCACCGCGACGTGGTCGTGGCCATCGGCGACCACCGCCAGTGTTGCAGCTTCTTGGCCGGGTTTTAGATTCAGCACTTGGCGCCCGTTCTTGGTCTGCGCCACGACGCTGTCTTCCTCGACGATAAATCCTCTGCCGACATCCGAGGCGACAAGGAATTTACGCCCGCCCTGCAAGATGAACATATCCACGACGTCGTCGCCGTTGGGCAGATCGATCATCAACCGTACCGGCTCGCCATGTCCGCGCCCACCCGGAAGTTTGTCGATGCCGAGTGTATAAAACCGCCCGTTGGTGCCGAAGATTACCAGCTTGTCGGTGGTCTCCGCATGCATGGCGAAACGCAGTTTATCGCCGTCCTTGAACTTCATGGTGTCGGTGTTCTCGACGTGGCCGCGTGCGGCCCGGATCCAGCCCTTGTCGGAATAAATGACGGTGACCGGCTCTTTTTCGATCATGGCTTCGAGCGGTACGACGATGGCCGTCGGTGGTTTGCCAATTTCAGTGCGGCGCATGCCCAATTCCGTCTTTTGACCGAAATTCTTGCGCATATCGGCGATTTCGTCGGCAATCACCTTCCAACGTTTTTTCTCGTCGCCGAGCAATTCATTGAGGGATTTCTGCTCATTCGTCAGTTCCTCGTGCTCGCGGCGGATTTCGATCTCCTCGAGCTTGCGCAATTGTCGCAAACGCATGTTGAGGATGGCGTCAGCCTGTACTTCGGTCAGATCGAAGGCCTTCATCAGTTCCGCTTTCGCCTCGTCGGTCTCACGGATGATGCGGATCACTTCGTCCAGGTTCAAGTACGCCGCCAGCAAACCGCCCAAGACTTCCAGGCGGTGATCGATTTTGGCGAGGCGGTGATTGGTTTCGCGAATCAACACTTCATGGCGGTGATCGAGAAACGCCTGCAAGACTTCGCGCAAGTTCATGACGCCGGGCACGTTGTCGGCGTTGAGCACGTTCATGTTGAGCCCGATACGCGTTTCCAGGTCGGTCTGCTTGAACAGGTGCTCCATCAGCAGTTCCGCGTCCACGGTGCGGTTTTTCGGCTCCAGCACAACCCGAACGTCTTCGGTCGATTCGTCGCGGATATCGGCCAGCATCGGTAGTTTTCGGGCCTGCATCAGCTCTGCGACTTTTTCGATCAGGCGTGATTTCTGTACCTGATAAGGCACCTCGGTGATGACGATTTGGTATTGGCCATGCGGCAGCTTTTCCGTTTCCCAGCGTGCGCGCAGCCGGAAACTGCCGCGTCCCGTCTTGTAGGCTTCAATAATGGTGTCACGCGGTTCGACCAGAACGCCGCCGGTCGGGAAATCCGGGCCCGGAATGAAATCAGCCAGCTTGTCGAAAGTCACGCGCGGGAACTTGATCAGATGCAGCAGCGCATCGCACAATTCACCGACATTGTGGGGGGGGATGGAGGTCGCCATACCCACCGCGATGCCCGCGGCCCCATTGGCCAGCAGGTTCGGAAACCGCGACGGCAGCACGATTGGCTCCGCGTCCTCGCCGTCGTAAGTATCGCGGAAATCCACCGCATCGCGGTCTATACCGTCCAGCATGGCCCAGGCAACGGCGGTCATGCGGGCCTCGGTGTAACGCATGGCTGCGGCATTATCGCCATCGATATTGCCGAAGTTGCCCTGCCCTTCGACCAGCGGGTAGCGCACGGCGAAATCCTGCGCCAAGCGCACCATGGCGTCATAGATCGCTTGGTCGCCATGCGGGTGGTACTTACCCATGACATCGCCGACCACGCGGGCGCATTTCTTGAAGCCCGAGTCGGGGTCCAGCTTCAATTGCCGCATGGCATAAAGCAGCCTGCGGTGAACCGGTTTCAGGCCATCGCGCACATCGGGCAGAGAGCGCGCGGTAATGGTCGACAATGCGTAAGAGAGATAGCGCTCACTTAACGCATCGGCGAGCCGGGTTTCACGAATATCCTCGGCCTTGGCCGCTTTCGACATGGTATTGGTCCGTATGATGTTATGAGCCGCAACATATAGTATTCGATGCGTTTCGGGCGTCAACCGGTCGTTTGGCTGGAAAGTGCCTATTGTGGTGATTTTTCTCTTGAATCCCTCTAAATTAATTCCCAGTTAAATCCTCAGGTATGGTTTGAATTGGGGAGAATCCATGTCTGCTGGAACGGTTAAATGGTTCAATCGCAAACGCGGTTTCGGTTTTATCGAGCCTGATGAAGGTGGTGATGATGCTTTCGTGCACATCAGTGCCATCAAAAAGGCGGGGTTGAAGACCCTGATGGATGGGCAACGGCTGGAATACCAGTTGGCCCCCCTCACGGATGGCCGCATGGCCGCTGACGCTCTGGAACTGCTGGACGAGCAACCGGAATTGGCGCAAGCCGCCTACGGTTGAGGCCGCGGCCGGTTGAAACCTGGCAAAAGCGTCTTCGTGATTGCCTGTTGTCGCCGCTTATCGTTTTAGGCGGTTGAGCAAACGGCTGCGGGCGTCGGGCGGTTTGGGGTCGCGACGTTGCGAGAAGACATGACGCTCAAGAAAGTAACCTGTCACCCTTAAACCCTCGACGATGGCCTCGGTGTCGCCGGCGATACCCGGCTGCAGCAAAAAGCCTGGTAGCGGCAATAACTTGTTGCGGTAAGGCGCCGCCGCGCCGGCAGATACGGCGCGCCCGGTTTTCGGTGATACATGGGTCAGATTTTCGGTCTCACCGGTTGCTGCGCATTGGCTGAAATCAAGACCAAACCCCAGTTCCTGTAGCAATCCCAATTCCCACTTCACATAAACCGTTGGCCAAGGCTGGGTATCGTCGCCGAGTGCCGCCAGGAGGATTTTCAGACCTTCATAGACCGGTACATGGACTTCGCGTTCCGGCAACGCCGCTTCCGCCACGGCGCAGGCGGAACTGAGTGCCGCCAATCGCAACGGGTCAGCCAACAACCCGGCGGCAACGGCTTCCGTCATTTCGCAGGTATAGGCGCCCAAATGATCAGCCAGACGGCCGCGCCAAGCGGCGCGCAGGTGATTGCCGGGCTGATACAGGCCGCGCGCACGCCGCCCCGCGCCGCCGCGCACCAGGCCTGCGTGCCGGCCATGCTCGCGCGTCAGCAGCGTCACGATCGCCGCCGCCTCCCCATGCTTACGTGCCGAAAGCACAATTCCGTCGTCCCGCCATTCCATAACCTCAGTTTACCGGATGGCGCCGGCAATGATATGGTCCCTGCCCTTTATTCAAATGCTGGAAATATTTCATGACCAACGACAGCGCCCTGAAACCCGCCACTTTGGCCGCCAACATGCCGGGCAATGAACCTGCGGACGGCGCCGTGGTGCCGGCGTGGCAACCCGCCACGACGTACGAAAACCGCGCCGAATCGGGGTTCAGCTATTTACGCGGCGATGGCCCGGTGTTTGCCGATGCCGAACGGCGTCTGGCGGCCTTGGAACGTGGCGTCGGTGCCTTGTTGTTCGCTTCCGGCATGGCGGCGGCCGATGCGGTGTTCCGAAGCCTGCCCGCCGGCAGCCACGTGGTCATCCCCGAGGTGATGTATTGGGCGCTTCGCGGCTGGCTGCATGATGAGCGCTCACACCTGGACCTGCGCGTCGACATGGTGGCAAACGGCAATGCCGAGGCCTTGCGTAATGCGCTGAAACCCGGCGAAACCACACTTGTCTGGATCGAAACGCCAGCTAATCCGACGTGGGAGGTCACGGATATCGCCGAAGCGGCGGCGCTTGCGCACGCTGCCGGTGCGCTTTTGGCGGTCGATTCCACTGTGGCGACGCCGATCCTGACACGCCCGATCGAAATGGGTGCGGACATTGTCATGCATTCCGCCACCAAATACCTGAACGGTCATTCCGATGTATTGGCCGGCGCGTTGATCAGTGCGCGAGACGACGAGTTCTGGTCGCGGGTCCGCAATTGCCGCATGCAAGGCGGCGCTGTGCCCGGCACTTTTGAGGCGTGGTTGTTGGTACGCGGTATGCGCACGCTGGCTGTGCGGGTCGAGCGGGCATCCGCCAACGCACAAGCCTTGGCTGAACGCCTGGACGGCCATCCAGGCGTTGTTGAAGTGCTGTATCCCGGCCTGCCCTCTCACCCCGGTCACGATATCGCCAAAGCGCAGATGCAGGGCGGGTTCAGCGGTATGATGTCGATCCGCGTTTCGGGTGGGTTTGACGGCGCGGCCAAGGTGGCGGCGTCCACACGGCTATTTCGCCAAGCAACGTCGCTGGGCGGCGTCGAGAGCTTGATTGAACATCGTGCCCCCGTGGAGGGTCCGGACAGCCCTGTGCCGGACGACCTGCTGCGGCTGTCTGTCGGGATCGAGGATGCGGATGACCTGTATCAGGATTTGGCGCAAGCCCTAAGCTTGATCCAGTAAAAGCAACTCGGAGGCAGCGGACAGGGCACCGCCGCCTCCAAGCTCTTGCTTATCTTCGGCCTACTTCAGCCAAGGTGGCGTGAAAGCCTTAAACTTGCCGCCCTTGTAGACGACGTAGTTCATGCCAGGCACCAGAAGGTGCTTGATGGCTTCCTCATTGGGGCCGACTTCGCCGATATTGACGACCGGCACCACACTGCCCTTCCAGTTGTCAATACCTTCCAAGGTGTCGAGCAAACGGGCCCGGGTGATGTCGCCGCTGCCCATGCGTTTGAGGGCTTCGGTGAACACCTGCGCACCGGTGAAGCCCCACAGGTGAACGGCATCATGCTGCTCTTCAGGATAATACTTCGTCAGGATCGACTTGGCTTCCTGAATGTGTTTGTTGGGGTCATCCCACTCGCGGAAAATGGTGGCGAAATAGACGCCTTCGACCGCCGCTTTACCTGCGAGTTCGGGGACCTTCGGGCTTTTGCCGAAGAACACGTTGACCACAGGGGCTTTCCAGCCGAGCTTGGCGCGCTCGGTGTAAACCTTGGCCGCCGGTTCCGGCGCGCACGAGCAGATCAAGGCATCGACGTTGGAGCTCTTCATTTTGATCACCTGAGAGCTCAGATCAACTTCTTTCGGCTCGTAACCTTCGGCGGCAACCATCTCAACGCCATACTGCTTCAGGCCGGCTTCAATGCCTTTCAGGTGCGTCTTGCCGGACGCATCGTTTTGGTAGATGACGCCGATCTTCTTGGCACCGAAAACCTCTTTGGAAAACCGCACCAGATCCGTGCCTTCTTTGTCGTACGGCGGATAGAGCGGAAATACGTAACGGCTTTTATAAAACACGTTCTTGGCTGCACCCGTGCCGGCGCCAATCAGCGGTACGTCTTTTGACACGATATAGTCGATCACCGCTTTGGTGGGCGCTGAACCCAGCGGCGCAACGATTGCGAAGCATTTGTCGCGCTCGACGAAGCGTTTGACGATGTTTTTCGTGCGGGCCGGCTCATATTTATCGTCGACCATCTTGTATTTGATCATGCGGCCGTTGACGCCGCCGTTGGCGTTAACGTGCTTAAACCAAGCATCGGCGCCCTTGCCCATGCGGAAATAGCTCGACACCTTGCCGGTCATCGGCTGGTAAGAGCAAATCAGGACCTCCTTGTCGGAAACACCCGGCCCGTTCGCGGCTTGGGTCTGTGTTGCCGCCAAGCTGAGCATACCGAGCCCGGCTACGGCTACAAATGATTTGAAACTGCGTCTCATTTCACGTACCTCCCGTACTGTTTGGACGATTGTCCATTCACCCCCCGAGAAGGACCCTGTCGCCAAACGAGAGCTCCTTTTCGGGGGGACCCATGGGCCTCAGGGAGCCGCTAGAAAACTGAAGTAACGACTGTGAAGTCCGTATTGCGGTGACCGCGAAAGGCCACCTCAATTTCTGAATTTTTCATACGAAGCCGACACGGGCAGATTGCGTTTGATCTGCTAACCTCCCATGTACGACTCGATAACCTCCTTGTTTTCGCGCAATTCCGATGCGACGCCTTCGACGGCGATGCGTCCGACTTGCAAAACGTAGCCGTATCCGGCGTTTTTCAACGCGATATTGGCGTTCTGCTCGACCACGAGCAGCGTCATGCCTTGCTCTTGATTGATTTTGCGAAGCGTCGCGAAAATGTCCGAGATGATCAATGGCGCCAAACCGAGCGACGGTTCATCCAGTAAAAGCAGCTTTGGGCGCGCCATGATGCCGCGCCCGATAGCGAGCATCTGCTGTTCACCACCGCTCAGCGAGCCACCCAATTGCTTGGCCCGCTCTTGCAGGCGGGGGAACAGCTCCAGCACCATCTCTAAATCCTGCGCGATGGCGGCTGTGTCGCTGCGCGAATAAGCCCCCATCCTGAGATTTTCCGATACCGTCAGGTCTTTGAATATCTTGCGCCCTTCCGGCACGTGGGCGATGCCGAGACTGACGATCTGGTTGGGCGTTTTGCCGACCAGCGATTGACCGGCGAATTCGATCTCGCCGGCGGTCGGTTTGACCATGCCGGATATGGCTTTCAGGGTGGATGACTTGCCTGCACCGTTGGCGCCAAGCAGTGCCACTATCGCGCCTTCCGGCACATCGATGGTTATTCCCTGCAATGCCCTGACGGCGCCGTAGCTGGCTTCCAGTGCATTGAGCTTCAGCAAACTCATGCGTCGTCCTCGCCCAAATAAGCGTTGATCACGTCCCTATTGGACTGAATTTCCGCTGGCGTGCCGGCGGCCAAGTTGGCGCCGAAGTTGATGGCGTAAATGAAATCGCAGACGCTCATCACCATCGACATGTCGTGCTCGACCAGCAACACCGTGATGCCGAGCTCGCGGTTGATGCGCTGAATGATCTCCTTCAACTCGGTGGTTTCCTCATCGTTGCAGCCCGCCACCGGTTCATCCAACAAGATGATTTCAGGCTTGGCGGCAATGGCGCGCGCCAATTCGATGCGTTTTTGGAAACCGTACGGCAGGTTTTTGACCAGGTTGTCCAATTCGTGGTCCAGGTTCAGCATTTCCGCGATTTCCACCGCGTTATCGACCAGGATTTTTTCATTGCGCCGCGCAGACGGCAGCGAGAACGCATTGGCGAACGGATTGCCGATCATGTGATGGGCGCCGATCAGAATGTTTTGCAGGGTCGATTGCTCGGCGAACAGGTTGATGTTCTGAAACGTCCGGGCCATGCCGAGATTAATCATCTCGTGGGATTTTTTGCCGTCGACGACCTGATCGCGCAGATACACATGGCCTTCATCGTATTCCTGGAACCGGCTGAGGACGTTGAACAGCGTGGTTTTGCCGGCCCCGTTCGGGCCGATCAGGCCGATGATCTTGCCGGCTTCCACATCCAGGGAAATCTTGTTGCATGCGATGACACCGCCGAAGCTCACGGTCACGTTCTCGCAGCGGAGATGACTTGTCATGTGTCACCTCCTTGTTTGCCGCCACGCAACGCCCAGCGGAAAAGCCGGGCGACGCCGTCGACAACGCCGGCTGGCGCGACAATCAAGACGAAAATCAACGCCGACCCTTTAATAATGAACGCCAGATCACCCGGCTGATCGACAAAAAACTCGATCATCGTCGGCAGAAACGCCACGAACAGACCGCCGACAAACGGTCCCAGCAATACAGCCGACCCACCGACCACCGTGGCAACGAGGAAATCGACCGAGTACCAAATGTCACCGAACACTTCGGAAGATACATAATTGACGTAGTGCGCGAACAAAACGCCTGCGATCCCGGTGACTGCGGCACTCATGGAGAACGCCAAGGTGCGGTAAAAGAC
>JAERTE010000075.1 GCA_016845145.1 Rhodospirillaceae bacterium
AAGATGCCTAATCTACCCACGCCCCCGCTCCCACTTGTCGCGCAGCCGGTAGTAGCCGCCGATGATCGGCAGGAACCACGGATTGCCGCGATACAAAGGCACCGGCACGGGCGGGAAGTCGATGCCGGCGAAGCCGCTGTCGGACAGACCGTCCGCCAGAATGCGCCGCGCCACCTGATGGCCGAGATAGGTCATCATGGCGACACCGCTGCCGTTGCACCCGGCGGCATAGTGCATGCCCTTCTCAAGCCCGATATGCGGCAGCGAATCGGTGGTCATGGCGACGAAGCCGGACCACGAATGGGTGATCCGCGCGTCTTTCAGCTGCGGCCAACGCGCGGTCATCATGCCATGCAGCAACCCGGCGCTGACGTCGGCGTCGACAGGGTGAAACCGCGCGCGCCCGCCATACATGACGCGCCTGTCGCCCGGCGTCAGGCGGTAATAGCTGGTAATGCGAGCGCTTTCCGAGATCGTGCGGCCCTTCGGGATAAGCTCAAGCGATAGATCTTCGGGAAGCTCCTCGGTAACGATGATCTGGCTCGAGATCGGCACCAGGCGCTTTCGTAACTGCGGCGTCAATCCGCCCGTATAGCCATTGGTGGCGATGATGACCTGCTCTGCGCGGCAATCGCCTTGCGCAGTCTTCACAACAAACGCGCCGGCCCGGCCTTCGATGCCCGTCACCTCACAGTGCGCCGTCAACCTCACACCCGCGGCATGGCAGGTTTCCAGCAACCCCTTGTGATAAAGCGCCGGATGCAGCTTTGCGGCACGTTTGATGGCTATGCCACCGTGGTAAAAGTCGCTGCCGATCTCCGAGCGCTGATCTTTGCGTGTCACAACCTCGGCACCCACATCAAGCACCCGGTTCAGCATGTCGGCCTTCTTCACCAGACCCGGAAAATGCCCGGGCGCGTTGGCGCCGATAAATCGACCACGTTGCTCCAAGTGGCAGTCGATCTGTTCATGCTCAATAAGCGCAACGACGTGATCGTAAGCTGCATGACTTTCCGCCAGCAAGGCTTCGGCCTGCACACCCTGGCCTGGCCCACCGGAAATGCCTTTGCCCAGATTGACGCCCGCACTGACGCCGCCGCCGCTGCGCGAACTGGCCGCTTCGCCAAAAGCCTGGGCGTCGACGACGGCCACGGCACGCCCGGCGCGCGCCAGTTCCAGCGCCGCCGACAAACCGGTGTAGCCGCTACCGACAACGAAAATCTCCGTCGTATTGGGAAGGTCCGACGAAAACCGCGTGCCGGGTTTTGCGGCCTCCCACCAGTAGGGCTCCGGTTTGTAATCCGGGTGAAATAATGCACGGTCGGTTTTCATGATCTTCGTCCTACAGGGCCTTACACCGGGGCAAAGAAGAGTCTTGGTTTCAGCACCCTCACAAAAAATGTACGGAACGAACCCAATTTGATCATTTGCATGATCTTATATGTGTTCGGTCTGTGTTGGGAAAATATACAAAAATAAGAATAAAGTCAATCTAAAATGCCGCAAACCCTGCCACCTTCACCCGCACCCGATACAGCGACCCGGACGCTGTGACATAGAGGCTCCGGAAATCCTCATCGCCAAAGGCGAAATTGGTGGTGTGTTCGGGCATGTTGATGACGCCCAAACACGTGGCGTCGGGCGCGAACACGTGGACCCCGCCGGGGCCGACGACATAGAGATTATCCTCGCTGTCGACCTTCATGCCGTCGGGCTTCATACCTGGCGGCGTATCGGGATGGCGGCCATCGGGCTTTTCACCTTGGCTATCGAGCGTTTCAGCCCAAACATCACCACCGCTGATCCGGCCGTCGCCGATGCCATCGTGCGCCACATCGAACACCCGCACATGAAAGCGCGGCGTGTCGTTGACGAACAGCCGGGTCTCATCGACGGAGAAACACAGCCCGTTCGGTTGCCAGAAGTCATCCGCCAACAGATCAAGCGCGCTGTTGTTGGGATCGATGCGGTAAAGACCCTGGTGCGGTTGTTCAATACCGCGCAACAATCCAATGTCTTCGCGAATTCGGCCATACGTGGGATCGGTGAAGTAAATCGCGCCGTCGCTTTTGACGACGATATCATTGGGGCTATTCAACTCGCGGCCATGGTAATGGCTGGCGAGCACGGTCTCCGTGCCATCGGCCTCGATCCGCACGACACGGCTGGTCTGGTGTTCGCAGCTGACAACACGACCCTGGCGGTCATAGGCGCTGCCGTTGGCCTTCTTCGATGGCCGGCGGTAGGTGGTGATACCATCCGCCGCCGACCAACGGCGCTGGTGGTCGTGGCGCATGTCGCTGAAAATCAAATGATGCTCGGTCGGGTGCCAGATCGGCCCTTCTGTAAAACCGAACCCGGTGGCTATCCGTTCGACCTCCGCGTCATCCCCGACGACATCGCCGAACCGTGGGTCTCGAACCTGGACACTCATAAACCGTTCTCCCACTCTGTGAGCGCATCGCGATGGTGCGCCGCCGACGCGGCGCCGAAACAGCAAAAGATCACCCGCCCGACGCTACTCGCCCGGTTCATGAACGCCGCTACCGTCCCCACCGCGATACGCGCGGCACGGTCCGGCGGAAACCGATACACGCCGGTGGAAATAGCCGGAAAGGCGATGGAAACAAGGTCGTTGCTATCGGCAAGGGCAAGCGAATGACGATAACAGGCAGCAAGCAGGTCAGCTTCGCCCTGGTTACCGCCCTGCCATACGGGGCCAACGGTATGAATCACGTGCTTGGCCGCCAGGTTGTAACCCAGCGTGATTTTTGCCTCGCCCGTGGGGCAGCCGCGCAACTTGCGGCATTCCGCCAACAGCCCCGGTCCGGCGGCAGCATGGATGGCGCCATCGACGCCACCGCCGCCAAGCAAGCTTTCATTGGCGGCATTGACGATGGCATCAACGTCGAGCGTCGTGATATCGGCTTCGATGATCTCCATGCCCGACATGGTATCACGCCCAGAAATGTCGAAAAGGGCACGGCGAAAAAGGTCTAGCCGTTGGGGTCGATCCCAAAATCGGACCGCTCGGCTTCGGCCTCAGCGGCCTCAGCGGCTTCGGCACGGTCCATGGCTTCGCGGATCAGCGTGGTGGCCTCTTCTGCTTCGCCCCAACGCTGCACCTTTACCCACTTGCCCTTTTCCAGATCCTTGTAGTGCTCGAAGAAGTGCTGGATTTGCTCCAACATGATGGGGCGGATATCGCGGTACGAGCTAACGTCGCCATAGAACGGATGCAGGTCGTCCACCGGCACGCAGAGAATTTTCTCGTCAATGCCGGCCTCGTCCTCCATCACCAGCACGCCGATCGGCCGGCATCGGATAATGACGCCGGGAATGACCGGAATCTGCCCAAGCACAGCCGCGTCAGCGGGGTCGCCATCTTCCGACAACGTGTGCGGGATGAAACCGTAGTTGCACGGATAGTACATGGCGGTGTGCAAAAATCGGTCGACGTACATGGCGCCGGATTTCTTATCCAGCTCGTACTTGACGGGGTTGCCGCCGATGGGAATTTCAATGATGACGTTGACGTCAAAAGGCGGGTTGCTGCCGACGGGAATCTGGCTGATATCCATGGTCCCTCATCCTTTTCCTGGCTTTTCCTGTTGCTCCCCCCGAAACAGAGAAGTTTTTAATCGTTTGCCGCGCCAATGGCCAGCCGCTTTTCAATGCCTGATTGGCGCATCAGCCACGCCAGCACCAACAGGCCCGGGATGGCGGCGAAGGTCGTGAGCACGAAAAACGTCACCCAATCGACGCGCTCCGCCAGCCAACCCGCGCCCGACGACATGACGGTGCGCGAAAACGCCATCAACGATGTCAGCAGCGCGTACTGCGTCGCGGTATAAGCGCTGTGGCACAGGCTGGAGAGATAAGCGACGAACGCCGTGGTGCCCATGCCGGTGGTGATGTTCTCGACCGCAATGGTTGCCGTCAGCCACCAGAGGTCCGCGCCGGCCCAGGCTTGCGCCACGAACACCAAATTCGACGCCGCCATCAACACGCCGCAAATCATCAAACCTGTCAGGATGCCGGTGCGCGCCAGCACCAGGCCGCCCAAAAATCCGCCCGCGATGATGGCGTTGAATCCAAATACTTTTGCAATCTCGGCGATCTCGGTTTTGGTGAAGCCGAGCTCCAGGAAAAACGGGATTTTCATGACGCTCAGCACCGCGTCGCCAAATTTGTACAGCAACACAAAAAGCACGATGGCGATCCAGCCCGGCCGGATGACAAAATCCTTGAACGGGCCGACCACTGCATCTTGCATCCACACAGCCAAGTCTCGCTCGGGCGGCGGTGCGTCGGTTTTGGGTTCGGGATTCATCAAAATGGCGATGATACCGACCAGAACCAGCGCCGCCATGCCCATGTAAACCACGCTCCACGGAAACAAATCGGCCATGATCAACCCGACGGCGCCCGCACCGACCTGGCCCAAACGCCAACCGAACGTCGCGGTGGCGGCGCCGGCGGCCAACTGCTCTTCATCCAGCGATTCGACCCGGTAGGCATCGACGACGATATCCTGGCTGGCCGATGCGAAGGTCACAACAAAGGCGAACGCCGCCGTCCACCACAGATCCGTCGCCGGGTTGGTCATGCCCAACCCCAGCACCGCGCCCAAAAGCAGGACCTGCGTCACCAGCGCCCAACCGCGCCTGCGCCCGAACAGCCGCGTCATGATGGGCAGCGGCAGATGATCCATCAGCGGCGCCCAAATAAATTTCAGCGAATAAGGCAGGCTGACCAGGGCGAACAAACCGATGGCTGTTTTGGTGACGCCCGATTCCGCCAGCCATGCGGTCAGCGGCTCGGCCACGACGCCGAACGGTAATCCGCTCGAAAAACCCAGAAACAAAAAGGCCAGCACACGCGGATTTCGGTAAACGCCCGCCGATTGCAGCCAGGTTTTCATTTAATGGATGCCACCTTCAACAAATCGCCGCATGCCTCTTGCACTTGGCTCATGTCCACTGCCGCAACACAAGGAAACGACGCTTTCGCATCTTCGCGTTTGTGGCAGCGCCAGAAGCAATGATAGCAGTCCATGCGCTGATAGACGAACCGCGCCGTCTCGGGCCGTACGCTTTCGGGGTAGGGCACGAAGCATCCGAAGTGCCCGCCGCCGACAATCACTACGCTGGGCGCACCCAAGCCGATGGCCACGTGCGCAGGGCCGGTGTCGTTGCTGACCACAAGGGCGGCCCTGTGCATCAGATCGAACATTTCAGGCAGCGTGGTTTTGCCGGTCAGGTCGATGACATCGTCGGACGCCGGGATGACCGCGGCTTTCTCTTCCGCCTTACCGATAAACACCACGCGCATGCCCTGCCCCGCCAACCAACCCGCGAGCTCGATATACTGCGCCATCGGCCAGCGGCGGCCATATTCGTTGGAGCCGGGATTAAGGACGGCATAGGGTTTATCAGTCGCTACCGGCGGCGGGTTGTTTCGCCACGGCAATCGGGGCGCTTTCGGGTCGGGAGCGTCACCGGTGAACAGCGCCGTAAAGGCCGCATGGCGCTCGATCTCGTGACGCGGATAAGGACCTGTATCGACGACGTCGGAAACCTGACTCAGATACCAGGCATATTCAGCCCGCGTCGGGCCGTTGATGTAAGGCAGCGACATGATCGTCTTGGGTGCACCGGCAACGCGCGCCAGACTGTCGGCCATCAGCGCACGGCGGAAATAGGCGTCGCATACGGTGACCGCGACATTAAGGCGGCGCACGCGGGCATTCACCCAAATCCGGTAGAGCAGGCGCTTGGCGTACTTATGTTCATCAATGGCCATCACGTGATAGCCATCGAACACATGGTCGGCGACGCTCTCCCAGCTTTTGCAGCCAAGCACGAAAATCTGTTCTTTCGGTACGCCGAACGCCTGGGCGTAGTCTTCCAGGCTATTCCTGAACAGCACCATGTCGCCGATGCCGTCCATGCGGATCACCAAAATGCCCTTGCGCCCGCGCGCCAGGGCTTTCATACGCTGCATGGCATCGGTGATGCGGAACAACCACCAGCGCCGGCGCATACCCGCCGGCAACAAACGCCAGAACCCGCCGGCCTTGACCGTAGTCGGTTGCGCGGGTTCAAGAGTTGGCTGCGCGGGCTCGGGCATGACCAGCCTTAACCGGCCTCGGCGCGGCGCTGTGCTTTCTTGCGCTCGTGCGGATCGAGATGCTGTTTGCGCAGCCGAACGTGGTCGGGTGTCACCTCAACGCGCTCGTCGTCCTGGATGTAGGCGATGGCCTGCTCCAGGCTCATGCGCCGGGGCGGCGTCAGGCGCACGGTCTCGTCGGTGCCGGATGCGCGGATATTGGTCAGCTGCTTGGATTTCATCGGGTTCACTTCGAGATCGTTGCCGCGGCTGTGCTCGCCGATGATCATACCCTCGTAAACCTGAATACCGGAACCAATAAACAACGGCCCGCGTCCCTCAAGTCCCGCCAAACCATAGGCGACGCTTTTGCCGCTGGCGTTGGAGATCAACACACCGTTGCGCCGCCCCGGAATGGCGCCCATGTGCGCAGCAAACCCCTGAAACACCCGGCTCATGATACCGGTGCCGCGCGTCTCGGTCAGGAACTCCCCGTGATACCCGATCAGGCCGCGCGCCGGCGCGTTGAACGTCAGGCGCACCTTGCCGCCGCCCGACGGGCGCATCTCTGTCATCTTGCCTTTACGCAGGCTCATGGCCTCGACGACGATGCCGGAAAACTCCTCGTCGACATCGATCTGCACCTCTTCCATGGGCTCTTCGCGCTCACCGGTATCCGGGTTTTCCCTGTACAGCACGCGCGGGCGCGAGATCGACAGTTCAAACCCTTCGCGCCGCATCTGTTCGATCAACACGCCCAACTGCAACTCGCCACGCCCCGCGACCTCAAAGGCATCGTTACCGGCGGTCTCGGTGACGCGGATGGCGACGTTGCCCTCGGCTTCGCGCATCAAGCGGTCGCGGATCATGCGCGACGTCACTTTCGAGCCGTCCTGGCCAGCCAGCGGCGAATCGTTGATCGCGAACGTCATCGCCAAAGTCGGTGGGTCGACCGGCTGCGCTTCAAGCGCGCTCTCGACCGCCACGTCACATAGTGTGTCGGCGACGCTGGACTTTTGCATGCCGGCCAGCGCCACGATATCCCCGGCCTCGGCGCGCTCAACCGGTTCGCGCGACAGGCCCCTAAAGCCCAGCACTTTCGTGACGCGCGCCTGCTCGATCTTCGAGCCGTCGCGGCTCAGCGCCTGAATGGTGGTGTTCGGCGTGATCGACCCGCTGGCGATGCGCCCCGTCAGCACGCGGCCCAAAAAATTATCCGCCTCAAGCGTCGTCACCAGCATGGAAAACGGTGCGTCGGGTTCGGCCGCGGGCGGGGGGACGTGTTCAAGCACGCGCTCGAAGATGATCTCCATGCCGCCCTTGTCGTCTTCCGGCTCGGCCCCGGCCCAGCCGTTCTTGGCCGACGCGAAGATGGTCGGGAAGTCGAGTTGTTCGTCGTTGGCGTCCAGGGCCGAGAACAAATCAAACACTTCGTCCTGCACTTCATAGGCGCGGGATTCAGGCTTATCGACCTTGTTGATGACAACAATCGGCTTCAGGCCCAGCTTCAGCGCCTTGGCGGTAACGAACTTGGTCTGCGGCATCGGCCCTTCGGCGGCATCCACCAACAGCAACACGCCGTCGACCATACTCAGGATACGCTCCACCTCACCGCCGAAATCGGCGTGGCCGGGAGTGTCGACGATGTTGATACGCTTGCCTTGCCAGTCGACCGAGGTGCACTTGGCCAAAATGGTGATGCCGCGTTCGCGTTCCAACTCGCCCGAATCCATGGCGCGCTCGGCGACTTTTTCGTTGTCACGGAACAGCCCGCTCTGGCGCAGCAGGACGTCAACCAGGGTCGTTTTGCCGTGATCGACGTGCGCGATGATGGCGATGTTGCGAAGTTCCATAATTTTATGCGTCTCCTAAGCGGGCTTCCACCAGCTCCTTCAAGGGCCGGTCGGGCCTGGCGCCCATATGCTGGATCACCTCCGACGCGGCGACGTTGCCGATATGCGCGCACCTGGAAAGTTCATCGCCTTGGCTCAAACCAAACAGGAAGCCCGCCGCATAGGCATCGCCGGCGCCGGTGGTATCGACCAAGCGTTCAATCGGGTCGGCGTCGACCACATGCACTTCATCGCCTGCAACCACGACGGAACCCTTGGCACCACGCGTCAGCGCCACAATATCGCAGTGGCCGCGCACCGCTTGCAGGGCGGCATCGAACTCGTCGGCTTCGTAGAGCGAGATGATTTCTTCTTCATTGGCGAACAGGATATCCACATGCCCCGCGACCAGATCCAGAAAATCGGCGCGGTGGCGATCGACACAGAACGGGTCGGACAGGCTCAAACTGACCTTGCGGCCCTTGGCGTGAGCAATGTCGCAGGCCTTGCGGAACGCTTCCTTGGCGGCGGGCGGATCCCAGAGATAGCCCTCCAGATAGGTGATGGCCGACGCCGCCACCTGGTCCTCATTGATGTCGTCGGGCCCCAGGTCGACACAGGCGCCCAAGTAAGTCTGCATAGTGCGCTCGGCATCCGGCGACACCAAGACGAGGCTGGTCGCGGTCGGCGGACCATCGGTCGCGGCGGGGGTGTCGAAGGCGACGCCCAAGGCGGTGATGTCGTGGCGGAACACGCTGCCCAGCTGGTCACCGTGAACCTTGCCGATAAACGCACCGCGCCCGCCCAGCGAGGCGAGGCCCGCGATGGTGTTGGCGGCGGACCCGCCGGAGCATTCGACCGCCGGGCCGACTTTCGCATACAGCTCGCCGGCGCGCTCTGAATCGACCAGCGCCATGGCGCCTTTGTCGAGGCCTTCAGCGGCCAAAAAATCATCTTCGGCATGGGCCAGAATATCGACAATGGCATTGCCGATGCCCAACACATCAAATTGAACATCGAAACGGGTATCGCTCATGGATAGGGTCACTCCTGGAGGTCGGCCCAAACGCAAATTGCCAAGCGGGCCGGAAAGGCGCGCAGTATAGCCACGAACGCCGGTGCGGCAAGGGATTGGGGAGGGTCATTCTCTCATATCGACCATCGGCTACCATCACCCCCCTCCCGACCTCCCCCCATTAAGGGGGGAGGAGCTATTTTTCCAGCGCTGACTTGCTATTTAGCGATTGAGAAATACAGATCGCGCCCGCGCATGACGATAATTTAGACATGTAAGAAAATTTAATTGATTCTTCATTGGTTTACGGGCATTTATTGAGCCTGTGATTGAGGAATTGCATATTTCTTATCCATAACATTAATAAACTGATATAACGGTTTGATATTACATGTTTTCTGCTTTGATTAAGGGCATTCGGCAGCTCAGTGACCCGGCGGCGCAGAAAGTCGTCTGGATGGGCATCGGCGCGGCGATTTTGACCTTTGCCGCGCTTTGGGCCGCCATCGGCACGGTTTTGGCCGAAACGTCATTGTTCGAGACCAGTTGGCTGGAGGGCATCGCCGATGTGCTGGGCGGCGCGCTAACGCTGGTTTTGACATGGTTGTTGTTCCCGAGCGTCATCAGCGCGGTGATCGGGCTGATGCTGGAGCGCATTGCGGGCGCGGTGGAAGCGCGCCATTACCCGCATTTGCCGGCCCCCAACGACCCGCCCCTGACCGAATCGCTGATCCAGGCGGCGAAGTTTTTGGGCGTCATGGTCGCCGTCAACTTATTGATGCTGCCGTTCTTGTTTTTCGGGCCGCTGTTTCCGTTCATTTACTATGGCGCCAACGGGTATCTGTTGGGGCGCGAGTTTTTCGAGTTGGTGTCGCACCGGCGCATGTCGCCCGCCGACGCCCGCACGATGCGCAAACAACGCCAAACGGCGGTGATCATGGTCGGCATTTTATTCGCCTTCCTGATGACCATCCCCATCATCAACCTGCTGACCCCGGTGATCGCCACCGCCGCCATGCTGCACCTGTTCGAAGACTGGCGCAGCGAAGCGGGCTCGGCGCTCGCCACCACCTGAGAAAGGAACTCCCCGATGTTCGGCAAGAAAAAGTCCGACGGCACCCCTTCCTCCGACGCTAAAGATGCCGCCAATGCCGGTAACGCCAGCGTGGAAAGCGAAGAGAAAGATCCCGGCGCCGCACCGCCCTTGAAGCCGTTTTCGCGCAAGGGCTCGCACGCGCCGGCAAAACCGCCGACGGCAACCAGTTTTCAGCCCGAAATCCCCCGCCGCGTGGCCGATATTCCTGGACCGACGTCGCGCCGCATGGACCGCTCAATACCGGGGTCGATGTCCAGCTCCATGGCGTCGGACGGTGATTCGAAGCGTCTCGTGGTCGGCCGCGACATCTGCCTGAAGGGCGAGATCACGGCCTGCGACAAATTGGTAGTTGAGGGCGTGGTCGAAGTATCGCTATCGAACGCACGCGCCATCAAGGTATCGCCGAGCGGGCACTTCACCGGCAACGCCGATGTGGCGGAAGCGGAAATTTCAGGGCGCTATGACGGTGAGCTGGTTGCCCGCGAACGGCTGATCGTACGCGCCGGCGGCCATGTGAAGGGCAAAGTACGCTACGGGCGGATCGTCATCGAGTCGGGTGGCGAGGTTTCGGGCGATATGCAAACCTTAGAGACCGGCGAAGACTGAGCCGGGCCGCCGTTCATGAAAATCGGGTCCTCGATTTTTGCGGCGCTTTTGGCGCTGCCTGCCTTGGGTGTCCTAAGTGGGTGCGCCACGGAAGAAACGCCGCCGCCGGAAACGACGGCCCAAACCACAACGGCATCCGACACCACGGAAACCGCAAGCCTCCCGGCACCCGACGAGAAGGCCCCGGCCCAGCCCGCAACGGCGCCCGCTGTACCGGAAGAGCCCGTGCCGGCGCTGGAAACCTTGCAAGGCCTGGACTCAGTCGCCGTGACCGCACTGCTGGGCCAGCCGCAGTTCCAACGCGTCGATAACCCGGCGGAGCTTTGGCAATACCGCAAGAACGGCTGTGTGCTGGACTTGTTTTTGTACCCGGCCACCAACGGCGCACTGGCCGTCGATCACTTGGAAACCCGGCATTTCAAGGACAGCGAAAACGACGCGCAAAGCTGCTTTGCGGCGATCGTGCGGGCGGCGCGGAAAACAAGCTAGGCACTACAGACCCCGTAAAAAGCGGGGCCGTAACAGGTCGCGGCGAGACCCGGCAGCGGCAATAACATCGAGTAATTTATCGCGGTCCTTGGGCAGGTTTCCGGCCAAGGGCAAACAGTTCGAGGCGTGATTGGAGCGGAAAATCACTGGGCGCTCGGGCGCCAAGAGCGTGATCAAGCGTTCCAGCTCAGCCAAAATGCCCGCATCGCCCTGGAACTCAAACCCACCGTCTTGCGCGGCCATGAAAGCATCAACCACGCCGTCTTCAAGGGTCAGCTGGAGCGTCGAGAGGTAGGTCGGTGGATGCGCGTTGATGAGGTCCGCCGTATCGGCAATGTGGTCTTCCCAGCCTGCCTGGCCGCCCAATCCCAAGATCACCGTCGCCGATACCTTGAGACCGGCATCGCGGGCCTTGTCGAGCGCCATGGCGTGGGTTTTTTGCGAGGCCCCCTTGATGACGCGCTTCAGCACCGGCGTCGAGCCCGACTCGATGCCTAAGTAGACGAGCGAAAGCTTGCGCTGCTTCAGCTCAGATAACTCCTCGGCGCTCTTGTCGATCAGGTTCTTCGGCGTGGCGTAGGCCGAGACGCGGGTAAGTTCCGGCAATGCCGCGTGCAACTTGTCGAGGATCGCCCGCAACGCCTCCGTGGGAAGCGTCAGCGCGTCGCCGTCGGCCAAGAACACCCGGCTTGCGTCCGGCCACTCGCGGGCGGCGGCATCAATGTCGGCAAATACCGCATCCAATGGCCGGGCGGCGAATGATTTGCTCTTGTACATGGAACAGAAAGTACAGTAGTTGGCCGAACACCCGAGCGTCGCCTGGATGATCAGGTTTTGGCCCTCGCTGGGCGGGCGGTAAAGCGGCATGTCGTAGTGAATGGTCACGTCGGCCTCGATTTGGTTTGGGTTATCAGGACAAGCTTTAGGCGACGAACTGCGGCGCCCTAAACCGTCGTTTTCCCTTTGAAGCGGCACAACTCGATCACCGGACAGGCCGGGCATTCGGGCTTGCGCGCCTTGCAGATGTAGCGGCCCAAGAGAATCAGCCAGTGATGCGCATGCAGCATGTAGGCGTCGGGCGTTACCTTCAGCAGTGTCTTCTCGACCGCCAGCACTGTCTTGCCGGGCGCCAGGCCGGTGCGGTTGCCGATGCGGAAAATGTGCGTATCAACTGCAATGGTCGGCGCGCCGAAAGCGATATTGCGGACCACGTTGGCGGTTTTGCGCCCGACCCCCGGCAGTGCCTCAAGCGCGGCCTGATCATCCGGCACCACGCCATCGTGGCGCTCGATCAACAGGTGGCTCAGCGCCATGACGTTTTTGGCTTTGGTGTTATAGAGCCCGATGGTCTTGATGTGATCCTTCAGCTTACCTTCGCCCAGATTGACCATTTTTTCGGGCGTATCGACGATCTTGAACAGCTTATCCGTCGCCTTGTTGACGCCGACGTCAGTGGCCTGTGCCGACAGCGCCACCGCCACCAACAAGGTGTAGGGGTTGGTATAATTAAGCTCGCCCTTGGGCTCGGGGTCGGCGGCCTGCAGGCGGGCGTAAAATTCTTCCACATCGGCTTTTTTCATCGTCACATTCCTTTCGGGCAAGCTTATGGCCTGGCGGCCCGTGGGCAAGTTTTTTGTGGCGGCGAGCTTTAGAACGGTTAAAATTTAGGGATGGCGACACCCGCAACCGACTCAATTGTTTTCAGCGCAGAGCTTCGACCCAACCGATCAAGCTCGCGCTCAGCGCTGAAATGGCTGGCGCTGGCGGCAACCGGCGTCATGGTGCCGGTCGCCGTTGGGTTCAGCCTTGCCGGTGCGTGGCCGGTATTCGGCTTCATGGGGCTGGAGCTGGTGGCGCTGGTGGCGCTGTTGCACTTCAACCATCGACGCACGCGCGTGGTCGAGCGCATCGCGGTCACCGAACGGCAGTTGCATCTGGAACGGATCAACCCATGGGGACAGCGCGAGAGTTGGTCGATCCCGCGTCATTGGGCGCGCATCAAGTTGATCGCCGCCGACGCGCCCAACAGCCGGCTCGAATTACGCAGCCATGGCCACGTCATTGCGCTCGGCACATTCCTGACGGCGGATGAAAGGCGTGAGGTTGCGGGTGATTTACGCCGGTTCGTGAGCGCCGTGTGCGCACCCGTTCACCCGCATGAGCTTCGCACCTGATACTTTCCGCTAGATTCCCAGCACGTCGCGCATGGTGTAGAGACCCGCGGACTTGCCTTCGGTCCACATGGCGGCGCGTACCGCACCGCGCGCAAACAGGCCTCGGTCGCCGGCTTTATGGACCAGCTCGATGCGTTCACCGGGACCTGCGAAGATCACACTGTGATCTCCGATCACATCGCCGCCACGCAGCGTCGCATAACCGATGGCGCCATCGGGACGCGCGCCGGTTTCGCCCTCGCGGCTCATGACCGCAGTATCGTCGTGCGCAACGCCACGGCCCTCGGCGGCGGCTTTGCCCAGCATCAAGGCGGTGCCGGACGGCGCGTCGATTTTGTGTTTGTGGTGCATTTCCAGCACTTCGATATCGTAGTCCGGCCCCAAGGCCGCCGCGACCTGCTTGGCCAGGCCGACCAAAAGATTAACACCGAGACTCATGTTGCCGGCATGCACGATAGCGGCGCTTTCAGCGGCTTGGCCAATCTCATCCATGTCGGCATTGCTCAACCCCGTGGTGCCGATAACCAGGGCGGTGCCGTGCTCAGCGGCCAGCTTCGCATGCGCCAGGGACGCGGCGGGAATGGTAAAATCCAACACCACATCGACGGCGGCAAACATCGCTGCCGGATCATCACCTGCCGATCGTCCTGATGGCTCGCCTCCGGCCAGCACCGCGAGGTCGGCGCCCAGGTGCGGGCTGCCGGGGACTTCCGTGCCGCCGGCAAGCTCGGCGCCTTCGGTATCGAGAGCCACTGCACCCAACATGCGTCCCATGCGGCCTGCACATCCGACAATTCCGATTTTCATGGCTTTCACTCCTCAACGAATCGCACCCGTGTCATAAGCCAGGCTGAGCAGTGGCGCAACTTGAACCCTTATTGACGGTCCGCCATGATGCAATCAACCAAACAATCATAGAGGCGAGCATGGGCCGGAAATTTCTACTGATCACTACAGACCAACAACGATTCGAGGCGCTGGGTTGCAACGGCGGCACGTTCGCAGCCACGCCGAACATCGATAAGCTGGCTTCCGCGGGTTTGAATTTCACCCAGGCGCGGAATCAAAGTACGGTCTGCATGCCGGCCCGCTCGACGATCCTGACCGGGCAATACATCCGCCGCCACGGCGTCACGTCGAACGGCATCCCCTTGCCCGACGATGCGCCGAGCCTGAGTCATCACATGAAATCGAAGGGTTATAGGACAGCGCTTTTGGGCAAGGCGCACCTGGAGCCGCACGCCGGGACAACGTTCTTTGAGAACCTCGCCGCCAATGACGGCAATATGGGTCCGCATCGCGGCTTCGACCGCATGGAGCTGGCCGGCCACTCGGGACGTATCGCGCGCTCCACCTTTCATTACGCCAAATGGCTGAACGAACAGCATGCCGCCGAAGTGGACGGTTTTCATGAATACGCCTACCAGGGCACGCCGTCGGCTCGCGACGGGGGCGATACAGACGCACCGCAAGTCGCGCACAATCCAATCGCGAAGGAACTTTACCACACGCACTGGACGGCGGAGCGCACCATGGCGTGGCTCGACAGCCTGGACGATTCCGAGGATTGGTTTTGCTGGATGAGCTTTCCCGACCCGCATCACCCCTGGGACCCGCCCATGGAAGCGGCGCGGAAATTCGATTGGCGCGAGCTGCCGTTGCCGGACGGCTATCCGGGCAGCGTGGAGAAATGCTTGAAGGTGCTGGACGACAAACCCAGACATTGGCGCGAATGGTATCTGGGCGAAAATCAGTTTGCCTTCGAGGTGCCGCCGGCTTTCGTGCCGGCCAATTTATCCGCAGATGCCATCCGCGAGGTTAACGCCAAGGTGCACGCCGAGAACGAATTGATCGACGAGGCCGTGGGGCTGGTGATGGATTATCTGAGCGCGCGCGGCTGGGATGCCGACACGGACGTCATCTACACCACCGACCACGGCGAGTTCCAGGGCGACTTCGGTATGCTGTTCAAGGGGCCGTATCATGTGGAGGGGCTGATGCGCGTGCCGTTCATTTGGCGTCCGGCGCCGTCGGCCGGCATCACGCCAACCGCGATAGATTCCCCCGTTGGGCACGTGGATATCGCGCCAACGATTGCCGGAGCCGTCGGCGAGATTCCCGAATGGATGCAGGGCGCGCCGCTGCCGGTGCAGCCCGGCGCAAGCACACGAGAAGGCACGACGACCGAATGGATCGACAGCTGGGACGGCAACGCCATCACCTTGCGCACCTTCGTTCAGGACGGCCGCTATGTGATTACCGAGTACGCCGCCACCAATGTGTATGACGGCACCGAAGGAGAATTGTACGACTTGGCCGAAGACCCGAGGCAGTGGCGCAACCTGTGGAACGAGGCAGCACACGCCGGGTTGAAATCGGATCTGCTGGCGGCACTGCACGACAACCTGCCGATGGGGCGCGAAACTCCTTTGGAAAAAATCGCTTCGGTGTAGAATACCGCATGTTCCTGCACATTCTCGACAAGGCCGAAAAGGCGGCGTTTTTCAATCTGGCGCAACAGATGATTGTCGCCGACGGTCTCGTCGCCGACGCCGAAATGGCCTACCTGGATCGCCTGTATTGGGAGGCCGGTTATATCGGCAATGCGCCCATCGCCGATGTCGAAGCCGATGTCGACCTCAGCGTATTTGAAGATATGCGTTCGCGGCTAGTGATCGGCGTGGAGCTGTTGATCATCTCGGTGGTGGATGGTGAATACCATGCCGCCGAAGCCGAGTTCGCCAACCGTATCATTGATCAGCTTGGCATCTCATCGGAGCAGCATGCCGTCATTTGTCATGTCGCGGAAAAAGCCGCCGACGCATTGGTTTCCATGCGTAATTTGATTGGCTAGCCCGTTTTATGCTGCACTTTATGCTGCAGCATTATTGCGCAGCAAAATGAATGATTTCAGTAACTTGAGCCCTATATACCAAATCCGATGACAGCGATATCATCGCGGCGCACTTCCGCACCTTGATGCTCGTCCAAAGCCTCAATAATGCGGCGCTTTTGTTGGTCGAACGATAATTCCTGCACCGAAAGCAGCAATTTCCGGAACCGTTTCTTGCCGAACGCTCGCCGCCGTTCGCCCCCGACCTGATCGATCAGGCCATCAGACGTCATGTAAAACCGCAACCCCGGCGACAGGTCGATGGTCTTCGTCTGATAGTTCTGGTCAAAAGGAATATCGCGGTAGCCGATGCCTTTGCGGGTCGGTTTGATATCAACCAGCTCGTCTCCGTTGACCATGAACATATCGAAACGCGCGCCGGCAAAATGCATTTGCCCGCCGTCCGGTGTGAAGTAACACACGCCCAGCTCCATGCCATCATCGGACTCGCCGTCCGCCACATCTTGGCCAAGGCTGGATTGCACCGCCTGATGAATGCGTTGCAGAAATGCCCCGACGTCACCAACCTCGGTTTCGATCATCGAGCGCTCCATGGCGCCGGTGGAGATCAAGGTCATGAACGCACCGGGCACACCGTGGCCTGTGCAATCGCCCAAACACACCACCGCGCCCTCGCCCCATTTGCTGGCCCAATAAATATCGCCGCCAACCACGTCACGCGGTTGCCAATGAATGAAATAATCGTTGAAGATGGATTTCAGCAGTGGCTCATCGGGCAATACGGAGCGCTGAATTCGGCTGGCATAATTGATCGAACCTTCAATATGACCCATGGCCTGGCCGAGCTTGTCATTGGCGACAGTCAAGTCGGCCTGCGCCTTTTTCCGCTCGGATATCTCAACGCCCAGCTTTCGGTTCCAGACAATGATAACCAGGATAACAAGCGCCGCGCTGCCGCCGATGGGCAGCGCCCATGTGAGGACCGTTTTCAAATCCCAGCCGATATTGACCCGAAGCGCCAACCAGGTGTTGCGAATGGCGGCGCGCTCTTTTTCGTCGATGGTCTCCAAAGCCTTAGTCAGAATCGGAATCAGCTCCGGCCAATCCTTGCGCACGCCCATGGACAGCTCGACCTTGTATTTGGTCGGCGCGGCGATCTTGATCTGCTCAATGCCCAGCCGGTCGAGCTCGTAGGTAATGACCCCCAGGTTGTCGATGAACGCGACCGCCTTGCCGTCCTCCAATTGCTCCAGGCCCTCGCCGACCGTATCGGTGAGTACGGGAATGATCTCTGGGTGATTGGCGCGGACCATCTCATGAACGAAGTAATTGCGGACCATCCCCACCTTCTTGCCGTCGAGGTCTTTCATGTCGCCGATATAGGCCGCATCCTTGCGTGCCGCGATGACCATGGGGAAGGTCAGATACGGTTTGGTGAAGTTCAAAAACGCCTTGCGCTCGGGCGTAATGGCAACGGCGGGCAACATGTCCACCTGATCGGTTTTGCTTTCGATGGCTTCTATCGCGCGCTGCCATGTCAATGCAGGCTTCGGCACCATCTCCGTATCCAGACGTTTAGAAATTGCCTCGATATAGCCGGCAGCAAGACCGCTGTACATGTCTCCGTCCATGTATTCGAACGGCGGCCAAGTGGAATCAACGCCCAGGCGGATCGTCGGGTGCTTGCTGAGCCAGTCGCGCTCTTCATCACTAAGCCGGACTTGATTGCCCATGTCCAGGTTGAGGCCCGTATGGGCCCTGATGATGGCGCTGCGCTCTTCAGTGGTGATTGCCGCCAGCCCTTTGCCAAGAATTCGCTTGAGCTCCGGCCAATCGTTACGGATCCCGAATCGAAACCGTCCGGGAATTCGGTTGTAGAAACCCGAAGTCTTGAGGTCCTTTAGAAGATACTTGGTGATCAAGAACGTGCCGACCAACTGATTGCCGATATAAGCGTCCGCGTCGTTCGATGACACGGCCTGCAACGCCTCAATCGACGTATCGACAATTTTCAGCCTGAGCCCTGGAAAATCGCGCGGGATGGTTTCTGCCAGCGCGTATCCCTGCTCGACGACGACGGTCTTTCCAGCCAGGTCATCCATTGATTTGATGTCGTCGCGGCCAGCCTTGGTGAAGATAACAGAGAAATAATCGACAAAGGGTTCCGTGAAGAGCAGAAATTTATCCCGGTTCGTTGTCTGGTTGAGGCCCGGCGCGACGTCAATCCGCTTGGTTTTCAGTTTCTCGATAAGTTGGGGCCAGGGGCCAAACGCCGACTTGACCTTCAGGCCGACTTTCGCTGCAGCAAGGCGTATAAAATCAGCCGAGATGCCTCGATGCTCGCCGCTGGCCTTGTCCTGCCATTCAAACGGCGGCCAATCAGGCGTCGCCGCGACATTGATCTCCGGGTGCGCCTCGATCCATGCGACTTCCGCTTTGGTCAAGTTTACCTCACGCGCCTCAACAGCAAAGAACCGGTCCTTCGGATTGGGTATCCAGCGTGCCTCGATTTCAGCCAGGGTTTGCAGCGGAATTTTGTTCAGGCCCTCATTTAAAAAATCGAGCAAGACCATGTTGTCGCGGCGCACGCCGGCGAACACTTGGTTCTCGAACAGATCGGCGCGGCGCGTCACGGCTCCGCTCAGGCCGAACCGCGCCAGATAAGCACTTACCGTGGGCACCTCTTCAACGATCGCGGCAATCTCGCCCCGCATCAGCGCGACCAAATATGACGTACGGTCGGGAAATTTGTGAAGCTTGATGTCTGGGTGCTCGCGCTCCAGGTAACTCGCCTGATATGTTCCGGCGACCGCCCCGACTTGTTTGCCTTTCAGTTGAGTCAAGGTTCCGCCGCCGATGGCATCGAACTTCGAAAAGAGGCCCGTCTTGATATTCTGGATCGGCTGAGAGAACGCCATCCAATGCTCACGGTCGGCCGACTTAAACAGACCAGAGTGAATATCCGCCTCACCGGTCCGGACATCGTCCAGTGTTTGCTGCCAGGTGCCGGCTTTGAAGCGTACCTTGCGTTTCGTTACCTTGCCCCAAGCACGCCACAAGTCCACAAGCAAGCCTTGCGGTGCGCCGTCAATTCCGATTGACGACAGCGGCGGATAATCGTTGTCGATAGCAACAATCAGACCAGCAGGTTCGTCGGACCGCTGCCCGCTTGCCCAGGTCCTGAGAAGGGCCAAGCGTTCCGCCGGCCCAATCATGCTCATGCCTTCGTTGATAACCTGAAGGAGATCGCGTTTGCCCTTGCCGACCGCCGTAAACCACTTGCTCGTATAGAGTGGCTTGAGCTTTTGATGCCTGAATGTGCTCAGCAGTCCGCTGCGGCCGAGGTGGAAGAGCGCCGTCGGCGTATCGGCGGCGAATACCTTGATCTCCCCGGCATTTAGGGCCGCAATGAGACTATGATAATCGGGATATCCGGCGACGGCGTCGTCGCCCAAACGCTCGCGCAACCACCCCTCGACCAGGTCGCCGGCTATTGTGGCAACGCGATAGGCCTTCAGTTCGGAAAGCGCGCGCGGGAATGCGATGTCTTTATGGAAAAACACATGTGTATCGGTTTTGGTCAGCGGCGCGCCGTAATCCAAGTAAGCATGTCGGGCGGTGCTGAAAAACAGGCCTGCATGGGCGTCGGCCCGACCTTCGCGAACTTGTGAAAGGGTGTTGCTCCAGGTTGCGGGCGCAAAATTGACAGAAATGCCGGTCTTTTTCGACCACAGCTTCCAGAAATCGACAAGCAACCCATCAGGCTGGCCGTCGACATTGGTGAACTGAAACGGCACGCACTCTATGCAGTAGGAAACAGACACCTGTCTGGGCTGGTCCGCCGCTATGGCACGCTCTGGCGCGCCGGACAGCAACGCCATCAGCCAGAGACCAATACAGACCAAAAAGAATCCACGCGATAACACGGACAAAGCTACCTTTGATCCTATCGAATCGATCATTCCAAGTGCTTGCATGCATTTTTTCAGGGATGCGGCCCAGGAACAAGCTTGGTTGGGAATTACTCCTTCAGGTCTTCCCACAAGTCTTTGACTTTGGAAAAGAAACCGTGCGCTTCCGGGCTGTGCTGTTCATCACCGCCCTCACCTTCAAATTCCTTCAACAGTTCCTTTTGACGCTTGGTCAGGTTTTGCGGCGTCTCGACATTGGCCTGCACGAACATATCGCCGCGCGCCTTGGAGCGCAGCACGCTCATGCCCTTGCCCTTGAGCCGGAACTGGTGGCCCGTCGGCGTGCCTGCGGGAATGGATATGCGCGCGATCGTGCCGTCGACGGTCGGCACCTCAACGGTGCCGCCAAGTGCCGCGCGGGTCATGGGAATTGGCACCCGGCAATAGATATCGGCGCCGTCACGCTGGAAAAAACGGTGCGGTTGCAAATGCAAGAAAATGTACAGATCGCCCGCCGGCGCGCCGCGCAATCCGGCCTCGCCCTCACCCGACAAACGGATGCGCGTGCCATCCTCGACGCCCGCCGGAATATTGACGCTAAGCGTTTTTTCCTTCTGCACACGTCCGGCGCCACCACAATTCTTGCACGGGTCGGAGATCACCTCGCCAGTGCCCTGGCAATTTGGGCAGGTGCGCTCGACGGTAAAGAAGCCCGACTGCGAACGCACCCGGCCATGCCCCTGACAGGTCGGGCACGCGCTGGGACCGGTACCTGAGGCGGCGCCCGATCCATGGCAAGTATCGCAGCCCACCGATGTGGGTACGCGGATTTCCGTCTGCTTTCCCTTGAAGGCGTCTTCGAGGCCGATTTCCATATTGAAGCGCAGGTCCGCACCCTTGCCGACTTGCTGGCCACCGCCACGACGCCCGCCGGAAAAATCGCCGAACATCTCGTCAAATATATCGGCGAACCCAGACCCAAAGCCGCCACCGCCGCCGCCAAATCCACCGCCGCCAGGGCCGCCCTGTTCAAAGGCAGCGTGGCCGAAACGATCATAAGCGGCGCGTTTGTCATCGTCCTTCAAGACCTCATAGGCCTCGTTGACGTCTTTGAAACTTTGCTCTGCGTCCTTGTCGCCCGGATTGCGGTCCGGGTGATACTTCATGGCGAGTTTGCGGTACGCCTTCTTGATCTCATCACCGCCGGCTTCACGGTTGACGCCAAGGGTGTCGTAGAAATCAGATTTCGCCATGTTTTTGTCCCCCGGTGATCAAGCGCCGGTGAAGGAGGTGTCGGGGCGAGCGATGATAATTGCTATAACCGCTCGCCAGCCCGTCAGTCGTCCTTCTTTTTCTCGGCATCGGGGTCGACTTCCTCGAAGTCGGCATCGACCACGTTGTCATCGGCCGGCTGCTCGGCATTCGCGCCAGCGCCCATATCGGGGCCCATGCCAGCTTCCATGCCCTCGGCGCCGCCTTCCGCCTGCGCCGCCTTATACATGGCTTCACCCAGTTTCATGGATGCTTGCGTCAAGGCTTCCGTCTTGGCGGTAATGTCTTCGACATCATCACCTTCAAGCGCTTCCTTCAGCTCGGTCACGGCGGTTTCGATGGCGGTTTTGTCTTCTTCCGGCACCTGATCGCCATATTCGGACAAGTTCTTCTCGGTGGCATGGATCATAGAGTCCGCCGTGTTGCGCGCCTCCACGCCCTCGCGCCGAATCTTATCTTCCTCGGCGTTCTGCTCGGCTTCCTGGACCATGCGTTCGATGTCGTCATCGCCCAAACCGCCGGATGCCTGAATGCGGATCTGCTGTTCCTTGCCGGTGGCCTTGTCCTTGGCCGACACATTGACGATGCCGTTGGCATCGATATCAAAGGTCACTTCGATCTGCGGCAGGCCGCGTTGCGCAGGCGGAATACCGACCAGATCAAACTGGCCGAGGATTTTGTTGTCCGCCGCCATTTCGCGCTCGCCCTGGAAGACACGGATCGTCACCGCGGTCTGGCTGTCCTCGGCAGTCGAGAACACCTGGGATTTGCGGGTCGGAATGGTGGTGTTGCGGTCGATCAGGCGGGTGAATACACCACCCAGCGTCTCGATACCAAGCGACAATGGCGTCACATCGAGCAACAACACATCCTTAACGTCGCCCTTCAACACACCGCCTTGAATGGCGGCACCGATGGCGACCACCTCGTCGGGGTTAACGCCCTTGTGCGGCTCGCGCCCGAAGAACGACTTCACCACCTCTTGCACCTTGGGCATGCGGGTCATGCCGCCGACCAAGATCACCTCATCGATTTCAGATGCCTTGAGACCGGCATCCTTAAGCGCTTGTTGGCAAGGTTTGATCGTCCGTTCGACCAACTCCTCGACCAGCGCTTCCAACTTGGCGCGGCTGAGCTTGATGTTGAGGTGTTTCGGCCCCGATTGATCGGCAGTGATGAACGGCAGGTTCACTTCGGTCTGCGCCGTCGATGACAACTCGATCTTGGCCTTCTCGGCGGCCTCTTTCAGGCGCTGCAAGGCAAGCTTGTCTTCGCGCAGATCGACCGTATTTTCCTTTTTAAACTCGTCGGCCAAGTAGTCGACGATGCGTTTATCGAAATCTTCACCGCCCAGGAAGGTGTCGCCGTTGGTCGACTTCACCTCGAACACGCCATCGCCGATTTCCAAAACTGAAACATCGAACGTACCGCCGCCCAGATCGTAAACCGCGATGATGCCGGCTTCTTTTTTCTCCAAGCCGTAGGCAAGCGCCGCAGCGGTCGGCTCGTTGATGATGCGCAGCACTTCCAGGCCGGCGATCTTGCCGGCGTCCTTGGTGGCTTGGCGCTGAGAATCGTTGAAGTAAGCGGGCACCGTGATCACGGCTTGCGTCACGTCTTCGCCCAAATAACTTTCCGCGGTTTCCTTCATTTTTTGCAAAATGAACGCGCTGACTTGACTGGGGCTGTATTTTTCACCCTCGGCGGCAACCCAGGCATCACCGTTGTCACCCTTGACGATTTCGTAGGGTACCAACTTCTTATCTTCCTTGGTGATCGGGTCGTCATAGCGCCGGCCGATCAGACGTTTGATCGCAAACAGCGTATTTTCCGGGTTGGTCACCGCCTGGCGTTTCGCCGGCTGGCCGACCAGTCGCTCGCCCTCGTCGGCGAAAGCAACCATCGAAGGCGTGGTGCGTGCGCCCTCGGCATTTTCAACGACCTTGGCCTCCTTGCCGTCCATAATGGCGATACACGAATTCGTCGTGCCCAGGTCGATACCAATAACTTTACTCATTTCGTCCTCATCTTCTGCGGCAATTTCTAGGGCAGCCCATACAGGCGCTGCCCGAAATCCCTGGTGGTGTGCGTTTGGGAGAAGCCCTATTCGGCGGCTTTCCCGCGCTTATATAGGCTTAGGCTCCGGAACACGCAACGTTTTGCGCAATGCCCAGGCTCTGGGTTCCGTCGCTGGCCAGATTATAACTCCTGGTCAACCTGCCCGCCTGCTTCCGGCGGTGTTTCTCCCTGCGCTTCATAAGCCTGCTGGCCCTCGCGTTTCGCAGGGTCCGCCGTATCGTCCGCACCTTCTTTCGGCGGTGTGACCTTGGGGCCGCCCTTGGTGACGCCGACTTTCGCGGCGCGCAACGTACGCCCGTGCAGGGTGAAGCCATCCTCCATCACCTGGGTGACGGTGCCCGACGGTTGGTCCGGGTCCTGAATTTCGAACATCGCCTCGTGCAGCATGGGGTCAAACCGCGCACCCATGGCCTCAATCGGCTTCACGCCGGCACGCTCAAAAGCGCTCAGCAGTTCCTTATTCACCATCTCCACGCCGACAGCGAGGTTTTCCAAATTGGCATCGGCAGCCCGCGCATCCGCATCAATGCTGGCCAGCGCCCGGCCCATGTTGTCGGCAACCCGTACCATATCTTCGGCGAACCCCTTGATCGCGTACTTCGATGCGTCTTCTCGGTCACGCTGGGCGCGGCGGCGTACGTTTTCGGTCTCGGCCAAAGCGCGCAACAGCTTGTCGTTGACCTCCGCCACCTCTGTTTCGAGCTCGGCAATTCGAGCCGCGGCGGCCTCTTCAGCCGAAACCTCCGGGGCAACGTCCTCCGCCTCTGTTTCGATGGGCGCCGCAGCCATAGCGGGGTCGCCGTCCGGCGCATCATCGGGCGTGACGTCCAGTACTGTCTCGGGCGCCGTCTCGGAAGGCGCGAAGGTGGGGTCTTCGGCACTGCCGCCGACGCCCGGGTTATCGGTCGGATTTTCTTTTTCCTGTGGCGTGTCTTCGGAAGTCATGAGGGTTTCCGTCTCCGTGTCTGCGAAATATTTGAACGAGTTCAGCCGAGCATCCGGCCGATCAATTTGGCGGTATAGTCAACCATCGGAATAATGCGAGCGTAGTTCATGCGCGACGGACCGATGACGCCAATGGCGCCCAGCACCTGCTCCGACGAGCTTTGGAACGAATCCACAACCACCGAAACGCCGGCCATGTTGAACAGCTGGCTGTCGGCGCCGATGAAAATCTGTACCCCGTCCGCTGTGTCCGTCAATGACAACAGCTTCAGCATCTCTTCCTTGGTTTCCAAGGTGTTAAACAGGTTGCGGATATGCTCCAGGTCATTGAGCGCGCTGACATCTTCCAACAGGTTCGCCTGGCCGCGCACGATCAGCGAGCCCCCCGGAGAACCGCCATGCATGCTGTCACCGCTGTCTCCCGACCATGTCGCAAGACCGCTTTCCACAACGCGCTGCGTCAGGCCATCGAGCTCGGCGCGATTTTGTTCAAGCTCGGACATGATCTCGTCATAGGCCTCGGCGACCGTCCGCCCGACCAGCCGCGCGCTTAAGAAATTGCTCGCCTGAACGAGGCTGGACGGCGACAGCTGATCAGGCGCCTGAATTATGCGGTTCTCGACGATGCCGTTTTCCGTCACCAGCACCACCAGTGCGCGGCCGGGGCTGAGACTGACGAACTCGATATGCTTCAAGGGGCTTTCGGTCTTCGGCGCCATCACAAGGCTGGCACAACCTGTGAGGCCCGAGAGCGCCTCCGTGGCTTGCTCCAACAAGCCCTCCATGCTGTTCCCCGAGCCGGCGAACTGTCCCTTGATATCTTCGCGTTCCGCACTGGAGAGATTGCCGACCTCCAGCAAACCATTGACGAACATCCTGAGCCCGGCGTCTGTCGGCAAGCGCCCGGCCGACGTATGCGGCGCATACAACAGTCCGGCCTCTTCCAGGTCGGCCATCACATTGCGTACCGTAGCCGGCGACAATTTCTGTCCCAGTTGCCGCGCGATTGAGCGCGAGCCGATGGGTTCGCCGGTTTCCACATATGCGTCGACGATCAATCGGAAGATTTCGCGCGAACGTTGGTTCAGTTCGGTAATCATGCTTGTGCTCAAATTCCGTGATTTGGGCAGAATGTAGTTTTGTGTTTCCCCAGCGTCAACGGCGGCACCAAAAGCCGCAGCCGCGCTTGTCTGTCCGCGCTTGTCTGGCCTGGAGCGCCACGCTAGCTTGCGCGCACTTGAACACCATAAAGAAAAATGAAAGGCGGCGCCATGCAGCGTACCGGGCAACCCAGCGGGCGACCATCCGGTCGGGAAGTTGATCAACTGCGCGAAATCGTGCTCGAGCCCGACGTGTCGAAACACGCCGAGGGATCTTGCCTGGCAAAATTCGGCGACACCCACGTGCTATGCACAGCCAGCGTCGAGCAGCGCGTGCCGCCATGGATGCGCGACACGGGGCGTGGCTGGGTAACGGCGGAGTACGGCATGCTGCCACGCGCCACCAATACCCGCACAGACCGCGAAGCCGCACGCGGCAAGCAGTCGGGCCGCACCCAGGAAATCCAGCGCCTGATCGGCCGCAGCTTGCGCGCGGTCACCGACCTGGAAGCCCTGGGTGAAATCCAGGTCAAGCTCGACTGTGACGTCATTCAGGCGGATGGTGGTACACGTACAGCTGCCATTACCGGCTCTTATGTCGCCTTGTACAAAGCTTTTGAGCGTTGTCAGCAACTAGGTGTGATTAAGACTATTCCTTTGATCGATGAGGTAGCTGCCATTTCTTGTGGTCTCTATAAGGGCATGGCAGTGAGCGATCTTGACTATGCAGAGGACTCCAATGCCGAGGCGGACGCCAACTTTGTGCTAACTGGGAAGGGCGGAATCGTTGAGATTCAAGGCACCGCCGAAGCCGACCCGTTCAGTGAAGGGCAATTTATTGAGCTTCTTAAATTGGCACAAGCGGGCGTTGCCGAACTGACAGCGGCACAACGGCGTGCGCTCGGTCAAGATTAAAGGATTGATCTCATGGCGCGTCACTTCACGGAACCCAAGCTGGTCATCGCCAGCCACAACCCTGGCAAAATGCGCGAGATCGACGAGCTGTTGGCGCCGTTTGGCACAAGCGTCATTTCCGCAGGCGCGTTGGGATTACCGGAACCCGTCGAAGATGGCGCCACATTCATCGCCAACGCCGAGATCAAGGCCCGCGCCGCCGCCGAGGGTGCCGGATTGCCGGCGTTAGCCGACGATTCCGGCCTCGTCGTGCCGGCGTTGGGCGGCCAGCCGGGTATCTATTCGGCCCGCTGGGCTGGGGAGGCCAAGGATTTCGGCGTCGCCATGGAAAAGGTCTGGCGCGAGCTTGATGGCGGCGACCCTGCCGCCTATTTCGCCTGCGCACTTTCGCTGTGTTGGCCTGAAACAGACCATGCGGCCGGCCACATCGAAACTTTCGAGGGCACCGTACACGGCGAATTGGTTTGGCCGACGCGTGGCGACAAAGGTTTCGGTTACGATCCAATGTTTGTGCCACAAGGCTTTGATATCACCTTCGGCGAGTTCGAGCCGTCCGACAAACACGCCATCAGCCACCGCGCCGACGCCTTCGGAAAGCTTGTTGCCGCCTGCTTTTCCGCGCCTGGGCAATGACGGAAGACCTCGCGCTCTATGTTCACTGGCCGTTTTGCGAGTCGAAGTGCCCCTATTGCGATTTCAACAGCCACGTTGCGGTCACCATCGATCACGTCGCTTGGCGCGATGCCCTATTGGCGGAACTGGCCCATTATGCGGCTGAAACGCCTGATCGTTCGGTCAGCAGCCTGTTTTTCGGCGGCGGCACGCCGTCGCTGATGGCGCCCGACACCGTTGCGGCCATTATCGAGGCGATCGACACCCATTGGTGCTGGTCCGAGATGCCGGAAATCACCCTCGAAGCCAACCCGTCGGCGGCGGAGATCGGTAGTTTCCGCGATTTTCGGAGCGCGGGTGTGAACAGGTTGTCATTGGGCGTGCAATCGCTGAACGACGCATCCCTCGAGTTTCTGGGGCGACGTCACGATGCGGACGAAGCGCGCCGTGCGCTGGCCGATGCGGCGGCGATATTCGAACGCTTTACCTTCGACATGATCTACGCACTGCCGCACCAGACCCCGGACAGCTGGCGGGCAGAGTTGAGCGACGCACTGGCGCTGTCGGGCGATCATTTATCTGTCTATCAATTGACCATCGAACCCGGCACGCCGTTCTTTCGCGACCAAGTTGCCGCAGCGCCGGAAGATCTTGCCGCAGATCTGTTTGATTTGACCCGCGAGATTCTCACCGATCACGGATTGGCGCCATACGAAGTGTCCAATCATGCCCGCCCGGGCTGCGAGAGCCGTCACAACCTGACCTATTGGCGGGGCGGGGATTACGTTGGCGTCGGCCCCGGTGCGCACGGGCGGCTAACGTTGGCGGATGGTTTTGTCGCCACGCACCAGATTCATGACCCCGCACGCTGGCTCGCCGCTGTTTCGGCACATGGTCATGGCACCGGCAAGCGCCGGCGCCTGGATGCCCGAGAGCGGGCCGAAGAAATGATCATGACCGGGCTCCGGCTCGCCGAAGGGTTGGATATCGAGAGGCTGCAGCGGCGCACGGGTATTTCCCTGGAGCGATTGCTCGATACCGTGCGGCTCGAACAATGTGTCAGCGGCGGCCTGCTGGAGCAGCGCGACGCGCGGCTGATCGCGACAGAACAAGGCGTGCCACGCCTTAACGCCATGCTGGCGGCATTGCTGGCGCCGGATTACGAGGAAGACTAGAGCATATTTCGAGAATACGGAGACGCTGAGACGCGGCATTCTCGAAATATGCTCTAGTTGATCGCCGCCTGGAACGTCCCCGGTGCCTTTTGGATCACCCTGGCATCGCGTTGGCGCAACTGCATCACCGCCAAACCGCGCTCCGTGACGCCGGATGACAAGAAACGGAATATGCCGTCGCGGCCATCAAACCCACTCACCGTGGTGAGCGTCGCATCGGAAAAATCGGGTCCGCCCTCGACCTGCGCCAATACAGCCGCCAATGCCGTGGCGTCATAGGCCAACGTGGCGAGACGCGGCGGTGCACTGCCGTAGGTGTCGCGGTACTGGGCCATAAAGCCTTGCCGCGCGGCGGGATCGGGCGCCGCATACCACCCCCCGGCCAAGGCCGGCTCCGAGCCCAAACCCGGCACGTCCCACTGGCCGGTCCCGAGCATGCGCACCTTCGACGGATCGATATCGTAAAAAGGCAGCAGCGCCGCCACCGATTGCAAACGCTTGCCGCCGTCGGCGATCAACAGCGCTTCAAATGGCAGATCGCCGATGGTTTGCAGGTTTTCGAGGCGCTTCAGAGCTTGGCGCGATACGTCATCGTCGATTTGTTCCAGTTCCTTGCGTTGCTCCAAAAGCGCCTCGCGGCGATTGTCGTAATCGGCAAGCACGCGGACCACATCGGTAAAATCCTGGGCGCTCGGATCATAGAACCGCGCTTCGACAACTTCGGCGCCCATTGAGCGAACCACATCTCGAAGCGTTTCGAATACCGTCACACCGTAATCGTTGTCCGGCGCCAGGGCGCCGAAACGCGTGATGCCGCGCTGAATGGCATAGGAAACGACGCGCCGCACCTGATCTTCCGGCAAAAACCCCATCGTATAAATTCCGCCGCCACCGACCCGACGGTCTGATGAGAACGCAATGACCGGCACATGCGCGGCCCGTGCCGCGGGCGCCACCGCACGAACGGGTCCCGCCAACAGCGGGCCTAAGATAATCTGCGCGCCATCGCCAATCGCCGTGGCCACCGCCGCTTGAGCACCCCGGGCCGTGCCACGCGTATCAATCGGCAGCAATTCCAGGCGCCGGTCGGCAAAATCAAAAACCGCCAACTGCGCAGCGTTCAAGAGCGCCTTGCCGATACTCGCGTTGCGCCCGCTCAATGGCAGCAACAACCCGACCCGCACCGTATCCGTGGTTGCCGGTGGCGGCACAATGGGCCGCGGTTGCGCAACCACCGCTTCAGGAGCTCGGTTTAAGAGATGCGCCAGTGAAGGCAGGTCCGGTTTCGGCACCGGCTGGCCTGCGCCTTGAACGGGGGCCTGCGCCGGCAAAGGCGTTGTGCCCGGCTGAAAGATCTGGGCGTTTGGCGACACGGCCCGCTGTGAAGCGACTTGCTGACCGGGCGGGACAGGTGCGCGGCTCGTTTGCGGACCGGTAATGGGGGGTTTTTGGTGTGAGGGCGGCGTGCCCAATGTTCCTTGGGCGCCACTAGCACTTGTGGTGCTTGGCCGGGGTTGGGCTTGCAAGCCGCCGCCAGGTCCGATTTGCTGACAACCGGCAATACCGGTAAGAATGACGACAGCCAGAACCGCCATCCATCTTGGCGTCCATTCACGGGTGGAGAGAATTCGTGTCATCGGAAATCCCGGTTCCTTCTTCTGATACCCCTTCCCCAGCGGGCGGCCCCGAGCCTAGCCGTAGGCAGCGGCGGAGTAAACCGCCAGGGAGCACAGGGAGCGCAACCGGGCTTGTATTGGTGGCGACGCCGATCGGCAATGCCGGCGATATATCGGCGCGCGCGTTGGACATCCTGGATGCCGCCGATGTCGTTGCCTGTGAAGATACCCGCGTAACCTCGAAGTTGTTCGCCGTGTACGGCCTGAAAACACCGTTGTGGTCGTATCATGAACACAACGCCGCAGGGCAGCGCCCAAAGCTGATCAAACGCCTTAAAGATGGCGAAACCGTGGCGCTGGTCAGCGATGCCGGCATGCCGACCATTTCGGACCCCGGGTTTAAGCTGATCAATGCCTGCATTGACGAAGGCATTGCGCTGACCTGTGCGCCCGGCCCGTCAGCGGTGACCACGGCACTGGCATTGTCGGGAATGCCGACGGACCGGTTTTTCTTTCAAGGTTTCTTGCCGGCGAAAAAAGCGCAGCGCCGCAAGGTACTGGGCGAGATTGGCCAAATCCCGGGCACAATCGTGATTATGGAATCTGCCAAGCGCCTGGCGGCCATGCTGGCAGATGCCACCGATGTCTTGGGGCCGCGCGATTGCGCCGTGACGCGCGAGTTGACCAAACGCTTTGAGGAAGTACGCCGAGGCACACTCAGCGAGCTCGCCGATCATTACGCCGATAACGGGCCTCCGAAAGGTGAGATCACCCTGGTGATTGGGCCGCGTGGTGCTGATGATCAGACCGCCTCAGCCGAACAAATCGATGACATGCTGCGCGAGGCGCTTCATACCGACAGTGTCCGGGATGCAGCTACCGAAGTCGCGGCCATGACCGGCTGGCCGAAACGCGATGTTTATCAGCGCGCCCTTGCCATCGGGAAGGAACCGGGGTGACGCCGCAGCGCGGATCTGCATCGCATCGCCGCCAGGCTTGGCGCCATGGCCTGTGGGCAGAGACTGTGGCGGCCTGGATGTTACGATTGAAGGGTTACCGCATTTTGGCGCGACGGTTCCGGTCCGGACAGGGGGAGGTCGATATCGTGGCGCGCAGAGGCGCTGTCATTTGCTTCGTGGAGGTAAAAGCCCGCTCATCACCCGTCGATGGTGAAGTGATATCCGCCCGACAGCGCCGGCGGATCGAGCGCTCAGCGGAAGTTTTCATGCAGCGTCATCCACAACTCGCCCAACTGGGCTTGCGGTTTGATGCCGTCGTGGTACAGCGCCGGGGCGTTCCGAGGCACCAACCCGATGCCTGGCGGCTCGGTGACTAACGGCAAGACTTGCCCGTTCACGACAAGAAATTGAACAACTTGCTCTTTGTGCCCTCGCTAGGAGCCTTTACAATAGGGTGATTCGCCGCCATTCGCGAATGGCCCAACTGGAGACGTTTTTATGCTTCGCGCCGAAATTCGAAAACTTTTGATGGTTGTTGTGCTGGCCGGTACAGCTGCCGGCTTGAACGGCTGCGCCAGCGCGCTCGTCGGAGCCGGTGCGGTTGCCGGCCTGGCCGTCTTCGAGGAGCGCACTGTCAAAACGATTGCACGCGATACAAAGATCGGCACTCAGTTGCGGGTAGCGTTGCTGGAGGAAAGCGAACAACATTTTACCAAGGTGGGCATTGAGGTCTTTGAGGGCCGGGTATTGCTGACCGGCGCCGTGGGCTCGGAACAAATGCGCGCCGATGCTGTGCGCCTTGCTTGGAAAACCAGTGGCGTCAAAGCTGTGCTGAATGAAATCGGCATTGGCACAAAAACTCTGACGGAGACTGCAAAAGACGCATGGATTACCGCGCAGCTGACCTCGAAGATGACCTTCGACAAAGATATTCATGCCATCAACTATTCAACGGAAACCGTTGCCGGAACGGTCTATCTGATCGGCATTGCCCAAAACCAGGCGGAGCTTGATCGTGTCGTCGCCCACGCCCGCAGTGTCGGATACGTGCGCAAGGTCATCTCTCATGTCCGGGTCAAGAAGGGTGACGAGGCTGCCAAGTGACATCGGACTCACCCCTCCCAGGCCCATCAATCGTTGACGCTCTCGCGGCGCTCGGCGATCAATCGGACGATGCCATTGATCTTGCCGAGGCGGCGTTGCTGTTGGCCCTAGCCAAGCGCCCGGAAATGGCGCTCGCGCCTTATATCCGACACCTCGATCAGCTGGTCGCCGCGGTGAGTGATTATGCCGGTCGTGATGACACCTTGGACCGTCGCCACGAAGCGTTGGTTCAAATCATTGCACGGCAGTTCGGCTATACCGGCACGACGCGGGCATTCGATACACTGGACGGCGCCGATCTCATGCGGGTCATCGACCGGCGCTCAGGCTTACCGGTGACGCTGGGCATTCTATACATCGACGTGGCGCGAAAGTTGGGCTGGGCCGCTTGCGGCATTAATTTTCCGGGCCGTTTTCTGGTGCGGCTGGAGGCCCATGGCGAGCGCCGGATCATCGATCCGTTCGAGCGCGGCGCCGCTGTCGACCCGGTCGGGCTTCGCAGGCGGCTCAAAGATATCGCCGGCGACGATGCAGAATTGAAGCCGGGGTATTTTGACGCGCTTTCAGCGCGTGATGTGCTGCTGCGGCTGCAAGCAAATATCCGCGTCCGGCTGGTGGCCAAACAAAATTGGCGTGACGCCATCGACGTGGTTGAGCGCATGCTGCTGGTGGCCCCCGACAGGCCCGATCTTTGGCGTGAGCAAGGCGTACTGCAGGCACGGCTTGACGAAGTGCCGGCAGCCATTGCATCACTGGAAGAATCACTTCGCCACGGCGGCCCGGACCCCGACCGCTACGAAACAACCGCCCTGATCCAAGAGCTGCGCCAGCGACTCTCGTAATCCCGGTCCCGCCAGAGAAAGCCCAGGAAAAGCCCAGGAAAGCCCAGGAAAGCCCCAGGAAAAAACCATGTCCCTAAAAGTCGCCATTCAAATGGATCATGTCGCCAGCATCGATATTTCCGGCGATTCTACTTTCGTGCTCGCCCTGGAGGCGCAAACGCGCGGCTACGAGCTGTTGCATTATGAACCGGGTCGGCTGGCGATGCGCGACGGCCGCGTCATCGCCAGCGCCGAGCCCATGAGCGTGCACCGTGAGGTCGGCAACCACTTCACCCTGGGCGAAGCGTTCGAGATTGACCTCGCCGACGTGGATGTCGTGCTGATGCGCCAGGACCCACCCTTCGATATGGCCTACATCACGGCAACGCACATGCTCGAACACATCCACCCCGATACTTTGGTGGTCAACGATCCGCGCGAAGTCCGCAACGCGCCGGAGAAAATCTTCGTCACGCGCTTTCCTGAATTCATGCCGCCGACGTTGATCGCCTCCGACCGCGATCACATTTTGGCGTTCCGCGAAGAGCACCAAGATATCATCGTCAAACCGCTTTACGGCAACGGCGGCGCGGGCGTTTTTCACATCACGCCCGGTGATGAAAACCTGAATGCGCTTTTGGAGATGTTCTCCGAGAGTTTCCGTGAGCCGATCATCGTGCAGAAATACCTGCCCGCCGTGCGCGAGGGCGACAAACGCATTATCCTGGTCGATGGCGAGCCCGTCGGCGGTACCAACCGCGTCCCGGCGGAAGGCGAGGCGCGCTCCAACATGCATGTCGGCGGCCAGCCGGTGAAAACGCAACTGACGGCCCGTGAGCACGAAATCTGCGAAGCGCTCGGGCCCGAGCTGAAAAAACGCGGCCTGATTTTCGTCGGCATCGACGTCATCGGCGGGCTGATGACCGAAATCAACGTCACCTCACCGACCGGCATTCAAGAGATCAACCGGTTCAACGACGTCACGCTGGAAGCCGATATCTGGGATGCCATTGAGGCCAAACTACCCTGATCTCTGTAATACGATTGCACGTTTTAGTCGGTAGATTCACTTTTTGTACCCGCTAAACTTCTGGCCACTGAGCTGGAGGTTTTGATGGTTGCGCATATTCCCACTGTCGCATTCGAAGGTATTTCCGTCGTTGATATCGACGTGCAGGTGCAGGCCGCACCCGGGTTGCCGGCATTTACCATTGTCGGTTTGCCGGACAAGGCAGTGGGTGAGAGCCGCGAGCGGGTGCGCGCCGCCCTGCACGCGCTCGGGCTGGCTCTGCCGCCGAAACGCATTGTCGTCAATCTGTCGCCGGCGGATCTGCTTAAGGAAGGTGGACATTACGACCTGCCCATCGCGCTCGGGCTTCTGGCCGTCATTGGGGTGGTGCCAGTTGACGAGGTGGCGCGCTATGTGGCGCTTGGCGAATTGGCGCTGGATGGCTCACTGGCGAACGTCAGCGGCGTGCTGCCGGCGGCGGTCCATGCGGCGGGGCGCGAAATGGGCCTCATATGTCCGGCCGGGCAGGGCGGCGAGGCCGCGTGGGCTGGCAACGGCGATGTATTGGCCCCCAACAACCTGCTGCAGGTTATCAACCACTTCAAAGGCAGTCAGGTCTTGGCCCAGCCATTGAAGCCGACGTTGGCCGCCGGGTGTGATCGAAACGCTCTCGATCTTGCCGATGTGAAAGGGCAGGAATCCGCCAAACGTGCATTGGAAATTGCCGCCGCCGGGGGCCACAACTTGCTGATGACCGGTCCGCCGGGCGCGGGCAAGTCCATGCTCGCGGCGCGGCTGGCGGACCTGCTCCCGCCTCTGGAGGCCTCTGAGGTTCTGGAAGTGAGCATGATCCAGAGCCTTGCCGGAGAGCTGGATGGGGGGCAGCTGACGGACAAGCGCCCGTTTCGCGACCCGCATCATTCGGCCTCCATGGCGGCACTTGTGGGGGGTGGCCATAAGGCCAAACCCGGCGAAATGTCGTTGGCGCATCTGGGTGTGTTGTTTTTGGATGAACTGCCGGAGTTCGATCGCCGCGCCTTGGAGGCATTGCGTCAACCGCTGGAGACGGGGCGGGTTTCGGTGGCGCGGGCCAATGCGCATGTCACCTACCCGGCGCGGGTGCAGCTCGTCGGCGCGATGAATCCGTGCCGCTGCGGCCATTTCGGTGACCCCGCGCGGGCCTGCACGCGGGCACCGAAATGTGCCGAGAGCTACCAGAGCCGGTTGTCCGGGCCCTTGGTCGATCGGTTCGATCTCCACATTGAGGTGCCGCCGGTGCCGCCTGTTGATCTTGGCATTGCACCCGCCGGTGAGGCTTCCGCCGCCGTCGCCGGGCGCGTCGCCGAAGCGCGCGCAGCTCAGCGCCGGCGTCTGGTCGAACGCGATGGCGCGCAGAACAGTGCCAGGGGTAACGCCGGGGGTAACGCCGGGGGTAACACCGGGGGTAACGCCAGGAATAACATCAGAGATAATGCGAGCGTTCCTGATGCACTGCTGGCAGAGATCGCCGACCCGGACCCCGAAGGCCGGCGGTTGCTGGTCGAGGCCTGCGAGCGGTTCCATATAACCGCACGCGGCTATCATCGGGTGTTGCGCGTTTCGCGCACCATCGCCGACCTGGCCGGCTCGGCAACCATCTCCAGAGCCCACATCGCCGAGGCGCTCGCCTACCGCCGCATGGAGCCATTACGCGATACGTCTCCGTTGCGGGCCGTCGGGTAGATTAACTCCGCAAGAAAAAGTCGCCCGCCTCTACATCGGTCATATTGACGCCGATGATATCAGCGATTTGATACGAGTTCGCGTTGGTCATCGCCGAAGCGTCGTCGGTGTAATAAACATCGACACCGTCGGTGCCGCTGTTGGCACCGAACACCACGACCGCTGGGCCCGCGTCACCACCCCCGGCATCCAGCGGCGTCGCGCTCAAGGATGTTTGGGCAAATTCGAAATAAGTATCACCCGCCGCCAACGTGCCCGTTGTGCCGAATCCGAAATCAGTATCCGATAACCCAAAGGTATCCGCGTCCGCCGCGCTGTAATCACTGATGGTATCGGAACCCAAGGATTGGGCGCGGGCCAACGCATCGGCGCCACTGCCGCCGGCGAATTGGAACTCATCGGCGCCATCGCCACCTGCTAGGGTATCGTCGTCCTCACCGCCGGCAATCACGTCATCGCCGGCGTAACCAAACAAATTGTCAGCGCCCGCCTGGCCATAAAGCGTATCGATACCGGCATTGCCTTCCAAATGGTCGGCGGCATCACCGCCGTAAAGAACGTCGTTGCCGTCCCCGCCATACAGGCTGTCGGCCCCGGCCTCGCCGTAAAGCGAGTCGTTGCCCTCGCCGCCCCATAAACTATCAGCGCCATCACCGCCCCACAGTGCATCATCGCCATACCCGGCCGTACCCAAATCAAAACCGAACTCATTGGCAAGCGAGGACCCCGTATCAGGGATGTCGCCATGCATCCGGTCCGCGCCTGCGCCACCCCAGAGGCTATCGTCGCCGGCACCGCCGGACATGGCATCCGCTCCACCCGACGCGGTGAACGTGGGGTTGGTGAGTGGGCTGGCCGCGCTGTGAACAGCTGTATCGAGGTTTGTCGGTGTATCGCCGTAAAGATAGTCATCGCCCGAAAGCGCACCGATGTTATCTTGGCCGCTACCGCCGGCCAACAGGTCCGCTGTGCTTGTGCCCTGAAGATCGGCGGCGCTGGCCGCAACGGTTGTGGCCACAACGGTATCGCGGCGATCGATCCCACGTTCATCCGACAGGCGCCGCTGGAAATCGAGCTGGAAGTCATCCCCGCCGGCTTGTGGGCCGAAGTCGAACCCGACGCCAAACGCGGGATCGAGTGGTCCTTCATCAATCGCCGCTTCATCGACTCGAACCTCGAAAGCCGGGTCAGCGGCTTGCCGGCGTTCCAGATTGGCATCCCCGGCAGCCGACGAAGGCCGGCCCGCGAGCGTCAATTCAAACGGTGTATCGGGCTCATCCCGGCCTGGAGCCGGCTCAGGTGTTAAATCCGGTGTCGGAGAGAGAAACTGCCCTTCGGGCGGAGATGACCACCCCGGCCCGGCCGAAGCTTCCGCCGCGGCGATGGCCGCAGACAGTGCCTCCTCTACGTCCGCACCTTCACCCATGGCCACGTCGAAGGCATCCAGAGCGGCGAGCTCGCCGCTGGCCAACTCGATGTGCGGCAACTGGCGCAGCGCGGCGCGCAGTTGTTCGTCCAAGGCTGAATCGTCATAGGTACCCTGGGCGTCAAATACCAACGGGTCGTCCACGCCCAACAACGCATGCAACGCGCGCCCCGATTGCACCATGTCGGGGTTCCAGTCTGCGGGTTTGGGCTGCTCCACCTGTCCCCGTGCCTGCGGTGATCTGGCATTCTCCAAGGCCACGCGGAGCGCCGCCTTGGTGCCAAGTCCGGCAAAGGCTGCATCTGCCTCGGCGCCGACGGGGTCAAACTCAATTTCATCGGGTGGCGACACGTCGGCGGGTTTCAGCTCAAGACTGATCCGAGATATGCCCGTCGCGTCCTCTTGCGGCGCTTTCGGTGCGAGCGGCGGGATGAACTTAGAGTCCTGTGAATCCAGGGGCATGCAGCGAAATCGACCCTTGTTGTCTATCCGTAACAAATAAACGGCGGCGCTTAATTATACGCTGCGCAGCACTGGGCCGCAATTCGACTACGATTTCTTGCATTAAAACAAGAGGTTAAGTCACTAGTGCAGTTAAGCGCATTCGCTATTGCATATTCGTATTTGCGAATCGGCTTAATTCTTTGGCCGGCGGATCATGCCGCCGAGATCTCGTCCGGCAAAAATATGGACATGAAAATGGGGCACCTCTTGATGCGCATCGTCGCCATGATTGGCTAAAAACCGATACCCATCAGGAGCCGCGCCGGCATCCCGCGCGACACGACCCACGGCACGGAAAAACCCGGCCACTTCGGCTTCACTGGCATTGGCCGAAAAATCATCCATCGACACATATGGGCCCTTCGGGATAACCAGGATGTGGATTGGTGCCTGGGGTGAGATATCTTTGAAGGCAAGCGCCCAATCATCTTCATGGACTTTGTCGCAAGGGATTTCGCCACGCAGGATTTTGGCGAATACGTTCTGATCGTCATACGACATGAGGCTTCTCCGTGGTCAACAAAGTATCTCAGAGGGGGCGGGATTTCTTTTCATCAATGCCGGATGTGCCAAAGCGCTTTTCCAGTTCCCTCCAGACATCCTTGGGCTTCACCCCGGCGTCGGCCCAGAGCACCATTAAATGGTAGAGAAGGTCACCGCTTTCCGCGATCAAGGCGCGACGGTCCTCGGCCAACGACGCGATCACCACTTCCACGGCCTCCTCGCCGGTCTTTTTGGCGATGTGGGCGCGGCCCTTTTCATAGAGTTTGGCCGTATAGGATGAATCGGGATGGGCACGGCGTCGGCGCAACAGGGTCGTATACAACGTATCCAACGCATGCCGGGGCAGCGGAGATGCGGAGGACGACTTGGTTGGTTTTGCAGGTTTTGATTTTTTCGCCGTAGCTGTTGGCTTGGTCATTGTGGGTTCCTGATCACTGCGTGGCGATTATGGTTATATTGAAGTTTTATTAAGGTTCAGGCGGTCGGATGGGTACACCGGCCTCAGCCATATAGGCCTTTGTCTCGCCGATGGTAAAGGTGCCGAAGTGGAATATGGAGGCCGCCAGGACAGCCGTTGCATGTCCGTCGACAATCCCCTCGACCATGTGTTGCAACGTACCGACGCCGCCCGATGCAATGACCGGGATCGGAACGGCGTCTGCGACAGCGCGGGTCAGGGGAATATTAAAACCCTGCTTGGTGCCGTCACGGTCCATGGAGGTGAGAAGGATTTCGCCCGCGCCGTAATCCGCCATACGCTTGGCCCATTCCACTGCATCAATGCCTGTTGGTTTGCGCCCACCGTGGGTAAAGATCTCAAACTTGTCGTCAGCAACCGATTTGGCATCGATGGCGACGACGATGCATTGGCTGCCAAATTTCGTCGCGGCCTCACGGACGAATTCCGGGTTGTGTACGGCGGCGGTATTGATCGAGACCTTGTCGGCACCGGCAAGCAACAACTTGCGGACATCATCGTTGGTCCGCACCCCGCCACCGACAGTGAGCGGCATGAAACACTGTTCGGCGGTGCGCCCGACAACATCGTAAATGGTGTCGCGGTTTTCGTGACTGGCGGTGATGTCGAGGAAACACAACTCATCTGCGCCGGCCTTGTCATACAGCCGTGCTTGTTCGACAGGGTCGCCGGCATCGACCAGATCAACAAAATTGACGCCTTTCACCACACGGCCCTCGGCCACGTCGAGACAAGGTATGACCCGCGCCTTCAACATCAGGCGGCGTCCGCCAACAGCGCCACGGCCTCGGCGACATCGACGCGGCCATCGTAAATGGCGCGGCCACTGATAACGCCGTCCAGTGAAATGCCCGCTGCCGCTTTTACGCGCCGCAGATCGGCCATGGATGAAACACCACCGGACAGAATTACCGGTGTTTTTACCGCGGCGGCAAGCTCTGCCGTGGCGTCTAAGTTCGGTCCTTGCATGGCGCCGTCACGGCCAATATCGGTGTGGATGATCGCCGCCGCGCCGGCATCCTCGAATTGCCGCGCCATCTCCAACACGGTGATCTCCGCCGTCTCGGCCCAACCCTCAACCGCGACATATCCATCGCGTGCATCTATGCCCAGCGCAATACGGCCGGGATGGCGGGCGCATGCGGCGCGGACGAGATCGGGGTCGCGCACGGCAATCGTGCCCAAAATGACCCGTGCCACACCTCGTTCCAGCCACATATCGATGGTGGCCATATCGCGGATACCGCCGCCCAACTGGACGGGGATATCAACGGCATCCAAGATCCCGTTTACGGCCTCACCGTTCACGGGCTGGCCTTCAAAAGCACCATTTAAATCAACGATATGCAGCCATTTGCTACCATGTTGCTGGAAGAGAGCGGCCTGGCCTGCGGGATCGTCGTTAAACACGGTCGCCTTATCCATCTCGCCATGCAGCAGACGCACGCACTGACCGTCTTTCAAATCAATCGCCGGGTAGAAGATCATCTCGTTACCGATTCTATAGCCGCGGGGAGCCCCATCAAGGCGTCCACCGTATGAAGTTATCTATAATTTTCAAGCCCGTAGACTGACTTTTCTCGGGATGAAACTGTGTGCCGATCATGTTGTCACGGCCAATAGCAGCCGCAACGGAACCACCGTAATCAACGCTCGCCAGGGTATCCGCAGGGTCGGTACTGTGCATGGCATAAGAATGAACGAAATACGCATGGGCCGATTCGGGCAAATCATCAAACACCGGGTGTCGGTTTGCCGGAAAAGCTAATTGATTCCAACCCATATGGGGGATTTTTAAAGTTGTATCTGAGGGTTTGATAGCGCTCACATCGCCCGGGATCCAACCCAACCCAGCGGTCGCGCCGTGCTCGAGGCCACGCGTCGCCATCAATTGCATGCCGACACATATGCCCATAAACGGACGGCCAAGTTCGTGCACAGCGTGTTCCAGCGCTGCGACCATGCCGTCGAGAGCATCAAGGCCGGCGCGGCAATCGGCAAAAGCGCCTACGCCAGGCAACACGATGCGATCGGCGGAAGCGACACGGTCGGGGTCCGAGGTGACGATGACGTCATGGGTCTTGCCGGCCTCAGCAACCGCGCGCTCAAACGCCTTTGCCGCTGAGCGCAGGTTGCCCGATCCGTGATCGATAATGGCGATCGTCATTCGTCCTCCAACCGGCCCGGATTGGCCTGCATGAAGCTGAGCAGCGCGGCATCGGGATCTTTCCCGCAGACCACGCCGGCCTCTGCATAACCGGCTTTGGCCAGCGCACCGCGCCGTAAGTCGTTGGCCAGCAGCGCGACAACCACGGCAACCGCTGTATTGAACAATGTCTGGGTGAAGTGATCGGCGCCAACGCCCGACATCACGGCACCGACGAAGGCCGAAATGGCGACCAGGGCCAAAGCCGGCCACCACATTCGGTGCCACAGCGCCCAAACGCCGGTAAACAACAGCGCAGCCCAATTGAAGCCTTCCTTGACCAAGACGATATCGTGATCAAGGTCCTGGCCTTCACGGCGGAGGTGGACGGTATAGACCTTCATGGCACCCTGGACGCGGATTTAAAGCGAACCGCCAAGCGTGCCTTTGGTGGACGGCACGTCATCGGCCTTTCGTGGATCAATCTCAACAGCTTGGCGCAAAGCGCGCGCCAATGCCTTAAAGCACGATTCGACGATGTGGTGGTTGTTCTCGCCATAGAGGTTTTCCACGTGCAGCGTTATGCCGGCGGCCTGCGCAAAGGCCTGGAACCACTCTTTGAAAAGCTCCGTGTCCATGTCACCGAGCTTCGGTTTGTCGAAATTCACTTTCCACACCAAGTACGGGCGGTTTGAAATATCCAAAGTGACCCGCGTGCAGGTTTCATCCATGGGAACGGTCGCGGTGCCATAACGTTGAATACCGCGGCGCTCGCCCAAAGCTTGTGCCATGGCCTCGCCGATGGCGATGCCGGTATCTTCGGTGGTGTGATGAAAATCGATGTGCAAATCGCCCTCTGCCGCCACATCCAGATCAATCAGGCTGTGGCGTGACAACTGCTCGAGCATGTGGTCGAGAAAACCAATGCCGGTGTTGACGGTATAGTCGCCGCTGCCGTCGAGATCGACGCTGACGGCGATCTGGGTTTCCTTGGTGCGGCGTTCCACATTTCCGGTCCGCATGGCGCGCTCCTTATCTGGGCCGTTTCCGTGCCGGGCTTTCACTCGGGGTTTTGCGGCGCATCTTGTACCAGGAACTCAGCCAGACCACCAGCCCGCATCGAGGATTTCGAGGCCCTGACAGACGAAGGCTGGCGACAAGGGTTGCGGGACGGCCTTCCCAAACCGATATCCTGCGTTATAGTCGCGGTCCCGCGGGGCCTCCCTCGCGGTCAAGATTGGAGATCAGGATGAGTGAACAGAGTCACGGCGCACCGGATTGGCACGGCACAACCATTCTTTCGGTCCGCAAGGATGGAAAGGTTGTGGTGGCGGGAGACGGCCAGGTCAGCCTCGGCGACACTGTCGTCAAGGGCAGCGCCAAAAAGGTCCGGCGTTTGGCGGGCGGTGACGTCATCGCAGGTTTTGCCGGCGCGACGGCAGATGCGTTTACCCTGTTCGAGCGGCTGGAAGCCAAGCTGGAACAGTATCCCGGCCAACTGACCCGTGCGGCGGTCGAGCTGGCCAAGGATTGGCGCACCGACCGGTATTTGCGCCGACTGGAGGCGATGATGGCGGTAGCGGACAAGGACGTATCGTTGGTGCTGACAGGCAACGGCGATGTCCTGGAACCTGATGATGGGGTGGTCGGTATCGGGTCCGGCGGCAACTACGCGCTTGCAGCCGCACGCGCACTCATCGACCGCGACGATATGGACGCCGAGGCCATCGCGCGGCGCGCCATGGCCATTGCCGGCGACATTTGCATTTATACCAACGACAACGTGACCGTAGAGAGCCTATGACCAGTTTCACCCCCCGGGAAATCGTATCCGAACTCGACCGCTATATCGTCGGCCAGAACGACGCGAAACGCGCCGTCGCCATCGCACTTCGAAACCGTTGGCGGCGCCAACAACTTGACGAGGACATGCGCGAAGAGGTGATGCCGAAAAACATTTTGATGATCGGCCCCACCGGCGTCGGCAAAACGGAAATCGCCAGACGTTTGGCCAAATTAGCGCAGGCGCCGTTCATCAAAATCGAAGCGACGAAATTCACCGAAGTGGGCTACGTGGGTCGTGATGTGGAGCAGATTATTCGAGATCTGGTCGAGACCGCTATTCACATGACCCGCGAACGGCAACGGAAATCCGTGCAAGCGAAAGCCGAGCTGCAGGCCGAAGAAAGGGTGATTGACGCCTTGGTCGGCGACAGTGCCAGCAAGGACACGCGGGAGAAATTCCGGGCCATGCTCCGTGCCGGCGAGCTTGATGATCGCGAAATCGAGCTGGAGGTCTCCGACGCCGGCGGCGGCATGCCGTCATTCGATATTCCAGGCATGCCTGGCGCTCAGATGGGCATGATCAATCTCGGTGACATGTTCGGCAAAGCTTTCGGCCAACAGACCCGCAAGCGCCGCATGACGGTGGGCGAGTCCCATACCGTGTTGCTTGAGGACGAAAGTGACAAACTGCTCGACGAGGAAAGTGTCGTGCGCGAGGCGATTTCGGCCGTTGAGAACAACGGCATCGTGTTTCTCGATGAGATCGACAAAATTACCGCGCGTTCCGAGCGCATGGGCGCCGATGTCAGCCGTGAAGGCGTGCAGCGCGACTTATTGCCGCTGATTGAGGGTACAACGGTGTCAACGAAGCACGGCCAGGTGAAAACCGACCACGTGCTGTTCATCGCGTCGGGCGCGTTTCATGTAGCCAAGCCGTCCGACATGCTGCCCGAGCTGCAGGGCCGGCTGCCGATCCGTGTTGAGCTTCGCGCCCTGACCCGGGAAGATTTTGTCCGTATCTTGACGGAGCCGGAAGCCAGCTTGATCAAGCAGTACACGGCGCTGATTGGCGTTGAAGACATTGAGCTCGCATTCGGTGACGACGCGGTCGACGCCATCGCCGATCTTGCCGCTGAGATCAATCAAGGTGTGGAGAACATCGGCGCCAGACGCTTGCATACCGTGATGGAAAAGTTGATGGAGGAAATCAGCTTCTCTGCTTCCGAACGGTCTGGCGAATCCATCAACATTGACGCCGATACCGTGCGCGAGAACGTCGCCAAGCTAGCGGAAAACGCTGACGTGCGAAAATTTATTCTATAACAAGAGTAATCGGCTTAAAAATAACGGCTTACAGAGCAATGCTGATATAAAGTATGAGGTGGGTCAGCGGTTGCGTTGGCGGACGCCATCAACGCTAATCTAGTATATGAAGAAACTAACCCAAGCCTTTAATGTGTTGGGCCTTTTAGCGGCGCATGGCGGCCTTCGATTTCGGCCAGTATCCACTCCAACGTTTCTTCATCCATTGTCTTAATTTGTTCGGCTAAAACATTGGCAAGCTGTGTTGCTTTTGGGCTGAGGCCTGCCGTATCGACAACAACGCGCGGATGCGACAGCTCAGCCAGGCGCTTGAGCTCTTCGGCATCGTCCCACATGAGCTCAAAATAGCCACAGATCTGCTGCACCAGACCCGAGCCGGGCCGCCCGCGATGGCCGTGCTCCAATGCTGAGAAATAGGCGGACGATACGCCCAGATCTTCCGCCATCTGCTTCAGCGTGACGCCGCGATCATCACGCAATGCCCGGACCTTTTCTCCGAACGGAGTCATCGCTGCCGCCTCATGACAATATAGAGCGCGCCCTCACCACCATCCCTTGCTGCGGCGTGATCAAATGCGTGAACCCACTGGCGAAGTGGAAACGTGTTCAGCCATTGCGGAACCGCCTGACGCAAAACGCCGATCCGGCCATCCGCACGAAGACCTTTCCCCGTAACCACCAAAACCGTCTTTTTCCCAGCCATGAATGCGCGCTCCAGGAAATGATGCAGCGCATCGTGCGCTGCCGTTTGCGTCATTCCATGCAAATCAAGCCGCGCCTCAATGTTCACCTTCCCACGGCGCAAGCGCAACTGCGTGCGTCTATCTAACCCCGGCGCCCGTCCATGTTCAAGATCAATATCTTGCGCTCGTGAGGCATGGGCCAAAGAAGGGCGGATATTTGGTCGGATTGGTTGTTTTGCCTGCTCTAAATCGGATAAGGAGTTTAAAATAGCGCTATTCTTATGCCCAGGCAGGGGTTTGACGTCCGCCATTGCGGTCCGCCACAGATCAAGATCAGCGTCATGCGCCTGGACGGGGCGTTTCCGATTTCCGCGAGGGCCGGCTTTACGCGTCATTGTCGATCACGATGATGTGCAGGCGTTGCGGGCCATGCGCACCCAACAACAGGGTTTGTTCGATGTCCGCCGTCCGGGACGGACCAGTAACCCAGTTCACCGTGCGCGGCAGAGTTGACTTTCCGGGCTGAGGCTGTGGTGTCGTGGCGCGAATGCGGGCCCAGACTTGCTCGTAATTGCCGGCAATATCACTTGCGGCCACCACCGCAATATGAGTCGGCGGCAGGAAATTGACGGTGGTCGGATTATCGGGGCCGGACAGAAACACCAGCGTCCCTGTTTCGGCGACCCCGCCAAACGCCCGGCTAAGGCCGACCGCGTCATCCCCCGAAGCCGTGCCGCCCGACAGCTCCAGCATTGGTTGCGACGCCCAAGGGGCATCAGCCAAAGACGGAGCAACGCGTAACTTTGTCGGGAGATTGTGGGCGGCAAGGTACTCGGTAACAGCGCCGGGAAGGTCGGAAATCGTCGGGATTCGCGACAGGCTCGCATCAACGGCGCCAGCCTCGTCCAAAAACCGTTGTAATTTGTCTTCGGTGTCGGCCGAACCACGTGCGGGGATGACACCTGAATTGTGGGCGGCCAGCCATCTCTCGGCGGCTTCCGTTGAGCGCGCATCGCGCTTGAGTGCCGTTTTCAACCGTCCGAGAATGGCTTCGCGCGCCACCGTCATTGGTGTCTCTCCCGCTGGCCTTTTCGCCACTGCGCCATGAACGTATCTCCGGCGGGCGCGGCAATATCGCGCGTTGCTGTCCAGCCGTGCGATAACGGCAACCAACGAAACCGCCCGCGGCGCTGGCCCAAGGCGCCGAGTCCGGCGACGCCCACATTCATGATCAATCGATAAAGCTTAGGCGAGCGGGCCAAAAAAGCCCATGTTTTCAATGCCGCACGCCCTGCCGCACCGGTGGCCTTACGCTCAAATTGCCGGCGGCGCCAGGCGCGCAGCATCCGCGGCAGCGGAATCCGCATGGGGCAAATGGATTCACAACGCCCACAGAGCGTTGAGGCATTTGGCAAATGCCCGGCTTCATCGATGCCGATCAAGCCAGGAATCAGCACCGCCCCCATGGGGCCCGAATAGACCCAGCCATATGCATGTCCGCCGACCGTGCCATACACCGGGCAGTGATTGAGGCATGCGCCGCAACGGATGCAGCGAAGCATTTCCTCGAACTCGGTCCCCACCAAGTCGCTGCGGCCGTTGTCGAGTAAGACCACGTGATACTCGTCAGGGCCGTCGAGATCATCGGCACGGCGCGGGCCCGTGCAAAACGTCGTGTAAACCGACATTTCCTGACCGGTGGCGGACCGCGCCAGCACGCGCAAGATACTGCTGGCATCTTCCAGCGTCGGCACCACTTTTTCCAAGCTGGCGATAACGATATGCACGCGGGGCAGGGAATAGGTCAGATCGGCGTTGCCTTCGTTGGTCACCAGCACGTTGGTGCCGGTTTCCGCGATCAACATATTCGCGCCAGTCAAGCCCACGTCAGCAGTAATGAACTTCTCGCGCAACTGATCACGCGCCTCTTCCAACAACTTGGTCGGCTCATCCAACATGCGCTCAGGCGGCAGTTCGGTATGTTTTTCGCGAAACGTCTCTTCGACCTGGCCCATCGACAAATGAATGGCCGGTGCGATGATATGGCTTGGCGGCTCACGCCGAAGCTGGATGATATACTCGCCCAGATCGGTCTCGATAGGATCTATGTCGTGATCTTCTAAGAAATCGTTGATGGCGATTTCCTCACCGATCATCGACTTGCTCTTAGTGACCGTTTTCGCATCCGCGTCACGGCAGATTTTCAGGATTGTTTGGCGGGCCGCGTCCGCGTCCGTACACCAGTGAACCTGTCCGCCCTGTTCGGTCACACGTTCTTCAAATCGCTCAAGATAAAAATCCAGGTTTTCCAAAACATGGTTCTTGATCTCACGCGCCCGGTCGCGAAGCGCTTCGAACTCCGGCAAGCGCGCCGCCGCTTGCAAGCGCTTCATTGGGAACCCATGGCCAAGACGGTTCAGCGCATCTTGCAGTTGGGCGTCACGGCGCGCGGCGTGCGCGTTATCCTTGAATTGGCGGGTGGTGGATTCCATAGAACTCAGTCCTCGCCGCCAGATTTGATCTTCGGCTCACCGATCGGCGGCAAATCCGTCATCCCGGCCAGAACCTCCGCCGCATGACGCGCCTCGATGGCGGAGCCCCGGCGTTGCAGGCGCCCTGCGATATTCATCAGACAACCCATATCGCCGCCCAACACCATATCCGCTTCGGTTTTCTCCAGGTCATCGACCTTGGTGTCCACCATGCCGGTGGAGATATCGCTGTATTTGACGCAAAACAGCCCGCCGAAACCACAGCAGCGTTCCGCCTCTTCGCCCTCGGTCACGGACAGCCCGCGGACACCTCCCAGCAATTGGCGCGGCTGCTCTTTGATGCCGAGCTCGCGCAGGCCTGCGCATGAATCATGGTATGTGGCCGATGCATTCAGCTCAACATCAAGATCGCTGATCGGAACCACATCCACCAGAAAAGCCATCAGCTCATAAACTTTTTCAGCCAGCGCCTCCGCTCTGGCTCCCCACTCGGGGTCGTCCTTAAAAATCTCCGGATAGTGCATTTTCAGCATACCCGCACAAGAACCTGACGGCGCCACCACGTAGTCGAACCCTTCAAAAGCGGCGATGGTGTTTTTGGCAATAGCAATGGTATCGGGTAAATCGCCGGAATTGTACGCGGGCTGACCACAGCACGTTTGGCTTGCCGGAACATCTACGCGACAACCCGCTTTTTCAAGTAAATCAACGGCAGCAAAGCCGATGCTCGGTCGCATCAGGTCCACGAGACACGTGACAAAAAGCCCGACGTTCGGATCCGACGGCTGTTCAGGTTTATCCGGTGCGTTCATGACGACAGAATGGCCTGTCTGGCTGAGCAAGGCAACCTTGTCGCGGTTTCGATCGGGGTTCAATCCGAGGCCCAAACCGAGACTTCGGCGACGGGCTTAAGTATCCGGTTTCGGCGCCAGAGATTTCGGCAACAAGAGGTAATAGCTGCCGCGTTGTTTCATGATGCCCGCCTTGTCGCCGGCGGCAGCGCCATGGCCCCAAAACAAATCGCCGCGCACCGGGCCTTGTATGGCGCTACCGGTATCTTGCGCGATCACCACCCGGCGCAACGGCCTGAGTGGTTTGGTGCCGGGATCAGTGGTGTTGAGCCAAATTGGGATGCCGTATGGTAAGAACTTGTCATCGACGGCCAAGCTGCGGCCCGGGGTCAACACTGTCCCTTCCGCGCCGATTGGGCCGGCGGTTGTAAGAACCTTGAAGAAGACAAACGAGCGGTTCTTGCGCATCAGGGATTGCGCGGCGGCGGGATTATCGATCATCCAATACCGGATCGCCGGCATGGTGACGTCTTCGAGACGCATCACGCCGGCAGCCACGAGCTCCCGCCCAACTGCCGTATAACGCCGACCATTGCGGCCATCATAACCCAGCCGAATGTGGGTGCCGTCCGGCAGAATAACGCGGCCGGATCCTTGGATATGAAGGAAAAACGCGTCAATGGCGTCGTCGACCCAAAGGATTTCGAGCTGTTGGCCATTCAAAGCGCCCGTTTCGATTTCGGCGCGATCGAAATACGGTACATACCGACCGCCCTTGAGGCGTCCGGCGATTTGCTCGCCTTTCCATTTGTCATCAAAACTGCCGAGGTTGGCGCCGATAATATCCTTGGGCCGTGAATAGATCGGCACCCGGTAGCGGCTGTCGGGTTTCCAGGCGCCATCAAGCTGCGGTTCGTAATAGCCGGTGAATAAACCTTCGGTCTTTTGAATATTATGGGCCAAATAGGCCTGAAAGCGACTTTCGAAAAAATACCGCGCATCGGTATCATTACCGCGCCGAACCCGCGCGGCGTCATCGCAAATCGGCAACCAATCACTGACCCGGCCCATGACGGCCTCGTCTCCCAATGCCTGGTCGGCAGGGCGGGCGCGCAATTTCTCACAGGATTTCAAGAATGGCGCCAGCGCCGCGCTGTGGCGATCGGCTTTCCACCCCGGGACATCGGTGAAAGCCTCGGGCGTTAGGCTCAAAAAAGGATCGCGGGTCGGTGTGGTCCCCGTATCCGGTGGCAAGATAGCTGCAAGGTCAGCACAAGCCGTAAGCGCCATCATACCGGCAAACAGTATGGAGCCGCGCAGAAAGGCGAGATTAAGTCGGGATTTTGGGTCGCGTTTAATCAAGGCTGCGCGTGGCGACCAAAAGCCAATTGGGATCATCCATCTGGGTATCGCGGGCGAAAGTCCAGAAATCGATGACATCGGCGACTTCGTTGGGATTGCCGGACGCGATTTGCCCTTCCGCGTCACGCACCACATTCACCTGTTCGCTCAGAAACTTGACCGTCACCATGGCGGCATTGCCATCCATGTAGGCCTCAACGATATCCGCCTTACGGATACCAACCAGTGTATCTTCCATGGTCTGGCCGGCCTCTTCGCGCTCATCAATCGCACGAATGAAATTACGCAACACGTCGGGGCTCAAGAGATTTTCCAACGTTTCACGGTCCCCCGTGGCATAGGCGCCCAGAACCATCTCAAACGCGACCCTTCCACCGACAAGAAAATCTTCCGTATTGAACGACGGGTCGGCAGCGCGAATCTCCGTAATCCCCGCAGCCAGCGTGGCATCTCCGCCCGCCATGGCGGCAACGACCTCCGCTTCGTGCTCGAATTCCTCATCAGCATTACGGTCGGGCAATTGCACGACGTTATCATTGCTGTCGGTGGATTGAGCCTCTCCGTCCTCGCCCGGTTTGAAGGCATCGCGGTAGCCGCCTTCGTGACCATCGCGGCGGCCAAGTACATTGCGCAAGCGCAAAATCAGGAACGCCGCGATCATGGCGAACAAGATAATATCGATAAACTGGAAACCGTTGCCCATGATTGCTGTCCGTATCCGCCCGATCTGTACGTTGAAACCCAGTCTGGGGACGTGTTTCGTCCGACCGGACTGGCGGGGCCCGGCCAACACACCTATAAAAGGTAGATAAGCCGTTCTCACACAAAGGGCAAGCATGGCGCTCCTGATTCTTCTCGTTCTGATCGGTACACCGATTATTGAAATTGCGGTCTTTATCGAGGTTGGCGATCGTTTTGGCCTTTGGCCGACCGTCGGCGGCGTGCTTGCAACCGCCGCAATCGGTATGACCATTATCAGAATCCAGGGCTTGACTGTATTGTCTCGTGCCCAAGAAAACCTGCAGGCTGACCGCTTTCCTGCATTGGAGATTTTCGACGGTGTGTGCCTGGTTCTCGCCGGCGCCATGTTGATAACGCCAGGATTTGTCACTGATACGTTTGGGTTTTTGTTGTTGGTCGTGCCTTTACGGCGGCTGGCGGCACAATCAGCCTTGGCCTATGCAAGCCGCTGCGGCTTCAGCGCCACGCCAAGTGGTAGCGCGGGCGCGGGATATGGTGGAACGGTCATTGATGGAGAATTCCAAGAGGTGTCGGAGGCCTCAGAAACACACGATAATGACAATGTTGCTGATCCACCTCGATTGCCCGATCAAACGGTTGTCCGCAACGACGATCCGTGATAGCCACTAGCGCGAATTTTTCAGGAGACTCGATCCATGGCCGAAGAAACAAACGCTGACGCAGGTGCCCCCGCAGACGGTGTTCCGCCGATTGTCATTAATGCACAATATACGAAAGACCTGTCGTTCGAAGCACCGACCGCGCCAGGCATTTTCTCGGTCATGCAGCAGAACCAACCGGACGTTCAGATCGGCGTCAATGTGAATGCTCATGAATTTGAGCAAGGGATTTACGAGGTGGTTCTGGATCTCAGCGCGCGGTGCACGGTGGGCGATGACGTCGCATTCATTCTTGAACTCGAGTACGCGGGCCTGTTTACCCTGAATGTGGATGATGACGTTAAATCAGCCGTGTTGTTGATCGAGTGCCCACGGCTGATTTTCCCCTTCGCGCGCAATATCTTGGCCGATGTGTCCCGTGATGGCGGTTTCCCGCCGGTGATGCTGGGTCCGATCGATTTCGCCGCGCTCTATCAGCAAGAAGCCGAAAAACAGGCCGCCGGCGAAGCCGAGGCTTAAGCCTGCCAAACTGGTTCCTTCAGCTTTTCCACAAACGCCTGATGATCGGTTAACTCCTGCGGCGAGGGCGCGTGCGGGCGCGCCGCCCGATGCTCTCGGGCATTGGTAGCGTTTGCCGCATCGGCAATCTTTTTATCGGCGGCCAAGGCCAGGTGCTGCTGACGGCCGCCGATCAATTCAAGATAGACATCCGCAAGCAGCCGCGAATCTTTTAGGGCGCCGTGGAGCTCACGGTCGGAATTATCGATCTGAAAACGCCGGCACAGCGCGTCCAGGTTCGCCGGCGAGCCCGGGAACTTTTGTCGCGCCATGCGCACCGTGTCGATGGCGCGTCCCATTTCCAGTTGTTGGCGCCCGCAGGCTGCAAGCTCGGCATTAAGAAAGCCCATGTCGAAATCGGCATTGTGAATGATCAATGGGTCATTGCCGACAAATTCCAGAAATCCGTCTGCGATGTCGGCAAACTTCGGTTTGTCCGCCAGAAACTCAGCCGAAAGGCCGTGAACATTGAACGCCTCTTCCGGCATCTCGCGCTCGGGGTCAACGTAGGTCCAATAGGTATTGTCGGTGGCCATGTGATTGATCAATTCGACACAGCCGATTTCCACAATCCGGTGGCCCGTCTTTGGGTCAAGGCCGGTGGTTTCAGTATCCAGAACGATTTCGCGCACGCTTGCCTTACCTATCGCGCCCAGGATGAAGGATTGTGAAAGATCCGAGGACGGGCGGGGAAGGGTGGCCAATATCTTCCATGCCAGGTTCGAACCGTTTCAAGGATTGTACGCACGGCGCGCAGATTCTCAACCCGCCCAAGCCCCGTCGGCACGATAAAATCCGCCCGCCGACGCTTTTCCGCATCCGGCATTTGCCGAGCCAGGATGGCTTTCAGTTTTTCCGGCGTCATGCCCGGCCGCGCCAATACCCGTGCAGCCTGAACGAACGGTGGCGCGGAAACGCACACCACCGCGTCGCAGGCGCGCTCGCCACCGGTTTCATAAAGCAGCGGCACATCCAGCACCACTACGCGGCTTCCGCTCCTGGCAGCGCGCGCTAGAAACCGCTGCTTGTGGCGGTACACGCGCGGATGCAGGATTTTCTCAAGCCGGCGTAGGGCAGCTTTGTCGTCGAAAACCAAGGCACCCAGTTGTTGGCGGTCCACGGCACCGTCACGGACAGCTTCGGGGAAGACCTCAGCGATCGGTGCCACTGCCTCACCACCGGCCTTCAACATGCCATGCACTGCGGCATCGGCGTCATGAATGGGCACGCCCAAGCGTTTGAAGTTGTTCGCGGCGGTGGTTTTGCCCATGCCTATGGATCCGGTGAGGCCAAGAATAATCATTTGTTCTTACTGCTCTGTTTTGCCGACCCGGTGATGCTCATGAATTCGTCCTCGGTCTCATGTGCCGCATACGGCACGTTGCCGCAGAAAACCAAGCAACGGCAAGAGCGGAAGTCCAAGAATGGTGAAAAAGTCGCCTTCGATGGCGTCAAAGATTTGTACGCCCCGGCCCTCCAGCTGGTAAGCCCCAACCGAATGAAAGGCATCGTCGCCGATCTGATCGAGATAGGTTTCGATAAAGCCGTCGCTCATAGCGCGGACACTCAGCGTGACAGTCTCTAACCGCTCCCAAACAAGGGTGCCTCCCTCAAGCACGACGGCCGCGGTGACCAAGTCGTGGGCATGGCCCCTAAAAACTTTCAGATGCGCCCGCGCCTCGTCGCGGTTATGCGGCTTATCGAACCAGCGGTCGTCTTGTTTAAGCATCTGATCGGCGCCAATGACCAGGGCATCAGGGTATTGCGCACTGACAACCGCGGCTTTCTCTTTCGCCAATTGCAAGGCGGTATCCTTAACGGTTCGGCCAGCCAGCTGACTTTGAGATTTGATCGCTGCCTCATCGATATCCGCAGAAACCGCCTCGAACGCAATGCCCGCATCACGGAGAAGTCGCCCGCGTACGGTGCTCGCAGAGGCTAAAATCAAGCGAGGGGCCATATCTTAATCTTTGAATTCTTCGCGTCGCTGATAGAGATGCAAAATCTGCGCTGCGGTTTCTTCGATTGATTTTCGGCTGACATTGATCGTCGGCCAATTGTTTTTAGCATAGAGACGCCGAGCATCATTGATCTCTCGTGATACGGCTTCCAAGTTGACGTAATCAGTGTTCTCGTCCTGATCCAAGAGACGCAGGCGCTGACGGCGGATTTCCACCAGTCGTTTCGGATCTTTGTTCAAGCCGATGATTAACGGCTGATCGACCTCAAAAATCTGTTCAGGGATGGGGCACCCCGGCACAATGGGCACGTTGGCCGCCTTGATACCGCGGTTGGCAAGATAGATGCATGTTGGCGTTTTGGAAGTTCGCGACACGCCCAATAAGATAACATCGGCTTCATTTAGGTCCCAAGTCGACTGCCCGTCATCATGGCTCAGGGCAAACTGCATGGCTTCGATACGGCTGAAGTACTCAGCATCCATAATGTGCTGATGTCCGGGACGCGCCCGAACCTCGGCGCCAAGAAATTTACCGAGCGCGGCAATGACCGGATCAAGAACGGGAATACAGGGAACCTGCAGACGCGCACATCCTGTTTCCAATTGCCGGCACATATCCGGATCCACCAATGTATACAAAACAAAGCCTCCTTGGATTTCGATGACATCCAGAACCTCTCGCAAGCGATCCGCATTCCGGACCATCGGCCAAAGCTTTTCTTCCATGTTCACATCATCGAACTGGGCAATGCATGCCCGGCCCATATGGATCAACGTCTCACCGGTGGAATCGGATATGAGGTGAAGTTTCAAGTCGCGCATGCTGTGAATATTCCTTGGAAAACGTCAGAGGCAAATTGGGATAAGTGACCAGACAAGGTTAAACAAAGATTCATTCCTCTGCCTTCCTGTTTAATCCCTATGGATTTCCAATCGGTATAAATCTTATTCAAGACGTCCGATCAACAGCAGAAGAAGTCTTTTTTCCAGTTATGCACGCTCAAAAACATAATTTCATTCATAGAGAATAATCAGAGTTTTCAAGAATTCAGATGTTTTATCAAAATGTATTCCAGATTTTTCCCAAGGGTTACCCCCAGGTCTTGATCTTGTGGGGCCATCTATGGATAAGCCAGGGATAATCATTCAATCCCCAGGATTCACCGCACAACTACCACTACTACCTTTTTCTTAAATAGATTAATTGTATTGTAGTAGGTAAGGTCCGCGCGGGATAACTGATCCGCCAATTGACTAGTTGATAGGAAACTCACCGGGACATGACCAAACGAATCCTTCAAGCCTTAAAACGAGAACCCGTCGACCGTCCGCCGTTTTGGCTGATGCGTCAGGCTGGCCGGTATTTGCCTGAGTATCGTGAAATCCGCGCCAAGGCGGAAAACTTTCTGGATTTTTGTTATACGCCGGAAAAAGCTTTGGAAGTCACCTTGCAGCCATTACGCCGCTATCAGATGGATGCTGCGATTTTGTTCTCAGACATTTTGGTGATTCCCGATGCACTTGGGCAATCGGTCGAGTTTCGTCAGGGTGAGGGGCCGGTCCTGGAGGCGATTACGGATGACGCGGGACTTGAGCAGTTGTCGCTTGAAACTTTTGAAACAGCCCTTGAGCCCGTTTTTGAAGCCATACGCCGAATTTCGGGCGCTTTGGATGACGAGACCGCGCTGATCGGCTTTGCCGGCGCACCGTGGACGGTGGCGTTGTATATGATCGAAGGTCGTGGTGGAACCGAAGGCAGTAATATTCGCACCTGGGCAGCGTCACGACCCGAAAGTTTTCAGCGGTTGATGGATATCCTGGTCGACGCAACAACGCGATACCTAGTGCGGCAAGTTTCCGAAGGGGCGGAGGTCTTGCAGCTGTTTGACAGTTGGGCGGGACTTTTACCGGAAGACCAATTTCAGCAGTGGATCGTTGAGCCCAACCGTCGAATTGTCGAAGGTGTAAAAGCGGTGCATCCCGATGTTCCGCTCATCGGTTTTCCGCGAAACGCCGGTGTAATGTACAAAGCCTTTGCAAAACAGACGGGTGTTGATGGTATCGGTATTGATCACACAGTTCCGGTATCATGGGCGGCCGAGGAACTGCAGCCGATTTGTACCGTTCAGGGAAACCTGGACAATCACATGCTGTTAGCCGGTGGCGAGACAATGGAACGGGCGGTTCAAAAAATCCTGGAAACGTTGAGCGGGGGGCCCTTTATTTTTAATTTGGGCCATGGCGTTCTACCGCCAACTTCAACAGATCATGTAGGCCGGGTGGCGGAAATGGTCCGCAATTGGAACCAAACCTGAGGCTGATCATATGAGCCGCGTCGCGGTCGTTTTATTCAATCTGGGCGGACCGGACGCGCTTTCCTCGGTCCGACCGTTTTTGTTCAATTTATTCAATGATGCCGCCATCATCGGCGCGCCGACACCGATCCGGTGGTGTTTGGCGCAGTGGATTTCGCGCCGCCGCGCGCCAATCGCTCGGGATATCTACCGGCAGATAGGCGGCAAATCACCGTTGTTGGAATTGACCCGTCGGCAAGCCGATGCGCTTCAAGCTGAATTGAGTGATGTCGGTGATATCCGCGTGTTTACCTGTATGCGGTATTGGCATCCGATGAGTGATGAGGTCGCGCGCGAGGTGAAAGCTTTCGCGCCGGATCAAATTGTTCTGCTGCCTCTCTATCCACAGTACTCAAGCACAACGACAGGCTCATCACTGGCGGATTGGAACCAAGCTGCACGAAGAGCAGGACTGAAAGTACCCACGCGAGGGATTTGCTGTTACCCGTCGGACAAAGGTTGGATCGAAGCGCAGGCACAATTGGTGGGTAAAGCTTTGACCCAGCATGCAGGCGAGCACACGGCGCGGGTTTTATTTTCAGCGCATGGGCTGCCGAAAAAAGTTGTCGACGGCGGGGATCCTTACCAATGCCAGGTGGAACAAACGGCAGCAGCCGTGGTCGAGCGTTTGACCAACGATCCCGCGGCACCGGAAATCGATGATTGGGTCGTCTGTTATCAAAGCCGTGTCGGTCCGCTGGAATGGATCGGGCCGTCGACTGAAGACGAGCTGGAACGCGCTGCTCGCGATGAGAAAGCGGTGATCGTCGTGCCGATTGCGTTCGTGTCTGAACATTCGGAAACCTTGGTGGAACTGGATATTGAATACCGCGATGAAGCTGAAAAACTGGGCGTGAAAAATTACACCCGTGTGTCGGCCGTCGGGACCGAACCGGCGTTCATCGGCGGGCTTGCCAATCTGGTTCGAAAAGGGCTTTCGATATCGGCAGATTTATCTTGCGGTCTGGGTGACGGCGGGCGAATTTGTCCAGCAATACATGGTCGATGCCCCCTATCGGAATAAGCTCATGTTTGAACTGTCCGGCACCGCTTATCTTTGGATCAAAGCTCTTCATACGATTGCTATCATTTCGTGGATGGCGGGGCTGCTGTATCTGCCGAGATTGTTTGTCTACCATTGCGAAGCGCAACTGGGTTCGGATAAATCCGAGACTCTTAAAATCATGGAGCGCAGATTGCTTCGCGCCATCATGAACCCGGCCATGATCGTTTCGTGGTTGGCCGGAGGAGCGCTGCTCTGGAACATGCGTGAAGGCCTGCTGGAGATCGGCTGGATTCATGTGAAACTGGTTTGTGTCGTGGGAATGACCGCTATGCACATGATGATGGGTAAATGGCGACGAGAGTTTGCCGAGGACAGAAATACGCGCAGCCACAAGTACTACCGCGCCGCCAACGAAATCCCAACGGTACTGATGATCGTGATTGTCATCATGGTGATTGTGCAGCCGTTTTAAAAATAACGCTTAAGCGCTTCTCTGCGGATATCTTCATAGACTTTCTGAGCATCAACGATAAACGAAAAGGCAAACTGGCCTGTTTTTAAGTCTTCATAAATCTGACTCTCATGTTTGAATAAAACATCTTTTCCGTTTGCTACTAGATATCTAAACGGGAATGGCGTGCAGTTTTTATAAACATGATCTTTCCGTATCTTAGAGATTGCTTCTTTCAAGCGTTTCACGCTTATGCCTTGGTTTAGAAGATCTTTGACAATTCTTAGTAAAACGACGTCCTGGAACGTATAACGGCGCTTTTTCCCACGAACTCTGATTCTTGAATTCGTCGGTTTGACAATACCTTCCCGGTCGAGATAACCGATCATATAACGAGACAATCCAGTTAAATCCTCGATCTCGCGGACAAAATAATCGCGTTTAACAGGCATTTTACCCAGCAATAATTTTGAGTAATCAATATTACTATCATTTTTTAGTTATAAAAATCAATTCCTTACTTTGATACTAAAATAAAAAATCAATATATAGCGAAAATTTGCTTAATAACACAATATTTAGAGGTTATATTTCCATTGTTCCAAATATAGAAATTCCTTGGGCATGAGGTACTAAATATTGAATTTTTGGTTATTACTAAAAATTGAGAAAGTAGATGTTGAAGATCGTCCGCGAACATCTGTTTCTAGCTGGTTGAATGGAGTGAAAATAGTCGGAGGGCTGGTAGCCATTCTCTTGATGATTTTGCGCCTTGTCTCTGAATTCGGGTAAATATGACGCAACTCAATAATTGACACGGGCAAGGTGTTTAGCTAAGTGTGTCGGCGTTCAATCCTTTTTCGGCGTCGTTCCGAAACCCACCACTGAAATTTCCCTCCCAAGCCAGCATTCGTTTGGCGATCACTTCGGGTTTCGACGCTCCGATCCATAAGGATCTCCCCACCTGATCTATTTACCGGAATTCCGAGCATGAATCTCAAGGACCTTAAAGCCAAGACACCGCCCGACCTGTTGGCCTTTGCAGAAGAGTTGGGCGTCGAAAACGCCAGCACGCTGCGCAAGCAAGACATGATGTTTGCCATTCTCAAGCACCTCGCTGATGACGATCAGGCGATCTATGGTGATGGTGTGTTGGAAGTACTGCAGGACGGATTTGGATTTCTACGCAGCCCCGAAGCCAACTACTTGCCGGGACCCGATGACATTTACGTAAGTCCGAGCCAGATCCGGCGCTTCAGCCTGCGCAGCGGTGATACGGTGGAAGGTCAGATCCGCGCACCCAAGGATGGCGAACGTTATTTCGCACTGCTCAAGGTCAATCAGGTCAACTTTTCCGACCCCAATGATGTCAAACACCGTATCAACTTCGATAATCTGACGCCGCTGTATCCCGAAGAGCGCCTCGCTATGGAAGTCGAGGATCCGGAATTGAAAGATCCGACGTCCAGGGTGATCGATTTGATTACGCCCATCGGCAAAGGCCAGCGCGGACTGATCGTGGCGCCGCCGCGCACCGGTAAAACCGTGATGCTGCAAAACATCGCCCACTCGCTGGCGAAGAACCACCCCGAGTGCTACCTGATCGTGCTGCTGATCGATGAGCGGCCCGAGGAAGTCACCGATATGGCGCGCTCGGTTAAAGGTGAGGTCATCAGCTCCACCTTCGACGAACCCGCCTCACGTCACGTACAGGTGACCGAGATGGTGATCGAGAAAGCCAAGCGTCTGGTCGAACATAAACGCGATGTGGTGATTTTGCTCGATTCCATCACGCGTCTGGCCAGAGCCTACAACACTGTGGTGCCGTCCAGCGGTAAGGTATTGACGGGTGGCGTCGATGCCAACGCATTGCAGCGTCCGAAACGCTTCTTCGGCGCGGCCAGAAATATCGAGGAGGGCGGCTCACTGACGATCATTGCTACGGCCTTGATCGATACCGGCTCGCGCATGGACGAGGTGATCTTTGAAGAGTTCAAAGGCACCGGTAACTCCGAGATTATCCTGGACCGCAAACTTGCCGACAAACGCACCTGGCCGACGATCGACATCACCAAGTCGGGCACCCGCAAGGAAGAGTTGCTGGTTGATCAGGGCACGTTGTCGAAGATGTGGGTCTTGCGCCGCATTCTCATGCCCATGGGTGTTACCGACGCCATGGATTTCCTTTTGGACAAGCTCAAGCATTCGAAGAACAACAACGATTTCTTCGACAGCATGAACACCTGATCAAGGGTGCCCGCAACCCCGCAGCGGGGCGCTACGGCAGCAGGACGGTCGAGCCTGTTGTCTTGCGCCCCTCCAAGTCACGATGCGCCTGCTCGGTGTCAGACAGCGCGTAGGTCTGGTTAACGTCGATCTTGACCACACCGGAGCCCACCACATCCATCAAAGCGCCGGCCAGGTCTTCCAGTTGCGGCCGCGTGGCGGTGTGGGGCATCAACGACGGGCGGGTGAAAAACAGACAGCCGCGTGACGCCAGGTCGGCGACCTCGACAGTTGGCACCGGGCCTGACGCGTTGCCGAAGCTGACCATATAACCGAACGGGCGTAGTGAATCGAGCGACTGCGTGTAAGTTGCCTGCCCAACGCCATCATAGGACACGGCGGCGCCCTTGCCGTCGGTGATATCCTTCACCCGGGCCGCGACGTCTTCGGAGTTGTAAAGGATGGTGTGATCGCAGCCATGCGCACGGGCGAGCTCGGCTTTTTCCTCTGATCCGACACAGCCGATGACTGTCGCGCCCAAGTGCTTCGCCCATTGCGACAAGATCAAGCCGACGCCGCCGGCAGCGGCCATCATCAGTACGGCATCTCCAGGCTGCACGGGATAGGTCTTGCGGATCAGGTAACTGGTGGTCATGCCCTTGAGCATCATCGCTGCTGCGGTTTGGTCGTCAATGGTGTCTGGGACCTTGACCAGCTTCGCGGCGGGGATCAAGCGCGCTTCGGCATAGGCGCCGAGCACAGGTGCGTAGGCGACACGGTCTCCAACAGCGACCTCCGTGACACCATCGCCAATGGTCTCGACGACGCCGGCGGCTTCCGTACCGATGGCCTGCGGTAAATCGCCGATCGGATATAAGCCCGTGCGGTGATAGACATCGATGTAATTGAGCCCGACGGCGGTCTGGCGAATGCGCGCCTCGCCAGGCCCCGGCTCCCCGATATCGACGCTTTCCCAGGTCAGAACCTCGGGGCCGCCAGCTTGATGGATGCGAATCGCTTTGGTCATGGAATCCTCCCAATAAAATTTTGCATGTATTGTGCTGAGCCAAGCGGGCGGGAGCAACCGGAAACGATGGCACGACGCCTTACGTGTAAGAAATCACGGCGACTCGCAATAGTTGCGATATCGAATCAAGGCTTTTGGGCCGTGAGATTAAAGCAGGCTTATGCCCTCCAGGCGCAAGAGTTGTGCCTTGGTTTCCGTGCCCGCACCACCGGAATATCCGGTGAGACGGCCATTGGCGCCGACCACGCGATGGCAGGGAATGATGATCGGGATCGGGTTTTTGCCGCACGCCGTGCCGACGGCGCGGGCCGCACTTCCTAAGTCCTCAGCCAGGTCGCCGTAGGTGCGGGTATCGCCATAGGGGATGGCGCACATCGCCTGCCATACCTGCTGTTGAAACGGGCTGCCGACGGGGGCGAGCGGTATATCGAACGTGGTGCGCTTGCCATCGAAATAGGCGCTCATTTGGTCGTGAACTTTTTCCAACAAGGGTGATGGCGGTTTTTCAGGATCCGGCGCCCGGCCCCATTCGAGAACGGCAAGCGATGCATTGATGGAATAGGCCGTCAGCGTGCCGACGGGTGAGGGAAACGACAGCCATGTCACGTTGGCGTTCATGCAGTACCCCCGGATGTGCAGCCTGCTGTTACATCTCGAGTAACTGCGCCTTCAGTTCCTCGGGATCGGTAAGGGGCAGTGTACAGGTTGTACCGACACAAATATAGGCTGTCGGTTTTCCGTCAATGGAAGCCTTGCCGAATGCGGGATGGGATTGGGGTAAGCTTAAGTCGTTGCTGAGTCGCATCACCAAGCGTGTCGGCGGTGCCGCCAGCAGCGCCGTTCGGACCAGGCCGCCGGGCATCGCCGCATCTGCGGGCGCGTCTCCGGCAATGACGATCTGCACGGCGCGCTCCAGGGTCTCGAACCCCATCAGCAACGAGAGTTGGTGAATGCTTCTATCTGTTTCTTCAGGCACCAAAGCGGTGATCAGTGCATCGAGACGTTCGCGATAAAAGAGCTTACCTGATAAATAATACAACTGCGCAAGAACGTCCGCCATGATGCCGTTGCCGGGCGGCGTCGCGTTATCGTGGATCGGTTTGGTGCGTAGCAAAATGTCAGCTGTATCATCGGCGCTCATGAAATAACCACCGTGGTCTGCGTCCCAATGGTGTTGGTCGGCGGTTTGGACCCAAGTGCGAGCCTGGGTAAGATAGTCCTGCTCGCCGGTAACTTCGTGCAAGGCGAGGGCAGCGCGGGCCATGTTGGCATAATCCTCAAGCACGCCGGGGTGGGCGGCTTTTCCGGCACACCAGCTGTGATACAACCGTTCACCGTCGGACATTTCTCCAAGGACAAAATCATAAGCAGCGATTGCGGCTTGAAGCCACGACGGCTCACTAAACACCACAGCGGCGCGTGCGAGAGCAGCGATCATCAAGCCGTTCCAATCGGCAAGCACCTTGTCATCCCGGCCGGGCCAGATGCGGCTGGAGCGGGCGTCGAGCAACACGTCGCGACTTGCGGCCAGAGAGGCCTCCGCGGCATCATCTCCGAGAGAAAGGTCGTCGGAACGGTTGAGAATGGTTTTGCCTTCCCAATTGCCGTGTGGCCCGACATCATAGGTGTGCTTGAATAGTGCGCTCGCCTCACCGAGCAGATCATCTATCTCGGCTTCGGACCAAACGTAAAATTTTCCTTCTTCACCTTCGCTGTCCGCATCGTAAGCGCTGACGAACGCGGGCGCTGTGTCATCACCGGCACGCATCTCGCGTAGCGCCCAAGCAATGGTTTCGCGAACCCGTGTTTCGTATAACGGCGAGCGGGTCTCCAGCCAAACATCGGAGAGCAGCTCAATCAGCAGCGCGTTGTCGTAAAGCATCTTCTCGAAATGCGGTGCCAGCCAGACCTCATCGGTCGAATAGCGTGCAAAGCCGCCGCCCAAATGATCGTAAATGCCACCCTGGCACATATGGTCGAGGGTCAAGGTCACGGCATCGCGGTAGAGCGGAGAGCCTGTCCGCCGGTAGGCGCGCCAGAGGTACTGGAATAATGTCGGTTGCGGAAATTTCGGCGCGCCCATGGTGCCGCCGGTGATCGGGTCGATTGCGCGCAACATGGCGGTGGCGGTGCTATCCAATACCTCGATCGAAAGCTGCCCGCCTCCGGGTGGTTGTGCCATTTTGGCAAGGCCATCACGCAGAGAAGCGACATTGCCGGCGATCTGGGTTTTTTGTTCGCGGTACGCATTGGCGACGGAGCGAAGGACATCAGGAAAACCTGGCCGGCCGTAACGCGGCGCCGGGGGGAAATACGTGCCGCCCCAAAAGGGTTCTCCGGCGGGTGTGAGAAACATGGTCAATGGCCAGCCCCCATGCTCGCCCATCATCTGTAGTGCTGACTGGTAAAGTGCATCGAGATCGGGGCGCTCCTCGCGATCGACCTTGATATTGATGAACGACTCATTCATGACAGCAGCCGTCTCTGCGCTCTCGAAGCTTTCTTGGGCCATGACGTGGCACCAATGGCAAGCGGCATACCCGACGGAAAGCAAGATGGGCTTATCGGCGGCTTGCGCGGCGGCAAGAGCGGCATCGGACCAGCCGCGCCAATGCACGGGATTGTCTTTGTGCTGCAGCAGGTAGGGGCTGGTCTCGTCAGCGAGTTGGTTGCTTGGTGTGTTGGAGGGAGTGGACATAAGGAACAGGCTCGGCGGCAATTGACAGGAGTGGGCGGGCCGGCGCGTTGCGCCGGGCCGGATGCTGGCTTAGTTTGGAGAAGCTTTGAATGAATACAACCCCAATTTCCGCCGGGTTATGGCGGTGACACCGCAAGGTATCTTTGGGTGGCATAGCCGGGAGGCCGACATGAAAGTCACGATCAACATCGATTGTACGCCGGATGAAGCACGGACGTTTTTTGGATTGCCGGACGTCAAGCCCATGCAAGAGGCAATGATGGCGGAAATCGAAAAGCGTATGCATGCGAATATGGACGCAATGGACCCAGAGACCCTATTTAAGACATGGCTGCCCTTGGGGATGCAGAACCTGGAACAGCTGCAAAAAGCTTTCTGGGGCCAGATGACGTCGAATTCCACGTCCGATAGCGAGACCTGAAATTAACAAGGAAAGAGCGTTAATGACTGTAAACGATGAGGATCCGCCACTGTTCTACAATCGCCATGTGTTTTTCTGCACCAACGAGCGGCCCGACGGGCATCCACGTGGGTGCTGCAAAGCGAAGGACGCGGAAAAGCTGCGCAATTACATGAAAGCACGGGCCAAGGAAATGGGGTTGGAACGAGTCCGAATCAATGCATCGGGTTGTCTGGACCGATGTGAGTTGGGACCGACGATGGTGATCTACCCGGAAGGCGTTTGGTACAAATGCGAATCGATGGCGGATGTGGACCGGATTTTGAAAGATCATGTTGAAGGAAAGGGTCGGGTAAACGAACTGATGTTGATGCCTGACGACGAGTAAGCGCAACATATAGTGACATAACAGTATCGAATCGAATATGAGAGCCTCAACGATTTTTGCCCTGGCGAGTGGCCGGGGTCGTGCCGGGATCGCGGTGGTCAGAATATCAGGGCCAGACGCGCGCACGGCGACCGCAGAACTCACGGACCGCGTTTTGCCGGTGAGGCGCGCTGTGCGCGTTGATCTACGAGACCCCGCGGATCAAGAGCTGTTGGACCAAGGCCTCGCCATCTTCTTTCCGGGCCCTGCAAGCTTTACCGGCGAAGACGTTGTCGAGCTGCATGTGCACGGCGGCATTGCCGTTGTCGATGGTGTGCTGCGCGCGCTTTCAGGGCGTGAGGGGCTGCGGCTGGCGGATCCGGGCGAGTTCACACGGCGTGGTTTCGAGAATGGCAAGCTCGATCTGACCGCGGCGGAGGGGGTGGCGGACCTGGTCGCGGCGGAAACAGAGGCGCAACGGCGCCAAGCGTTGGGCCAGATGGGCGGCGCACTGGCGGCGTTTTGCGACGCGGGCAGGGACAAGCTGGTGGAGACGCTGGCCTATTGGGAGGCGGCTATCGATTTTTCTGAGGAAGAGTTGCCGCCGGACCTGGAGCAGCGTGTCGTGACAGCGGTTTCCGAGCTGTCGGCGGCAATCGGCGCCCAGCTGAGTGATGGGTATCGGGGCGAGCGGTTACGGCAGGGCATTGAGGCTGCCATCGTCGGTATTCCGAACGCCGGAAAGTCGAGTCTTTTGAACAGATTGGCACGGCGCGACGCGGCGATAGTCTCGGAGACAGCGGGGACCACGCGAGACATCATTGAGGTGCATTTGGAACTGGGCGGTTATCCGGTGATTCTAGCGGATACGGCGGGGCTGCGCGATCCGGGCGATGCCATAGAAGAAGAGGGCGTTCGCCGGGCAATTGAACGGGCGGAACGGGCCGATATGCGGATTGTTGTGATGGACGGTGAGGCGTGGCCGGTTGTAGCGGCCGAGACCCGGGCGTGGATCACAGCCGACAATCTTTTGGTACTTAATAAAACCGATTCGCTGCAATCAACGGCGCCCGACGAGCTGGATGGACATGAGATCATCGGTATTTCCGCCAAAACCGGAGCCGGCATCGACACACTGCTGGTCAAGCTTGAACAGCGGGTGGCCGGGATCTTCGCCGGCAAGGCGGCGCCGATAGTTACGCGAGCTCGTCACCGAGAGGCGCTTGAAGAGACGCAGGTGGCCTTGGCTCGGTTTCTCGATGCCTCTGACCGGCTGGAGCGGCCGGAGCTGTCTGCTGAAGACCTGCGTATGGCGGCGCGGGCACTTGGTCGAATTACCGGTTCGGTTGACGTCGAGGACCTGCTGGACGTGATCTTCGCGGATTTCTGCATCGGTAAATAAGCCGATGTTTCACGTGAAACATTGAATCTGACCACAACACTTGTGGATATGTTTCACGTGAAACAATTTGCCAACCGAATCATCTTCCGAGGTTTCCCCACATTTCCTGTGAGCGCTTTAATTGACAGCGCCAGATCGCGCTCCTACATTCCGCCCCATGCAGGCTTATGATGTCATAGTGATTGGCGGCGGGCACGCGGGCTGTGAAGCGGCGGCGGCCTCGGCGCGCGTAGGTGCGCGGACGCTTTTGTTGACTCACCGTACTGATACCATCGGTGCGATGTCGTGCAATCCTGCGATCGGCGGCTTGGCGAAAGGGCAGTTGGTGCGCGAAGTCGATGCGCTCGACGGCCTGATGGGCCGTGCCATTGATCGCGCCGGCATTCAATTTCGCGTTCTCAATCGCTCGAAGGGACCCGCAGTACAGGGGCCGCGGGCCCAGGCAGACCGCAAATTGTACCGCAAGGCCATCCAGACATTGCTGGCTGAGCAACCCAATTTGGATATTGCGGCTGAGCCGGTTGACGATCTTTGCCTTGATGCCGGTGGCCAGGTGACGGGAGTGCGGACCCAGACCGGCCGCGACATCGCGGCTGGTGCCGTGGTGGTGACGACAGGCACCTTTTTGCGCGGGCTGATTCACGTGGGCAGTGCGAAAATTCCGGCTGGCCGCGTTGGTGAAGCCCCTGCCGTGGGCCTGGCCTACACGTTCCGCCGACTTGGGTTCCGGTTGGGGCGCTTGAAAACCGGTACGCCGCCCAGGCTCGATGGCCGGACCATCGCCTGGAAGGGATTGCAGCCGCAGCCTGGCGACGATCCGCCGGTGCCATTTTCTTACATGACCGATCAAATCACGGTGCCGCAAATCGCTTGCCATATTACGGGTACAACCCCGGCAACGCACGACATCATCCGAGACAACATTGCGAAATCGGCCATGTATTCCGGTCAAATCGCTGGCACAGGCCCACGGTATTGTCCATCGATTGAGGATAAGATCGTGCGTTTTGGTGACCGCGACCGGCATCAAATTTTTCTGGAGCCTGAAGGTTTGGACGATCCGACGGTATATCCAAACGGCATCTCCACCTCGTTGCCGAAAGATGTACAGCTGGCGCTGTTGAAAACCATCCCCGGCCTGGAAAAAGCCACGATTTTGCAACCGGGATATGCCATCGAATACGACTTCGTCGATCCTCGTGAGCTGCGTGAGACGCTTGAAGCCCGGCGCGTGCCGGGCCTCTATCTTGCCGGTCAGATTAATGGCACCACGGGATACGAGGAGGCCGCCGCGCAAGGCCTGATGGCAGGCGTCAACGCTGCGCGTGCGACCGGCGGCGCGTCACCGTTCGTGCTGGATCGCGCCGATGCCTATATCGGCGTGCTGATCGATGACCTGATCACCCTGGGCACGGAAGAGCCGTACCGCATGTTTACGTCTCGCGCGGAATACCGCCTGCGCTTGCGTTCCGACAATGCGGACCAACGCCTGACCGAGAAGGGCCGAGAGGCCGGGTGTGTGGCGCGGTTGCGCTGGCGGGCCTATGAAGACCGCATGGCGGTTCTATCAACAGCACGCCAACGACTTCAGAGCCTGGACAAGTCGCCGACCCAATTGCGATCCGCAGGCGTGAAAATCAACCTTGATGGCGTACGGCGCAATGCCATGCAGGTATTGTCATATCCACAGATGTCATTTGAACGGCTGAGTCAGGTATGGCCCGAGTTGGCGGATATAGCCCCGGCGATTGCCGATCAATTGCATATCGAAGCCACCTACAGCCGGTATCTTGAGCGTCAGGATGCGGATGTCCGAGCCTTGCGCCGTGATGCTGCTCTGGCGCTGCCCGATGATCTGGACTTTGATGCCGTTCCAGGTCTTTCTGCCGAGGTTCGACTTAAGCTGAGTGATGCGCGACCGGCGAATTTGGCGGCGGCAGCCAGAATCTCGGGTGTCACGCCGGCGGCGGTAACCGTTTTGCTGGGCTATTTGAAGCGTCGGCAGGTGTCGGCGGAGCGTCTATCTGCCTGAGCCAATCGAGCAGGACCTGACTCGGAGAAGCAGAATCATTGATAAATTACGCAACCGAATCAAATGTGCACGGCCTAGCAGTGGATCCATCCAGCGGAACGTCACCGCTGAGTGAGACTGAATTTCAAGACGCCTGTGCCGTGCCGGACGAGGTTATGGCGCGGTTGCGACTCTATAATCAGCAGCTGCAACGCTGGCAGGAGAAAATTAACTTAGTTGGCGCCCAAACGTTGGCCGATCCATGGCGTCGGCATTTCCTTGATAGCGCACAGTTGTTCAAGCTGTTGCCTGAAGACGCGTCGACCATTGTTGATATCGGCAGCGGCGCGGGATTCCCCGGCCTCGTATTGGCGATTATGGCAACGGCGGATGAAGCACCAGCAAGACAAGTGCATCTTATCGACAGCGATCAGCGAAAGGGTGTTTTCTTGCGTGAAATCAATAGATTAACGGACGCCGGCGTAACCGTTCACAGCTGTCGAGTCGGGCAATATAACGGGCCGAAAGGGGACGTTATAACGGCGCGCGGCTGCGCACCATTGACTCGACTGCTGGGGTGGGTGATGCCCTTAATAGCGCCGGATGGGCGCGGTTTATTATTAAAAGGTGAGGGCGCTCAGGATGAATTGACCCTGGCGTCGAAAGACTGGAGAATGGACACAGTCCAGCACTCCAGCCAATCCGATCCACGCGGCGTGATCCTAGAGGTAACAAACCTTGCCCAGCACCATGATTCCTGATGATCCATTGCCCAGCGGTCGCGGCACGCGCATCTTGGCCGTTGCCAACCAAAAGGGCGGCGTAGGTAAAACAACGACCGCAATCAACCTGGGCACGGCCTTGGCAGCGATCAATCAGCAAGTGTTGATCATTGATCTTGATCCGCAAGGAAATGCCAGCACCGGTCTAGGAATTGATCTTGACCGGAGAAAGATAAATTCCTATAGCTTATTAGTTGATAATGTGTCGCTTTTTGACGTGATTCAGCCAACAGAGATCCCTGGACTCGAAATCGTGCCATCCGGAACAGATCTTTATGGAGCAGAGATTGAGCTTGTCGATTTTGAGCGTCGAGAATATATGCTTCGTGATGCGCTTATTCACGCAACAGGAGCGTATGACTATGTGTTGATCGACTGCCCGCCGGCGCTGGGCTTGTTGACGATCAATGCCTTGGTGGCGGCGCAAGCCGTATTGGTGCCCTTGCAGTGCGAGTTCTATGCGCTCGAAGGCATCAGCCAGTTGGTCAACACCATCGAAAAAGTTCGCGGCGTCTTCAATCGGCAATTGGAAATACAGGGTATCGTTCTGACGATGTACGACAAACGCAACAATTTGTCCGCGGACGTGGCTGAAGATGTGCGCGGGTATTTTGGTGACAAGGTCTATAACACCGTAATTCCAAGAAATGTCCGTATTTCGGAAGCGCCGTCTCACGGTGTCCCTGTGTTGATTTACGATATGAATTGTACAGGTGCACAGGCCTACCTCGCCTTGGCTGGCGAGATCATTCATCGAGAACGAAAGCTTAGCGCATGACTCCCGCAGCAAAATCCAAACGGAAAAATTTGGGCAAAGGCCTTTCAGCTTTATTGGGCGATGCGCAGCCCGCCGCGGCTGAATCCCGCTCGGATTCGGGCCTTCATACAATCGCCGTCGGGGATTTGCATCCGTGCCGATATCAGCCGCGCCGCCGCTTTGCAGACGAGCAGATCAAGGAGTTGGCGCAATCGCTTCGTGAGAAGGGTATTTTGCAGCCACTGGTCGTTAGACCGGACAGCGAGCAAACCGGAACCTATGAGATTATTTGTGGTGAGCGGCGCTGGCGGGCGGCGCAGTTGGCGCAATTGCATGATGTGCCGGCCGTTGTTCGTCAGTTTACCGACCAAGAGGCATTGGAAATCGCGCTGGTCGAAAACTTGCAACGCGAAGACCTTACACCACTTGAGGAGGCTGAGGCCTATCAGCGTTTGAAGGATGAATTCGGCCACACCCAAGAAGAGCTCGCCGACGGTATTGGCAAGAGCCGCAGTCACGTGGCCAACATGATTAGGCTACTGGCACTGCCGGATGCCGTGAAATCGATGCTTGGCGATGGACGCCTCAGCGCTGGCCATGCAAGGGCGCTGTTGACGGCAGCCGATCCTACCGCGTTGGCAGAAATGGTGGTCAAAAAGAGCCTGAACGTACGCGAAACCGAAGCGTTGGTCTCTAAGGCCGCCAAGCCTGAGGAAAAAAAATCCGCCACCAAACCCGCAAAGGACGCCGATACGCTCGCCGTTGAAAAAGACCTCACGCAGGCACTCGGACTAAACGTCGAAATCTCAACTAAAAAGAAAGGCGGGGTGCTGACCCTGCGTTATAGCAGCATGGATCAACTCGATATGCTGATCCGCAGGCTGTCCGAGAGCACCTGATTTTACGCCCGTTAGGTTAAATCACCAAAAAACCACGACGAGATTACCGGGCCAGTTTTTGTGCCAGGCCACTGATGGAAAGGCTCATGCGTTGGCACAGCGCTGTGTCGGGCATGCCGGTGGACTTGCATTCTATTTCGAGCGTTGTGAAAGCAACCACACATTTCTCGAGCTGTGCCGTCGGCCAGAAACTGACTTGCCGGCGAAACCGGTCCTTAAACTTAAAAAATACCGGTGGGCGCAATTTCCCCATAGCTCGGTCGGCTGCCTCACCTTTGTCGATTGATGAGCGAACCACCAGAAGCCGCTCAAGATGACTCTGAAGCCGCCTTACAAATTGAACCGGCGCAATGCCCTCGACAAAACCGCCAGCCAACAATCGATCGGCAACGTCGCGCCGTCCGTCGAAAATGGCGAAAACGATATCATCCAACGAACTCACCGCACCATCTCCCACCGCAAGCGCTATGGTTTGTTCGTCCAACTGGCCGCCTTCTCCGGCATACAGACAGACCTTGTCGATCTCCGAAAGATTGGCCATCCGGTCACGGCCCAGCCGAACAGCCAAAGCCTCGACGGCCCTTCTGTCCGCTTGAATCCCGAGCTCTCGAAATCTTGTCTCCACCAGTGTGGTGACGCTCCGTGAATCGTCTTCATAACAACCAACGGCAGCGGCATTGTCTGCTTTTTCGAACAAGCTCCGCAACTTAGACCTTGGCGGCAGGTCGCCGGCCTCGACAACGATAGGGTTGGGAGGCATATCCGCAGACAGAACCTCTGAAAGGTGTCCCGCTATCCGATCATTCGCCCCTGTCACCCAGACGACTTTCCCGCCGCCCAGAAACGATTGGGCGAATGCCTCGTCGGAGATGACCGATGGTTCGGCCTTTAGTCGAGCTTCATCGATTGTCGCGACGGCGAAAGGATCATCATGACTATCCCCTGAAAATGTGCGAACCACGGATTTGCTCCGGCTACGCACCAGCCCGAGATTGGGTCCATAAAACAATACCGCGTAATGCTTTGGATCGGGGTTAGAGACCCAGTGATCAGCCCTGCCACCCGATATTTTTACCATTCTAGCCTTCGGGTCCACGGCGCTGATCGAAAAACACGCCAAGACGTACCCGCATGTCTTCACTGAGTTCGCGAATGCCTCTCTCACGGGCGTTCTTTTCGCCAAGCAGTGACGCGAACTCCGAGTCCAAAATATTAAAACTCACCGTTACGCGACTCGATCCAGTGAAAACCGAGCGTCCTGAGGCGCTGTCGACCAAGTTGAACTTAGCCGTCATTTCCAAATTGCGGCGGGTTGCAAAAGCATTCTTTTTGAAAGCAAGCGAGGTTTGTGACTCAGAAAGCATAGTTATCAGTCGGTAGGACGGCGCCAAACGGGTGCTGCTTGCATAAAGCCGACGGACCAGAGCATTGCGAAGCAATTGCCCCTCCCGGTCGGCCGTTGGCGCGATTTCGATTCGAAGGAAATCCGTTCGCGCACTTCCGGTCGCGTGATTCCCATATAACGGCCGGAAACCGCAGCCTGTCAAAACAGCTAAAAAACATAGCAAAACTAATGGCTTAAACGACAACGTTTACGATCCTATTGGCCACGACGATGACCTTTTTGGGCGATTTGCCCCCCAAAGCCGCCACAACATTTTCAATTTTCAACGCCTCTGTCTCGGCCAAATCCTGTGGGCAATCTTTCGCCAAATCAATGGTACCACGAAGCTTACCATTGACTTGTACCGCAACGGTAACCGTCTCGTCGTGCAAAAACTCTGATTGCGCAACTGGCCACGGCTGGTCCGCAACCATGCCCGTATGGCCCAGTTTATGCCACATCTCCTCGGCCAGGTGCGGCATCATCGGACCCACCAAACACACGAGCCCTCCCAGCGTCGCCCGCAACTGATCGCCAGAAAGACTTTCGTGTTTTTGTTCGAGCGCGTTGGTCAACTCTCGAATACGCGCAACCGCTTTATTGAAATGGAATTTCTCAAGATCGCTTGTGACTCCATCTATCGTTTTATGCAGTAAGGTCTGAATCTCGAGATCAACCCCCGTTGCAGCTGTATCCTTTTCAATTGCCGCTACCGCGTCGGCCAAACGCCAAAGCCGATTGACGTAGCGCCAAGCGCCCTCAATTCCGGATTCCGTCCAGTCCAGATCGCGGTCCGGAGGGCTATCCGACAACATAAACAACCGCGCAGTATCCGCCCCGTAGGTGGAAATAATCTCCTCAGGGTCGACGACATTCCGCTTCGACTTACTCATCTTTTCGGAGCGTCCCTTGGTGACGCTGGCACCATTGGAGCTATGGGTAAGCATGCCCCCATCTCCCTCGACGACATCACTCGGAAACACCCATTTCCCATCCCCATCCCGATAAGTGGCATGGCAAACCATTCCCTGCGTCAGCAAGCCCGCAAAAGGTTCTTTAACGTCCAGATAGCCACATTTCTTGAGTGCCCGGGTGAAAAACCGAGAATACAACAGATGCAAAACTGCGTGCTCAATGCCGCCGATATACTGATCCACCGGCAGCCAATAATCCGCCGCATCGCGGGTAAACCCGATGTCTTCCGACCCCGGAGAGCAGAACCGCGCGAAATACCATGACGATTCGAAAAAGGTGTCAAAGGTATCAGTCTCGCGAACAGCAGCTTTTCCGCACTGCGGACAATTGGTGTGTTTCCAGCTCGGATGAGTATCCAGTGGATTACCAGCGACACTCAAATCGACATCTTCAGGTAGCGCGACGGGCAGTTCGTCGAGAGGAACCGGAACGATTCGACAGCCATCACAATGGACCACTGGTATGGGGCATCCCCAATACCGTTGTCGCGACACGCCCCAATCCCTAAGCCGGTAATTGATCGCACGTTCACCGGCACCGTTCTCAACCAACCGGTCGATCACTTTGGTAATGCCTGTCGTGACATCAAGTCCGTCAAGGAAGTCGGAATTAACCAAGCGGCCATCGCCGACGAAAGCTTCATTACCGATTTCAAAGGAATCGATGTCTTCTCCGGCCGGGCATACTACAGGCACGACCCGGAGATCATATTTCCGTGCGAAATCCAGATCGCGTTGGTCATGCGCCGGACAACCAAAAATCGCGCCGGTGCCGTATTCCATCAAAACGAAATTCGCCACATAAACCGGCAGTTCAAGATCGCGCAAAAACGGATGGGCAACTTTCAATCCCGTGTCGTAGCCCTTTTTCTCGGCTCTTTCCAACTCGGCCTCGCTGGTTCCCATGCGGTTACATTCAGCTATAAAGCCCGCAAGTTCCGTATCGTTTCCAGCGAGAGATTGGCTCAGCGGATGATTTGCAGCCAGCGCGCAGAACGAGGCACCGAACAAGGTATCCGGCCTCGTTGTGTAAACCTCAAGATCGCCATCGATGCCTTTCAAATCAAATCGAACATAAGCACCCTCTGAACGACCGATCCAATTTTCCTGCATAATCCGAACTTTGTCCGGCCAGCGTTCCAATTCCGCCAGGTCCTCTTTGAGCTCCTCCGCAAATTCCGTGATCTTCAAAAACCACTGCGAAAGTTTGCGTTTCTCAACGGCCTCACCTGAACGCCAGCCTTTACCGTCGATCACCTGTTCGTTGGCCAAGACAGTATTCTCTACCGGATCCCAATTGACCCAAGATTCCTTTCTGTACACCAAATCGGAGTCCAGGAATTCGAGAAACATGCGTTGTTCGTGTTTGTAATACTCCGGTTCGCAAGTTGAGATTTCACGGGTCCAATCGTAGGAAAGGCCCATGGTCTTCAACTGATCGCGCATCGCCGAGATATTCTCGCGCGTCCATTTCGCCGGATGAACATTGTTTTCAATGGCGGCGTTCTCCGCGGGCAGACCGAAGGCATCCCAGCCCATTGGATGCAACACATTGAACCCTTTTGCCCGTTTATACCGAGCAACCACGTCGCCTAGGGTATAATTGCGGACATGCCCCATATGAATGCGTCCCGACGGGTAGGGAAACATTTCCAGCACATAGTACTTGGGTTTGGACGAGTCTTCGGAAACCTCGAAGGTGCCGTTATCCGCCCAGGTCTTTTGCCATTTCTTTTCGGTAGTCTTTTGATTGTATCGTGTCATTTCAATTCAAACTGGGTTGATCGGCAATGAGCGAAAACAGAGAGATTTGGAAAAACTTAACCAGAGTGTGTTCGGGCTATTTTTTCTGCTGTTGAAGAATTGCCGAGTTTCTCAACTGACGTGCTCGGGTAAGGATGGCGTCTTCAATCTTGGTTTTCGTCGTATCTGGAACGCTTGAATCCTGCCATTGTCCGGCGCGATTCAAAACTTGCCGAAACACCGCAACTCGAATGCCGTCGGCGCGCAACGTCCGCCCCAAAATATAAACGTTTAGTTTGAAGCGCTCATTCGGGGCTTCGGCGTTGGCATGCCAATCTGTGATGATCACACCGCCAAATGGGTCAGCCGAGTTGACCGGCATGAAAGAGATCGTGTCCAGGGAGGCGCGCCAGAGAAAACTATTAACCCCCAAGTCGCCTCCGGTGTCATCCTTTTCGTCACCGAAAAAGTCGATGCCACCTTCGCCAAATATGGTTTTTCGTTTCGACGTATCAGCGCCAGGCGTTATGCCTGGATCCAATTCTTCCTCCGTGGGCTCGGCGGGCCCAAAAGACTCGCAGGCAACAACACTGAGTGTCACGCCGAAAGCGACAGCCAATGAAATCACGCGGTTTCTCAGTTTTGCGAGCGCCATCGATTCTTCCTGCCCGATCCTGTTCAAAGGTGGCGTACTATATCCGATTCCACCGATTCGCCAACGACCGAATTGGCCTCAATCATCCATGAACAATCCGATCCCTGCAATACCATAGCAGTGGCTTCCGCGCAGTCGTCTCAAGTTTGCACGACTTATGCCGCCAAGGCCATAAACCGGAACGTGCGCGCGGAGACAACTGGACCTGAAGCGCCCCACACCAAGAGCGCGAACGCCGGGGTGGCTCTTGGTCTGGAAAATGGACGAAAACACCACCGCGTCAACCCCGGCGCGCTCAGCGCGCGCAATGGCAGCATTACTGTGTGCGGCCCCTGTGATCAGCCAATTGGGGCGCAATCGAAACCAGGCGCTGGATGGTCGGCGCCAGATCGCACGTTCTGAAAGATGAACGCCGTCGGCGTTGGTTTCCAGCGCCGTACGTGGATCGCCGGCGATCAACACCCGATGGCCTGCATTGTGTGCCTTTGGGACAAAATCTCGGGCTAAAACGGCTAAGCGCTGGGCATCAGTATCGCGCAAAATGACCGCTCCGTCGACCGGTAGGCCTGACAATAGCTTGATCGGATTGGGCGCGCGCCGAACGTCGGACATCGCAACAGCGCGGGGCAAGTTGCGGCGGTTTCCATCCAATGCGGGTCCAATGACGAAATTGAGGGCGCGTGTCAGGTCTGATAAGGTTGAGGTCAATCTCATTTCCCTCGTTCGGAATTACTTAACTATGCCTAAGACTGCATCATTTCCCCACGACATCGGGGAAAATCTCAAGACCGTCAAGTCCGCCATTGCGACCGCAGCTGAACAAGCAGACAGAGCCTCAGCGGAAATTCGGCTGGTCGCGGTATCGAAAACGCACCCTGCGGACGCTATTCGCCCGGCATTATTGGCGGGGCACCGGCTGTTCGGCGAAAACCGGGTCCAGGAAGCGGACGAAAAATGGCCGGCCCTGCGAGAAGAGTTTCCAGATATACAGTTGCATCTGATCGGGCCGCTGCAGACAAACAAAGTGAAGCGCGCGGTCCAGCTGTTTGACGTGATTGAGACAGTGGACCGACCGAAGCTTGCGCGGGCACTCGCACGGGAAATGGATGCGACAGGCCGCAGATTGGGGTGTTTTATTCAAGTCAATACCGGAGCGGAGCCGCAAAAGGCCGGCGTGGCACCGGAAGCCGCCGAGGAATTCGTCACCTTGTGCCGCGACGAGCTCAATCTTTCTGTCGTTGGCTTGATGTGCATACCGCCCCTTGATGAAGAGCCTGGCCTGCATTTTGCGCTATTGTCGGAAATGGCGCAGCGATTTGGGCTGAAGAATCTGAGCATGGGAATGAGCAGCGACTTTGAGACAGCCGTGCGTTTCGGCGCCACTCACGTTCGTGTTGGGACGGCGATTTTTGGCGCCCGCGCGCCAGTTACGCCAGCGGGTGAATAATTACAACACTACCGCGATCACATTCCCCCAATATGAAAAGCAGATCCTCGATACGCAAAGCGACGCAGCCTTCCGTCGGTTCAAAATTCGGGCGCGCTACGTGCATGAAAATGGCGCTCCCCAGACCTGGAACGATGGGTCTGTCGTTGTGGCCCAACACGACGATCACATCATACACATGGTCGTCCCGCCATAAGGTTTCGTGGCTGGCGTGATGAGGAAGAGTGATGGGTTGATTGTAAGCGGAATCGGCAGGATCGTCGCACCAGCCGTCATTTTGCGATAAAGGTCGGCAAGGGAGCCGAGTTTGCGGTGGGGCGATCCGGTCTGGGCGGTACATTACTCTGCGCAATACCCAGCGGCCCAGCGGCGTTGCGCCATCACCTTCTCGTTTGTCGGCGCGAACGCCACTCCGACCGAGTACGCAGTTGAACGTACCTTCGGCCCATTTCAGAGTTTCGGGCGGAAAAACTTCAATATCCATAACAGTTAAACGTTACCGCCAATTAGTTTACGGCCTGGCTTTTTACCGCGGCTGCTTGGCTATCCAAGGCCATTTGCTGGCGGTGATACTGGTTTAGCGAATTCATGATATTTGCGGCAAACCACCCACCGCCTGGCGCAGTCGCTCCAGCGCCCTTCGGCGGTACGGCAGGGGGTTTCGGCGCGACGGCTGAAAGCCTTGCCGTTTCATAAGCCTGTGTCGCAGTACGAGTGTTTGTTGCCGGTTTGGCTGTATCAGCCGCAATCAACGGATCATTTGCCCAGGCCATGTGGTTTGGTTTCGTGCCCGTCCTGCCCGCTTGAGCGGTCGCAGCTACGCTGGCGGCTGCCTTTGCTTGGGCCAGTTCTTTGCGGTAGGCGATCTCGCCGCGCGCCCATGCGGTGATCGGGTCTTCGCCCTGAAACTCACCGTCGGTGCCTGCTGCTGCCGGTTCTGTGGCAACAACCGAAACATCAAGCGATGCGGGGGTGGAAGGTTTAGGTTCCGCCGTTTGAAGTCCCGAGCCCTCATCGCGGAGCAACGCCATGACGTGTTCGCCCACATCTCGCCCCGAGGCCTCTTGAAGCACAACGTCGGCGCCGGATACGGCTGCGCCGACAGGGCCGAAGAACAAGGTGCTGCCGGCAATGCGCGGCAGCGGATCGATGGTATCGCCCGTAAACTGCCGATACAGCATGCCGACAACCGGAATATGCTGCAGCGGGTTCACCACATCGAGGAGATCAAAAAAACTGAAACCGTCTTCACCAAACGGATGAAAGCCGCCGGAATTGCTATCTTCCGAATTGGTTTCATTCAATGCTTGCTGAGCATCGAGATTGGCGGTTTTGGGCGGTGGCGAACCCGTTAGGGACTGCCGGTGCCATGGCAATATAGCGGTGTCTGTGGCGACCATTATAAGATTTCCCGTTCGATTCTTCGAATTTAGAAATCACAACGCAAGCGCTATGCCACAAAAATTGTCTTATTTTTCAGATATATAGAATATGACAATCCGGAGCTGCCGGTTGTTGCCCGGCAACATTTTCCGCGCTCTACATTAAATGCCCGCCACGCGAGACCTTGGTCTTGAGATAGTGCTCATTGTGTTTATTGGAGGGAAACGCATGTTCTACTCGTTCAGCAACGGATACACCGCAAGCGGTTAACGCTTCGACTTTGGCTGGGTTGTTTGTCATCAGCCGAACCTGATCATAGCCCAATAGGCGCAACATTTGCGCCGCTGGAAGATAGATACGCTCGTCCGCATCAAAACCAAGCTGTTCGTTTGCATCCATGGTGTCGAGGCCCTGATCTTGCAGGGCATAGGCGCGCAGTTTATTGACGAGCCCGATTCCGCGGCCCTCCTGCGCCAAGTAGAGTAAGACGCCGCTGCCACCCCGCGCAATTTCTTGGATGGCGCCTCGCAATTGGTCGCCGCAATCGCAACGCAAGCTGCCCAATAGGTCACCGGTGAAACATTCAGAGTGGATGCGCGCCAATACCGGCGCGCTCGGGTCAGGCTGCCCGATCACGATGGCCAGGTGCTCCAGCCCGCCGTCGCGTGGCCGAAATGCCATAATTCGGGCGTCTTCCGCATCCGCCAATGGCACAGATGCCTCACTAACCCGCCGCAGCGACCGGGCCGCGGTTTTCTCGTATTGAAATACGTCTCCTGAATCGATCAACAACAAATCGTGACGTGCCGCCCAGGCCGCCAGGTCATCGGCGCCCTCGACTTGAATCGGCGCCGTGAGCGCCGCAGGCAGAAGCCGCGACAATTTGGCTAATGCCACGGCTGCGCTTTCGGAATTGTAGGTTGCCGTTTCGTGGCTCTCGAAACGAAGTGCATCCGTATTGAAGTCCACCAGCGGATCGGCAATCTCTGCGACGATTTCGGCGCTCAAAACAGGGCTTGTGCTCAATGTAATGATGCGGCCCTCGGGCTGAGCGATATTCAATACTCGTGCCCGCCGGGCCGTAATGGTCAATGTCGCTGGCGCACCTGCGGTCTGCGCCAAGCCGGTCAAGTTTTCTGCTGTTACGCCCTCGGCCGCCAATGCCAATGTGGCAGAGCCATTGTTTCCACGCACAACCACATAACGGCCACGGCGAAGCTCCGAAATAGCGCGATCGACGGCGAGCAGCGACAGGGATTCGCGGCTGGCTGGGATTTCCAAAACATCGGCAGAGGACCGAACCATTGGCAGCGCTTTATCCGGTTGAACAAAAAGTTACTATGACAGTGACGTGGCTAGGGTGGTGTGTTACGCAAAAGCACCATATATTGCAACGATCACCGATACCCATTTACGATAATATGCTAACACCTGAACGCGGATTGGCGAGTAAAACATGACCAGCGGAAGACAAATCCTCATCGTTGACGACGACTCTACACTTCTGGAGATGCTTTCTGAGCAGCTAGAACTGCACGAAGAGTTCGCCTCAATCGGTGTGGCGAATGCCAGCGAAGCTCTTGAAAAAGCCAAGCAGGAGTATTTCGACGTTATTATTCTTGACGTCGGACTGCCCGACATGGATGGCCGCGAGGTGTGCAAGCTTATGCGCCGCAATGGTGTGCGCTCACCTATTATTATGTTGACCGGCGCCGACACCGACGCGGACACCATTTTGGACCTGGAGGCCGGCGCTAACGATTATGTTACGAAGCCGTTCAAGCTAGGGGTGCTGCTGGCGCGTATCCGCGCCCACATTCGCCAACATGAACGGTCCGACGATGCCATGTTCGCGATTGGGCCTTATACTTTCCAGCCAGCCAACAAAATGTTGGTGAATGCCGACGAGAACAAGAAAATCCGGCTGACGGACAAGGAAACGGCGATTTTGAAATACCTGTATCGGGCTGGCGACCGTGTGGTTGGCCGAGAAGTCTTGTTGGATGAGGTATGGGGCTACAACGCCAACGTCACGACCCACACCCTTGAAACGCATGTCTATAGGCTACGCCAGAAAATCGAGCCCGATCCGTCAAACGCACAAATCCTGGTCACGGAACCGGGCGGTTACCGGTTGGTGCCTTAAATCAGCTTTTCGTCGATCTCCACAAGTACCGGCACATGATCGGATGGCAAATCCCAGTCGCGGGCAACCTTGAGGGCGCTCGCGCTCTTGAGCGCCGGGCTCATATCCGGTGATACCCAAATATGATCCAGGCGGCGCCCTCGATCAGCGTCCTCCCAATCTTTGGCCCGGTAGCTCCACCAGGTAAAAAGCTGCTCGTCTTCGCTGAGGAAGTGCCGGACCGCGTCGAGCCAATCGCCGGCACGGCGCAAGCTTTCCAGGTGTGTGATTTCAATTTCAGTATGGGTGATGATATTTTTCAGGCGTTCGTGTGACCAAACGTCACTCGGCAAGGGTGCGACATTGAAATCCCCGGCCAGTAACCGTGGCGGCCCGCCTCCAGGGCGCTGGACGGAGCCGCGCGCCGCCCACCAATGTGTAAGCTCGGTCAAGAATGCCAACTTGTGAGCGAACTTCGGGTTTTTTAACGGATCGGGTTTGTCTCCGCCCGCTGGCACATAGAGGCTGTGAACCTCCAACTCCGTCGCCTCGTTCAGTGTGGCGCGGGCGAATATATGACGGCCATCGGCTTTGCCGCACCAGCTCATGGTTTCGATATCCGACAGCGGAAACTTCGAGACGATAGCCACACCGTTGTATGCCTTAATTCCGGAAATAGCCTGATGGGGATATCCCAATGCCGCAATCTCAACAGCAGGGAACAGCTCGTCCACGACTTTGGTTTCCTGTAGACAAATGATATCGGGTTGCGCCTCGCGGGCCACGGCCTCGAAGCCAGCCAGGCGGCGGCGGATGGAATTGACGTTCCAGCTTGCGACAGTCAATACCATGTAGCGCGGTCCAGTTTAAAAAATGGTCTAAAACGAAATGGCGCCCGGCAAGGGGGAAGCCGGGCGCCACGGCTCCACAAGGGAGCATAAGGATGGTGGGGGGGCCATCCAAGAAAGTTCACGGACCGCAAAGCCCGAAACTCTCATGAGGTAAATATGATTGGTCCAAGCCAAATATTCCACCCCTTTTGTGTAATTTATTGTTTTTCCAGCTTAAAACCGGGATTTTTACCCGAGCGGCCCAGTCAGGAACCGATCAATTGTCGACCTGTGCGGGATGCGGGGTCTCGTATTCGAACAGCTGCTGGTCGAGCGGCAGGCCGAAACGCGGCCCCAGCAAAGATACGGTTGTTTTGACACCTTGGGCGTCGGTTATGGCCCATTTCCGAAGCTCCAATGGCGCGTCGCTGAAGATCAGTGTCAATTGCCCTTCCAGCGGGTCGTCTGCCTTGACCAGGGAAATACGAATAACGCCGGGCGAGCGCTTAAAGCCAGTGACCAAAATCTCGTTCGAAACCAATGACAGATCGTTTCGCAACAGCAGTTCAGCCGGCGTCAAACTCAACAGCACGGCCGTGACCTGATCCATTTCCTTATCGATGTAAATCAGGCTGGATCCATCGGCGATGACGGTGATCAGCACCGGCGGGTCGTATTCAATGCGCATGCGGCCGGGGCGCGACAGGTATATCTGGCCTTCCGAGTAAGTGCCGTTGGACGAAACCTGCAAAAATCGCGCTTGCATCGTCTTGATGCCGTTGAGCTGGTTTTCAATGCGAACCAGGTCAGCGATATCTTCTTTGCTCAGGTTTAAAGTTCGGGCAATGACGGCGTGGGCGTCATTCAGCTGTCCGATAAAGGCGCTCAGCGCCAAGGCCGCAAGAGATATCCGTGCGAGCCGCTTAAGTCGTTGTGTCCAATTCATGGATTGGTTTTAAACAAGCGATGCACCTGGGTAAAGAAGCACCGGGCCAAAGCGCCTGCCTCTTTAATGGCCTCTAGTGACTGCCCACCAGCACTTCACGTCTGCCAACCCGATTGGCCGGGCTGACGACGCCTTCTTTTTCCATCTGTTCGATAATGCGTGCTGCTCGATTGTAGCCGATCTGCAGATGGCGCTGAATGAAGCTGGTCGAGGCTTTTTCTTCACGTGCGACCAAGGCGACAGCCTCATCATAGAGTGCGTCGGCATTGGCGCCGCCAACGCCGCCCGGCAAGGACACTTCGTCATCGGTGGTGACCTCTTCGATGTATTGCGGTGCGCCCTGGGCCTTCAGATGTTCGACGATATGTTCAACCTCGCCATCAGATACGAACGGCCCGTGCACACGGGTGATTCGTCCGCCACCGGCCATGTACAACATGTCGCCCTGCCCCAGCAACTGCTCAGCCCCTTGTTCGCCCAAAATGGTGCGACTGTCGATCTTCGACGTCACCTGGAAGCTGATGCGGGTCGGGAAATTGGCTTTCACCGTACCGGTGATCACGTCGACGGAAGGACGCTGCGTTGCCATGATCAGGTGAATGCCGGCGGCACGCGCCATTTGCGCCAGCCGCTGGATGGCGGCCTCGACATCCTTGCCGGCGACCAGCATCAGATCGGCCATTTCGTCGACCACGACGACGATGAACGGCAGTGGATCGGTGGGCAATGGCTGGTCTTCAAACACGGGCTTGCCGTCTTCATCGAAACCGGTTTGCACACGGCGGGTCAATTCTTCGCCCTTTTTGACGGCTTCGGCGAGACGCGCGTTGTAGCCGGCGATGTTACGCACACCCAATTGCGACATGGAGCGGTAGCGGTCCTCCATTTCGCGCACCGCCCATTTCAGGGCGACAACAGCCTTGTTGGGGTCGGTGACAACGGGCGTCAATAGGTGCGGAATGCCCTCATAAACCGAAAGCTCGAGCATCTTCGGATCAATCATGATCAGCTTGCAGGCGTCCGGCCCCATGGAATACAGCAAGGACAGGATCATGGTGTTCATGGCGACGGATTTACCGGACCCTGTCGTGCCGGCGATCAGCAAATGCGGCATGCGGGCGAGATCCGCCGTGACCGGTGCTCCGCCAATATCCTTACCCAACGCCAACGGCAGCGCCGCCTTGGTTTTTTCGAAGTCCTGGGAAGCCAACAATTCCCGGAGCAGCACGATTTCGCGGTCGATGTTGGGTAATTCAATGCCGATAACGTTGCGCCCGGAGACCACTGCGACTCGCACGGACACGGCGCTCATGGAGCGCGCGATGTCGTCCGATAACCCGATAACGCGCGATGTTTTGGTGCCGGGCGCGGGCTCCAACTCGTAAAGGGTCACCACCGGACCGGGCCGAACTTTGACGATCTCGCCTTTGACACCGAAGTCTTCCAGCACCGTGCCCAGGAATTTGGCGTTCTGCTCCAATGTATCTCTGTTATGTGCGCGTTTGGCGGCGCTTTCATCCGGGGCTTCCAGTAAATCCAGCGGCGGCAGGGCGTAGGCATCGCCCGGTTCAAGCGCCAATTTCCCTTGCCGCGCGGCGGCCGCTTTGCGTCCCGTCTTGGGCTTGGGTTTGCGCGGCGCGACAAGCCCGGAACGTCCCGTCTCCGTTTTTGTTTCCGGCTCGGGGTCCGGTACATCGGCCTTGCCTCCGCCCAAAGAGACCCGGACACTTAGCCCGTCGGCCGAATCAGTGCTGTCGTCAACATAGCTGTCGGTGTCGCCTTCGGCGGACAGACGATCATCGCGCGATTGTACCCAGCGTTGGCGCCATGCAGGTACGACGCCGAACGCATTGCGGCTTTTCTGGACGCCGGCGCCCAGCGCCGTTGCACCGAAGCCCAAGATGAGGACCGATCTCCGCCATTCGTCGCGGTTGAGCCCCATGCCGTAAATCATCAGTGCCGCGGAGACGACGGCCATCGTGCCGGCAACGATCAGCGTCGCGGAAGGAGCGCCGGCGGCGGTGAGGGCATCGGCAGTGCGCTCAAATACCAGTGACCCGATCACGCCCCCCATGCCCGTGGTCAGAGGCCAGTGTGGCAGAGACGGCGCGGCGCTAAGTGCCGTGCCGGCAGCAATACCGGCCAAGATCAACGCTAAACCGCGCCAATAGGTGTTATGAACAGGCTGCTTGGCCAGAAGCCGCACCCCCCAAACACCGAAACCGATAAGCGGCAAATAGGCCGCCAATCCGATGGTCTGGATCAACAGGTCGGCAGCGACAGCGCCCCAGGGCCCCAAAAGGTTGGTCGTTGCCGCGTCAGAGGCATTGTTGAGAGACGGATCCGACGGCACGTAGCTGAACAATGCAACCGCTAGGGCGGCGGCAGTAATGGCTGTCAAAAGACCACCGAGTTGCATCAGCCTGTCATGCAGGAATTGCTTGGCGCCGGCCGGCAGAATTGCCCGGGTGGCGCTGTCACCGGCGTTGGCCGGTCCGAAAAATCTGAGAGCTTGAGCCATACCCAAGTTCTACGGAATAAGGATAAACAAGTACTTAATGATGGTTGCAAAGAAAGGCCCGAACGAGACGATCTCGCTCGGGCCTTTTCGCCTAATTTAAAACCGGGCAGGCCGCTGACAGTCGGGGGACGAACGTGACCGCGTCCCGCCCGGTAGGCGACTTACAGCCGCTGTGAACCGGAACCGAATTCGGGGTACGCTTCCATACCGCATTCGGCCCGATCGAGGCCAAGCGCTTCGTCCTCTTCGTCGACCCGGATGCCGATGGTGGCTTTCAAGACATACCAAACCACGGCGCTGACGACGGAGACGAAAACACCGATGGCTACGATCCCGATAGCCTGTGTGACGATGGACCCGGACCCGAAGATCCCGACAGCCAACGTGCCCCAGATTCCGGCGACCAAGTGCGCGGAAATGGCGCCGACCACATCGTCGATCTTCATTTTGTCGATTAGCGGCACCGCAATCAGCACCAAAGCGCCGCCGACACCGCCGACAATCAGCGCAATGACGTGGTTTTGCACATCGGGGCCGGCGGTGATCGCGACCAACCCGCCGATGGCACCATTGAGCGCCAGCGACACATCGATCTTTTTATACATCAACTGCGCCATGATGATGGCCACGACGACGCCGGCGGCGGCAGCCAGGTTGGTGTTGACGTAGACAATTGAGATCGCCGCTGCATCAAGGGCGCTGCCCAAGGCCAGCTGTGAGCCGCCGTTGAAACCAAACCAGCCGAACCACAGGATGAACGTACCTAGCGTGGCGAGCGGGATGTTGGCGCCGGGAAGCGCATTTACTTGACCGCTGGGCCCGTATTTGCCTTTCCGCGCACCTAAGATGATCGCGCCCGTCAGCGCCGCCCAGCCGCCGGTGGAGTGCACCAGGGTCGAGCCGGCGAAATCGGAAAAGCCCATCTCGGCCAGCCATCCGCCGCCCCAGACCCAGCTCGCCTGAATCGGGTAGATGAAGCCCGAAAGGATGACCACAAAGATCATGAACGGCCACACCTTGATTCGCTCGGCCACGGTGCCCGAAACGATGGAGGCGGCGGTTGCCACAAATACCATCTGGAAGAACCAGTCCGACGGTACCGAATAACCGGTATCGACGACTTTCTTGACCATCTCCGGCGTTGCCTTGTCAGCGCCGATCAAGGCCAATTCATCACCGGACGGATTGTAAAAGGGGGTGAGTGAGCCGATGAAGCCGCCTTCTGGTACGCCGACGTACATCAAGTTATAGCCGACCAGGTAAAACATGATGCCGGCGATGGAATACAGCGCGATGTTCTTGAGGCAAATGGTGGCGGTGTTTTTGGACCGCACCAGGCCCGATTCCAGCATGGCGAAACCAGCCGCCATGAACATCACCAACACGCCGTGAATCAGAAACGAGAACGTGTTGAACACATATGCCGTTTCGCTATCGACGGCGGCCCAGGCTGTTGCCGGAAAAACCGAGCTGACGGCAAAAGGAGCCGCGGCAGCGAAGAGGCCAAGAGTTTTGATTTTGGATTTCATAATTTGCACTCCTATTAAAGGGCTTCGCCGTTGGTTTCGCCGGTGCGGATCCGGACGGCCTGATCGACGGAATAGACGAACACCTTGCCGTCGCCGATTTTGCCCGTCTGGGCGGATTTTGTGATGGCTTCGACGGCCTGTTCGGCAACATCGTCACTGACGGCGATTTCCATTTTAATTTTTGGGAGAAAATTGACCTCGTACTCGGCGCCACGATAGATTTCGGTCTGGCCCTTTTGGCGGCCAAATCCCTTAACCTCGGTGACGGTCATGCCTTCGACCCCGATCGGCAACAGGGCCTGGCGCACGTCTTCAAGCTTGAACGGCTTGATGATGGCCATGATCAGTTTCATTGTGGAACTCCTTCTTGGTTTGATGTGCGAATGCTGACGCTTCGCTATTTGCTGCATTGCAATATTCAAGTGCCGTGCCAGAATCGAGGAGTTAACCTTTTTATGTTGGCAAACAATGAGTTGCAGCTATTTCTTCAGATTATGTTGAGCTTATGGCAACACATGAATGATTAATTTTTCAACAGTTGTGTTATGGTGATTAAAAAATAAGCAATCATGATCTCTGAATATTCTGGACATGCCGGAGAAACCGTTTCAGCCTAGTCGCATGGTTGATCCAAACCCTCCTGATAACGATATCCGGGTTGACGTCCTGATCATTGGCGTCGGGTTTGCCGGTGGCACATTGGCAGCGGCACTGGGCGACACGCCGTTGACGGTCTGTATGGTCGACCGAGCCGATCCTCGGGACGCTCTCGATGCCACTTTCGATGGCCGTGCATTCGCGATATCTCAGAGCAACCAAAAACTTCTCGAGGGAACGGGGCTGTGGCCGCGATTGGCCGAAACATCGGCGCCAATCCTCGATATCCGCGTTTCCGACGGACCGTCGCTGTTATTTTTGCACTACGACCATCAGGCTGTCGGTGACGAGCCGATGGGCTATATGATCGAAAACCACCATTTACGTGTCGCCTTGCATGAGCGGCACAAGGCGCAAACCCGTCTGACCCAATTGGCGCCGGGACAGGTTAAGACGCTGGAGCGCGACGGCGGCGGTGTCAGGGCTGAGTTGTCGGATGGCCGCCGGGTGCGTGCGCGGCTGGCCGTGGGGGCAGATGGCCGGGGCTCAGATACCCGCAAATCTGCCGGTATCGGATTAACGCAGTGGAGCTATCACCAAACAGGCATTGTTTGCACTGTCCGGCACGAACGCAACCATGATTATGTGGCTCAAGAGAGGTTTCTGCCGGCGGGCCCGTTCGCAATTTTACCCTTAATGGGTGATGTAGCGGGTGCGGCCAACCGGTCATCCATCGTGTGGACCGAACGCGAAGACCTGGCGCCCGCGATGATGGCGCTGGATGACGATGAATTCGCGCAAGAACTTTCCCGGCGGTTCGGCGCTTTCTTGGGTGATATCGAGGTCATTGGACCGCGTTGGGCTTATCCGCTGAGTCTGCAGTTCGCCCGCGAGACGACCGCCACGCGTTTGGTGCTGATCGGTGATGCGGCACATGGCATGCATCCAATCGCCGGGCAAGGCTTGAACATGGGGTTGCGCGATGTTGCGGCCCTGGCGGAGGTTTTGGCCGATGCGGCCCGGCTGGGCCTCGATATCGGCGACGCAGCGACGCTTGAGCGCTACGAGCGGTGGCGGCGCTTTGACAATACCATGATGCTGGCGGCGACCGATGCGCTCAATCGTCTGTTTTCAAATGATATCGCGCCGGTTCGTTTGGCGCGCGATGCGGGGTTGGCGGTTGTTGATTCCATTCCGCCCCTAAAGCGTCTTTTCATGCGCCATGCCATGGGTGCTGTCGGCGACTTGCCCCGACTGTTGCGCGGCGAGCGCCTATAAACTCATCATTGATAAATCAAGGGTCTCGACTGAGGCCAGCTTCCTCAATCGCGGCCAGATATTCCGACCACATTTCGTCTTGGTTGAGACCCATCTTATAGAAAGTGTCCCAGGTATAGATGCCGGTATCGTGCAGATCGTCGAATTTGATGCCCACCGCATAATTACCGATCGGCGTTACCTCCATAATGCCGACATGCCTGCGACCGGCGACAAGTTGCTTTTGCCCAGGGCCATGGCCCTGTACTTCCGCCGACGGGCTTTCGACCCGCAGGAATTCAGCTGGAAAGCGGAATTCCCGGCCATCGTCGAAGATAACCTCCAACATCTTTTCGTCGCGTTTGAGCCGAATTTCCGTAGGCTTATGGGCTTGGCGGAAGTCTTTCGTCATGGCGTTTGTCATCCTATTTACCTAACAGCTTGGCCTATTCACCTAAGGGTCTGGCTTCGTCGGGCAGCATGATTGGGATGCCGTCGCGAATCGGAAAGGCTAAGCCGGCTTTCTTGCTGATCAATTCCTGGTTTTCTCGGTCGTACTCCAGCGGTTCCTTGGTCAATGGGCAGACGAGAATTTCCAAGAGTTTCGGATCGACGGTTGATGGCGTCATGTGGGCCTCGCGTTGATTAATGAGGGGGTTGATCGGAATTCGGCCCCGCACTAAGCGTTGCCATATTCAAGACGGCTACTAAGCTGCGGGTGCGGGCGGTAAGATCCGGAGATTCGAGCAGCGCCTGTTTTTCGGCCGGCGTGAACGGACAGGCCATTGCCATGGATGCCACCAGGGTGTGGTCAGCGGTTTGTTCTAGGGCCTGCCAATCCGCCTCATAACTGTTTTCATCGAAGTAGCGCCGCAACGCATCATTCAATGTCTTTCGCTCGCCGGGCTCCAGGCTCTCTGTTTTCAGGTCATTTGCAAATGGTTGGAAATCCGGAACCACGCGCCGGTATCCATCTCGAACGTCAAGCTCGGAGAGGGCGGTGAAACGGCAAACTCCGTTTAACGAGATAAGATACCGACCGTCCGGTGTTTCGGAAAACGACGCGATTCGGCCAAGACAACCGATATCGAACAACGGGTGATCGTCGCCAACCGTCTGCAGGGAAGTGTCGCGAGGCTGTACCATGCCGAGCCAGCGCCCGGCGCCAAGCACGGTATCGATCATCGTCAGATATCGCGGCTCGAAAATGTTCAGCGGCAGTTGGCCGCCAGGCAGCAAAAGCGCGCCGGTCAACGGGAAGACGGGGAGCTCGCGCGGAAATGAAAAATCATCCATTTGAGCTCACGCGTCTCTTAGGAGAATAGAACCGAAGACAACTGCCGTCGGCCGCTGACCGTGAGTTCATGCGTCGGCCCAAGTGCTTCGAACATTTTCAGCAGCTGTTTACGCGCCGCTTCGTCATTCCAGGTCCGGTTTTGGCGGATGATCTCAATGAGCTCGTCTATGGCTTCTTCGTTGCGCCCGTTTCCAAACAGGGCGACCGCGTAATCGAGGCGAGCCTGATGGTCGTCAGGCTTGGCGTCGACGAGCGCTTTCAGTTCCGATACGTCTCCGGACTCCTCGGTTTGCTGGGACAACTCGAAGGCCGAAACCGCCGCCGCCACCTCGGCCTTGGCTAAGACCTCCGGCGGCAGGGCTTCAATGATCTGGCTCACTGTATCCTTGTCGCCCATAGCGAGAGTGGCGCGAAGTACGCCGCCGATGGCGGCATCGTTGCCTGGGTCCTCGGCTTGAATTTGACGATATAGTGCAGCGGCGCTTTCCGCATCGCCGCCATCGAGCAAAGCCTGCGCCTCATCAAGGGCGGCTTCCAGAGGTGGCTTCGCGCCGTCCAGCAACTTGTCGATAAACGTTTTCAGCTGGCTTTCCGGAAGCGCGCCTGAGAAAGCATCGACAGGACGGCCATCCTTGAAGGCATACACCATGGGAATGGATTGGACCCTCAACTGTGCGGCGATTTCCTGGTTTTCATCGACATTGATCTTAACCAGCCGGACCATACCTCCCGCCTGACGGACCAGTTTTTCCAACATCGGCCCCAATTGTTTGCACGGTCCACACCATGGCGCCCAGAAATCCACTATGATGGGAACCTGAGCGGACGCCTCGATAACATCGGCCATGAAGTTTTGGCTGTCCGAATCCTTGATCACATCACCGCCGGCTGCCGGTTGCGGGGCGCCCGCGCTGTCCACGTATAACTGTTGCTGCGCGCTAGGGGCCTCTGGTGGGGCGGTAGGCGCTTCACCGGCGGCAGGCTGGCCCGCGCCTTGTGATTGCATTGTCCCGTCGGGATTGAGTTTGAATTCCATGTCTTTTCCTTAGGTGTTCACGGGGGTTCCGTGTGTCATAGATGGCTAGGGCATCGTCTTGGTGCAAGTCCCCATTGGAGGTCGTAGGCGCAAGCCTTCGGCGCGCGCCAAAAGTTTACAATGTTGTGATGATTGGGTCATGCCCGCAATCGCGCAGAAACGTGAGCAACCCGTCTGCGGAAATTCGTGTTGTTGCCGTATTGACCAGGGGGTGAAAATTCAATGGTCCGTGACTCAACATTTCTTCATCCAACACCACCGTTACCAATTGATCCAAATCGTTGATGACGGAAAACGGGGTGACAGATCCGGGCTCAATCCCCAACTTATCCATGAGCGCCTCGGGTTTGCCGAAAGACAATTGCGCGGCGCCGATCGTTTTGCGCAATGCCTTAAGGTCGATTTCGCGGTCTTCCAGTGCGACGACCAGCCAGAAGCGGCTTTTTTTGTCTTTCAAAAACAGGTTTTTCGAATGCGCGCCGGGCAATTCGCCACGCAGGGCCTTTGCCTCTTCAACGGTGAAAACGGCCGGGTGCTCAACGGTATCCGCTTGGATTCCGAGACGTTCCAGGCGTTGCAGCAAATCTGTCCGTGACGCGGTCATGGTGGCGGATACTATCGTTCCAGCAAGGGGCGGACAAGGCCGACAGGGCTTTCGTGCAGATTGCTTGAACATACGGCTTGCAATGAACCAGCCAATGCGTATTATCGGCGCGCTTTGAGTAATTTTGAAGCGCGAAGCGGGCGTAGCTCAGGGGTAGAGCGCAACCTTGCCAAGGTTGAAGTCGTGAGTTCGAATCTCATCGCCCGCTCCAATTCTCCGCACAATGATGGCCTCGGGGGAGACATCGATGGCGAGTATTCTGGTGATCGATGACGAATCTCTGTTCCGCGACCTGCTCTCGCAGGTGTTGGGTGGCACGGGCCACGACGTCGTTACTGCCGAAGACGGCACCGATGGAATTGCAAGTGCGAGACAAAGTATCCCTGATTTGGTGATCACTGACATGAGTATGCCCGGTGGGGTCAGTGGCTGGGATGTCATTCGCGAACTGAAAAATGATCCGGCCACCAATTCCATCAAGATCATTGCGCTCACCGCCCACGCCACCCAGGATGACCGAGTTGAGGCCTATGATGCTGGCTGCGACGGTTATGTGGCAAAGCCGCTGGACATGCCACAGCTGCTGAAACAGGTCGACAGCCTGCTTGGTTGATTTCGACTTAAGGCTTACTGCCTGTTAACCCTTTAAATTTATATCTTTGAGCCGGATTCGGTTTCGGCTAGCCTCAGGTTGTCGGAACACGGTTTCCGATGAAAATCAGGGAGGCAATGCGATGTCCGGTGATTCCGATAAGCGCAAGAATACATTCGTTCAACAGGTCGTGCGGCACGGCAAGAAGGGGCTAAAGGGGGCGAAAGCCAATACCTTCGATACCATGGTCCGTCACTATCTGGCCAATGTGCCGCCGACGGACCTGGAGGATTACGGCCCGGCAAACCTGGCGCGCTTGACTGCGGGGCATCTGGAATTTGCCGCAAATCGCAAACCTGGCGCGGCGTTGGTGCGGGTGTACAACCCGACCGAAAAAGATCATGGGTATCACTCCGGTCACACGGTTATCGAAATCGTCAATGACGACATGCCGTTTTTGGTCGATTCTGTTGTTGCACAGGTAAACCGGCGCGGCATGACCGCGCACCTGATCATACATCCCATCATCAAGGCGGTGCGCAACAAGGCGGGCAAGCTGACCGGCATATTGGATACGGGCCAATCGGACACCGGTGCGGTGATGGAATCGTTTATGCACCTGGAAGTGACGGAGATGGCAGAAAGCCGCCACGCCGGCCTTGCCAAGGCAATTGAGCGGGTTCTTGTGGATGTCAGGGCTGCGGTCGAAGACTGGCGCGCCATGCGCGAACGTATGGCCAGCGTGATCGAAGAGTTGACTGTGGAGCCGAAAGGCACGCATCCGGAAGATGCGCGCGAGGTGCGCGAATTCCTGCGTTGGATTCATGATAACCACTTCACTTTCCTGGGCTTCCGCGAATACGACATCAAAGGTAGCGGCAAAAACCTTCACATCGCCAAGAATAAAAAGACGGGCCTTGGCGTGTTGCGCGACCCCAAAAATCCGGTTTTCGATCTTGAGAATCGCCCGGAAAATCTGCCGGCGGACCTGCGTCGGTTTCTCACCAAACCGTCCTTGGTGTTGGTGACCAAAGGCGACCACCGTTCGACGGTGCATCGCCCGGTGCCGCTTGACGTTATCGACGTGAAGAAAATCGACTCGTCTGGCAAGGTTGTCGGGCACCGGATTTTCGTCGGCCTGTTTACCTCCGTTGCCTACAACAAGAGCCCGCGTGATATTCCGTTGTTGCGCCGCCGGCTAACCAAGGTCATCGATACGGCTGGTTTTGATCGCGCCAGCCACGATGGTAAGGCACTGACCAATATCCTCGAAACCTTTCCGCGCGATGAGTTGTTTCAAGCATCCGATGTGCATCTCAATGAAACGGCTATGGGCATTCTGCATCTGCAAGAGCGCCAGCGCGTGGCATTGTTTGTCCGCGCTGATAACTTCCGGCGGTTCATATCGTGCCTCGTGTTTGTGCCGCGCGATAGCTATTCGACCGAGGTTGGGCGGCGATTGCGCGACGTTTTGATGTCGGCGTTTGATGGTAGGGAGGCCGAGTACCAATCGCAAATCGGCGATTCAGCGCTTGCCCGCATTCACTACACCATTACCACAGATGTGAAACCTGACATGCTCGACAAGGTCGAGGCCATTGAGGCCGAGATCGCCGAGGCCGCACGATCTTGGGCCGACAAATTGACTCGCGTGCTCGTGCAGCGTCATGGCGAGGCGGCGGGACTGGAGCTTCTGGTTCGCTACGCCAAAGCCTTTGGCCCTGGGTATCAGGCGCGATACCTGCCGCATGAGGTCGATGCCGATATCACGGAGATCGAGCGCATCCTCAAGCACTCGGGCATCGGCATGAACCTATATAGCCCCGCCGAGGCGGCGGCGGATGAAGTGCGGTTCAAACTGTACCATTTCGATCACGCGGTACCGCTTTCCGATGTGTTGCCGGTGTTCGAGCACCTGGGCTTCCGGGTCATCGACGAAGTCGGTCCACATGAGATCGATCTTTCCGGTGCTGGACGCGGCAAGTTGATTATTCATAACTTTGGACTGCGCAACGCCAGCGGTGCCACAGTCAATCTCGATGCTATTCGTGAGAACTTCCACGAAACCTTTGAGCGTGTCTGGAATGGCGAGGTTGAGAGCGACGGCTTTAACGCACTGGTCGCCTGCGCCGGGCTGGCGTCGCGCGAGGTCATGGTCTTGCGTGCCATGTGTAAATACTTGCTTCAGGCCCGCATCCCATTTTCGCAGACCTACATGGAACAGACTCTTGTTGCCAATCCGGGCGTTGCCGGCGACATGGTCAAAATGTTCCAAGCCATCTTTGACCCGGCCAATGTTGATACTGCCAAGGCCGCATCGGCGCGCATTAAGCGCCGCATTCTGAAAGCCCTGGAGGCCGTCGAAAGCGCCGATCAGGACCGCATTATCCGGCGCTATCTCAACCTTCTCGACAGTATGCTTCGGACCAATTTCTATCAAGGCGGTGGGAAAAAGGCGTATTTTTCTTTCAAGCTCAATTCGCAAAACATCGATGAGTTGCCGTTGCCGAAACCATTCCGCGAAATCTTCGTCTACAGCCCGCGGGTCGAGGGCGTGCATCTGCGCTTTGGCTATGTGGCGCGCGGCGGCTTGCGCTGGTCGGACCGGCGAGAAGATTTCCGCACCGAGATTCTGGGCTTGGTGAAGGCGCAGCAGGTCAAGAACGCGGTCATCGTGCCGGTCGGTTCAAAGGGCGGGTTTGTCCTGAAGCGTCAGCCCGCGTCCAATGATCGTGCGGCGTTTCTGGAAGAAGGCATCGCGTGCTACAAGACATTCATTTCTGGGCTGCTCGACATCACCGATAACATCAAGGGTGCGAATATCACGGCCCCCAAAGACACGGTTCGCCTTGACGATGATGATCCCTACCTCGTGGTTGCCGCCGACAAGGGCACCGCAACGTTCTCCGATATCGCCAACGGCGTATCCATCGAATACGGCCACTGGCTTGGCGATGCATTTGCATCAGGTGGCAGCCAGGGCTACGACCACAAGAAGATGGGCATCACGGCGCGCGGCGGCTGGGAATCGGTAAAACGCCATTTCCGCGAAATCGGCGTCGATATCCAGTCTGAGGACTTCACTGTGGTTGGCGTCGGCGACATGGGCGGCGATGTGTTCGGCAATGGCATGCTGCTGTCCAAGCATATCAAGTTGCAAGGCGCCTTCAATCACATGCACATCTTCGTTGACCCGAACCCCGATCCGGCCAAGAGCTGGGTCGAGCGCAAACGCTTGTTCGACACGCCGGGCACCAGTTGGGAAGACTACAACGCCAAGCTGTTGTCCAAGGGCGGTGCCATCTATTCACGCAAATCCAAGTCTCTCGATTTGTCACCGGAAATCCGCCAGTGCTTTGGCATCACCAAGAAATCCGTCACGCCCGACGAGCTGATGGGACACTTGCTGCGCGCCGAGGTTGACCTTATGTGGTTTGGCGGGATTGGCACCTACATTAAGGCCAACACCGAATCGCACCTGGATGTGGGCGACCGGGCTAACGATGCCATCCGTATCAACGGCGCTGAGCTTGGCAGCAAGGTTATCGGTGAGGGCGCCAACCTGGGCGCCACGCAGCTCGGTCGCATTGAGTACGCACTGCATGGCGGGCGCTTGAATACGGATTCAATCGACAACTCGGCGGGCGTCGATTCTTCTGACCACGAGGTCAATATCAAAATCCTGGTCGATGCCGTCATGGCCAAGGGCGGGCTCACGCAAAAGAGCCGCAATACCCTCCTGGCCAGCATGACCGATGAGGTCGGCAAGCTGGTGCTGACCCACAACTACCGCCAGACGCAGGCCATGACCTTGGTCGAGAACAAGGGCGCGCACGGCCTTGCCAATCACCAGCGGTTGATGCGTTTCCTGGAGCGCCAGGGCCGACTTGACCGTTCGGTTGAGTTTCTGCCGGACGACGAGGTCATTGGCGAACGCGCCTTGGCACGGCGCGGCCTGACGCGGCCGGAAATCTCGGTCATGTTGTCTTATGCCAAGATCTGGCTCTACGACGAGATCATGGCATCCACCATGCCTGATGATGCCTATCTTTTCGATGACCTGGTGACCTATTTCCCCGGCCCGCTGCAGAAGAAGTACACCAAACAGATCGGCCAGCATCGGCTGCGCCGCGAGATCATCGCCACCCGTGCCACGAACTCGCTTGTCGACCGTGCCGGTGACACCTTCGTGCTGGAATTCATGGAGAAGACCGGCCTGGGTGCTGCGGCGATCGCCAGGGCCTACGCGATTGCGCGCGATGCTTTCCAACTGCGCGACATGTGGCAGGCCATCGAAGCGCTCGATAACAAAGTGTCGAGCGACGTGCAGGTGGCGATGCTGAACGATATCAACCATCTGCTGGAATGGGTGGTCTTGTGGTTCTTGCGCAACGGCGCCGATGACCTGGCACTGGGGGCAAACATCGATGCTTACCGAGCCGGCGTGCAGGAGTTGATGCACGGTATCAACAAGGCGTTGCCGTCGCACTATGTGTCCGATGCCGAAATGCGCGCCCGCGCCTATACCGACCAAGGCGTGCCGGCGGCATTGGCGGCGAAGATCGTCGGGCTGGTCAATCTCTATTCGGCGTGCGATGTGGTGCGTCTGGCGGCAAACCGCAACGTGGGCGTCATTGATGTCGGGCAGGTCTACTACCTGGTCGGCTCGCGCTTCCGTCTGGGCCGGCTGCGTGCCGCGGCAGAGAAGATGGAATCCGACAGCCATTGGCAACAACTGGCCATCGCCGCGCTGATCGAGGAGATCTATTTTCACCAGCTCGTCTTGACCCGACGGGTCATTGACCACGGCGGCGTGAAGGACGCGGACAAGGCGGTGCAGAGCTGGATCGATGCCAACCCGGATCTGGTTGGACCGACCGAGCAGCTGTTGAACGAGCTTTGGGCGACAGAGGTCAATGATCTCTCCATGATCGCGGTGGCCAGCCGTCAGTTCCGCGCCATGACCGATTCCCGTGAGTGAGCCCGCTCCAGCGGTCTCGGAAGACAGAAAAGGCCTGATTGCCTGGTCCATGTATGACTGGGCCAATTCGGCCTTTCCCACCGTGATCACCACCTTCGTCTTTGCCGCCTATTTCGCCAAGGGCGTCGCCGCCGACGAGGTGACCGGCACCAGCCAATGGGGCTACGCCCTCAGCCTGTCGGGATTGGCGATTGCCATCGCCGGGCCGATACTGGGCGCCATCGCCGACCGCACCGGCCGGCGCAAACCGTGGATCGCGCTGTTCACGTTGATTGCGGCGCTGGCCAGCCTGTCGCTGTGGCAGGTCGAGCCCGACACCCGTTTCGTCATGACGGCACTCATCTCCGTCGCCATCGCCAACTTCGCCTTCGAGATGGGCATGGTGTTCTACAACGCCATGCTGCCCGATCTGTCGCCGCCGGCGCGCATCGGGCGCTGGTCGGGCTGGGCGTGGGGGCTGGGATATGCGGGCGGGCTCAGTTGTCTGGCCATCGTGCTGGTCGGCCTGGTGCAGGCCGAGACACCGTGGTTCGGTCTTGACAAGGACAGCGCCGAACACCTCCGCGCCACCGGCCCATTCGTCGCCATCTGGATGGCGCTGTTCGCGCTGCCGCTTTTGCTGCTGACGCCGGACCGCCCCGGGGATCCGTCTGGCGAACCCACACCGATGATAACGGCGATACGCGGCGGCCTTGCGACGCTTGCCGATACCTTGGGGAACCTCCGCCGCTACCGTGATGCGGCGTGGTTCCTGTTCGCGCGCATGATCTACACCGACGGTTTGAATACGCTGTTCGCTTTCGGCGGTATCTACGCCGCCGGCACGTTCGGCATGAATTTCCAGGAACTGATTTTGTTCGGCATCGCCATGAACGTGACCGCGGGCCTGGGCGCTTTCGGGTTTGCCTGGGCCGATGACAGGCTGGGCGCGAAGTGGACCATCACCGTTGCCGTGGCGGCGCTTGTCATTTTGGGGACCACGGTTCTAGTGATCGAAAGCAAGACCCTGTTCTGGGTGTTCGGTGTGCCGTTGGGGCTGTTCGTCGGCCCGGCGCAATCGGCGAGCCGCTCAATGATGGCGCGCCTGGCCCCCCAAGACATGCGGACCGAGTTTTTCGGCCTCTATGCGTTGTCGGGCAAGGCGACGGCGTTCATGGGGCCTGCACTGGTGGCGTTGTTGACCGATGTTTTCCACAGCCAGCGTGCCGGCATGGCTAGCGTGGTGGTGTTATTCGTGGTCGGCTTGTTGCTGATGCGCAAGGTGCCCGATGCCCGTTAAGCCTCACACGTTAAACCTCGCACATTGAACCGCTCCGCGTTCTGGCGTAGGTTCCGACCATGACCTTTCCTGATGAACATTACAGCGTCGTCGGCGCCTTTGCCGACGATTATTTCGACCGCCTCGCGGGTGGCGCGGCCTCCGTGGATCGCGCAGAGCTCGCCGCCGCCGCCGATATGTTGAGCGATACCTACGCAGCCGGCGGCACGGTGTTTGCCTGCGGCAACGGCGGATCGGCGGCAATTTCCAATCACCTGCATTGCGACCACCTGAAGGGCGTGCAGACGGATACGGAGCTCAGGCCCAAGGTAGTGTCGTTGTCGTCCACCATCGAGACCATCACCGCCATCGCCAACGATATCAGCTATGATGAAGTTTATGTCTACCAGCTCCGCACCCTGGCCGAGGCCGGGGACGCGCTGATTACGGTGTCGTCGTCGGGCAATTCGGAAAATATCGTCCGCGCGTGCCAGTGGGCCAAGGACAATGGTGTCGGCACCATCGCCATGACCGGTTTCGAAGGTGGTCGCAGCGCCGATATCGCCGATATCAACCTGCATGTCGATGCCGACAACTATGGTGTCGTCGAGGATGTGCACCAAAGCCTGATGCACATTCTGGCCCAATATGTCCGTCTGGCGCATATGGACGCCAAGGTGATCCCCGAGCGGAAATTCTGATCCTAAAACGCGGGTTGGAAGTGATTGATTTTAATAGATACCTAAAAAAATCTGGGGACCGAACCCAAATTTTTGATCCTAATTTTGCCAGCGCCAAAAATATTAGCCATCGGCACTGGCGCGTATCTTATGCAAATGTCCAATAGCGTGCCCGCGCCGGCCCAGCCGGCGCCACGAATTGTCCTTACCAGATCAAATCAAAAAAGTCAATATATTCCTATTAAATAGAGATAACACCTATTTCTTACACAAAGCTTCCCGCGTAATCTCCCACCATGAGCAAAATCAACACCCCCGAAGAATTGCGCGCCCTCTACGGCCATGCCAAGGGCCGCGCTGTGAGCAAGCAAATGGACAAGCTGGAAACCCATTCCAAGCGGTTCATTGAACTGTCGCCGTTTATGGTGATGGCGACGTCGCGCACCGACGGTTTGGCGGATGCCTCGCCGAAGGGTGATCATCCGGGCTTCGTACAGGTGCTGGACGATGAAACCGTGGCTATCCCCGACCGCCCCGGCAACAACCGTCTCGACACCATGGAAAACCTGTTGGTCAATCCGGCGGTCGGTTTGATCTTTTTCATTCCGGGCGTCAACGAAACGCTGCGGATCAACGGTACGGCGGAAATCAGGAACGACCAGGACTTGCTGGAGCGGTTCGAGGTTGGCGGCAAGCTGCCGAAAACAGTTTACGTGGTGCGCGCCCAAGAGGTTTATCTGCATTGCGCCAAGGCGTTGATGCGCTCCGAGCTTTGGTCGGCCGACGCTCAGCACCCCGAGCGCCCGATTCCGACAGCGGGCCAAATGATCCGAGAGCAATCAGGCGACTTGGAAATTGTCGAGGAAACCCAGTCCGAGATGGAAGCGCGATATAAGAAGGTCTTGTACTAACGACTTCCGATTTCGGCATGAATGCCGACGAGATACAGATTCTGAAATTAGGTCCCTTCGTGACCCGTAGTGGACGACAGTACCGACAACTCCAATCTCGATATCTCGCTTCATTCACATAGAAGTCTAGGATTGCTGCTCAACCTTCATTTGCAAAATAGCCGGATATGGCGCGCGCGGTTTTAAGAACCAGTGGGGCGATTTTTTCCTCAGCCGAGTCGACCGTCCATTCAGGCATGAAGACTGGTATTTGCACGGCGGCGATTGCCCGCCCCTCACTGTCCAGTACAGGCGCGGCAGTGCTAATTTCGTGAGGCATCGACTGCTGAACGCCGATGCAATAACCGTCCTTGCGCGCCTTGTTTATACGCTCGCGGATTTGGTCGAGATCAGTGACTGTCCATTCTGTCAGCTTCCGAATTTTGCTGGCAGAAAGGATTTGTTCCGCTTCCGCTTCGGGCCGATAGGCGAGGAAGACGGTGCCGGCGGCCGTACAAAACATCGGCATACGCCGACCGGGCAAAGTCGTTCGATACGATGCTGTCTGGTTCGGCACCCGAACTGTGTAGTTGATCTCGTTCCCACTGGGCTCGCAGAGATTGACGGTCGTGTGGTGCAACTGGCTCGCCTCAATGAGCCTCGGCATGGCGATCTCCGCCAGCCGGTTGGAAACCATGTAGGTATAGTAAAAATCTGTGAGACCAAGCGCGGGGCGATATCGGCGCGTAATGCTATCTTTCTCGAGATAGCCAAGAATAGTGAGTGTGTTTGCAAATCGCTGGGAGGCACTCTTGTCCAGGCCTGAAAACCTCGAGATCTCCGGGAGATTTAGATCGTGCAGGCCGAAGTCACGCTGGCCAATCCGGAATGCATTCAACACTTGAAACGCTTTCTCCACGGAGGAAACGAACAAGGTTTTGGGCCCGTTCGGAAGGTTCGGATTCGTGATGGCCATCTAAAGCCGGTCTCCTGGTTGACGTTGAATTGCCAATTGATTACCATATTAATATATGATGGAATATATTACATAATAATATAACTAATGTGAACGGGCAATGTTTTTCTTGCTCGCGCCCCATAGTCGAAGCAGCAATCGAAGAGAAACTATGTATCGAATTCATAGCGGGCACTGGGGCGCTTTCGAGGCGCGTGTGGAAGACGGAAATGTCGTGGAGGTTCGCCCCCTCGCCGATGATCCGAACCCAACGCCCATTCTAGGCGGCGTGGTCGAAGCTACTCATCACGACTGCCGGATCAGACGTCCTGCGGTGAGACAAGGTTGGCTAGAACGGCGAGATCGTAAGCGCGGCGGGGATCCGTTTGTCGAAGTGCCCTGGGATGAAGCTCTTGATCTTGTCGCCGAAGAACTGAGGCGCATAAAGGACACCCATGGCAACGAGGCGATCTTTGCGGGTTCCTACGGCTGGTCCAGTGCCGGGCGCTTTCATCACGCCAAGACGCAACTACAACGCTTTATGAATTGTTACGGCGGCTTTACAGCGGGAAAGCACAGCTATTCCCTGGCAGCCGGCCTGGCCATATTGCCGCATATCGTGGGTGATTGCCGGCCCCTCCATCATCCGACCTCTTGGCAGAGCATCGTGACCCATACGGATATGATAGTCGCGTTCGGCGGGCTCGGCACGAAAAACACGCAGATGGAGCCTGGCGGCACAGCGAACCATTCAACCCTGTCGTGGTATGAAAAGATCGCCCAGCGCGGGGTACGTGTCGTCAGCATCACGCCGATCCGCCACGATACGTCGGATGTATTGAATGCCGAGTGGTTGGCGCTGCGGCCCAACACCGACGTGGCTCTGATGATGGCGCTCGCCCATACTTTGGTATCGGAGAACCTGCATGACCGGGATTTCCTTGCACGTTACACGAGCGGAAGCGAACGGTTCCTGGAATACTTGATGGGGAAGCACGATGGGCGGCCCAAATCAGCGGCTTGGGCTGCGCCCATTTGTCAGATTCCGGAAACGACTATCGTGACGTTGGCCCGGAGCATGGCCGCGGGTCGCACCATGATTACCACGAGCTACTCCTTGCAGCGCGGTGATCACGGCGAACAGACATTCTGGATGACCATGGTTCTGGCTTGTCTGCTGGGGCAGGTGGGCTTGCCCGGGGGCGGCTTCGGGTTCGGTTACGGCAGCATGCATGGACAGGGCAACCCTGTTCCAGAAAACAAGGCAACGCCTTCTTTCACTGCCGGCCAGAACCCCACAGGCAGTTTCATCCCTGTGGCCCGGATTACCGACTTGCTGGAAAATCCTGGGGGCCGATACGAATTCGATGGCGAGACGCGCACCTATCCCGAAACCAAGATGATCTATTGGTGTGGTGGGAATCCGTTTCACCATCATCAGGATCTGAACCGGTTTTTGGACGCCTGGCGCAAACCGGATACCGTGGTCGTCAACGAGCCTTGGTGGACACCGACAGCCAAGTTGGCGGATATTGTCTTGCCCGCCACGACGACGCTGGAGCGCAATGATATCGGCTCCAGTTCGCGCGATCGATATATCATGGCCATGAAACAGATCGTGCCACCACAATTTGAAGCCCGAAACGACTTCGACATTTTCTCCGGGCTAGCGGAGCGGCTTGGCATATTCGATCAGTTTACAGAAGGCCGGGACGAACAGACCTGGCTTCGGTTCTTGTACCAACAGGCAAGAGACCGACATCCGGAGAATACGGCCCTGATGCCTGAGTTCGATACCTTTTGGAAAGTCGGCAAATTCGAGTTTGGAGAACCCGTCGAGCCGCGCGTGGTCTATCGGGACTTTCGAGACGATCCCATCGAGAACCCATTAGCCACCGAATCGGGCAAGTTCGAGATTTACAGCGAGAAGATCGCCGGCTTTGGCTATGACGACTGCTCGGGCCATCCGGTTTGGCACGAGCCTGTTGAATGGCTAGGTGGCGAAAGTGCGGGAACTTGGCCTTTGCATCTGATTTCCAATCAGCCGCAACACCGGCTTCATTCGCAGATGGATTTCGCGGGCCCGAGCTTGAGGTCGAAAGTTCATGGCCATGAACCGATCGTTCTGTCACCTGCGGATGCGGCGGCGCGTGACGTCCGGGAGGGGGATTTGGTGCGCGTCTACAATGGGCGCGGGGAAACCTTATGCGTCGCGCAGTTGAGCGACGGCGTGCGCGACGGCGTGGCGCAAATCTCGACAGGAGCTTGGTTTGATCCGGAAGATTGGCGTGCCGCAGGTGCCCTGGAACGGCACGGCAATCCCAATGTTCTGACGCTGGACAAAGGGACATCCAAATTGGGGCAAGGCTCTATCGCCCATACAACGTTGGTCGACGTGGAACGCCACACCGGGAACGCAACGGAACCCGAACCCTATGGTGTGCCCGAATTGCGTTCGATCTCCGACTGATTGATTAGGTTCCCGACCAAGCCATGCTTCATTCGTTGTCTGAATGGCCGCTTGTGGCACTTTGCCGAAGTTTCTTAGCGTGCCACTTTGTTTCTGCTTTTGAAACGAAACGAGCCGTCATCGGGTCAACCCTGCGGATAGCGCATTGCGGCTGTTGGTCAAGAAATGGTTGATGGAATTTCCTGATCTAACGGCTATATGGACACCACAAAAAAACCGGGCACAAAGCCCGGCTTTCCTGAAAACGATTTGTGATTCGATCAGTGCCGGAAATGCCGCATCCCGGTCATCACCATGGCGAGGCCTTTTTCGTCGGCCGCCGCGATCACTTCATCGTCGCGCATGGACCCGCCCGGCTGGATTACGGCCGTCGCCCCGGCTTCGGCGGCGGCGAGAAGACCGTCGGCGAAGGGGAAGAAGGCGTCCGACGCCACCACCGCACCCTTGGCCCAGTTCTCCGCATCGCCAGCGACGCGCGCCGCATCGGCTGCTTTCCACGCGGCAATGCGGGCCGAGTTAACGCGGCTCATCTGGCCGGCGCCGACACCCACCGTCATGCCGTTCTTGACATAAATGATGGCGTTGGATTTCACATGCTTGCAGACCGTGAATGCGAATTTCAGGTCGGCCATTTCCTGGTCGGTCGGGGCGCGTTTGGTGACGACCTTGAGGTCTTCCAGTACCCGGTGGTCGCGGCCCTGCAGCAGATAGCCGCCCGAAAGCGAACGCACGGTCATGCCCGCCGCCTCGGCGTCGGGCATAGCGCCGGTGGCCAGCACCCGCAGGTTTTTCTTCGTCCCCAGAACCTCACGTGCCTCGGCGCTGATCTCAGGTGCGATAATCACTTCGGCGAACAAGTCGGCGACTTCCTTGGCAGTGGCGCCGTCGAGCGTTTGGTTGAAGGCGATAATGCCGCCAAAGGCGCTTTCGGTGTCACAGCTCAGCGCACGCAGGTAAGCGGTCTTGAGGTCATCTGCCTGGGCCACGCCGCAGGGGTTGGCGTGCTTAACGATGACGCAGGCGGGGCCGCCGGTAAATTCGGCCGCCAACTCGAACGCCGCGTCGGTGTCGTTCAAATTGTTGAAGCTGAGTTCCTTGCCTTGCAGTTGTTCGGCAGTGGCAACGCCGGGGCGGTCCTCGCCGCCAACATAGAAAGCCGCTTCTTGGTGCGGGTTTTCACCATAGCGCAATGTCTGCCTCAACTCACCGCCGAACACGGCGCGGGCCGGGAAGGTCTCGTCCAATTGGCCGGAGAACCATCCGGCGATGGCGGCGTCATAGGCGCCCGTGCGTGCATAGGCCTTGGCCGCCAGCTTGCGGCGGAAATCATCGGTGGTGGCGCCGTCGCCGGCGGCCATTTCGTCGGTCACGCGGGCGTAATCGCCCGGGTCGACCACCACGGTGACGAAGGCGTGGTTCTTTGAGGCGGCGCGAATCAGCGCCGGGCCGCCGATATCGATGTTCTCGATACAGGCGTCGAAGTCACCGCCGCCGGCCACCGTGGCTTCGAACGGATAGAGGTTAACCGCCAGCAGGTCGATCGGCTTGATGCCGTGCTTGTCCATGGCAGCTTCGTGGTCGGCGTTGCCGCGCACCGCCAACAGCCCGCCGTGGATGGTCGGTTGCAAGGTTTTCACCCGCCCGTCCATGATTTCCGGAAACCCGGTAAAGTCGGAAACCTCGACCACCGGCACGCCGGCGTCACGAAGCGCCTTGGCCGAGCCACCGGTGGAAAGAATCTCGACGCCTCGGTCGGCTAATGCTTGGCCAAACTCAACAAGGCCGGTTTTATCGGAAACGGAAATCAATGCACGTTTAATCGGAAGGGACATGGGAAAAGACCTCAGGCGTTTGGTGTTCAGCCGTGTGCGGCGGCCCTGGAATCAATTGGGGCGTCAATGGGCACTTGGGCCATCGCCGGTGTATTCAGGGACCAATTCGTGAAGCACAGCGAGCGCTTCCGTGCGGTCCAAACCGGCGCAGGCGGCCCGCATGCGAGCAACCGCGTGTTCAATGGCGTTTATATCAGCGGCTCTCGGCGCGGCAAGGAGAATCCCGGCACAAGCCGTTTCAACTAGGGGCTCGGCGCCGTGGAAAATTTCCTCGAACAGTTTTTCACCCGGCCGCAGCCCGACAATTTCAATATTCACGTCGACATCAGGCTTCAGGCCGGCCAGTCGGATCATCTGGCGCGCCAGATCAATGATCTTTACCGGCTCACCCATATCGAGGACACAGATGTTACCGGGCGGCACCTCGCCACCGGTCTCGCCCGCACCCAGTGCCGCAGCCTGAAGCACCAGCTCCACAGCTTCGCGGATGGTCATGAAATACCGCCGCATCTCTGGATCGGTGACGGTCAAGGGGCCGCCGTTTTCCAGCTGACGGTGAAACAAAGGCACAACGGAACCGGTCGAGCCCAACACATTGCCGAACCGCACCGTCACGAAGCGCGTCGCATTCGAAACCACGCCCCGTCCCTGAATATCTCGGGCCTGGCAATAGCACTCCGCCAAGCGCTTGGTTGCACCCATGATCGAGGTCGGGTTGACGGCCTTGTCGGTGGAGATCAACACCATTTGGCCCACACCATGCACGCGGCATGCATCCGCGACGTTGATGGTTCCGAGTGTATTCGTGGCGATGCCTTCCAGCACATTATTCTCGACCATGGGCACGTGTTTGAGCGCAGCCGCATGGAATACGACGTGCGGTTCGGATCTTGTGAAAACCTGGTCCAGGCGCACGGCGTCGCGGACATCGGCGATTTCGCTGGTGCGCGGGATATCGGGAAAGAGTTCCGAAACCTCAAGGTCGATGCGATAAAGCGCGTATTCGGAGTTGTCCGCCAATGTCAGTGAGGCTGGGCCCAAAGCAGCCACCTGGCGCACCAATTCGGCGCCGATGGAGCCGCCGGCACCGGTGACGAGCACCCGCTTGGCACCAATGAGCCGCGCCATGGAATCCTTGTCGAGCGGAACTTGCGGCCTGCCCAACAGATCCTCCACGGCGACAGGCTTGATTTCCAACTTGTCCGTCAGGCCGGCCTTCAGATCGGTAAGCTTTGGCAGCCGCGCGAGGGTCAATCCAAGAGACGTGGAACCTTCAAGCAGTTCGCGCACCCGCTGGCCGTCCATGTCGTCTTTGGTCAGGATCAGGCGCTGCGGATCGTCGCCTTGCCGTTTCAGTTTCGTGACCGCGCCTTGCAGGTTTTCCAGCGTATCAATGACCTGTACGCCGTGAATCTCCCGGCCGACGCGGCCGGCACCTTCCGACAAAATGCCGACAACGCGGTAAGAGGCATCAGGCGATTGGTGGAGTGCGCGAAGAAACAATTCCGCGCCGTCACCGGCGCCCGCCAGCAGAACAGGAATGCGCTTGCCCGGTGCGGTGCCACGCTCAAGGCTGAACCGGCGATCCTTCATCAGCCGATAGAAGAAGCGCGGCCCACCCAGCAACGCCATCAGTACAAACCATTCGATGACCAACACAGAGCGAGGCAATGGCTCCAGCCTGAGCCAGATGAACATGGCAAACGCAAAGATAACCACGGCCAGGGAAACGGCGCGCGTGATGGCCCAAAGATCGTTCAGCGAGGCATAGCGCCATACGCCCCGATACAAACCCGACGACCAGAACACGATAGCGGAGATGGTTGTAAACAACGCGGTGGCGGCGAGCCAGGTGTCCGAGTAGTACTCGACGACCCAGATATCGAGGCGCAGGTATACGGAAAGCACAAACGACAACGCCGCCATGAAGATATCATGGGCGAAGACAATCCATCCGCGCGCGCGAATCCTATTTAACATCGTCGCCCTTTTGCTGTTCCGTTGCGAGGTGCTCAATACCAAGTTGCGATAATATTGACTCATTGAGACGGCTTTCCAAGGTTTTCGGCAAGGAGTGTGCCGCGTGGCGATACGGGGCATCGCGAGCGGTGCACGACGCTGACCGAGGACCTTGGAAAGCCGCCGCTCCGGTCACCTATGCAGCCCGTCGGAGGGTGTCGAAAAGCCTTGCCGATGCCCCGCATCGCCCGCGGCTTCTCTCCTACCCGACGGGCTGCATAGGCGATCTCAATAGGTCAATATTATCGCAACTTGGTATTAAACCAAGCCGCGGTTTGTTCCAAGCCCTGATCGACCGAGGCCGGAGGCCGCCAGCCCAAGTCCTGGCGGATCGCCGAATCGTCAACTTCCAAGGAGCCGGTCAGTCTGGAAACAGCCGGACCTTGGCCCGCCAGGCGTGCGGCTATCCGGAGCAGCGCGGCCGGCACCGGTAACAAGTGCGTCCGCACGTCAAGCGCTGCGGCGATCTTGCGGACAAGGGCGGTTGTCGACAGATCTTCGCCATCGCGGACCAAATAGGTATTTCCCGCCGCATCCGGATGCTCCAGGCAGGCTTGCAACGCGGAACAAAGATTGCCGACGTAAACAAGGCTGCGGCGGTTTGAGATCATGCCCAGCGGCAGTATTTTTCCGCCCGCGACCGCCTGCATCAAGCGTAGAAAATTGCCTTTTACGCCGGGTCCGTAGACCAGTGGTGCGCGCAGGATACAGACTTTGGTGGAGGTGCTTTCCGTGGCGCGCATGAGCTCGCTCTCCGCATCTCGCTTGGTGCGGCCATAAGCATCTTCGGGGGCGGGCGGGGTATCTG
>JAERTE010000076.1 GCA_016845145.1 Rhodospirillaceae bacterium
GGAATAGACAGCAACATTGAAAAGCGCGCCGCATCGGTTCTTTCCATGCCCAGCATGCGCGCCGCCGACATGGTAACCCCCGAACGACTGGCCCCGGGAATAAGCGCCAACACCTGGGTAATACCGATGATGATCCCATCACTTAACCCTAGATGCTCGATCCTGCGCACTGTCATACCGACCTTGTCGGCGATCCACAGCACGATACCAAATCCTAAAGTCGCCCAGGCAATGACGCTGAGTGAACGCAGACTTCCGGTTCCATACTTATTCAGGGCGTATCCCGCAACAAGCACGGGGATCGTCGACAGGATGACAAGGCCGGCTATTTTTGCATATGGGTCGCGCCTGCCTCTCATGGCCATGAACACGCCCCTGATCATGCCAAAAACGTCACGCCAGAAATAAAGTAGGACCGCACCCAAGGTTCCAACATGAACCGCTACATCCAGAATCAGCCCCTGATCCGGCCAACCGGTGAAAATAGGCACTAAAACCAAATGCCCGGAAGAACTGATCGGGAGAAATTCTGTAACGCCCTGTATAAGGGCTAAGACCACAATATGTAGAACGGGCACATCAATCCTTCCAATATATTGCGAAACTTATAGCACCCCAATGTGTCCGGCCCAAGCCAGAAAAAGCCTGATTTTTGCCGATTTGGGATAGCCATCCCGCATTGTGGACAAAAAGGTCCGCTTTTTGATTGGCAACCCCCCGCTTGGTTTGATATTTAAGCCCCCCGTCTCAATTTATATAAATAAGAGAATTTGATTATGAGCCAACCGGTTTGGCCCTCAGCGCCCGGACTGCCCCTAAAACAAGGGCTATACGATCCAAAGAACGAGCACGACAACTGCGGACTCGGTTTCATCGCCGATATCAAGAACCGCAAGTCCCATGACATCATCCGTCAGGGCCTGCAAATTCTCATCAATCTGGACCATCGCGGTGCAGTCGGTGCGGACCCGCTGGCCGGTGACGGCGCTGGCATCCTGCTGCAAATTCCGGATCGCTTGTACCGTGAGGACTGCGCCAAGCTTGGTTTCGAACTGCCGCCTGCCGGTGAATATGCCGTCGGCATGGTGTTCCTGCCGCGCCACAAGATGACGCAGGCCGCCTGTCTCGCCGCCTTCGACAAAGTGACGGAAGATGAAGGACTGCCCATCCTGGGATGGCGCGACCTGCCCGTGGATAACAGTGTTCTGGGTGAAAGCGTTAAACCCATTGAGCCGTTTATTCGTCAAATTTTCATCGGCCGCGGTGAAGGTTGCGAAGACAACGATGCTTTCGAGCGAAAGCTGTTTGTCGTGCGCAAGAGAATCCACCATGAAGTCTGGGACATCAATATCGAAGAAGGGGCCCATTTTTACATCCCGTCGCTTTCGACACGGACGATTGTTTACAAAGGCATGATGCTGGTCTCTAACGTTGATAAATACTTTAAGGATCTTAGTGACGAGCGGGCCGAATCCGCTTTGGCGCTGGTTCATCAGCGTTTCTCGACAAACACCTTCCCGTCCTGGCGATTGGCCCAGCCGTTCCGTTATCTGTGCCACAACGGCGAGATCAACACAGTACGTGGCAACATCAACTGGATGCAGGCTCGCCGCCATAACATGAGTTCCCTGGTTCTGGGCGATGATCTTGAAAAATTGTGGCCTTTGATCGGCGATGGCTCTTCGGATTCAGCCACCTTCGATAACGCTATGGAACTGCTGTTTGCAGGCGGCTATTCGCTGGCCCATGCGATGATGATGATGATTCCCGAAGCCTGGTCCGGCAACCCGTTAATGGATGAAAAACGACGCGCGTTCTATGAATATCACGCCGCCCTGATGGAACCGTGGGACGGTCCCGCCGCCATGGCGTTCACAGATGGCCGCCAGATTGGCGCGACCCTTGATCGCAACGGCCTCAGGCCCGCTCGTTATATCGTCACCGACGACGACAAGGTGATTATGGGCTCGGAAGTCGGCGCGCTGCCCGTCGAAGAAAGCAAGATCGTAAAAAAATGGCGCTTGCAGCCGGGCAAAATGCTGTTGATCGACCTTGAAGAAGGTCGCATTGTCGACGATGAAGAACTGAAGGAAACCCTGGCCAAAGCCAAGCCCTACCAGAAATGGCTGGATAAAACCCAGATCATGCTGGACAGCCTGCCCGACGAAGTTTCGCCGATGACGCCGGACAGGAAGACCATCCTTGAGCGCCAGCAGGCCTTTGGCTACACCCAGGAAGATATCAAATTCTACATCGGCCCCATGGCTGTCGGTGGTCAGGATCCATTGGGCTCCATGGGCAGCGATATTCCGCCGGCCGTTTTGTCCGACCGTTCGAAGATGCTGTATTCGTACTTCAAACAGAACTTCGCCCAGGTCACCAACCCGCCGATTGATCCGATCCGCGAGGAATCGGTGATGTCTCTGGTGTCGTTGATCGGCCCACGGCCGAATTTGCTGGATTTGAAAACCGGCGGTAAGCACATGCGCCTGGAAGTGCATCAACCGATCCTGTCCAATGTCGATCTGGAAAAAGTACGCCGCATCGAAAATAAGGTCGATCATGCCTTTGTGACCTACACCCTGGATATCTGTTATCCGGCGACCGAAGGTGCACAAGGAATGAAGGCGGCTCTTGATCAGCTATGCCAAAAGGCCCAGCAGGTTGTTGTTGAGGGCCACAATATTCTTGTCCTGTCGGATCGTGGCGTCAATGCGGACCGAATTGCCATTCCGGCCCTGCTGGCGACGGTGGCAGTTCACCATCACCTGATCCGCGAAGGACTGCGCACGGAAGTTGGGCTGGTTGTCGAGACCGGCGAAGCCCGCCAGGTTCACGACTTTTGCCTGCTCGCAGGATATGGCGCGGAAGCGATCAACCCTTATCTGGTGTTCGAATCCCTGTCGCACATGCGCCATGACTTCCCCGAAGACTTAAGCGAGCAAGAAGTCCACGCCCGCTACGTCAAGGCGGTCGATAAAGGCATTTTGAAGGTCATGTCGAAGATGGGCATTTCGACCTACCAGTCTTATTGCGGGGCCCAGATTTTTGACGCTGTCGGGCTTTCCAGCGCCTTTATCGCCAAATATTTCACGGGCACCGCTTCTTCAATTGAAGGCGTCGGTCTTGCCGAAATCGCCCGCGAAACCGTCTCGCGCCACCAGGACGCTTACGGCACCGCGCCGATATTCGAAGAAGCACTGGATGTGGGTGGAGAATTGGCCTACCGGGCTCGTGGCGAGGAACATATCTGGACGCCGGAAACCATTTCCGCCCTGCAGCATTCTGTTCGCAACGGCGACTATGAAGGTTATAAAAAGTATTCGTCCATGATCGACGATCATGATCAGAAACTGAAAAATCTGCGCGGCTTGTTCACCTTCACCGAGGGACAATCAATCCCCCTGGACGAGGTCGAACCGGCTTCCGAGATTACCAAGCGCTTCGCCACGGGTGCGATGTCATTTGGTTCTATCTCGTGGGAAGCACACACCAACATCGCCATCGCCATGAACCGACTGGGCGGCAAGTCCAACACCGGTGAGGGCGGCGAGGAAGCGATTCGCTTCAAGGCGATGGAAAATGGCGATTCCATGCGCTCTGCAATCAAACAGGTTGCTTCGGGACGCTTCGGGGTCACCACCGAGTATCTGGTTAACGCCGATGATATTCAGATCAAGATGGCGCAGGGCGCGAAGCCGGGAGAGGGCGGTCAGCTGCCCGGTCACAAAGTTGATGAATGGATCGGCCGCGTACGTCATTCAACGCCGGGCGTCGGCCTGATTTCACCACCGCCGCACCATGATAT
>JAERTE010000077.1 GCA_016845145.1 Rhodospirillaceae bacterium
CACCGACAAAATCGTCCAGGCATTCCGGCAGGAACGTCGCCCGGCTCCGATCAACACCCTCGACAAAACGCTTCATGTAAAACCTCGCTCCCTCAAACAGCGAGATTCTAACACAGACGCGTTTTTACACAGACAGGGTCAAACTCGGACAATAAAGTTCGCGCTGAAAAATGAATGGTTTGTGCTGACTGCGGGAAGCCGTATCGGCTAGTTTCGTTCATGAGTCTGTATGCTGCTGTTTCACGCGGGTTGCAGATGTGCGTGCTTGGTGCATGATCACGTCATGGATAGTTTCGACTATGTGATCGTTGGTGCCGGTTCCGCCGGCTGCGTGCTGGCCAACCGCTTGAGCGCCGATCCGGGCACCAGCGTGTGTTTGCTGGAGGCCGGTCCGCCGGATTGGAATCCGTATATCCACGTTCCGGCCGGTTTCATCAAAACGTTCACCGCGCCGAGCGTCAATTGGCTCTACGAAATGGAGCCGTCCGAGGGCACCGGCGGGCGGCGTATCGGCCAGCCGCGCGGCAAGACACTGGGCGGATCCAGTTCCATCAACGGTCACGCTTTCACGCGTGGCAACCGAACCGATTTCGATCACTGGGCGCAGCGCGGCAATCGAGGCTGGGGTTATGCCGACGTGTTGCCCTATTTCAAGCGCCTGGAAAACCGTATCGGTGATGGTGACGATACGTTCCGGGGCCGCGATGGACCGCTGACGGTCTCCAACATGGAATGGCGTCATCCACTTTGCGACGCCTTTGTCGAAGGCGCGCAGGAATTGGGCATTCCCCGCAATCCCGACTACAACGGCGCCAAGCAAGAGGGCGTTTCCTATACCCAGCGCGCTATTCAAGGCGGGCGGCGCATGAGCACGGCGCGGGCCTTTTTGCACCCGGTCAAGCACCGGCCCAACTTGCGTGTCATCACCAGGGCGCACTCCACCGGGCTGATCATGGACGGCAAAAAGGTCACCGGCGTGCGCTATGCGAAAGGCGGGCGCGGCGGCAAGGAAATCGAGGTTCATGCTCGGCGCGAAGTGATTCTGTCAGGCGGTGCGATCAACTCGCCGCAGTTGCTGCAGACATCGGGTATCGGCCCTGTGGACTTGCTACAGTCGCTGGGTGTTGACGTGCGCCATGCACTCGAAGGTGTGGGCGAGAATCTTCGCGATCATTACGCCATGCGCTTGAGTGCCCGGGTCAAGAACGCCGACAGTATTAATGAGCAGATTCGCGGCGTGCGGTTCTTAGGCGAACTGGCGAAGTGGGTCATCGCGCGCAAGGGCATCCTCAGCCTCAATCCGACGCTGGTCTATTGTTTCTGGCGCTCGCGTCCCGAGGTCGATGTCAGCGATTTGCACATGGCATTCACGCCGGCCAGCTACAAAGAAGGCATGATGAACGATCTGGAGGATTATCCGGGCATGACGGCAGGTGTGTGGCAGCAGCGCCCGGAAAGCACAGGCTATTTGCGCGCGCGTTCCGCCGATCCGTTCGAGCAGCCGTTGATCCAGCCCAATTACCTGGCGGATGAAAACGACCGCCGCGTGCTGATTGCTGGTGCGCGGCTGATGCGGAGCTTGCTGCGTACCGATGCCATGGCGCCCTATTTCGATCACGAGACCTTCCCCGGCGATGCGGTGCAGTCCGACGATGAATGGCTCGATGCCATCCGCGGGCGTGGTACTACGGTCTATCATTTGATGGGCACATGCCGCATGGGGCCGACGACGGATCCGACGGCGGTGGTCGACGATGAACTGCGTGTGCACGGGCTGGAAGGGCTGCGTGTGGTGGATGCATCCGTCATGCCGATGATGCCGTCCGGCAACTTAAATGCATCAACCATTATGATTGCCGAGAAAGCATCTGATATGATCCGGGGCGTTCAACCGCCCGAACCGATTATTGTTCCCGAGCCAGGAGAGAGTTTATGAGTTTAAACGACGTGAAAGCCCTAACCTTTGATACCGGCGGCACCATCCTTGATTGGCACACCGGTTTCCGCACCGCCTTGGCCGAAGTGGGCGCGAAATACGGCGTCGAGAACGATTGGGGTGCGTTGGCCAATGAAGTGCGCAGGCGGTCCTTGGGCGCGATGCTGAATTTGGGTGAGAACGAGCCGCCGGCTTATAACTTCGACGATTCGCACCGCCGTGCCGTAGATGAGGTGCTAAACGAGAACGGCTTGGAGGCGGTCACCGAGGACGAGCGCCGCGCCATCTGGTGGGACAAGACCCACAGTTTCCAATGCTGGCCCGATTTCCCCGACACCTTGCCGAGGCTGCGCACCAAATTCATCTGCGCGTCGTTCACGATCTTGAGCTTCCGCATTATCATCGATACGGCGAGACGCAACGGCATCAGTTGGGACGCCGTGATCTCGTGCGAGGCGATTGGGAAATACAAGATTTTGCCGGAAGCCTACCAGACGGCGGCGAAATTTCTGCAACTGGACGTCAGCGAATGCATGATGGTTGCGTGCCATAACTTCGACCTGGATGCGGCCAAGGCGGTCGGGTTCAAGACAGCCTTCGTGCGCCGCCCGGATGAATGGGGCGCGGAAGGCCCGCCCGATCCGGAACCCAACCCGATCCACGATGTCGTCGTCGATACGTTCCCGGAACTGGCGGAACGGCTCGGCGTGAAGGGCTAGGGCGGATGCAAGTAGTCGGCGCCTGCTTTGGCCGGACCGGAACCAAGTCGCTGAAGTTCGCGCTGGAAATGCTTGGGTTTGGGCCCTGTCATCATATGTATGAGCTCAGCACCAATCCGGCGCAATTGCCCTTTTGGCAGGCCGCCGCGCGCGGAGAGGTTCCAGATTGGAGTGAAGTGTTCGCCGACTACAAAGCCTGCGTCGATTGGCCGTCGGCGCGGTTTTGGCGTGAACTCGCGGAGCATTTTCCAGACGCCAAGGTGCTGATGAGCGTACGCGATGAACAAAGCTGGATCGATAGCGTGCACCGGACGATCTATCCGCTGTTGCGCGATCGTGCGCAAGCTGCAGACGAAGAGCAGCGCCAGCGCCGAGAGATGTCGTGGGAGTTGATCGTACGCCAAACCTTCGATGAGCGCCTTGATGAGCGCGAGCATGCCATGGGCGTCTACCGCGACTATATGGCGGAAGTGCGGCGTACGATTGCGCCTGAACGTTTGCTGGCCTACCGCGTCGGCGACGGTTGGGCGCCGCTCTGTGAATTTTTGGGTGTCGATGTGCCGAGTGAGCCGTTCCCCATGACCAACACGTCGTCCGAATTTCGCGCGCGACATCTGCCGGGCGGGTGAGGGGGCAGCAGTTGCGCAACGTACCCTCCACCACGGCACTTCGGGCGTTCGAGGCCGCCAGTCGGCATCTGAATTTTCAGCAAGCGGCGGAGGAGCTTAACGTCACGCCGGGGGCCGTCAGCCGGCAAATCCAGAGCCTGGAAGGGCAGTTGGGCGGCGCCTTGTTTCTGCGTCATCACAAGCGGGTCGAACTGACACCCTTGGGGCGGCGCTATGCCGACGAAATCCGTGCGCCCCTGCAACAGCTCTCCGAGGCGACGAGCCGTATCAAGGGGGAGCAGCAAAGCCATGCGATTTCAGTCTGTGCTTACCCAAGTTTCGCCATCCGCTGGTTCATTCCGCGTTGGGGGCGGTTTTATGACAGCCATCCGCAGATCGATCTGCGCCTGACCACCACGCTCAACCCCGCCGACTTCGACAGCGGCACCTACCACATGGCCATTCAGGTGTTGCCAGACGGCGGCCCAAGGCCAGGTCTGCGTGCGCGCAAACTGCTGGAGATCGACACCTTTCCTGTATGCAGCCCTGAGGTGGCGCGCACCATTGCGTCTCCGGGAGATTTGGCGAGCGCGACCTTACTGCATGGCAACCCGCGCCCACGCGATTGGCCGCGCTGGTGTAAAGCCGCAGGCGCGGGCGGGTTCGACGCGACCCGAGGACTGCGGTTCGAAAGTCTCAACCTCACCTACCAGGCGGCAATTGAGGGATTGGGCGTGGCAATCGGTTTGGAGCCTTTGGTCGAAGAGGATTTGAAACATGGACGACTGGTGCGTCTGTTCGATGCCGTCCGGCGCTCCAACCATCCGTTCTATCTGGTGTACCCCGATGCCAGCGCGGATGACCCCAACGTGGCTGCCTTAACGGAATGGCTGATCGAAGAGGGCAACGTCGATCAGTCGTGAACGCCGACGGCCCCGGAGTTGACCATCGCGTCGATGGCATTTGCGTCGTATCCGGCTTCAGCCAAAATATCGCGGCTGTGCTCACCGATGTGCGGTACGGCGGCGTCAGGCGAGCCGGGCTCAATCGGCGGCAGGCCCGGGTAGTTGGCCATCGGGATTTCACCGACACCATCAAAGTTGAGTTGGCTGACACCGCCGACGTCTGCGACATGCGGGTCGTTGAGGAAATGGTCATAATCGTAGACAGGCGCGTTCATGATACCGGCGTCTGTAAACAGCTTTGCCCACTCCTCGGTCGACTTTTTGCGGGTCTCGATATGGACGATGGCCAACAATTCGTCGGCGCGCGCCAAGCGCTCTGGGCGGTCCTTGAAGCGCGGGTCTTCGATCAGGTCGGGGCGGTCAAGGGCGTGGCATATGGCACGGTAGTGCTCTTCTTTCACGGCTGAGATATTGATGTAACCGTCGGCCGTGGGCATGGTGCCGATGGGTGCGAACAATACCTGAGGCTCGCCGCCTTCAAGCACATGCTCGATAATCTTCGCCGACTGAAAAGCCGCCGCCGCCTGCATCATGTTGCAATCGATGTGGGCGCCGCGTCCGAACCGGAAACGCGCCAGCACCGCCGCCGAAACCGCCTGAAATTGATACAGGCCGGTCATCACATCGATGGCGATGATGCCGAGGCGTTGCGGTACGCCGTGGCCGTCCTTGTTGATGGTCATCAGGCCTGAAAACGCCTGGATGATGCTGTCAGACGTCTTGACGTCGCGGTAGGGCCCCGATTGCCCGAAGCCGCTGACCGAACAATAAATAACATCGGGCTTATGGGCTTTCACCTGTTCGTAGCCGAGCCCGAAGCGTTCCATGATGCCGGGACGGAAGCTTTCGACCACGATGTCGGCCTCAAACGCGAGTTTTTGTGCTGCAGCTAGGCCGTCATCTGATTTCAGATCGAGTGCTATCGAGCGTTTGGCGCGGTTGAAGGCGAGGCCATGCGCCGAATAGTCCCCGTAGGTACGGCCGATGAAGCGGCCCCAATCTCCCTCCAGCGGTTCCAGCTTGACCACGTCGGCGCCATGCAAACCCAATAGCATGGTGCCGTGCGGCCCGGCGACGCCTTGTGTGGCGTCGAACACCCGGAGCCCGGCAAAGGGCCGTTCATCGGCCATCCCCATATCCCCCACCACGGGATGATTATGCAGCAATAGCGGCGCGGGCGCGGTCTAAGTCGGGAGATTCGACATCAAGCAGCAATTCCCCGGCAACACCTTCGGTCATACCTTCGTCCAAACTCATGGGATCGTGCGGACGCAGGCGGTGATCCATGACCAGACGGGACAGCAACAAGCGGCTGGCATCACCGGTGTCTTCGCCCATCATGGCACCCTCGCGGGCCAACAGCACAGCACTCATGGCGTGGTAAAGCGCGTTGGATGCTTGGCGCGAGAACGATTCGTGCTCAGGCTTGGCGGCCACCTGATCGGCAAAGCGCACCGCCTGGTCGACCATGGCGGAAAGTTCGCCCCGGTATTGGCCGGGTACGTTGTCGGCCTCTTCGATGGCTTGGTGCAATTGGCCGCCCAAGGCCTCATGCGCCTGAACTTTCGGGATCGCACGCTTGGTGACATCCAGTGCCACGATCGACGATGTGCCTTCCCACACGACGCCCAGGTGCGCATCACGCACGAGGCGCGCGTTGACCCATTCCTCAATATAGCCGTTGCCGCCGCGTGCTTCCATGGCGGCGGTGGCAACCTTGACGTTGTCGCGGCACATGCGGCCCTTGATCATCGGTGTGATGATACGCAGTGCGCGGGCGGCCTCTTCGTCACCGGCGTCGGCTTTTTCCATGATGGCGGCGGTGAACATAAAGCTCGATAGCGCCTGCTCGGTCGGCAGCATGGTTTTCATGATCTGGCGACGCATCAGCGGATGGTTGATCAGCTTTTCACCGAAGGTATAGCGGTTGCGGGCCACGGACATGGTCTCGTTCAGGCACCGGCGCATCATCGCCGAGGCGCGCACGCCGTGTGAGAGGCGCGACAGATTGACCATATCAAGCATATGCTTGAGGCCCTTGTTCTGGTCGCCCAACAGGTAAGCCTCGGCGCCGTTGAAGGTCACTTCGCCAGATGCCATGGAGCGCGAACCCATCTTCGACTTGAGCCGCATGATCCGATAGTCGTTGCGCGATCCGTCTTCCAGTTCCCGCGGTACGGCGAATAGCGACAGCCCACGCGAGCCCCACGGATCACCCTCGGCCCGGGCCAGGATCATGATCAGGCCACCGTCCGTGGTCGAGCAGAACCACTTGTTGCCGTAGATGCGCCACTTGCCATCTTCGAGCTTGGCCTCGACCTCGATGTTGCCGACGTCGGAACCGCCGGATTGCTCGGTCATGAACTGCGCGCCGGTGACCATGTCTTCGCGTTTGTCGGCGGTCATGCGCGGGAAGTAACGCTCGCGGATATCGGGCTCGGCGTACTTGCCGACCAGATAAGCCGACGTGTCGGTGGCGCTGATTGGGCACATCAGGCCGAACTCGGACTGCACGAACAGATACTGCACGGCGTATTTAGCCAGCGGACCCATCTTTTCGTTCCAGCCGAAGGCACCGGGCTTGTGGCTCATGCGGTTGAGCGCGAAGTCTTCATAGGCCATGCGCTCCATTTCCTTGTAGGCGGGATGATATTCGATCCAGTCTTCGTCACGGCCAAAACGGTCGCGGGCATGCAGCACGGGTTGGTGCACATCCGCCTGGCGCGACAAATCATCAAGCTTGCCGCCGGCTAATGCGCCGAGGCGATCAAGGTGTGGTTCCATATGGGCATGGAGTTTCGGGTCCATGTAGAACTTCAACAGCGCCTGGAAGCCTTTATCCAACTGATAGAAGTTTTCGCCGTGGCAATCGGGTGCGACCCAATCGGCGCCTGATAAATGCTTGGTGGCTTCCGGTTTGGTTGTCGGGCTGCTCATGATCGCTCTCCTGGCGTAATAAAAATCATTCAAGTGGCAATATGGACTAAGGTGCTATGCGGATTCAAACGATTACTTAGGGCAATTTGATTGAGTTTTTATCAATCATAATGTTTGCCGTTCTCGTGCCGATTGAGACGACTGCCCAGCTCGCGTAAGACTCGCCTAAGAATGGTTGGCCGTTTGTGTGGAAGGGGAAGACACGCCTGTGTCGATGCTGCGTATCACAATTCTGATCTGTACGGCGCAGACTTTGGCGCAAATCGGTGCTTTCTCCGTGCCGGCCCTGTTGCCGCAATTCATGCACGCGTGGGGCCTGAGCCATACCCAAGCGGGATGGATTACCGGTATATTTTATCTAGGGTACGTGCTCAGCGTACCGATGTTGGTGGCGCTGACCGACCGCATCGACCCCAAACGCGTCTATATGTTCGGCGTCACGACGATCACGTTGGCGGGGTTCGGCTATGCCTGGCTGGCGGATGGATTTTGGTCGGCATTGTTGTTTCGTGCGCTGTGGGGAATCGGTTGGGCCGGAACTTATATGACGGGCTTGAAGGCGCTCAGTGATTTCGTCGAGGGGCCCGGTCAATCGCGCGCTGTGACGGCACATGCGGCGAGCATCGGCATCTCCGGCGCGCTGTCATTCGCCATCGCCGGCACGATCGCCGAATGGTTCGGCTGGCGCTGGGGCGTAGCGCTGGGCGGAGCGGGCGCGTTGGTGGCGTTGCTGATGATGGGACTATGGTTGCCCAGCCGTACACCCGTCAAACAGGATGGAGAGGCGCGCGCCTTGCTCGATTTCCGCCCCGTGTTGCGTAATCGCTCGGCCATGGCCTATTCCATCGGGTACTGCGTACACACGCTGGAAATGAGTGCGCTTCGAAACTGGGTGGTGGCGTTTCTGACCTTCGCCGCCGCTTATCAAGGGCTGCCTGAAATCGGCATATCCTCGTGGTTGGCCCCGACCGTGATTGCCAGCGCCATGGGTTTGTTTGGCGTGTGGGCGAGCGTGACCGGCAACGAGTTTTCCATTCGGTTCGGGCGGCGGCGTTTGATTTTGGTGGTTATGCTAGCGGGGATTCTCGTGGCTGCCGGTATCGGCTTTTCGGCTGAGATCGCTTATCATCTGGCTGCCGTGCTGGTGATCGTTTATGCGATCGTGATCTGGGCGGATTCGTCGTCTCTCACCGCAGGCGCCGCCGGCAGTGCAGCACCGGGGCAAAGGGGCGCCACTTTGGCCGTGCACTCGACGATGGGATATGCAGGCGGGTTCTTCGGGCCGTTGACGCTGGGATTTGTCCTGGACCTGACCGGGGGTGGCACAACCCCATACAGTTGGGGCGTGGCGTTTTTGGCTGTTGCGGCGATCATGACCATCGGGCCGCTTGCAATGATCATCTTAAAACCCGCAGGATTGGCCGGTGATAAATGAACAACGGGAGATCGAGATGGAAGATATCAACGACGTACCTGTATTGCTGCGCCGGGAAATCGAGGCCCGTATTACCGCGCCGCTGATTGAGGCCTATGCCAAAGAACTGGGCAGAGAAAAGGCCGTCGGGATCGCAACCGAGGTGATTACAAGATTGGCAGAAGAGAACGGCGCCGAGTTGGCAAAACGATGTGGCGGCAACTCGTTCGAGCATTTGGCCGGCGGCATGGGGCAATGGTCGGCTGGCGGCGCCATTGAGCGCGATGTCCTTGAGCGCGATGAAACCAAGTACAATTACAATATCGTCAAATGCAAATATGCCGAGATGTATCGGGAACTGGGTTTGGCGGATATGGGCGCGCTGTTTTCGTGTGGCCGCGACGGCAAGCTGTTCGGCGGGTTCAACCCCGACATCAAGTTCGAGCGCACGCAGACAATCATGGAAGGCGCGGAATATTGCGACTTCCGGCTGTCGCTGGAACGTGACGACAAAAATTAAATCGTGCGCTTAGGTTTTCGGCAATGGTTTGGGAGACATTCGGCACGTTTATGCTCGCCGCGCTGGCGCTTACGGGGAGCCCCGGGCCGAACACGCTGAGCATGGCCGGCGTCGGTGCGGCCTATGGGCGGCGGCGTGGGCTGCGCTACATGGTCGGGCTCAACATTGGCATGGCTGTGGTGATCACCATCGTCGGGACGGGTGTTTCCGGTTTTCTGTTTGCTCTCCCCGGTGCGGCGCCGGTGATCTCGGTCGTGGCGGGAGTCTATTTCGTCTATCTGGCCTATCGCATTGCCAATGCGCCACCGTTGCTCGATACCGGCAACCCGGGTTCGGAGCCGAAATGGTACGAAGGTGCGTTTCTGTCTCTCGTAAACCCCAAAGCCTACGCGGCGATGGCAGCGCTGTTTTCAGGGTTCGTGCTGATCACCGGCGATCCGGTTGTGGACAGCGTGTTAAAAGCGATACTTTTGATGGCGACGATAATCGCTGTGAACGTCAGCTGGCTCTATGCGGGGGCGCTTCTGACAGGTTTGATGAGAAACGAACGCACACACCGTGCGATCAATTTGAGCTTTGCGAGCCTATTGATTATATCTGTCCTCGTTGCCGCCTTGCTGTAAGGATGCCGTCACTGTAGCAGTGTAAATGTAAGCCTAACGACGATGTGGCTCCGTAGATGGTGTATCACCATTGAAAGTTATATGACGCATCTTGCATTCGAACTTGTTTTTGTACTTCTAGACTGAGAGACGACGATGATTGGCGCTATCTTCGACGAAGGTCCGTTTAAGGAATTTCGGGGCTATCTTGAACGCCTTCGGTCCGGATCGGGAATCATCCATTTCGACGATATTGACCTGATGGATGTTCATAAAATCGCTCCTTGGATCTATGTTCTGGATGTCGCGCAGGACCAGGGCGTCACCTCGCTGACGTTTCGATTCGTGGGCACGAGCCTTTGCGATGGTATTGGTTTTGAGCCCACGGGAAGAAGCCTGGATGATCTGGATTTCGGACCCGGGCAAGAGCAATGGCGAGACGCCTACCGTACAATTGTCCGGACCCGCCAGCCACACGTATTGTCATTCGTCCACCAGCCTGATGTGGAAAAGATGAGCCCCTTCAAAAAGGGAAAGCCCAATTGTCTGGTTCGCTTGGCCTATCCGGTTTTCGGCGCAGACGGCGCAGTGACCAATATCATCGGTGTCGGCCAATTCATCTCTTTGGACCATGCCGAAGCCGACCGTTTTTACGAGTTCGCGCTTGATGCGGCGGCGGACCGACAGCCCGCCACGGGTGACGCAATCAGCAATGCCTCGCCGTTTCAACGGGGCGTAAGCATCGCCCAAGATTGGCTTTTTGGCCGTATGCCGCAGTTTCAGGCTTAATCCTTCAAGCCGCCGTAGTAGTCCTGCAAAACTTTTACCACTTCAGGCCGAGAGAATTCAGGCGGGATCGCCTCGCCCTCGGATAACATGCGGCGCTGCTCGGTTCCGGAGACCTGGATCTGGTCTTCCTTATCGTGCGGGCAGGTCTTGGCGGTCGCCATGCCATAGCACTTGACGCAGTAAAAGGTGATGTCGATTTTCAACGGCCGCGTGGACAAGCGCTCAGGCCCGACCTCATCGAAAATGTGGTGTGCGTCGAAGGGGCCGTAGTAGTCGCCGACTCCCGCATGGTCGCGGCCGACAATCAGGTGTGAGCAGCCGTAGTTCTGACGGATCAAGGCATGGAAAAGGGCTTCACGCGGGCCGGCATAGCGCATTTCAATCGGATAGCCCGCCTGGATCACGGTGCCGGGGCGGAAATAATTGTCGATCATCGCCTGGATGGCTTGCGTACGCACATCTGCCGGAATATCGCCCGGCTTCAATTTGCCCAGCACTTGGTGGATGAAGACGCCGTCCGTAACTTCGACCGCAATCTTGACCAGGTGTTCGTGGCTGCGGTGCATGGGGTTGCGGGTCTGAAAAGCGGCAACCTGCGACCAGCCCTTTTCCGCAAATTGCGCGCGTGATTCGGTCGGGCGGACGTAAAGGTCTTCGAACATGGAGGGAAACTCGCCCTCGTCGAGGACCATGACCGGACCGGCGAGATTGATCTCGCCCTGGTTCATGACTTTCTCGACGCCGGGATGGGCGACATCCGTGGTGCGGAACACATGGTCGCACTCCAATGCTTTGTCAGGCGCGTATTTCTCCGTCACCCGCATGACCGCCATGATGCGGCCGTCTTCGCCATCGACCAGGGCCACTTCCTCTTCCTCGTGGATGCTGTCGGCGAGGTCTTTATTGGCGGAAAGGGTAACCGGAATGGGCCAAAACAAGCCATCGGACAGCGTCATGTCCAGGCAGGCGCCGCGCCAATCAGCCTCATTCATGAAGCCGTCGAGTGGCGTATAGGCGCCCATGGAAAGCATCAAGACATCCGAGACTTCACGGCTGGTCATAGGGATTTTCTTCAAACCTTCGGCGCGTTTCAGCTCATCTGCGCGTTCGGTTTCAGGGGCCAGCAGGGGCTTCAGCGTTCCACCGCCGTGCGGCTCAACCAATCTCGACATGTCATAACCCTCATTTATTTAGGAGTGCGGGACGTATCATTTGCCATCCTTTTTAGCAAAGAGTTTGCACTTGGCGCCATCATTAATTACAGTTTATTGAATATGTAATGTATGATTTCATATGGACCAATGAGTTTTATGAAATTGGCTCCATTACATGCATTTTTGGTTTAATTTGTCCCGATATATGTTTTTTTGTTTGTTTCAGGCCGAAGCTATGGTACGCAAGCTGTCAGAATTTGATGATCGATCAATGGGAGCGGCATGATTTCCGCCTCTTTAAAGTTCAGTTTTTAAGGGCAATTGATTTTTAAGATTGCAAAACGAAGGTTCGCATATATTCTATTTTTTGAAACTGTCATATATTTATCGATTATCGACACATAGATTTATTGGCATCATGGGAGATTAAAGATGTTTGCCAGCAACCCGTTCGCCGAACTCGCGACAACCATCCCGCCCTCAGCAATTCAGGCCTACGTCATCTTGATGGCGATCCTGGTCGTTGGTGGCACGGTGCTGGACATGATCCACAAGAAAAGCGCCAAATACTTCTTTGAGAAAACGAAATCTGCCGAAGCTTCGCGCGAGCGCGCGCTTGGCGGCGGCGAGAAAGTCGGGATCGCCATTCAGACTGTGGCAGAGGACGTCTTGACCTCAGCCGAGTTCTGCAATCCCAAGCGCCGTATCTCGCATCTGTTTACCATGTATGGCTTCATCATATTCCTGGTGTCGACCATCGGTTTGGTATTCGGGTATACGGGCAAAACCGCCCCCGGCATCGTATCGCAACTGTGGCACCTGGGTGCGGCAATGGTTTGCTTCGGCGGCTATTGGTTCTGGTTCTTCATTCGCGTCGACGTCGCCGCCGAGGGCAATCCTTGGTACCGCATCGTGCGCGCGGACCTGTTCATCCTGTCTTTGCTCGGCACCACCACCTTCGGCCTGCTTTGGTCGTTGACGCTGGCAGGTGGCGGCGCCTTGAATACTTTGTTCCTGGGCCTGTTCCTTGTCGCCAGCACGGTGTTGTTCGGCGGTGTCATGTGGTCGAAATTCGCACACATGTTCTTCAAGCCGGCAGCCGCTTTCAATAAGCGGGTCATCAAGGCGGACGGTTCGCGTGAGAACCTGCCTGATATCGGCGATCTGTCGAACCCCGAGTTGCAGAAACGGTTCCCGGATATTCCGGAATACATGGGTGCCAACCCGCCCAACATGGGCCTCGGCATCAAGCGCGAGCAGCCGAAGCATTATTAATTTCGAACCCTTTTCAATCTTCTGATTAGAGAGAAACCGTATCATGCCTACTTTTGTTTACATGACCCGATGCGATGGGTGTGGGCACTGTGTTGATATCTGCCCGTCCGATATCATGCATATCGATAAGACCTATCGACGCGCCTACAACATTGAGCCCAATATGTGCTGGGAGTGTTACTCCTGCGTAAAGGCCTGTCCGCAGCATGCCATTGACGTGCGTGGCTACGCCGACTTCGCGCCGCTGGGCCATAGCGTCCGCGTCGACCGCGACGAGGAAAAGGGTGTCATTGCCTGGCGGATCAAGTTCCGCAACGGCAAGAAGGACATGAACCTGCTCGCACCCATCACCACCAAACCGTGGGGTAGCGGCCAGCCGCAGCTCAAGGATGTCGAGGGTCCCACCCAGGAAATGCGTGACAGTCAGTTGCTGTATAACGAACCCAAGTACATCCGCTTTGACGACGGCGGTTTGCATACCTTGGAATCGAATGGCCTCACGATGAAAAAAGGCGTGTATTACTGATGGCTTACAAAACAATCACAGAAGACAATATCGATATTCTGGTTGCCGGCGCCGGCCTTGGTGGCACGGGCGCGGCCTTCGAAGCGAGGTTCTGGGGTCAGGATAAGAAAATCGTCATTGCCGAAAAGGCCAACATCGACCGATCCGGCGCTGTTGCCCAAGGGCTTTACGCGATCAACTGCTATATGGGTACCCGCTTCGGCGAAAACAACCCGGAAGATCATGTGCGCTATGCTCGTATCGATCTGATGGGTTTGGTGCGCGAAGACCTGTTGTTCGATATGGCACGTCACGTGGATTCCACGGTGCACCAGTTCGAAGATTGGGGCCTGCCGCTGATGCGGGACAAGGAAAAGGGTTCCTACCTGCGTGAAGGCCGCTGGCAGATCATGATCCACGGAGAATCCTACAAGCCGATCGTGGCCGAGGCTGCGAAGAAGTCGGCGGATAAGGTCTACAACCGGATCTGTGTGACACACCTGTTGACGGATGATGCCAAGGAAAACCGCATTGCGGGTGCCGTTGGCTTCAATGTCCGTACCGGTGATTTCCACGTCTTCAAATCCAAGACCGTGATTTGCGGTGCCGGTGGTGCATCCAACATCTTTAAACCGCAATCTACCGGTGAAGGTGCGGGGCGCGTATGGTACGCACCTTGGTCGTCCGGTTCGGCTTACGGCCTGATGATCGATGCCGGTGCCAAGATGACGCAGATGGAAAACCGCATCGTGTTGGCCCGATTCAAGGACGGTTACGGCCCAGTGGGCGCCTACTTCCTGCACCTCAAGACCTATACTCAGAATGCCTACGGCGAAGAGTATGAATCCAAATGGTTTCCGGGTCTGCAGGAGATGGTCGGCAAGGAATACCTGGATCCGGAGGTGTCACACCTGACGCACCGGCCTATACCGACGTGCTTGCGCAACCATGCGCTGATCAACGAGATCAACGCCGGGCGCGGGCCGATCCATATGGTCACTATGCATTCTTTCCAGGACCCGCATCTCGAAGAAATCGGTTGGCACAACTTTCTCGGCATGACCGTTGGCCAAGCGGTTCTCTGGGCCGCGACCGATGTCGACCCGAAGAACGAAAACCCGGAACTGACCACGTCGGAGCCTTATGTCATGGGCTCGCACGCGACCGGTTCGGGAGCTTGGTGCTCGGGCCCTGAAGACGTGTCCCCGCCGGAATATTTCTGGGGTTACAACCGCATGATGTCCATTGAGGGCCTGTTCGGCGCCGGCGATGCCGTCGGCGGTACGCCGCATGCCTTTTCGTCCGGTTCGTTCACCGAAGGACGTCTTGCCGCCAAGGCCGCGTGTAAATACATCGATGACGGCAAGGCTGAAGGCATCAGCGTCTCCGCCGCGCAGATCAACAAGCGCAAGGAACAGATCTACAAGCCGCTCGAGCATTACAAGACCTACCGCAACGAAATTGTTGCCGGTGACGTCAACCCGAACTACATCAACCCGCGCCAAGGCCTCGACCGTCTGCAAAAGCTGATGGATGAATACTGCGGCGGCGCGACGGTCAACTACATGACCAACGACAAGCTGCTGAGCATCGGCCTCAAGAAGCTCAAGATCATGGAAGAAGACCTTGAGAAACTGGCGGCCAAGGATGTCCACGAATTGCTGCGTGCGTGGGAATTGAAGCACCGTCATCGCACGTCCGAGTGCGTGACCCAGCACACGCTGTTCCGCAAGGAAACGCGCTGGCCCGGCTACTACTATCGTGGCGACGCAATGAAGCTGGACGACGAGAACTGGCACGTGCTGACGGTTTCTCGCCGTGATCCCGAAACAGGTGAGTACACGATGGAAAAAGCGCCGTGTTATCACCTGGTTGGTGAGGACGAGTAACGGATCTGGCCAAACAGGGGTTCGGAGAAACTCCTGTTTGGCCTAACAAAAGGGATCAGCATCAACCGTGTTGATCCTTTTTGTTAGGCCCGATGGAACAGGCGTCAGATGAATATCATTGAGAAAACCGACGACGAGATTCTCGAGGTCGCCAACCCGCTTTGGAGTCACCTGATCAAGGCCTCCAACGACGGTGAGTATGGCGAGTTCGTTCGGCATTTCTCCACCGATCTGGTCCGAGGATTGAATGAGGTCGAGGTCGGCAAACAGTTCGCCCACAGCGAACTGACCCGCAATCTGTCGGAATCGGTTGAGTTCTTGGGCACAATCCGCCGTGGCGAGCATGTCACGGTTCTCTACCGCACGCGCAGCACAAAGCGCGAAGGCGAGTGGCTGGGCCGGTTGGTGCTTGGGTATGAAGAAGGCGAAATCAAGATTTTCGGCGCCTCGATCTTTTGATCAAATGGCGCGGGTGTAGCTATGAGCGATACGATCGAGAACGGGAAATATGTCGAGATGACCTACAAGGTGATCGATCAGAAAACCGGCGATGCCCTGGTCGGCGTCGATTTCCCGCTGGGCTACGTTCATGGCGCCAACGATATCTTGCTCCCCATGGTTACCAAGGAACTGGAAGGCAAAGCCGCAGGTGATGTGATCGAGGTGCCCATCGATTGCGATCAGATCTATGGCCCCCGGGACGAATCACTGGTTTTCACCGACCATATCGCCAATGTGCCGGAGGAATATCACGAAGTGGGCACCACCATCGTCATGGAGAACGACAAGGGCGAGGCGCGGAGCTTTATCGTCACCAGGGTGGACGAGAAAACACTGACCGTGGACGGCAACAATCCGCTGAGCGGCCGCGAAGTCATTTTTAAACTCGAAGTGCTCATGGTGCGTGACGCCACCCCGGAAGAGGTGGAGACTGGCGGCATGATCGAACCGGCAGTAAATTTCGACACCTCGCGCATGGTGCCGATTTGACATGGAATTTTTCGCAATTATCTTGTTTTGCTAGATGAAGGAGTTTGTAACATGGGTAATGTAGACCCCAAGACCAAGGTTCCGGACGGGCAATCGCGCTTTTTGGTCACCCGCCAGATGGAGCCCAACGAAAAGGGATTCGTCGGTTACGAAACCATCTGGGAGCCGTGGCAGAAAGAGGTTCCCTACGAGACTCCGAAGAAGCCGTAAGGCGCGTTTCACCTATCGGCTCGTCGGAGGCCGTTGATGCCAAGAGATTCAAGATGACGGCAATCTCGGGTAACGATCTCCTTGTTCGGAATGTCCGTCCGCTGGGCGGGGGTATCGTAGATATCCTTATCCTGGACGGACGAATTGCCGATACCACGACTACCGCCCCGGACGGTACCGAAGTGCTGAACGGGGCTGGCGCTTTGGCTCTGCCCGGATTAATCAACGCTCATTGTCATCTTGATAAGACGCGTTGGGGCTTGCCCTGGCAGCCGCATACCCCCGGCCCAACCCGCGATGAGCGCATCGCCGCCGACCGTGAACTCAGACGCGGTTTGATGGCGTCGACCAAGGATCGCGCTGCTGCTTTGGCGGAGCACTGTGCCGCGTTGGGCACCAGCCATATCCGCACCCACGTCGATGTCGAGCCGGAGTTCGGCCTAACCGGCGTCGAAGCGCTGCTGGAACTTCGCGAACAAATCGCCGAGCGTATCACGATTGAACTGGTCGCGTTCCCGCAGTTCGGGTTGATCACCAATCCAGGCACGGCGGCGCTTATGGAAGCTGCTGTCGGACTAGGCGTGGAAGTGCTGGGCGGTATTGACCCGTCGTCAATCGATAATGACCGCGCCGGGCAAATCGATGCCATCTTCGCAATGGCGGAGCGCACGGGCGCGGGTATTGATATTCATCTGCATGAAACCGGCGAGGAAGGGGCGGCGTCGCTGGAACTGATTTGTGAGCGCACGCAGGCCCTCGGCATGAGCGGCAAGGTCGCCGTCAGCCATGGGTTCTGCCTAGGCACAGTGGAAGAAGCACGTCTTTCGGGCCTTATCGATGCCATAGCGGCTGCAGGCGTCGCGGTGGTCACTTACGCGCCCGGTGACAGCCCGGTGCCGCCGTTGAAGCGCTTGGCCGAAGCCGGCGTCACGGTCGCCGTGGGCACGGACGGTATCCGCGATGCTTGGACGCCCTACGGCAACGGCGACATGTTGGAACGCGCCATGATGCTAGCGTACCGGTCGGGTTTCCGGCGTGACGAAGATATCGAGCTTGCGCTGGACGCCGTTATTTCGGGCGGGGCCCGTTTGATGGGAATCGAAGACCGCGGTCTCGCCCCCGGATGTGTCGGCGATTTGGTGTTGGTGGAGGCAGAGACGGTGGCTGACGCAGTGATTGCCCGGCCATCACGTCAGGCGGTCATCAAGGACGGGATCAGGTTGCCGGCGGTTTCTTCCCGGTAAAATTAATTTCGCCGCCGGGCAACAAGTACAATACCAGTGCCTCGCCATCGGTAACCGTCGGAAAATGCCCGGACCCCGGATCATTGACGCACCAGCCGGCACCCTGGCCGTCAAACTTCGCATCGGCGTCCTGCGGCATGGTCAGGCAGACCTCGCCGGTGGGGTGGATATGATGCGGTCCGACGATGTCTTTCAGTTGCACCACGTCGACCGATAGATCATGGGTTTCTGCTGCCGCCTCAATGACACGGCCGAAACGGCGGCCCTCTCCACCTTCCGCACACATCCAGCCGGCATCAATGGCGGCAAGGCAGGCGTTCTCGATTTCCTTGAACAAATCGCTACCGGCAGGGTAGGCGGCATTCAAGCGCCCGGCCAAACCCTGGTCCACCGCGCCTTCAGCGACGGTATCGAAAACCGGTTTCATGAGGTCTTGGAATTCCTGCGGCTGCATGAGCTGTCCCTTCAAGCTTTTGTGAGCAGTCTTTGTGCGCGCTGACTGTTGAATCCAGAATAAAACTCGTATGATGAGTTTGTAAACTGATTGGTTAGCTGATTGTTTCTCGGGAGGCCCAGGCCATGCGCGCACTTGTTGTATTCGTTCTTATCGCATCATTCATTTCAATCAGCGGCGCCGTCCGCGCCGAAACTGAATTGGCCGATCCGAAACCGGGTTTCGATAATCCGAGGCGCATCATGCTGCAACTGACCAGTGATGACCCGAAGGATATGAACAATATTCTGTGGAATGCCATCAACCTGCAGAAGTTCTATGGTATCGACAATGTGGAGATCGCCATTGTCGGGTTTGGCGGCGGTATGAAAGCGTTTTACGAAAAAGACTCACCCGTCGCGGATCGCATCAAAAGCCAGCTCAAATACGGCATCGAGTTTGTCGGATGCGGCAATACCATGACCGCCACGCACCGCAAGCCAAGTGAATTGATCCCGGGCGTCAAGCATGTGACCGCGGGCATCGCCGAAATCGTCGAGCGGAAACTCAAGGGCTGGATTTACATTCGGCCATAGCCGATAGTCGCCCCATGAGCTTGATTCTTTACGACCTTTGCGGCGCCGACGACCTCCGGTTCAGTCCGTTTTGCTGGCGCACGCGTTTGGCGTTGATGCACAAGGGGCTGACCTTCGAAACCGTGCCGGTGGGCTTTACCGAAAAGCACAAAATCGCCTTTTCCGAACAAGATAAAGTGCCCGTGATCGATGACGGCGGCACGGTGGTCAGCGACAGTTGGGCTATCGCTGAATACCTGGAAGATGCCTATCCTGGCCACCCGGCATTGTTCCCAGGCGCACGCGGGCGGCGCTACGCTAAAATGACGAACGATTGGGCCGACAAGCTGAACCCATTTATATTGAAGTCGATCATCGTCGATGTGCATGACAAGTTGGACCCTGCCGACCAGATCTATTTCCGCGAATCGCGGGAAAAGCGGTTCGGCAAGGCGCTGGAGAAGGTGCAAGCCAACCGCGACGAGACGCGCCGGCAATTGCGCGATGGCTTGGCATCCATGCGGGCACATTTGATGGATGGTCCATTCGTGAGCGGTCAAGCGCCGGCCTATGGTGATTTCATCGTATTCGGCTCGCTTAGGTGGGCCGAGCTGTGCAGCGATTTTCCAATGATCTCCGATGAGGACCCGATCACTGATTGGTACGCCCGTGTCGGCACAACCATGGGCGTCAAATGATCACCATCAGTTGATGAAAAGATTAGAGACATCCATATTCAATTTTGGTAAAGTGTTGTCTGCATCCGGAAATCAGGGAGATGGATGTGAAAAACATTCTATATTTCGTATTCGCTGGCGTAATCCTTCTCAGCCGTCCCGATCAGGTGGCTGCGGCAGAGTTGGTCATGTTCGAGCAGGACATGTGCGAATGGTGTGAAGTGTGGCATGAGGAGGTCGGTGAGGTGTATGCCAAGACCGACGAATCCCGCACCGCACCGTTACGCCGTATCGATATTTTCGAGACTCGGCCCACTGACCTCAAGGAGGTCAGGCGCATCCAATTTACGCCGACGTTCGTGTTGATGGATGAGGGACGCGAGGTCGGGCGGATTCTCGGTTATCCGGGGGAGAGTTTTTTCTGGGAACTCCTGGGGCAGATGCTGAAGAAACTGCCTGGGGAATCGCGTCGGGCTTGTCTCGCACCTAGCGTCAGTCCGGCGCAAAACCAAGGAGAGAAAACATGTTAAAGCGCGCGTTGATCAGTGCCGTTTTGAGCGGCTTCATTGCTGGCCATGCCATGGCGGCGGATGACGAGGCGTTGGTATCGTTCAAGGTCATGACGCCTGAGACAGCCATGGAGTTGGCCCAGGCGACATTGGCCGATTGCCGCAAACGCGGGTTCCAAGTCGCGGTTGCCGTGGTTGACCGATTCGGTGTCATGCAGGTGATGTTGCGCGACCGGTTTGCCGGCCCGCACACGCCGGAGACGGCGCGCCGCAAGGCCTGGACGGCTGTCAGCTTCCGCACCGACACGACGTCGATGGTGGCGGTGACCAAAGCGGGCGAGCCGCAGGCTGGTGTGCGTCATGTTCCCAATGCATTGATGATTGGTGGCGGTCTACCGGTCGAGGCGGGCGGGTCGATGGTTGGCGCCATTGGCGTGTCCGGTGCGCCCGGAGGAGAACTGGATGACGCCTGCGCCCTCGCCGGTATCGAAGCGGTTGAGGATAAATTGGCATTCTGAGTTTCACGAATGACAAGTGTACAATGGTTCATTTTACATTCGTAGCGGACTATTATAGAATTGCGGGAGTATCTCTGTGGAAACATTGAACGCTGGGGGGAGTTGTCGGCCGGCGAAGTGTGCCGTGGAGAACGGTAGCGAAGGGAAGGTAAGCGTGGACGCGCTCGATACATCATTGATGAGCAACGCCAAACGGGCGAGCGAATTCCTCAAGGTCATGGCCAACGAGAACCGCCTAATTATCTTGTGTGCATTGGCACAAGGTGAGAAAAATGTTGGCGAGTTGGAAGACATCCTGGGCATTCGCCAACCGACCTTGTCGCAGCAACTGAGCCGATTGCGGGCTGAGGACGTTGTCGTGACGCGGCGGGAATCCAAGCAAATTTACTACCGGATCGCCAGCGACGAGGCTGTTGAGTTGATCGGTCTCATGTACGACCTATTTTGTGACAAGGACATGGAAATGTCCGTTGCGCCGCAGGTTTCAGCGAACGTTGCCTGATGATGGCCGTTGTTCGGCTTCCTTGCTGACCACATAAGTCAGACAAAAAACCCGCAAACACGATGCCATGTTGTTCCGATCAACGGGGCAGTGATGGTTAATGCTGGTGACCAATGCGGGCACTGAGCACCCTTCTTTCTCCGCGAGTTCGTCTAAAACCTGCCAGAAGGCAGCCTCGAGTCGTATTGTGGTCGAATGGCCATGGATACGGAGCGACTTCCGCACGGGTGTAAAATCAAAGGCTTGCGCATTGTCATGCAGATCGAACGCCCGTTGTAAAGGCGAACAGCCGGATGAGGCAGCGGCATTCGAACCAAGTTTGGTCGATAGGTCATGCATGAACACAATCGTAACCGATGCAAAATTATCGCACCGTGACTCAAATCACATTGTGGCCTCATTGTACTACAAAAAATCGTACAATATGTGGAATAGTGGAGTCTCGTAATAACAGGCGGTTTTTCGATTTTTTCGAATGTGTCTAAAGCCGCCTTGTTCATAAAAATCGAGAGGCTCAAAGGGACAAATGGAAACGATTAAGAAGATTATGTGCGTTGCGGCAGCCGCTGGGGTGATAAGCCTGGCAAATGGTTCCGCCATGGCAACGAACGGTCAACTGCCGACCTGTGTCGGCACTTACAAATGCGGCATGGGCGGAGCCGGGATTGGCTTGGCTACGGACGCGACGGCGGCGGCTGTAAACCCTGCCTTGATCGCGCGCATGGGCAATGAGTTCATGATCTCCGTGGGCTGGTTTCATGCCGACGTGACCGGCGACGCGCATGGTGCGCAAGGTAATGGCTTGGGACCTCAGGAGAGCGACGCGAGCGATTTTGCCAACGGTTCTCTTGGTGTGAATTATCGCCTCGATGACCATTGGGCGCTAAACTTGTCCCTGTACCCGGGCGGGGGCGGCGCGTCGGATTGGGATATTTCGCGGACAGAAGGCAAGAACGGCCAGGCGAGTGGTGTCGATCACGCAATCCGTTGGCGTATGTTCGCCGGCCAATTGGGCGTCGGTTGGGCGCCGACCAAGAAAGCATCTTACGGTTTGGGCATGGTCGTCATCCGGTCGGATATGAAAACCGATTCGTTGGATAACGCCTTTAATCTGCCAAACCCGGGGCCGAACCAGGTTGTTGATGTCGCCTGGGGCGCAGGAGTCCAGGTTGGCGGTGTATGGGACTTCATGGATGATCGGTTGACGATCGCCGCTGACTATCAGTCCGAAGTCTTCATGCAGCGGTTCGAAAAGTATAGAAACATCTTCAACAGCCCGGTAAACCGGCCCCCGACGGCGACCATTGGCGCGGTTATTCGACCGACCAGCGCGACGCGGCTCGCTTTGGATGTCAAGCATGTCGAGCAAACTGCCATTCGGACGATCAGCTCGGAACCAGCGTCCGAAGGCGGCTTCGGTTGGAAAAACCGACTGGTCTACATGGTCGGCGGAGAACATGATTGGGATGACAAGTTGACCGTCCGAGCAGGTTGGAATTATGGCGAATCACCGATTGATGAGGGCCATGTATTCGCGAACTTCCTGTTCCCGGGGATTACGGAGCACCATTTTACGGCTGGTGGCTCCTATGAACTGATGCCCGGCATCGAAGTTGGGTTCAGCGGGTACTACGCTCCGCGTGTCATCCTGACGGATGATGGAAGCGGCGATAGCTTTTCTCAGAACAACTCAGGTAGCTGGCTCCGTCATCGTCAATACGGCATGCAGCTCTCATTTCGTAAGTCGTTTTAGATCTCTGATAATCTGAGCAAAAGAAAACGGCCCTTACGGGCCGTTTTTTTTCGTTCCTTTGCCGGCATAATCGTCACCAGGCGGGAACGCCTTGGCCCGATGCCTTCAAGTCCGCAACGCGGGTTTTCAGATACTTGTGAAAGTTCCCCTGTGTATAAGCCTTTTCCTGTACGAATTGGAAGAACGTCAGAAAATGGAACGGGCGTAGATAACCCGGAATGCGCGCGACCTCCGTGGCTTTGCCGGATTTCCCAGCAAGTTCTTCGACGGTTTCCGGGAAGAACTGGATGGTCGGTGTGAAACGCACCTGATTCTGTTTGGCCAGCTTGCGCTCGCTCATGGCAGTACTGCTGAAATCAACAACCTCGCGTGCACCTTTGACGTCCAACTGTACGATCTCGAAGTTGTCGCGGATAAAATCGGTCACTTGCGGGATGGCGAAATTAAGCAAATGTGTCTCGCGACAGTAGGGGCAGCCGTCGAGCTCCCACATGACGGCGAAGCGTTTGCCGTTGTCGCGTGCTTCTTGCAGGTCGTCGGCGAGTTCGAGGAAGCTTTCCAGAAACCACGACTGCGTATAGGAGCCGAAATCGCTATCGGTCATCGGCACGGGTGCATAGTCGGGCGAGGTAGGGGCGGCGCTCATTACGGTGGACGGCAGCATTGCTGTCGCCAGGCCGCCAAGTGCCAGGCGGCCGAGGTTTCTGCGTGAGACGATCATGGGTTCCTCTTGGTTTCAAATCACAGCGTGTCGGTGTTGTTTATCATATAGCAAATGATGCATGTGTCATATAGTATCAATTGCGATCATATGAATGTGTGGAGGAAAAGGGCGTATGGGGTCTGTTGTTGTGATGGTTAACTCTATGGTTCGAGCGTCGTTACTGGGGCTGGCGGTTCTATTTGGTGCCCTAACGGGGACGGCGACTGCGGGTTCCGTTTCTGACCCGGCACCCGCATTTCACAATGCCGTATCGGACGCCTACGGCCACTACCGCGAGGCGTTTTTCTATCTGCGCCGAGGGAACGCGATGACGGCGGCGTTCGAGTTGGAGGCTTTGGTGGAAAAATGGCACGTTTTAATCAAGGAGCATGCGTCGAATCCGCCGACACCCTACGCCAAGGACGGCCAGTGGGCCGCGGTCCTCAAAAATGTTGGCAGTATCGCAGAGAAGGCCTTGGAAGCCGCAGTTAGTGGTGAATCGAAAGCGGCATACGACGAACTACAGCCGGTGCGTGGGATGCTGCGTGATCTACGTGAGCGAAACGGCGTCAGGCTGTTCCGCGACTACGTAGAAGACGCCAACGCCACTTTCCGGGAGTTGTTCAAGTTCCGGCGGAACCCACCTGATTTCGAAAACCCTCAATCCGTCGCTTCGTTGCGAAAGAATCTCGCGGCCACCATCTCGGCTTATCAATCCTGCCTGGATCAGGCGCCGGCGGATGTCGCCGCCGATGAGCAGTTCCACCGCCTGGTGACAGACAGCCTGGAGGTTCTGAAGCGCATGGATCTGGCCATCGAAGCGAAAAGCGAGCTCCGGGTGATCAATATCCTGCGGCGTGTCGTGTCATCCAACAATATTCTGTGGATGCGTTTCGGTTGATCCGTTAACCGGTTTTACCAAGTGCCGGGAAGGTCTCCAGCAGCCAGAACGCCACGTCGGCGACGGTGCCCGTCAGGAACATGATGCCGGTGATCACCAGCAACGCCCCCATGACGCGCTCCACCGTCTGCATGTGCCGGCGCGCACGGCCCATGAACGCCATGAACGGCTTCACCAGCAACGCCGCTGCCAGGAACGGAATGCCCAGCCCAGCCGAATAGACGGCCAGCAGCGACGCGCCGCGGGTGACCGAGTCCTCGCTGCCGGCGACAAACAGGATCGCCGCCAACACAGGCCCGACACAAGGGGTCCAGCCAAACGCGAATGCGAGGCCGATGATGTAGGCGCCGATGACGCCGGCCGGTTTGCTTTCAGCGTGGAAGCGCGCTTCGCGGTACAGCATGGAGATCTTGAAGATGCCCATGAAATGCAGGCCCATAACGATAATCACGGCGCCGGCGACCTTGGAAAGGATATCCATATAGTCGGCGACCACCTGGCCGATGGCTGAAGCGGTCGCACCCAAGGCGACGAACACTGTGGAAAAACCGAGCACAAAGGCAATGGCGGCAATGAACACACGTCGCATCAGTTGCGGGTCCGGCTCGCCGTCGCCGGCAACCTGGTCGAGCGTGACGCCGCCCAGGAAACACAGATAGGGCGGCACCAGCGGCAACACGCATGGCGACAGGAAACTCAGGATTCCGGCACCGAGCGCGCCAGCATAGGAAACGTCAAATCCACCCATAGCGGGACCTTACTCCAATTGACCGATCACGCGGGGTCAAATCCCCTTGATGCGGATGTTCTTGTTCTCCGGCACCGAGACCACTTTCTTTTTGCTGATGTAGTCCGAAACCAGATCATAGACCGGCGGGCCTTCGGTACCTTCGTTGACCGACGCCCAACCCGAAACCACATATTCGCGGCTGGGGTCGATGGGCTTGCCGGTTTTCACCAGCGTCATGTCGGTAATGCGCGACCCGATCGGTTTGTGGATATCAATGCTGTAGGCCATGCCGCCGACGCGCACCATATCGCCGCCCTGTTGGTAATAGGGGTCGGTGTTGAACAGGTTGTCGGCGACATCTTCCAAAATATCCTTCAGCAACTTACCGGTCATCTTCGAGCGGTAGGCGTTGGGGTAGGTGATGGCCGTCTGGGAAAAGACGGTGTCCACGGTGATATCCGCGCCCGGTGGCAGGCTGGCTCCCCAACGGAAGCCGGGCGACAGGGCGATCTCGGCATCGCGTTCTTCAATCAAGGCCTGACAAATCAGGTCGTCGAAGGTGCCGTTGAAATTGCCGCGCCGGTACAGGAGCGAATCGGTCTTGCCGAGAACGCGGTCCAATTCCTTCTCATGCGGTGCGCGGATGTTCTTGATGACCGCCGCCATCTCAGGGTCCGGCGCAATCGCATCGGAGAAGATCGGGATCAAACGGAAGCGGAAGTCGGCCACTTGTTTGTTTTGTACATCCAGATCGAGGCGCGCCAGGAACTTGCCGTGCGAACCCGATGCCACCAGCAATGTCTTGCCGACCTTGACCACGTGCGGCAGCGCGTCGTGGGTATGGCCGGTCAAAATGACATCGATGCCCTTGATCCGGCTGGCGAGTTTACGATCAACATCAAAACCGTCGTGGCTCAGGAGCACGATCAGGTCAGCGCCCGCGTCGCGCGCCGCGTCGACGCGCTTTTGCACGAGTTTCTCGCGAATGCCAAATGACCAGGTCGGGATCATGTAGCGCGGGTTGGCGACCGGCGTATAGGGAAAAGCCTGGCCGATCATGGCGATTTTGACGCCGCCGCGTTCGAACATCTGGGTCGATTCAAACACCGTCTCTTCCCATTCCGTATCGACCACATTGCCGGCCAGGAACGGGAAGTTGAGCGCATCCTTCAGTTCACCGACGCGTTCAGTGCCGTAGGTAAACTCCCAATGCGCGGTCATGGCGTCGACGCCCAATGCGTTCATCACATCGACCATATCCTTGCCCTGTGTCTTCAGGGCCGTATAGGAACCTTGCCAGGTGTCGCCGCCATCCAGCAGAAGCGTGTTGTTCGGGCGTTCGGCACGAATCCCTTTCACCAGTGTGGCCATGCGGTCAAGGCCGCCGACGCGGCCATAGGTGCGGGCGAGCGCCGAAAAATCTTCGCTGGTTAGCGCGTAGGCTTCCGGTGATTTGGCTTTCAGGCCAAATTTCTTCAACGCGTCCTTGCCGGTCAGGTGCGGCACCAGTCCGTTAACCTCGCCGACACCGACATTGATGGAGGGCTCGCGGAAATACAGCGGCACCAGTTGCGCGTGGCAATCAGTGAAATTCAGTAGCGTCACCTGACCCAAAGAGTCGAACTTCAGCAATTCATCCTGGGTGATGGTTTGGCGGGCGGCTGCGCTGGAAAGCGCGCCGGGGGCTCCGGTCAAGACGGCTGTTGCGGCTGCGACTTGCAAAAATTCTCGACGATCCAACACTTCAGACTCCTCCCCTTGAGTAAGGTTCTCTGCAAACAATTAGATGATGTAAGGCAAAAAAAGGGGGATGCGAACCGCTCCGCATCCCCCGATTTCGTGTCCGTAATGGTTTAGTTCCGGACGGCCGGGGTTTCCACCGGAAGGCCCCGTCCACGCCATGCTACGTAAAGCTCGAGGTTTACATAGTCGTCGGCACCGTATTTCAGCGGTTGCGCGCGGATGTTCTTGTTGCAGCCACGGAAGCGGCGATGCACGGAACCCGGCTTCTGCCATTTCAGGCGGTAGGTCGGGAAGCCGTTGATCTGCCCCTGCGTCAGCAGGTTGGCGCGGGCGTAATTGCCTGGATTGTCTTCGTGGCAATGCTTGCACGCCATATCCAGCGCACCGCGGCGTTGGTAGTAAAAGTCCTTGCCCTTGGCAAAGAACGGTGCGGCTTCGTCGTCGATGCTGACGTTAACCGGCATGCCGCGCGACTGGTGACGCACGTACATGGTCATTTGCAAGAGTTCGTTGGATTCATACTTCCAAGGTGCTGCTTTCATGCGCTCGGTGCGGCAAGTGTTGATTTGCTGCTCGAGGTTTTTCAGCTTCTTGATTTTAGCATCGTACTTCGGAAAACCGGCTGCGACGCCCTTCATGGAATCATGTGCGTCGTTGTGGCACGATTGGCACGATTTGCCGGCGTTGCCGTCAACTTCGGACCAAAGCTGTTCGCCGTCCTCGACCCAGATCATTGCCGGGTTTTCGAAGTCGTCGTCCTGAATGGCCTTCGATTCCTTGGTCATGTAGGTGTAACCGCTACGCCGGTCGTCGACCGTAAAGTCATCGCCGGTCACAGTTTTGTGGTCGGCGAAAGCGTTTGATGCGAACGTCACCGCAACCATGGCCGCGGCGGCGAACGATAGTGCTCCCAGATAAGCCTTTTTCATTGTGATCTCCCCTGTGTTCACGTGCTCACGACACTTTGATTTTGGCGGTTTTCTTGACGGTCTTTCCCTTGTCGTCCGTCCAGGCCATTTCCAGACCACCGCTATCTGCAGCCGTTACGTAGAAGGCCAGATACGGATTGGCGGAAACAGCAGGGTGCCAATCGGCGGAGAAAACCTGCTTGCCGTTATAAGTGCACACAAACTTGTTGATGATGTCGCGCGGGATTTTCTTACCCTTTTTGTTTTTGCGCTGACCAGTTTCCATTTTGTGCGAGATCAGAGTCTTCACGAGGAAAGACTCACCCTTTTTGGCCGACTTCGGGGCCTTCACGCGGGCTTTGGTTTTTGCCATTTCATTAACTCCCTATTGCCGGTCAGCCGCCGCAGCCGCCGATGGTGACTTTAACTTCGGATTTTGCCATCGTGAACGAGCCGTTGCTCATTTCAGCTACGGCAACCACGTTCTGGGTTTTCGCCAGGCGGATACGGGTGGACACATAGGCCTTGCCCGACATCGGCGTGAAGTGGAACGAGGCCACGTCCGGCGATGGGTTGCCATCGGCCCAAATGTGCAGCGACTTGACGTGGTCACTGTCCGACATGGGGCTTTCGACGTTGATGGTGATCGGCACGGTAGAGCCGTTTTCAGCAATCTGCGGTGTGTCCATGGCGATCTTGCCACTGGCCGGGGTTTTGCCGCCGGTTACTTTGCTGATGGCGGCATCAACGGCTTTGGCGTCGGCGAATGCCGGTCCAGCCAAGCTGATACCCATGGCAGCCACGGTGCCGGCACCGAACAGCGAGAGCAATTCGCGGCGGCTGACCTGGCGTGCTTCCAAGGTTTTGCGGATCATAGTGTTCTCCTTAGATTTTCGAAATCTCGATTACTTCAGGGTCATCAAGTAGGCGACCATGTCTTCCACGTCTTGCGCGCCGACGACGGTCTTGCCCTTGAATTTTTTCAGGACAGCCGTGTAACCGGCATTCCTGTAAAATGACGGCATGATGGTGTCTTCATTGACCACCTTCGGGTCGACCAACCGCAAACGCAGTTCGCCTTCCGAATAACGCGACGCTACACCAGCCAAGTCTGGCCCGATGGTGCCGTGGAACTGTTGTTCCGGGATCGGCATTTTGTGACACGCCAGGCAATTGCCTTTTTTGCGGTGAATGGCCAACTTGCGGCCCTTTTTAACGTCACCGGCTTTGCCGGTCAGCGAAGTCGGGATGCTGGTTTCATCAACGACTTTGTATGCAACCAGTTTATCCGACGCTTTTGCGCTGTCCATGCCAACGGCAAGCGACATCGCAACCCCTATGGCCGCAATGGCCAGAGCTCTTAGTGCCAAGGTAGTTCTCCTCCTCCAGTATTTCGCTATCTTGTGTTCTTCGATAGTCGGTTTCTTCGATAGTCGGTGTTTTGTATTTTATGCCGACGCTCTCGGAAGAAGATAGCGCAAAATAGTTTCCCTGATCGCCTCAATCATATTCAAATATTATAAAACATCAAGTGTGAAACCATAATAATTTCGTGGACATGTGAATGCGTCTTAATTTCGTTTATTCACAATAATTTGACCGCTCTCAATTCTTAACCTGGCGGCTTCCCATTGCGGACATTGCATGGGGCGGCTAACATATATTCTAAATTTCGCATGTATGGTGGGGCTGATGATCAGTCCGCAAAGGGAGGGTGCTCTTATGAAATCGCGTGTTTTCTTGACCGCGCTGGCGTTGTTGACGGGCTTGGCCATCGTGCCAAATCAGGTTCAGGCGGAAGCGAAAAAATTGCCGATGGTGGAGGCTGATGAGTCAGGCCTATACGTGCAGCCGTGGTTCAAGGAGACTTTCCTTGATCTAAAAGAAGATATGGCCGAAGCCAAAGCTGAGGGTAAGCAGTTGGTCGTGTTTTGGGAGCAGAAAGGCTGTCCCTATTGCCGGGAGACGCATGCCGTCAATCTGCGCAAACCCGAAACCGTGGACTACATCAAGAAACATTTTTTTGTCGTGCAACTGAATTTGTGGGGCGACCGCGAGGTGGCGGACGTGGACGGAACGCCGACCACTGAAAAGAAACTCGCCCGCAAACATCGGGTGCAGTTCACGCCGACTATTCAGTTTTTCCCGCAAGACCCACCCAAAGAACCTGGTGTTTCAAGCCGTGACTATGAAGTGTGGCGGTTGATGGGGTATTGGAAGCCGTTCCATTTCCATCACACCTTCCAGTACGTGCACGAGAAGGGTTACGATTCGCAGCCCAATTTCCAGCGTTGGCTGTCGGCAGTGGCCGAGGAATACGAAGCGCAGGGGAAAGAAGTCAATCTTTGGTAATGATGTGGCGGCGAGGGTGATTACTCGCCGCCGAACATCGCCTTGAAGGCACCGCCGAAGGTGCCTTCTTCCAGATATTTCATGCCGTAGACGCCGCCGGCGATAATTGATGCCAGCGCGATCACCGAGCCAATGGCCAGCGTCGACATGCCGGTCAGGCCCTGGCCGATCGTACAGCCAAGCGCCAGAATGCCACCGACGCCCATGATCGCCGCGCCGATGATATGACGCACCATGTCGTCGGCATCGTTAAAGGCTTCAAGGCGGAACTCACCACTCGCCTTGGCGGCGACGAACGCCCCGAAAATGACACCACCGACGACAGCAATGCCGAAGTTGATCGTAGCGCCGGAAAACGTCATCAGATACTGCAGACTCTCACCCACGGGATTGACGAAGGTGAACGACCCCAACGGCGTCGGTTCGAAATCATCAAACCCAATGACGCCTGTCACGTACCAGGCGGCGGGCACTAATGCGCCGAGAATAACGCCGCCGACGATGTCGCGCTTGGATTCGCGGAACTCGGCGCTCTTGAAACAAAATGCCAGCAACACCAGCACGATCACCGCGAAAACAATCATTCGCGCCGTCGTCGGATCCATGCCTGTCGCTGCCGCCAAAATGTCAGGCATGCCTTGCGATTCCAGGCCGGCAGCTTCCAGGTCCATGTTGGCCGCTCCCTCCAACTCAACCCGCGCCAAACCGATGAGACCGCGTACCGTCATGTAGGCGAATAGCCCCAACACCATGGCTACGACCAATGATTTCAAATTGCCGGCCCCCAGCCGCACCAGAGTCTTGTTGCCGCAACCGCCGGTCATTGTCATGCCGAACCCGAACAGCAAACCGCCGAGAATGGCACCGGCCCAACCGAAGTTGGTGGTGAGGTAAATAGAGCCGTTGAGATCGAGCATTTCCGACATATGCAGCAACTGGCTGCCGGTAATGGCAACGGCAATGGCCAGCATCCACGCGCGGAACCGGTTCCAATCGCCCATGAAGACCATGTCGGAGATGGCGCCCATGGTGCAGAAATTGGTGCGCTGCGCCGTGGCGCCGAATGCCATGCCGAGAACAAATCCCAGCCCGGCAATGATCCAGATAATCGGAACGTCTTCCATGATGTTGCTACCCCTCAACGGTTTACCGTGCTTAGGTCTTTTGCTGCGTCTTTGGTCTTGTAATGCGAATGTGATTCGATCACAAGTTTCACTTTACAAAAAAGTATAATGATATTTTCTTACAGCAGTGATAAACTTTGTGTGTGGTACTAAGATCACGCAGTTGAAAGGACACGGGAACGTTATGGCGACACAAACTCTCGACACGAAGGGGCTCAACTGTCCCATGCCGATCATGAAGGCGAAAAAGGCGATGAAGGGCTTGGGCTCGGGCGACACCCTGGCGATCGAGGCCACCGATCCCGGTTCGGTCAAGGATTTCGAGGCCTTCTGCCGCGCCACCGGCAACGAATTGGTGGAATCGGGCGAAGCTGGCGGCGTTTATTCATTCTTGCTCAAAAAGGGCTGAACTCTAGGGCTCCAGCACGACCTTGCCGACCGATTGCCGGCCAAGGACGATATTCATGGCGTCGTTGAATTGCTCCAGCGGATACCGGTGGGAGACCTCCGGTTGTAGCTGGCCGACATTGAACATGGCGGCAAGGTCGGCGTGGAGTTCATCGATTTTCTCGATATATTCGCGGCCGTCGTCACCGGGGCTCCAGCCCATATAGGTGCCGAAGTTGAGGCCGATGATCGCCATATTCTTGACCAATAATAGATTGACCGGCGGCGTCGGGATGTTGCCTGACGCATAACCCAGGGTCACCAGCCTGGCTTCCCGGCCCATGGCGCGCAACGATTCGGTCAATACCTCGCCGCCCACCGGGTCAATAACCACATCGACACCTTGGCCACCCGTCCATTCCTTCACGGCTTTGCGGAAGTCCTGGTCGCCGTAATTCACCGTATGGTCGGCGCCATGGCGTTCAGCGACAGCGCATTTATCGTCGGTACCGGCAGTGGCGATGACCTGAGCGCCCTTGGCCTTGGCAATCTCCACGGCGGCCATGCCGACAGCTCCCGCCGCGCCGTGCACCAAAACGGTCTCGCCGGCTTGCAGGCGGGCTTTCCACATCAAGGCGGCGTATGAGGTCGGATACGAGGTCGTAAACAGCGTGCCCTGTGCGAAATCCATACCATCGGGAAGCGGGCGGCAGTGGTAGTCAAAGGCCGTGACTTGTTCGGCGAACCCGCCGTAGGTGACGCCGGCGAATACGCGGTCACCGACCGAAACGCCTGTTGCCTCATCGGATACGGCAGACACGACGCCGGCAATCTCAACACCGGGGATGAACGGCAATGCCGGCTTGACCTGGTATTTGCCAGCCACGGTTAAGCTTTGCGCAAAACTGACGCCGGCGGCTTTTACGTCAATCAGAACCTCGCCCGGCGCGAGGTTTGGCGTAGGTAGGTCCTTGACGGTCATGTTCTCGAACGGGCCGTACTCGTCACACACGACAGCACGCATGGGCTTTGTTCCTTTCGTGCCTGTTATGGTGACCGCAAATCCGCGTATGGATTGCGAGCGATAGCGGTGGCGACCATGGTCGTCAGGCTGGTGAGGTCGAACACGGGGCATTTCAGCCGGGCCTGGATGGAGGTGGCGAAATGCGACATGTCCGTGCATTCCAAGATCACCGCGCCCAGGTCCGGCGTCGTGTTTGCCAGTTGGTCTGCCGCATCGAGCAGTTCGGCCTCGATCTTGTCCAAGTCCATATCATGGCGCTTGCCGTCCAAAATGACGTCGCGGAATTCCGGTTGGTCGTCCATGCCGACGATGGCTACGCTATCGATATCAGCCCCGACAGCTTGAAAATGAGCCGATGTCAGGCTTTCAGCGCTTGCCGTCATCACCCCAATGCGCCGCCCGCCGCCCAACATGGCGGATACCATCGGCACTTGGATTAGGCTGGAGACGAATACCGGCGCGCTGACTGCATCGGCGATTTCTCGCTGATAAAGCGCCAGAAAACCGCAACTCCCGGTTATTGCACCGGCGCCTTCATCCTCCAGGTAGCGCGCCGCATCCAGGACCAATTCCAACACCTTTGCGCCGGGCTCGCGCAGCAGGCGGGCGACGGTGACGCCTTGAACGCGCGGACTGTAAAGTACGGGGAAGGCAAGCGAGCCGGGGTTTTTGATATGGCCCGGCGGTTTGGGAAACCGAGAATCGAGTGAAATCACGCCGACCGGCTTGCCCGATATATTGTGTCCGCCTTGCATAACCTTGGTCATCTCCAATTAACGGGCCTCACCGTTCCAGGCACCGCGAGAGTCAATCACCCGTTTGTTCGACAAGCGCGCGTGATCCATTTCCCGAAACTCGCGATGATCGGTGAGCAGCGTAACCACTTGGCAAGTGTCCATGGCTTCGTTCAGTGTCGCAAGCCGGACATTGGAAAAAGCGTTCAGGGTTTTTGGGAGTGCGGTCACGTGTGGCTCCACCACCCAGACATCAAACCCATCGTTCGCCAATGTTTCCACAACGGCGATCGAGGCACTTTCGCGAAGATCGTCGATATCGGCCTTGTAGGAGAGTCCCAGACAGGCAATGCGCGGTGAATCGATCCCGCGCGAGGCTGCTGATACGGCGGCGGCGATGCGCGCCGGGCGGCCATCATTGACGCCGCGTGCGGCGCGGATGAGATTTGTATCGTCCGGCGCTGAATCGACAATGAACCATGGGTCGACCGCGATGCAGTGCCCGCCCACGCCGGGTCCCGGATTGAGGATGTTGACGCGCGGGTGGTGGTTGGCCAGCCGTATCGCTTCCCAGGGGTTGATGTCGAGCGTGTCGGACACATTGGCCAACTCGTTGGCGAAGGCAATGGAGACATCGCGGTATGCGTTTTCCGCCAACTTCACCAACTCGGCCGTCCGTGCCGTGGTCAGCAGGCACTGGCCCTCTACGGCAAGTTTGTAGAGCGCGGCTGCGCGCTCGGCGCAGTGCGACGTAATCCCGCCGACAACGCGGTCATTTCGGGTCAGTTCAATCAGCACCTGGCCCGGCAATACACGTTCCGGGCTGTGGGCAACGCGGATATCCGATGTATCGCCGGCGTCATGGGGGAAACTCAAATCAGGCCGGTTCGCGGCCAAGCGAGCGGAGAAGTTTTCCGTTGTGCCGACTGGCGATGTGGATTCGATGATAACCATATCTCCCGATTTCAGTACCGGCGCCAAACTGTCGGCGGCGGCGTCCAGATATTTGAGATCGGGTTTGCGGTCTTCGGTGAAAGGCGTCGGCACGGCAATGATGAAGGCGTCGGCCGGGGCGGGGACTTCCGAGGCACGCAGCTTGCCCGTGGCGACGGCGCCATTGACTAAAATATCGAGATCGGGCTCAACGATGTGGACTTTGCCGGCGTTGATCGTGGCAACGGTCTCGGCGTTAACATCGACGCCCAGAACATCCAGGCCGCGGCTGGCGAACACGGCTGCCGTCGGTAGGCCGACGTAACCGAGGCCGATTACACAGAGTTTGGTAATAGTGTCATTTCCGGTGCTGTCAGAGGGCATGGGCGCGCCTGATTTCCTGAACTATCCGTGCTGCCGCCTTGCCGTCTCCATACGGGTTGTGGGCGCGGCTCATGGCGGTGTAAACGGTGGCATCATCAAGCAGCAACCGGGCGTCGTTGACAATGGCCTCAGTATCGGTTCCTACCAGTTTGACTGTCCCGGCGTCCACAGCTTCGGGGCGCTCGGTCACGTCGCGCATGACCAGCACAGGCTTGCCCAGCGACGGGGCTTCTTCCTGAATGCCACCTGAATCAGTGATCACCATGTGGCAGTTATCCATCAAATAGACGAATGGCAGGTAGTCCTGCGGCGCTAACAGGTGGATGTTGTCCTTGCCGCCGAGCAGGCGGTTGACCGGATCTTGGACATTGGGGTTCAGGTGCACCGGATAGACGATGTCCACGTCGTCGCGCTCAGCCAGCGCCGCCAGTGCCTTGCAAATATTCTCGAAACCAGGACCGAAATTCTCGCGCCGGTGACCAGTGACCAAAATCATCCGTTTGCCGGAATTCAGGAACGGAAACGGCGCAGCCAGTTCCGCGCTCAGGTCTGCATCGTGCCGGAACTTGTCCACCACTTGAAGCAGGGCATCGATCACCGTGTTGCCGGTGATGCTGAGCCCTTTTTCAGCAATGCCTTCACGCTTCATGTTTGCGGCGGCTGACGGAGTCGGAGCGAAATGCAGGTCGCAAAGCGTGTCCGTAAGTCTACGGTTCATCTCCTCGGGGAACGGCGCGTAGCGATCACCGGTTCTAAGACCGGCTTCCACATGGCCGACGGGGATTTTCGCGTAGTATCCGGCCAGTGCGGCGGCGAAGGTGGTTGTTGTGTCGCCGTGTACCAGAATTCTGTCGGGATTCTCAATCGTCAGAACTTCCGAGACACCGGTCAGGACCGATTGTGTGATATGCGCCAAATCCTGATTGGCTCGCATGACGTTCAGATCATGATCAGGCTGAATATCGAAAAGAGTGAGCACGGAATCGAGCATTTCACGGTGTTGGGCTGTGACACATACCCGGCAGTCCATATCTTCCGCCGCCGCCAGAGCGTGGACGACCGGCGCCATTTTGATAGCTTCCGGGCGGGTTCCGAAGATATTGAGGATGCGCATTAAATCGTTTGTCCGTGGCAAAGGGAGACGAACTGCCGCCCGTCGTCAGGGATGGATATCGCGACCCTGCGCTTTAGGCAAGGGGAATGGCATTTTTTCCATAGGATTCAAGGAGATGTTGTCACCCGGCCGATGTCTGAGTAGTATCTCAATCGAACTGGGTGTGGGGATCAATTGAGGCGACCCTTGTACAAAGATTGGTGCGGTGTTCTCGGCCTTTGCGCGATGTTTCTGCTTAGCGCGCCAGCGGTCGCCGCTGAATTCGGTTTCTCCGGTATGCATGTGCAGGGTATGAAACCCGCGATTGCGCAGGCGCTGGGCATGAAGAAGGCCGAAGGCGTGCTTGTGCGCGATGTGGCGCTGGGCGGTCCGGCCGACAAGGCAGGGGTTTTGCGCGGCGATCTGATCGTCATGTTTAACGGCGTCAAAATCGATACTTTCAAGCGGCTGGTCGGCGTGGTTACGAAAACCAAGCCAGGACAAAAAATCGACCTCGAAGTCAGTCGGTCTTCAGGCGAGAAAAAGCTTCGATTGGTCCTGGGTCGAAAACCGCCGTCATGGAAAGTCAGCAAAGGGTCGGTCATCGCCTTTACGGAAATTGGCATTACCCTCGCCGCCGTGACGCCGAAAATCCGCAAGCGGTTTGAAATCCGCTGGGGATCCATCGGAGTTTTGGTAACCTTGATTGATCCGGATTTTGTCGAACGAATGTTGCTGAAACGCGGTGATATGATCGTTCAGATCAACCAAAAACCGGTGTGGCAACCGCAACAGATCAGGGACGCCTACGACGAAGCCAAGAAAGCCGGCCGCAAACAGCTTCTGATGCTGGTTGAACGCGTCAGTGGCTATGAGTTCATGATGCTGCCGGTGAAATAATAAAGGCAAGTACCCGGACACAGCGGCCCTAGCCGCCGCGCGCTTCGGCGACCAATTTTTTCAACGTATCGAAATCAACCGCACCCGGGACCAATTGCCCGCCGACGACAAATGCCGGCGTGCCGTTGATGTTCAGGGCTTCTGCCAATCGGAAGTTCTTACCCAAAGCATCGTCGATGCTTTTATTGGCCATGGCTTTTTTCAATGCCGGGCCCGTGATGCCGAGCTTCTCTGCGATGCTGACGACCTTGGCTTCGGTGACGCCGCCGCGCATGCTCATCAAGGTGTCATGGAACGCATGATATTTGTCCGGCGATGTCTGCCAGATCGCCAGCGCGGCGCGTGACGCCGTCATGGATTGCGGGCCAAGGATGGGGAATTCTTTGTATACGTAGCGAATGCCTTTGTCTTCGGCCATGATCTTCTTGATGGTCGGATAGACGCGTTTGCAGTATCCACAGCGGTAATCGAAAAACTCAACGATCGTCACGTCACCCTGAGCACTGCCGCCGACGGGGCTGCTGGGGTCGGAAAGTAGTTGATCCTTGTGGGTCAGTAGAGCCGATTTGGCACGTTGTTTCTCAATGGCCTCGCGCCGCGCCTGATGGCGTTGCACGGCCTCTAATATGACCTCCGGATGATCGAGGATGTATTGTTCGATAAACTTTTCCAGATGCTTTTTTTGTGCATCGGAAAACCCATCATCTGAATCGGCGGCGCCGATTCCCGGCATCAAAATCAACGAGATGACGGCAAGGGCCTGGAAAAGACGAAAGTGCCACATGAGAAAAGACTCCATGAAAATTTCAGCGCATCATTCACAGTTTGATGCCCGGCGGCAAGCGCGGAACCGCTTTGAATAACGAAAACGTGTTCGATTTGGCTTGGGGCGGATCACCTGGACAGGCGCAGACCTGATATTTGTACCGTGCCGCGCCCTCGACCGCTTGCCGTGCTCATGCCGACAAAGACGATGCGACTGAACGCCATATCGATGGTTGGCCAAGCGCGCGTGTGCATATGGGATAAGTCCAGATTCTCCGTCCACCAGCGGTTTTGGTTCTCGCCCCCGCCGCGAACCACATAGACGGCTCGTGGCTTGCCGTCAGCTGCGGGATGCTCTGTCGTCAGCGTGCCCCGTTGCAAGGCGCTGTGTCCCCATACGAGTGTCAGGCTGCGCGAAAATGCAGGCGGCTTGGGCCCACGGAAAAACGTTGCCAGGCCACTGGGCTCGGTGCGTGGCTTATCCGCATCGGCAAACCCTACGACAAGGCGTACCGGATGACGTGCGGGATGATGTGCCGGTCCTTCCATCACATTCCACGACCAAAACAGAAACGGCGTTGCCAACAACTGTGCATCAACCCGGCGGATAATTGCGGTGTTTTCCGAGCCGCCATTGATCTCCAATGCCGGTGTGCCGGCGGGATAAACGGTCTTGTATGAGACAGCATCACTGGCCCCTAATCCGACCCAGTCGCTAGAACGGCCGAAGATCGGATTTTCCGGACCGCCGCCAAATATGTTGAGGGTTCCGTCCAAACCAACTGGTGTCTGTGTTTCCGCGCAGCCAACGACAAAAAACAAGCTCAGGACGCCAAGGTAAAACGGCAATCCCGCCTTTGTCATTGTTGGTCTTTTCGGCGTTGCTTGCTCGCCGCGCTTTTCGCCGCGAGCAATATGTCGCCGGCCTGAAGCCATTCTCTAGAGCCTTCGGGAAATATTTTTTGCGCGCGGCCAGCATGGTGCAAGGCTACTTTCGGATCGTTCTTGAGCAACGCCTCTTCGGCCAGCGCGAGTGAGCTTCGGCCTTGATCACCGTTTCGTCCGTGGGCAATCGCGAGGAGATGCCAGTTAAATGGCGAGCGCGGTTCGACTGCCAAGGCAGCTTCCAGATTGATCACCGCCGCTTTGAGAAAGGCGGGTTGATTGTATTCGATTTGAGCCCGCGCCAAATCGCGCCGGATCAGAGCTGAATTGGGGAGCAATTTCGCCGCCTGGCCATAGCTGATCAAAGCGTCGCTGAGGCGAGCGTTCTCGAAAAGCATCTGTCCTTTCAGCTCGTGGAAGTAAGGATTTTCAGGTTCACCGGCGATTAAACCATCGATCAAGGGCAAGGCCTTGTCGAGCTTGCCTTGCCGATAATGGCCGATGGCTCGTGCGTACCGGCTGTACAAGGAGCTGTCCGAGGCTTTGTATACGCGCAGTGTACGAGGCATCGGATTGATAAACGCGTAAAGTTTCGCCTTCATACGTTCGTGTAAATCGGCGAGTTGAGGCGACACCGGCTTATCCGAATGCGGTGATTTATTCACGTGCGCCTGGACGGCGCTGATCCGGTCGCGCGTCAAGGGGTGTGACCGTACGTATGGGTCTTGCTGCGCGGGGCTTAGGAGTTCCTGGTCTCCCAGTTCCTCCATAAAGGACAGCAGGCCGCGTGCCGAATGCCCGGTTTGATCAAGAAATTTCATGGCCGCATGGTCCGCCGATGATTCTTGAACGCGGCTGTAGGCGAGAAAATTGCGTGCTGCTACGGATTGGCCTCCTGCCGCGATGACGGCCCCGACATCAGCACGACCCGTGGCTATCGCCGTGGCTCCACCGAGAATGGTTGCCAAAACTGACGCCGCGGACCCTTTCGATAAAGCCTTGTGAACCCGTGACAAATGGCCGCCGGAAATATGTCCGGTCTCGTGAGCGATGACTCCGATCACTCCGTTTGCGTCCTCGCTTGCCATAATAAGGCCGGTATTGATGAACAGGTTCTGTCCGCCGGCGACAAAGGCATTGAGTGTACCGTCCCTGACGATGAAAATATCAACATCCTCAGGGCGCAGCCCGGCCGCACGGAACAGTGGCGTTGCATAGATTCGGATGGTATTTTCCACTTCCGCATCGCGGATCATGGACGGTCGTTTAGCGGCGTGGGATGAAAGCGGCCAGTATAAAAAGGAAACCGCAAAGACAATGATGAAGAGACGGAAAATGCTTAACACGTTGCTGTCTTCCTTAGCGGCGACGCAGGCGTCAACAGCGTCAAAAGTGAAGCGGACGAAGAGTTTTCTATCATATTCACAAGGTAGTCACATGGTCTTGAAGCGTCAATCGGCGGCCAGGGCAGTCGGCGCAACCCGGACACTTCGAATCGCCTCGGTTGCGATCTCCGTCGCCATGATGGGCGCGCTTGGGGGGTGTTTGTCCGTACCTTTCATCGATGACGAGCCGGAAGTCCCGTTGGGTCAGATTGGATATGTCAGCGGATTCTATGGTGGCGCTGCTGCCGATGAACCGCGCGCGGCGCTCGCGGGGCGCGACGCATTGACCTCCGGCGGTTCAGCCGCCGACGCTGCCACGGCGATGTATTTCACCCTCGCGGTAACGATGCCATCGGCGGCGGGGCTCGGTGGCGGCGGTATGTGCCTGGTCCGTAATCCAAACACGCAACGTGTTGAAACGCTGGATTTCCTTGGTCAAACCAGTTCCGGTTCGGGCAAGAAGGTATTGGTACCGGGAAACGCACGTGGCATTTTTGCGTTGCATGCCAAATTCGGAAAGCTGAAATGGGCTGAATTGATACGACCGGCGGAAAACCATGCGCGGTTCGGAACCCGGGTATCGCGTGCCTTTGCCGAGAATGCAAAGTTCACCGATGCGCAGATTACCCCACAACCGAGCGATATCATTGGTGCCGACGGTCGCTCGCCTCGCGAAGGCCAACATCTGAAGCAACCGCAATTGGCTGCATTTATGGCGAGGCTAAGATCGCATGGCCCGGCAGCCCTTCACGTCGGTGCCGGTGCCGAAGTGTTTGCCGAGGACGTTCGGCGCGCGGGATTTGGTTTGACCGCGAGTGATATGAAGGCGGCGCAACCTCTATGGCGGTCGACGATCCGCGTTCCGTTTCTTAACGAACTCAGTATGCACTTCCCGATGCCGCGGACACCAAGCGGTACATTGGGTGCGAAGATGGCGGCGATTTTGGCTGCCGATGACCGGTTTGAAGACGTGCCGGTAGCCGAACTGGGGCATTTGGTTGCAGAGGCCTCACAAAGAGCGTTCGTGGACGGCGCCAATGGTTTTCGCGAAAAAGAAATTGAACGTGAGTACACGCATAGAACCGTGGGCAAATTCTCAATTACCTCTACAACCAAGGAAACCGTGAAGGTTGCATACACCCAACTCGACGAAGACTATTCGGAAAATCTCATGGCGGGTTACCAGTCCGACCGTCTGACGGAACTGGCCGCCGGATCCGAAGCGAATATTTCGTTTGACCAAAGAGGTGGTGAGACAAGTATCTCGGCCATGGACATTCATGGTGGCGCAGTTGCGTGTACGTTCTCGATGAACGGACGGTTTGGGACTGGGCGACTTGCGCCGGGAGGCGGATTTTACCTCGCCAATCATGCCGCGTTTCCGGCGTCTCGCGATTTGTCCATGGGCGCCGTTATAGTTGAGCATAATTTCCGCAACCATTTGTATATGGTCGGTGCAGCGTCTGGCGGCACTGTAACTCAGGCCGCACTTGCGCAGGTCGCGGTCAGTTCGGCGTACGGCAATAAGTCATCGTTGGAAACAGAGGTTGAGCGCCGTGAACGCGTGTTTCGCGATCCTATTCGCCGGGTCACCTATGTGGAAGACGGCATTGGCGCAGCCTTCAGCAATGATCTGAAGCGGCGAGGGCATCGACTGATTTCCTTGCCCGGATTGGCGCGCGTCAATATCGCTTATTGTCCGGCTGGTATTCCCGGCGAACAAATCGCTTGTAGTATTCAGGCCGACCCGCGCGGGTTCGGTTTTGCGGCGACGCCCGGATAAAGCCACTTGGCGCGAAAGGAACTTGGAAACGTGAGCCTGAAGACCTCTCGCCGCGGTGCGATACCGCCGTTTATTGTGATGGATGTCATGCGCGAAGCCAATCGGCGCGAGACGATTGGTGAACACGTTCTCCATATGGAGGTCGGCCAGCCCGGCAGCGGTGCGCCGAGCGGCGTACTGGACGCCGTGCGCGACATTATGGACCGCGACCACATGGGCTACACCGATGCTTTTGGCGTGCCGTCATTGCGCGAACGCATTGCGCAATATTACCAAGCGCAATATGGCGTCGATGTCGCTGCCGATCATGTGGTGGTGACCACGGGGTCTTCGGGCGCCTTCGTGCTGTCCTTTCTCGCCGCGTTCGATGTTGGTGACCGCGTTGCCTTGGCCAGCCCGGGTTACCCGGCTTATCGCAATGTCCTGTCGGCACTGGGGATTGAGGTTATCGATATTCCCACAAACGAAGAAACGAATTTTCAGCCGACCGTTCCTGTTCTTGCCGCAGCGTTGGAAACGATGGATGGAAAACTGGACGGCTTGATCGTCGCGAGCCCGTCCAATCCGACCGGGACGATGTTGCAACCGGATGAGTTGCGCGAACTGGTGGCGTTTTGTGATGCGCACGCAATCCGATTTATCTCCGATGAAATCTACCATGGGATCACCTATGAGCGTCCGGCAGATACGGCTCTTGCCTACGGCCGCAATGCCGTAGTTATCAATAGTTTCTCCAAGTATTTCTCAATGACCGGCTGGCGACTGGGTTGGATGGTACTGCCCGATGACCTGTTGCGGTCCGTTGAGTGCCTGGGACAGAACTTGTTCATTTCGCCGCCGACGGTTTCGCAATATGCCGGGCTCGCGGCCTTTGATTGCCGTGAAGAGTTGGATGCCAACGTTCAGCGCTATGCGCGGAATCGAGCAATGCTGCTGGAGACGTTGCCGCAAGCAGGATTCGATCATCTGGCTTCGGCAGATGGCGCTTTTTATATTTACGCGGATGTCAGCGGCCTGACCAACGACAGCCCGGAGTTCTGTCGGCGCATGTTGGCCGAGACAGGTGTTGCCGCAACGCCCGGGACCGATTTCGATCCCGAGCGTGGGCATGCTTTTCTGCGTTTTTCGTTTTCCGGCGCCGAAGCCGATATGGCAGAAGCGGCTCAGCGTCTTATCAATTGGCGACGCTGAGCCAAACAATATTATTGCCGTTTAGTGATTCCACCAGCCCGACCGGCTGGGTTGGGTGTCGCTGACGGTTTCGCCACTATCTTGGCCACCCACCTGGATGACGGTGGTCTTGGCGGCCTCCGCCGCAGCGACCGGGTCAATCGCGGGCTCATCCGCAGCTGGTTCCTCGACCGCTTTTTCCTCCGGTGAGGGCGCAGGCTCTGCGGGAGCTTCGGATTTCGTCTCTGTCGTTTCCGGTTCGGCAGCTTTTTTAGCCCGCCGGCGTTTTGGCTTTGGCTTTTCCGCCGCAGGCTCGTCCGCCTTCGTCTCCGGCTTGTCAGCGGCGGCGGCGTCATCCGATTTGGTTGTACGGCGACGGCGGCGTTTGGGTTTTTCCTCTGCCTTTTCCGCTTCCGCCTCTGGCTCCGCGACGGAACCATCGGCGGCTTCAGCCGTGCTTTCGGTGCTCTTCGCTTTGCGCGGACTGCGACGGCGCTTCGGCTTTTCCGCAGGTTCCTCCGCGACGTTGTCCTGAGCCGCGGTTTCATCCGGCAGCACAATCACTTCGCCGTCATCGCTGGTCGGCGGTGGAAGCATTTCAGTGGTCGTGGGGCCGGCAATCAGTGCGGCGGGTTCGCTGCTTTCCGCATTCTCATTGGCGGCTGCTGCTTCGCCGCTGCTTGCTTCAACAGACTCTTCCTCGGTGCGCCGTTTCCGGCGCCGACCGCCGCGCCGACCGCGCCGACGCCGCTTGCCGCCGTCCTCGCCGTCAGTTTTCTCGGCGCGATCACCGTTCTCGGACCCGGCAACTTTCTCGCCCGTTTCCGTTTCTTCCGACGTGGCTTCCGTATTTTCCGGAGTTTCCCCATCAGCTTCGCCCTCGCCCCGCCGTTTGCGGCGTGAGCGCCGGCGGCGACGTTTGCGGCCTCCAGAATCATCGACACCATCCGCCTCTGCGGCACTGGTCGGCGGGCGCGACGACTTATCCGCGCCGATGACCTCGCCGTCGCGTTCGATCCGAAGGTCGGGCGGGATCAGGCTGTCATCATTTTCCAGATAAATCCGCAGACCGAAGCGTTCTTCCAATTCGGCCAATGATTCGCGTTTACGATTCAAAAGGTAAAGCGCCACTTCGGTCGGTACGAAGACGGTCATTTCTCCGTCACGTTTGCGCATGCCCTCCTCTTCAAGAGCGCGCAACACTTCGACCGCCGTGGTTTCGGTCGAGCGCCGTACGCCCGAACCGTTACAGTGTGGGCACGGCTCCGAACTGGTTTCAATCAGGCTTGGGCGCAGCCGTTGACGCGACATTTCAAGCAACCCAAACGGGCTGATGCGGCCGATTTGGATGCGTGCGCGGTCGGACCGCATCGCTTCCTTCATGGTGCGCTCGACCTTCGACTGGTTTCGGTTGATCTCCATGTCGATGAAATCGACAACGATCAGGCCCGCCAAGTCGCGCAACTTGAGTTGCCGTGCGATCTCTTCGGCGGCCTCCATGTTGGTCTTGAGCGCGGTTTCCTCGATGTTCCGTTCCTTGGTGGCGCGGCCCGAGTTGACGTCGATGGCGACCAAGGCTTCCGTCGGATTGATGACGATATAACCGCCGGATTTAAGGTGCACGTCCGTGGAATGGATGACTTCCAATTGGTTGTCGATCCGGTAATTGTGCGTCAGTGGCACGTCGACATCTTTGTATTTCTGGACTTTTTTGGCATGACTCGGGATCAGGATTTTCATGAAATCCTTGGCGGCGCGATAGCCGTCCTCGCCGTGCACCACAACTTCATCAATGTCCTTGGTGTATAGGTCACGGATGGAGCGTTTGATCAGGTCGCCTTCCTCATGCACCAGCGAGGGCGCGATGGAGCTTAGGGTTAGCTCGCGGATTTGGTTCCATAATCTCAGGAGATAGTCGTAATCCCTCCTGATTTCCGATCGTGATCGCTCGGCGCCCGCAGTCCTGACGATAACCGCCATGCCTTCGGGGATGCCCAACTCACCAACGATCTTTTTCAGCTTTTTGCGGTCGGCAACGCTGCCGATCTTGCGCGAAATTCCGCCGCCACGGTCGGTGTTCGGCATCAGCACGCAATAGCGCCCGGCGAGCGACAGGTACGTCGTCAGCGCGGCGCCCTTGGTGCCGCGTTCTTCCTTGACCACCTGAACCAGCAGGATCTGGCGCCGTTTGATGACTTCCTGAATTTTATAGCGGCGGTGTTTGGCCGCCGGACGGCGTGCTTCTACTTCTTCGCTATCATCGCCACCAAGCGTCTCGACGCTGCCTTCCTCAGTCGGCGCATCGTCGCCGTCCGCGTCTTCGGACTGAGCGGCTTCGGCCCGGTCTTCGGCAAGCAGGGCTTCGCGGTCGGCGACCGGAATCTGATAGTAGTCGGGGTGAATCTCGCTAAATGCCAAGAATCCGTGGCGATTACCGCCATAGTCGACGAACGCCGCCTGAAGCGATGGCTCCACACGGGTGACTTTAGCAAGATAGATATTTCCTTTAAGTGGCCGTCGGGTATCAACTTCGACGTCGAAATCTTCCAGCCGGTTTCCGTTGACGACCAGCACCCGGGTCTCTTCCGTGTGCGAGGCGTCGATTAACATACGTTTCGTAGCCATAAATTTGTGAACTCCGCGGCGCCATTGGTTCTAGTCGCGAAGACGCGGTTTGAGTTGGGGCGCCGGTTGTGGTGATGCCGACGGCGCTTGTCATCATGCCAGCAACGCCGAAGGGGATCGGCGAGCGGATAGGCATGGCATACGCGGCTCTGTCAGACATCGGGTTAACCTCTGAGGAAAATCCTCGAAAGAAAATTAAAACCGAAACGTTCCTGGTCAAGCGGTGCATCTTCAAACGAAAAGGCGATGCCCGCGTTGGCCGATGTGTATTCCGGCTGTCACGATGGTACCTCGATAACTTCCGACATACCAATCGCTATACGTTAAGATAACGGTAGGAATTAGGTTCCACAATGGGCTTGTCACGAAAAATCGTTATTGGCCGTTTGAAACCAATCCTGTAGGCGATGATCGTGACGATTGAAGTTTCGGCGGAACGCACTGTATATTCAGGATATTAGGTTGGTTAACGCAAAATGTGGGGGGTCGTGGATATTCTCCGACATTTTCGCCAGGCATCGGTAGCGATGCTGTTCGTGGTGATGTTGGTCTGGTCGGGCGGTTATGCCGGCACCGGGAGCGCGCACGCGGCTGCCAGCGTGGTGACGGATATAAGAATCGGTTCTGCCGGCAACATTACCCGCATCGTTTTCGAATTTACGGAACGGCTGTCGGCCCGCGTTTTCGCACTCGCTGATCCTTACCGCGTGGTTATTGATTTGCCGGAGGTCGGCTGGCGCTTGCCGCCGAAACCGCTGCCCGTCGCCAGCGGCGTCTATGCGCGTTTGCGCTATGGCCTCTATAAGCCCGGAAATTCCCGCGTGGTTCTTGATCTCAACAAGCCCGCGACAATCGCCAATGCCGCGTTGATCGAGCCCAACGGCGCCTATGGACATCGTTTGGTGTTGGAGTTGGCGCCGAGCACGCGGGCTGCATTTCTGACCACCATGAAGGCCAGCGACATCACGATCGCGTCGCCGTCGATGCCTTCGAGGAAATCGCTCGCCGCGGCAACGAAGGTGCCGCCGCAGGCCAAAAACAAAGCCAAACCGCGCACCGCGCCCGCACCGGCCGTCAAGCAAGCCAAGTTCCAGCGTGCACCGCGTAAGCCGCCGCTGCGCCCGTCAACCGAACGCTATACGGTGGTGGTCGATCCAGGCCATGGCGGTGTCGATCCGGGAACGATCGGCAATTCCGGTGTTTACGAAAAACACGTGACCCTGGCCATGGCGCGCGCCATTCGCACGGCATTGGAGAAGTCGGGCCGTTTCACGGTGAGGCTGACCCGTGATCGGGATATTTTTATCCGATTGCGCGAGCGCATCCGCCGGGCGCGCGAGGCAGGGGCTGATTTGTTCATTTCCATTCATGCCGATTCGATCAAAAACCGGAAAATCAGCGGCCCGTCTGTCTATACCCTGTCTGAACGCGCTTCCGATAAAGAGGCCGCGCAGTTGGCGGAAAAGGAAAACAAAGCGGACCTCATCGCCGGCATGGATCTCACACACCAGGATGCTCTGGTGACGGATATCCTGATCGATCTGGCGCAACGCGAATCGATGAACAAATCCGCTCGCTTTGCCGGTATGTTGGTTGGTGAACTGAAAAAGCGTACCAAGGTACTGCGCAATACGCACCGGTTTGCCGGTTTCGCGGTGCTCAAGGCGCCCGACGTGCCGTCGGTTTTGCTGGAACTCGGTTTCCTGTCCAACCCGCAAGACGAACGCGCGCTGCGTGATCGGCGTTACCGCGCGCGCATGGCCACAGGTGTGGCAAAAGCCGTGGACGCCTACTTCACACGGGTCGAACAAGCTGCCGGACGCTAGACCACTGCTGGTCAAGTGCTGATCCAGGCAATCATATTGACGCCATAATTCTCCATATATGCTACAAACTGACCTGGACGCATTGTCCGTAAGGTTGTCATCATTTGACCGGGTATTCTCACGACCATGATTCGCGCACTTCTGACAACTTTGGGCACGCTGTTGCTTCTGGCCGTGATCGGCGCCGGGGGCGGGCTGTTCATTTTTTACAAGTTTGGCCAAGCATTGCCCGACTACCGCCAGTTGGCGGATTACGAGCCGCCGGTGATGACCCGTGTGCATGCCGGTGACGGCCGTCTGCTGGCTGAGTATGCGGTGGAAAAGCGCGTCTTCGTACCTATCGGCGCGATGCCGAAAAAGGTCATCCAGGCGTTTTTGGCGGCTGAGGATCAGAATTTTTACTCGCACCAGGGCGTTGATTTCACCGGCGTTGCGCGCGCCGTGCTGGTTAACCTGAAAAACCTGGGCTCATCGAGGCGGCTGGTCGGCGCATCGACGATCACCCAGCAGGTGGCGAAGAACTTCCTGCTGACCAATGAGGTTTCGTGGCGGCGCAAGGTCAAGGAAGCGATTCTGGCCTTCCGTATCGAACGTGCATTTCCCAAACAACGCATCCTGGAGCTTTACCTGAACGAGATTTACCTGGGCTTCGGATCCTATGGGGTGGCAGCGGCGGCGTTGAATTACTTCAACCGCTCGCTCGATGAATTGACGATTTCACAAATGGCGTTTCTGGCGGCCTTGCCGAAAGCGCCGAACAATTACCATCCCATCCGCAAACCCGATGCGGCGCGCGGACGGCGCGATTGGGTCGTCAGGCGCATGCTCGAAGAGCAATTCATTACGCCGCAAGAGGCCGCCGCCGCACGTGACGCACCGTTGTTGATCGCCAAACGCGACGAGACCCAACTCGTGACCGCGGCCTATTTCGCCGAGGAAGTGCGTCGTGAGCTGGAAGACCGCTACGGCGAGCAACAGCTTTACAAGGGCGGGCTCTCGGTACGCACGACCATCGACCCGAAATTGCAGGCCATGGCCGACGACGCGGTGCGGGGCGGGCTTCAGGCTTACGATCGCCGGCACGGCTACCGCGGACCGTTTTCGCAAATCGGTGCCGACGTGCGGCTCGACACTTCGCCGGATTGGCAACGCGCCCTGGCCCGTGTCGAACGGCCGAAGGGCATGCATGAATGGTCGCTCGCGGTGGTGCTGGGCACGGATCAGAAATTCGCTTTTGTCGGCGTCGAGGACGGGAAACAAGGCCGCATTCCGTTGTCGGAATTGACATGGGCGCGCGAAGCGCTGGAAGACCAAAAACGCGGACCGAAAGTTCGCAAGCCTGCCGACGTTCTGGCCCGCGGCGATGTCGTTGCCGTGTCCAAGGCAATTCCGCGCGACAAGGACAAGCCGGTGCCGGAAGATTTCTACGGCCTCAGGCAGATCCCCGAAATCAATGGCGGTTTGGTGGCGCTCGACCCGCACACAGGCCGCGTACTGGCGATGACCGGCGGTTATTCGCCGGAGTTGAGCGAGTTCAACCGCGCCACTCAGGCGCGCCGGCAGCCGGGATCGGCATTCAAGCCGTTCGTCTACCTGGCCGCGCTGGATCAGGGATATACGCCGGCAACCTTGATCCTCGACGCACCGTTCGTCATTGATCAGGGCCCGGGTTTGCCGAAATGGCGGCCCGCCAACTATACCAAGAAATTCTATGGCCCCTCGACCATGCGCCTGGGTATTGAGAAATCGCGCAACTTGATGACCGTGCGGCTGGCTCAGACCATCGGCATGGACAAGGTGGCGACCTATGCCAAACGCTTCGGCATTGTCGATCGCTTGCCCGAGACGCTCGCCATGTCCTTAGGCGCTGGTGAGACCACCCTGATGCGTCTGACCACCGCCTACGCCATGTTGGTCAACGGCGGCAAGCGCATCACCCCGACCCTCATCGATCGCATCCAGGACCGCAACGGCCGTACCGTCTTCCGCCATGACGACCGCCAATGCGTGAAATGCCGGGCAGAATTCTGGACCCGTCAACCGCCGCCGGAGCAACCCGACACCCGCGACCAGATGACCAATCCCGGCAGCGCCTACCAAACCGTCGCCATGCTGGAAGGCGTCGTCAAGCGGGGCACCGGACGGCGCATCGCCGCTGTCGGCAAACCGCTCGCAGGCAAAACCGGCACCACCAACAAAGAGCGCGACACTTGGTTCCTGGGCTTTTCCGCGGATTTGGCGGTCGGTGTGTTTGCCGGGTTCGACACGCCAATCCCCTTGGGCCGGCGCGAGACGGGGTCGTCGGTGGCCGCGCCCATCTTCCGTGATTTCATGGCGGCGGCCTTGAAGGACAAGCCCTCCATTCCGTTCCGTATCCCGCCCAACATCAGTCTGGTGCGCGTCGATTCACGCACCGGTCAGTTGGCCGTGGCGGGCACGCGAAACGTCATTTTGGAAGCGTTCAAGCCCGGCACCGTGCCGACCGGCGACAGCCAGGTGCTGGAAGGGCAGAGCTGGCGCGAGCCGGGAGCCGCGGCAAGCGGCGCCATCACGGGAACCGGCGGGCTTTATTAGGGTAGGCGCAAGCCGGGGGGCAAATCATGACGAGCAAGATATTGTATGAGCGCGATGGCCGTATCGCACGCATCACGCTGAACCGCCCCGACGTCATGAACGCCATTGACGACGAGGTGCCGATGCAACTGGCCGACGCCGTCGCCGAGGCCAACGCCGATGACGGCGTGCATGTGATTATTCTGGCGGGGAAGGGCCGCGCGTTTTGTGCCGGCTATGACCTTGCGTACTACGCGGGCGGCGAGGGTACGGGCCAGGCCGTGCAGGACATGCCCTGGGACCCGATGAAGGACTATGCGTTCATGTCCCAGGCGACCGAGCGCATCATGTCTGTATGGCGGTCCTTAAAGCCCGTCATTTGCAAGGTGCAGGGTTTTGCCGTGGCCGGTGGGTCTGACATCGCGCTTTGTGCCGATATGGTTGTGATGGCCGACGATGCCCAGATCGGCTACATGCCGGCGCGCGTCTGGGGCTGCCCGACGACGGCCATGTGGGTGTACCGGCTGGGGCCGGAGAAGGCCAAACGCATGCTGCTGACGGGTGACAAGATCGACGGTAAGGAAGCCGAGCGTCTGGGCCTGGTGTTGAAATCCGTCCCCGCAAACCAACTGGACGCGGAGGTCGAAGCCTTGGCCGAACGCTTGTCCACCGTGCCCGCCAACCATTTGATGATGCAGAAGATGGTCATCAACCAGGCCATTGAGGCCATGGGGTTGGCCAATACGCAACGCCTGGCGACGCTGGTCGATGGCATGACCCGCCATTCGCCGGAAGGCGTCAATTTCACTGCCCGTTCCGAAGCCGTCGGCTGGAAACAGGCGGTCGACGAACGCGACAACGGTACTTTCGATTGGACCCGCAACAAGCCCTTTGACGAAGATTAACCCCCGAGCCTTGCACTGATGGCCGTCGGGCCGCATGGTTTGTGTATTCAAACCTGATTGCGGGAATTCCCATGACCAATACGACACAAGACTTGGCCGCGCGCGCCGCCAGCATCGCCACAGCGACTTTCGCCAACGCTTTGGATGATTTCGGCCTTGCGGACACCATGATCCTGCCCACCATCAAGGCCGTGGCGCCCGGCATGCGCTTTGCCGGGCCGGCAGTGACGGTGCGCGAAAGCGTTGGCCCGGCCGGTACTTATACATCGGCGGATTTCCGCGTCGGTGCGATGATCGACGCCGCGGGGCCGGGCGACGTGGTGGTTGTTGCGGGCGAGGGGGCGAATATTTCGACCTGGGGCGGCATGGCGTCGTTTGCGGCGAAAAAGAAAGGTGTTGCGGGCTTGTTGGCGGATGTGGGCGTGCGCGACGTGGAGGAAATGGTGGAGTTCGACTTCCCGGTTTTCGCCCGCCACTTAACCCCGCTGACGGGCCGCACACGCCTCAAGATCGAAGCCATCAACGAGCCCGTGGTGGTCGACGGCGTGCCTGTGGCGCCGGGTGACATCGTGGTCGCCGACGGCACCGGCGCGGTGGTCCTGCCCGCTGGAAAAGCGGCCGAAATTATTGAGAACGCCGAGCGCTATTCGGCCGACGATGCGGCGGCAATCAAAGATCTGGACGGCGGCCTGACGTTCACCGAGGCGATGGCGAAGTATACGCGGATATAGTCCTTGTACTGAAAGGAACTCAAGGAACTGGTTGGATAAATCTCGATCGCAGCTTGAAGCTAATTTCTACTTTTCCTTGATCTCCTAAAGATTTATCGACTACGGTTTGAGAAAAGAAAGCGCGAAAGCCTTGGGCTTTCATCGCGATGTGATCTTGTCGGAAAGGTAGAGAGGATGATGCGCACATTAAATAGGAAGCATATTATCTATGGTTCGCTATTTGTTTTGGGCTTGGCTACTGGAATGCTCATTGGCGGAACGCTTTATGTAAATGATATTTATTCTGAAGTTAAGAAGTTCCGTTCGAAACCGAAATACAGTGCATTCGATAAGCTATTCAATTCAACAGGGCTAAATGGGCATCTCATCAGGGCCATGCTGTTCGTACGGGGCAGCCGAGTTTACATGCGCGAAATTCGTGATTGGACATATGAAACCCAGCGCGAAACCATCGGGAATGACTTCATCACCAAGGCCATAATCTTAGACGATTTTGGGTCCATGAGTGACGGGGAATTTCGCAACTACATTAGGGCGTTTCCATACGATATTGACGAAATCACAGACCAGATACAAACTCGCATTTGGTCCGGTTCCGTGAGTTTGTTCGAACTCATTGAGGGGCAGCCGATTGCGGGTGATCTCGCAGCGGACTGGGTCGCTGAATTTCTCGTCTCTCGACGCGATCCGCAGTTGTTTCAAAAGTCACTCAAGTATTTATCGTTCTCTGAGAACATAGATTACACGAATTTGCTCGGTTCCTACGGTGCCCCGAATGGAATCTGGATGAACTCTGTTCCGATACCGAGCCAATCCGCTCATTCGATAGTTTCCTGGTTGGACAAAAAGACTGCGTCACGAACTTTCGATTTTTCTAAGTTCGCATGGTTTATGTCCAAGGTGTTAAAGGAGGGCAACGACGAGGAGAAAAATACGATATCTTGGGTTTTTCTTGAGAACGCTGGATATGTTGACCGTGAGGTCATCGGTGACGCCTTTTATGTTTCGGAGGGAATAGACGCACGGTTTCTTTCCGAGATGTTCATGAAATTGCGGCAGCGCTCCGACGCGATCGCCTTATATATGTTCAGACGAATCTTGCCACATGCACTGCCGGCGGCGGAGTTTATTGCGGAAGAAATTTTGAAGGAACCCGATTCGATACTCAGAAAAAGCGTTATCGTATGGCTGGTCCGATATAAAAGCCCTTTAGGAATCAAATATATTGACGAGGCATTTTCCGGATCAGCGCCGCGTCACACAGAGTTCTCCCGTGTTTCCGAGTATATTTTTGGCTCAGAGGCTGCGCAAAAATACATCGAGCTTTCCAAGCACGATTACCAGGAAACCGGAAAGACTTGGCCGCCTTCCTACGTCGATGGGCCGCCTTCAATCGATGAGACGGAGAACTGGACAGCTTTCATCGCTAAATATCCATGGTTTCCTGGAACGGACGACGCGTATTTCAGATTGGCATACAGTCAATATCGGAACCGGGATTACATTGGCGCGTTGAGAACGATCCGCGAGTTTACACGAAAAGGTAAGCTTCTAGACAAGGATGCCGGCCCTGCGCTTGGCCAGATTGTTCGACGCATACCGCTAGAGGAATTGCCGGCAGGTGAAAAGGAATTGCGTCTTCTCGTGAAGCATTTTCAACAAATGCAGGCGAATATCCTTCAATTTGCAATGCGCCAAGTAACGAGTCTGCGAGATACCCGCAATGCAATTTGGTGGATTAAAAAACATTCCCGCTATGCCGTCTTGCTGGGAGACATTGAAGATATCGGGGACTATGAAACTGCGATAAATTCGCTTGAACGAGTCCCCCGGTATGACAAGCCTGCTGCTGCTTTTGCACAGAAATTGCTGGGTTATAGGAAGCAAAAAGAGAGAAAAGCCATCTATTCCATGATTGAAGCGTTGCCTGGATTTCTGAATCCCGCGGACATTCATTGGACTGCCGACGTTGATAGGGAGGACGTTTGGAGAAAAGAACTCCACAAGCTTGGACAGTTCGTCAAGAAACATCTTAGTGAACAGCCCGAAAAGCGGCAGGATATCAGGCGATGGTATGTCGTATGGGCGATGTTCATGGATCAAGAGCCGAGAGCATGGGGCGTTTCGAGAGAAAAGAACAAGTTTGATGAAGGGCATGAAGCTCTTGTTTCAGGAATTTTACGCGAGTTCGCAGCCGATTATAGTCAACTCAAACGATATTATGGTGGGTATTGAGGAATAGTCCGTGGTTTATGTTCTCGCGATTTTCGGTTTCTTATGCGCTGGCTTCATCGTTTCTATTTATTTTGCGCGTGGCCGCAACAGCAATGCGGACAAGATACAAGTGCTTTTGAACGAACTACCTGTTGTCGATGGTACAGACAGGGTCTTGATGGAAGTCGAAATCGAAAAGCTCAGACGCTCGGATACGCCATGGTTCGAGAAAAGCATATCTACTATCGGGACAATCGCCTTTTTCAGCATGGTAGCGGCGACAGTCATTCAGACAATTGATGCAAGTATCACGAAAGAAAAAAATACGATATTATTTGAAAAAAAATACAAAGATTGATCAGAAATCAAAAAATATACAAAAAATACTATTCGATATTTCGAAAAAAATTGTTGATGAATACGGAAAGACCGGAAGGTTTGATCAATCTTCGAGGGCAATTCTTGCAACTTATGTCGAAAATATGGAAGCGAAAAACAAGATTGAATCGCAGGACGTGAACTATTTGTACAATGCTTACATGTTGCTCGGAAAATATGGTCGGGCTGCCCGATTGGCAGAGGAAAACGTCGTAATATCCGCGGAAATGTGGCCAACGGATCGACTGACCATCGCGGAATTTTATTACACTCAGGGCTTCGATAGAAAAGCGTTATTAATGGTTCCCGAGTTGACGAATGCCCGTGAGAAATTGCCTTCGGATGTTGGCGTCCGACTACAAATATTATTGGCCACAATTAACCCGGAATCAGTCAAGGATATCGTGACGCTGGTGTCTGGAATTGCAAAGGTCAGTAGAAACGATGCAGAAAAAATTATCGAAGATGGTGTACTTCGGCTGCGCGAAGCCCGAAAGGAACGGGGCATAACTACGGCAAATTAGTCTGACGGGAAACGAAGGCGGTCCTGTTTCTCTAGACCACGACGATGTGGCGCCGGTCGACCGTACACCGTTTAACATGAAACCACCAATCCTCGAACTGACAGATTTGGCTCGTATTTCGAGTTGGAGTTTCTACTCATGAATTCTTGCGGATTTAGAAATAGGAATTTATTGACTTTTTCGGATTTAATGTTATATGGGTTAGGCATCGCTGGTCCATCCTTGCATTTGGCCAATGACGGCGCGCTATTTGACATTCGAATAGGGTTTTGACCGGCACCGATGCTTGCCTGTGGGCGGGATTGTTGGGACCGGTTGCGACGGAAAGAACGACATTCCCGCGAAGGCGGGGGCGAGAGAAAATTGGGTTCGGTCCCCAGTTTTTTTATGTTTCTATTAAAAACAATAGGTTCTGACCCGGGTTTTTCGGGGAAGGTGCGTCGGAATTGGAGATAATTGGGTTCGTTCCGCCACTTTTTTTTGGAGAGAAGGCGTCGCGCCCTGGTTTGGGGGGAGGGAATCAGGTGTCGTCGTCGAAGTTGATGGCGAAGCCCGAGTCGTAGTGGCGGATGATGCGGGCGGGACGGTCTTTCAGCGATTCCGATTTGACGCCAACGCCCTGGCCGATGTCGAGACATACGGTGTCGTCTTTGTCCAAGGTGAACTCAATCGCCGCACCGCTTTCGGAAACGTCGGTGACCACGCCATCGGCCATCTCGCCGTCGGAGACGATGGTGGCCGGTTCGTTGACCGGGATTCGTTCGTGGCGGCGGCCGCCTCCGGGCATAGATATCTCCTCTATCTCCAATGAGCTTAAATCATAGGCGACGAAACGAAAAGCGGCTGTGATGCCCGTTACAGATCGTTACAGGGCGTTATAGGCCAGCCAACGCATCTTCACACGGCGCGAACCAATAAGAGCCTGTGACGGCGCGCGAATAGTCGATCAGGTGGTCGTATTCGCCGTCGCCGGTTACGCCGTACATGCGGTCCAACTGCACCTGGATGCGGGCCGGGTGGCAGGCGAAGGCCAGGAAATAGAGGCCGTGCTCGGTTGCGGTGCCGTAGGGCGCGCTGCGGCGGTAAATCTTTTGCGCCACGCCGTCGATCTTCACGTCCGTGCGGCTGACGTGTGACCAAGGCGGCATGGCGTCGCCTTCCAACTCGATGCTATCGGGTTTGGTGCGGCCGATGATGCGCTCTTGGTCCGGAATGGCCACTGCGTTGAAGGCTGCCAGGTCGTGCACCCAGCGTTGTGTGAATACGAACGCACCGCCGGCACCCGTTTCGCCATCCGGCACCAGGGCGGCGTCCATGCGGGCGTCCTCCTTGGGGTTGGCCGAGCCGTCGACGAAACCCGTAAGATCGCGCGAATCGTGATACACGAAGCCGGTCAGGTCCAGGGCCGCAGCGCCTGTTGGCTGAAATGCCTTGTCGGCGGCCAGCGCCAGGTCCAGCACATCGTCATGGTGTTCGCCGTGCACCCATATGAGAATATCGCGCTGCGTCGCCGGTGCGGCGTGGCCGGGGCCGGAAATGGGTTGGAAGTCTTGCAGGGCATCCGGGGTTTGATCGGGCGCCAACCCGCGCCATGTGTTGGGGCCGAAGGCAAGGACCATGGCGACCTGGCTGGATTTGGCGGCGGTTCGTGCCATGGTGATGGATTGCGCCAACGCCGCGTTGTCGGTTGCGTCGTTCAGGGTGTATTCGAGGTAGTGGTGGTGGCGGCTGCCTTCCAGAAAAATGGCGCGTTGCGGTTCGGGCATAGTGGTCCCCTCAAGAGGCTTTGTTGGATGACTTGGTCCCCATCCTACCCGGCTCGCGCGGGGCCTTGCAATTTCCATTCGCTTGGCTTCTTATCGGCTCGCGTTGAGACACCACGAAAAGATAGAAGAAGAGCATCATGCGCGCCGAAATCGAAACCATGGCCTCGGAAATCAAGCAGTCGATCGAACTGCTGAGGAGGCATCTTTGACTACGACCAAGCCAAACTCCGCCTAGAAGAGCTGAATTCACTCGCAGAGGACCCGGACCTGTGGGGCGATCCCGCCAAGGCCCAGCAGGTGATGCGTGAACGTACGCGCCTCGAAGGCGGCCTCAAGGCCATCGACGAAATGCAGCAAGAAGTCTCCGACAGTCTCGAGTTGATCGAGATGGGGGAGGCCGAGGATGACGCGGACGTCGTCGCCGAGGCCGAGGCCGTGTTGGTGGACGTCAAGGAACGCGCCGCCAAGGCTGAGCTTGAGACGCTTTTGTCGGGCGAGGCCGATGCCAACGATTGCTACCTCGAAGTCCACGCCGGCGCCGGCGGCACCGAGGCGCAGGATTGGGCCGAGATGCTGCTGCGTATGTATTCGCGCTGGTGCGAGGCGCACGACTACAAAGTGGAATGGCTGGAAGAAAGCCCCGGCGAAGAAGCCGGTATCAAATCGGCGACGATCAAGGTGTCGGGACACAATGCCTACGGCTGGCTCAAAACCGAATCGGGCGTGCACCGGCTGGTGCGAATCTCGCCTTATGATTCGAGCGCACGCCGGCATACCAGTTTTTCGTCGGCCTGGGTGTTTCCCGTTATCGACGACACCATTGAAATCGAGATCGAAGACAAGGACCTGCGGGTTGATACCTACCGCGCATCGGGGGCGGGCGGACAGCACGTCAACAAAACCGATTCGGCCATCCGCCTGACCCATATCCCCACCGGCATCGTCGTACAGTGTCAGAACGACCGCTCGCAGCACAAGAACCGTGCCCAGGCCATGAGCATGATGAAAGCGCGTTTGTACGAGGCCGAACTACAGAAGCGCGAAGAAGCGGCCCAGGCCGAACACGACGCCAAGACGGACATCGGCTGGGGGCATCAAATCCGCTCTTACGTGTTGCAGCCCTACCAGATGGTCAAGGATCTGCGCACCGAAGTGGAGACGTCGAACACGAGTGCCGTACTTGACGGCGATCTCGACGACTTCATGGCCGCCGCCCTGGCGCAGCGCGTGCACAGTGGAGATGACGGCGAGACCGCCTGATGGCGTCCGTTAACATTCGGCGTTTTACAGAGCATGATGCCGATGATGTCGTGGCGCTGTTTACCATGGTCAATCGGCGGCTTGCGCCTGATGCCATACCGACGTGATCAAGGCGCTGCAGCTCGGTGATATTGTTACCGAAGACATTTTCTCGGCGCTGGCAATGTTGCGATCGATTGATGCCTATATCGCCCAACCACTTACGAACGATTTGGATATTGATGCCGTCATTGGTTGATTGACCGGCATTACTGCTACCGCTATACGATTATAGAATTCGAATTTATTTTTCTATCATTTGGGAATGAGTATATGCATCGCCTACGTTTAAACATGAGAGTCTCCATTCACCGTTGGCGTCAGTATATCTTGGCTATAGCGCCGTTATTTGTTGCCGCCGTTTTCCTGTCGGGGTGTCAGGCAACGGGTCAACGCTACAGCCTGCAAACAGTGCCAAACGAGCCTGTGAAGTCGAGTTCCATGTCCGAAGCGGAGCATGTAGCCCGCGTTATTGCCTATCGGGTTCCAAGACATTGCGTTTTCTGGACCTCTCGAGGTCCGAACGAGGTGGGCGGAAAAAGTAAGGTCACAAGCTTCTCATTTTCACAGGTGATTTCCAATCAGTCGGATGACGGCTGGTATGTAGCCAACGTTTTAAATGAGACGAGTGCCGCCCAGAACTCACTGGAAATGTTCGGCAACGCGCGAACGGGTGCCTGGGCCTGCGGTCGAAAACATTTGGCGAGTGCCGCGCCGGGCGTGGATTTTCAAGCCGCGAAATTTTTCGATGTAAGCTTAGGCAAAGCGCAAACAAGCAACTCTCGACCCAGTGAAAAACGGCCTATCGCTATGCAGTGGGAGGGATACAGCGATCTCATTGCCGGTTACGTCGATCTCAATCAAAGGCGCGATGGTGGAACAGTCCAGGCTAGCCTGCCCAACAACGATGGAACCTGTTCGGGCTCTTACGATATGACGAGCCGAACCGAGGGAACCTGGACACTTTCGTGTACCAATGGCATGGCTGCCTCAGGAGCCTTAAAGGCGTACGGTAGCGGCAAGGGCTCTTCCGGTGTTGGCCAAGACTCGAAGGGAAACACTGTGACCTACACACTTGGTGCGCGGTGAGGTGAACCCTTAACCCGTACGCCGTGACGGACCCAAGGGTTGAACGGCACTCCATACCGACGAGATCATGACGCCGCAATTCGATGATGGCATTGCCGCAGGCCTCGACCGTTCCCGTTGGGCCCTGCTGTCACGGCACGGTTGCGTCTTTTGCGCTTGCCCCATCATGCCGTCGACGACCAAGTCGACTTGCGAGCGGTCAATGCCGATATCGCGCAATAGGTAGTCGTCGATATCTCGGAGATGGCGCTTGGCGGCTTGTCGGGCATGCAGTCGACGGGTCTCTCGAAGCAGGTTTGTGATGAGTTGCTTGAACATGTCGATCTCCTTGATGTTGGTGCGTTCAGTGTTTTGTTCGCGTTGATTTGCCCAACATAAGGAGAGGCTCCTGACACCATGGTGTCAGGAGCGGTTTGCTAACCTCGGGTCTCATGACAGATAGTGTCAGGAAGTGGTCAATAGAGTGGAGGCGAAGAGGGACTCGTCATGCGGCGCGCCGACCGACTATTCGAGATCATACAGATATTGCGCCGCAGAAAGATGGCCCGCGCGCAGGATCTGGCCGAGAGATTGGAAATCTCCGAACAAACTGTCTATCGCGACATTCGCGACCTGATGGCCAGTGGGGTGCCCATAGAGGGCGAGGCGGGCGTCGGGTATATTCTGCGCGGCGGTTACGATCTGCCGCCAGTCATGTTTAACGAGCAAGAGATCGAGGCCCTGGTCCTGGGCGTTCGTATCGTCGAAGCCTGGGCCGATCCGAAACTGGCACGGGCTGCCGAAGATGTGCTCGCCAAGGTCGAGGAGGTCATCCCCGATCGGCTTCGCCAACACATGGCGGAAACGGCACTGCTGGCTCCAGCCGATCACAAAGCGGAACCGATCACCATCGATCCTGGTGACCTTCGGTATGCGATCCGCAATCGGCACATTGTGCACCTTCAGTATCGCGACGCCGAGGGTCGGCCAAGCGAACGGGATGTCTGGCCATTAGGGATGGCGTTTTTTGGCCCCGTTTGGATTCTCGCGTCCTGGTGCGAAATGCGTCAAGGATTCCGGTCTTTTCGTCTCGACCGCATGACCGATATAGCCGTCCTTGATGACACCTTTCAGCCGGAACCCGACAAGACGATCGAGAAATTCCTGAATAGCGGATGGGTCAAGCAGGCTTAGCCGTCCCGCTGGACGAGGCTCAGCCGTTTTCACAGGCTCAACACGATCACTGCAGCAAGAAGTCCTTGAATAAAATACCGTGGACGCGGGCTGGCGCGATGACCTTGTTGACGATGTTGACCAGATCGAAGCGAAGCTGGTCGGTACCGGCTTTGCCGACGAGGTCTTGGCGTTCCTGGTCACGCAGGTGGGTGCGCACGCCATCAACAATCGCGGTTTCATTGTCGACGAGCAAATCAAGGTCGCCTTCGTTGATCTGCACCACCACCTCGACACGCAAGAACGGCGAGCGGCATCGGCCGGTCTTGAGGTCGGCCTTGATCAATGGCAGCGGATGGCGCACGGGTACGCCCAGGCTGATTTCCAGCTTGGTCTTCTCACGCTCAATGCCGAGCACCGAATCGAGCCAACCCATCATGTAGGCAATACCGCCGCCGACGATGAGCAGTGCGAACAACCCGCCGACGCCCAGAATGATCATCTTCTTGAGACTGAGCTTCTTTTTGGGCGGTTCTTCTTCGCCGTCCTCCGAACCACCTCCGTCAAGCTCTTCAGGAGCATCTTCTGTCGAATCTTCGGGGGCTTCTTCTGGCGCGTCTTTGTCCTCGGCCATGTGTGTCTCCTGGGGCTGGCGGTGACGTCATCGTGACGAACTAGAATAAGGCAAAAACCATCGCCTGTGGCAAGGAACTATGATGTAGGTGCCAGGGGTTCATAGAACTCGCGGTCCATTAAGGCGCTGTCACGGGCGGTTTGATTGAACGGCGGTTTGATATATCCCTTGAAGCGGGCTCGCACAAAACCATGGAAGGTGGAAACCGGTTCCAACCCGCGCCGTTCCGCCAAGAACTTGAACCATCTGACGCCCGCCGCCACATGCGGGGTTTCCTCTTCGCCGATTGTCAGCAAGATTTCGGCGCTTTGCGCATCGCCGGACTTCCGGAGTTTGTCGACTGCTGCCGGCGTGGTATCGAGGCCGCGCGCTTCAAGCACCATGGGCACCAGTGCCAGACGCGCCATCAGATCGTCGGTTGTAGCTGTCGCCGCTTGCCACAAACCGTCGTGTGCCGGCAGATCGCCATAGGTGCCGCCAAGTTGCTTCATGCGTCGCTGCAACATGTCGAAATGCCGGGCTTCGTCCGCCGCTACTTGTACCCAGTCGTCGAAAAAGGCTTGGGGCAGGTCTTCGTTTACAAAACGCGCAACGATGTCCCAGGCCAGATTGATGGCGTTGCATTCGATGTGCGCGATGGCATGCAGGAACGCCAGCCGACCTTGCGCGCCACCCTTGCGCCGACGCGGCATGTCCTTCGGCAAAAGCAGTTCCGGGCGGTCGGGACGGCCCGGGCGATCGGGCAGGGTGACGCTGCCGACACCTGTAATCTCGCCGCTCCGCCATGCGGCGCAATAGAGCTCTGTCAGGCGGACCTTATCCGCCGGCTCTTGGATGCTGAGCACATGAAAAGCGGCATCCGAGAGGGTCGTGGGAACACTCACAATGCCCGGACAGCCTCCAACACCTCTTCGGCGTGGCCCTTGACCTTCACTTTCGGCCACACCTTGGCGATCTTGCCGTTGGCGTCGATGATGAACGTGGCCCGCACAATGCCCATGAACTCACGCCCATAAAGCTTCTTCAATTGCCATACGCCATAATCCTCACACAAGGTGCCGTCTTCATCGGACACCAGGGCGAAGTTGAGATCGTGCTTGGCCTTGAAGTTGTCATGGCGTTTGACGCTGTCCTTGGATGCGCCGACGATGACGGCACCGGCCTTTTCAAAATCCTTGGCACGGTCCCGGAAATCCTGTGCTTCGGTGGTGCATCCTGGGGTCATGTCCTTGGGGTAGAAGTACAACACCACGGATTTGCCTTTGAGCTCTTTCAGAGACAATTCGCCGCCGCCGTCGGTGGGTAGGGAAAAGTTAGGGGCCTTGTCGCCGACGTCCAGTGTCATGGGGTGCTCCTGAAAATGATAAGGTGAAACCGGTCATAAAATCGTGCCTGTCGGCGATTGAATCAAGGCGTTATGATCGCGTTGAATCGAGAAGGGGCGAATTTTTGGCGACTTTCGTATTGGTGCACGGAGCATATCATGGCGCGTGGTGTTGGGAACGTCTGCGCCGACGCCTGGAACTGGCCGGCCACCGGGTGTTCGCTGACGATCTGCCGGGCCACGGTGCGGCCTTCGATCCCCGTCAAATGACGCTCGCCAATTATGCCAACGCTACGACCGCGTTGATTGCGGGGCTGGGCGGCAATGTGTATCTGGTCGGCCATTCCATGGCGGGCGCTGTAATCGCCGAAGTGGCGGAACGCATTCCCGATGCGCTGCGCTCTTTGGTGTTTCTAACGGCTTATCTGCCAGAAAACGGTCAGTCGATTGCCGACTTGGCGCGCCAGGATGAACAAGTCCGCATTGCGGCCGAGCGAGCCGATGTTGATGGCGTACCTTGCTTGCAGCTGAGAGATGAGGTGTTGCACGAGCACTTCTATCCAGATGCCAGTGAGGATCAGTTGGATTGGGTGCGTGACAGAGTACATCCGCAGGCCATTGCGCCGTTCACGACGCCGGTCCGGATCACGGCAGAGAATTATGCCCGCGTGCCGCGCGCATATATCCACTGTGAAAGGGACAAGGCTATCGGACTCTTTCTACAGCGCCGGATGGAAGCTGTGTCACCTTGTGGTCCGGTATTGCGTATGGCCGGCGGGCATTCACCGTTTGTCACCGACGTCGATGCATTGGCGGCAGCATTGCACGAACTGACCCAATAGTTCGCTATTCATCCTTGGCGTTGTCATTGCCGCGATAACCGGCTGTGCCTTTGCCCCCGTCACCACCGGCGCTGGCTTCATAAGTTGAATTGTTCAACGCGTTAAGGGTTTCAACAATCGCTGTCTGCGCGGCTGACGCCGCAACGCCGTCAATCACCACACGGAGCGAGCGCTCCGCTTTGAGAGAAATTTCCACGCCCCGCATTGATTCTGCTTTGGCCGTCACAAGATCGGAGGGGGAAAACTCCCGGCCGCTTACCCACGTGGCGGCTTGTATCAGCCAAGCTTGGGTCATTTCGGCTGTTGTCAGCCAACCATCGTTGTCAAAATCGTAGTCCCGCAGCCATTGCGCCGTATTTTGGAACGAGGCTTTGGAAATGGAACTAAAGGGCAGGGGCAGGCCGCGCGACCACCACGGCGGCTTTGGCGGTGTCACAATATCCGTATAAGGCTTGATCGTCCCGCCATCTTTGATGCGCAGGTCGGAGAGCGCTGTTTCATCGGCTTGGCCGGGCGAAGACAGGGCGAGTATGACAGCTGCCACAACGAACAAAGATCGATAAGTCATAGCAAAAAACCTCGGTTTTTTGAGCCCTCTATTATACTACGAATTGCGGAATTTTCCCAACTGAACCGGTGGCACAAGAGGGCAGGGTCATGGGAACACGGGATGCGTCGAACCAGAAAACGGTTTTCAGCAATCGGAGCCTGGAATAGAAATGCTGTTCATCTTTTCCCTCTAATGCCGGGGCAACTGTTGACTGAGAAAATGAGGAACAGGGTATGGGGAAAAACCCCGTTGTAGACGAAAACCTTCGGTTGCTTTTGGCGCCCGGACACGAAGATTACTTGATTGCTCGCATTCGTAACCATTTCATCGCAAACGGAATTTTGATTTCGGTATGCGTCGTCGCGCCGCTCATAGCTGCTGGTTTGGTTGAGTTGCTAGGCGTAGCCCCAGGTATCGCTCTCGGTGTGGCGGGATTTTCCGCATTTTTTGCGCCGCTGGTTGCGTTGATCGTGATCCGCAATTTTTGGGTCGCCGGGCGGCTGTTGCGCCACTACCGCGAACATGAGGATTTTCTGTTCAAATACAACCGATCCACCGACCCGGAATATCTACGGATAGAACGCTATTACCAAGCGTTTCGTCAATTCAGCGGCAGTATATTGATCGTTTTGATATTCTTGGTTTTTCTCTATACAGCCATGGTTTCCATGAATATGCCGATGCATGAATATGGCGACGTCGCCACATCAAATGACAAGGATATCTGCTTGTTAGCCAATCTCGGTTGGGATGAAGCGATCATGGAGGCTCGGAAAAGGCGATTAACTGATCAACTATGTGATTTGGCGATACATTCTGGTGATTAAGGTTGAAGGGCTATCCCTTTAACCCCTTTCTTAATCCCGGCCAGTTCGCGTCGCCCTGTTTGATCAGCATGGCGGTGCCGCCGGCGAGCCATTGCTGTTGAACGGATTTGGAATAATTCAGATAGAGCTTGCCGTCGACGACCTTCCAAGCTTCCGGGTCGACAGAGGCCGTATAGCTTTGGCTCACGGCCCAGGCGCAATAACCGCCGTACTGAGGCGCGTATTTTTCCGGGTTCGCAGCAAAGGCGTCACGGTTGGCGGCAGTGGCGAACTGCCATTTGGCGCCCTGAAATTCATGCGTGAAATCGGCATTGCCTTTGACCGGCTTCGATTGGGTGAAATAGGCAACCGGGTCATAACCGCGAATGGCTTTGCCCCATGAGGTGAAGACGACACCATCGGCGCGAGCCGGAACTGAGATGCTGGCTGTTGCGGTGACAACGGCAAAACCAGTAATGAAGCGGATGGCGGACCGCCGGGTGAATGCGTGCATGTCATGCTCCTTCGTGAATTCGTTGTAAGGAAAATGCGCAGATTCGTCCGAAATTGCGAGACCTGCGGCGTTCAAGCCAGTGCACAAATCCGTGAGGCGATCAAATCAAGGGAGCCGGCATTTCCTCTTCGTCCACCGCACGTGGCGGCAGCGCGTCCGCCGGCGCCTCGATCAGATCTTGGAACAAACTATAGATTTCCGAAGCCTGAGCATGCATGGCGGCTTCCAATTCGGTGAAGCCGGCTTCTCCGCCAATGCGCGTCAGGCGATTTTTCAACGTGTTTGGGAACTCCATCACGCGCTCGGCGGTAATGTCATCCTCGACCGTTAGGCTGAGCATGCCTTGCAACGCGTGCCATTGCTTCAATGCCGCTGTCAGCCGTGCGGCAATGCCGGTATCCAGCACCCCGGCGGCGGCAAGGCGTGAAAGGCTGTTTAAGGTATTGGGACCGATGATTTCCGGGTAGGCGGCGGCATGCTTGAGCGTCAGGTATTGCACAATGAATTCGATATCCACCATGCCGCCGCGCAATTGCTTCAGAGCCCACAGACACGTGGCCGGCTTCTCACGAGCCAGGCGTTGGCGCATGTCCGCAACGTCTCGGAGCAGTTTTTCAGGGTCTCGCGGCCTGATCAGCACGTCGTGGATTTCTTGCTCGACCGTTTGGCGAAAGGCGGCTGATGTGGCGTGGATGACCCGTGCGCGGGTCAGGGCCATGTGCTCCCAGGTCCACGCCGATTCCGCATGATAAATCCGGAATGCTTCCGTTGTGGTGGCGACCGGCCCGGCATTGCCTGAAGGACGCAAACGCATGTCAACTTCGTACAGGCTGCCTTCAGCGGTTAGCGTGGTGATTGCATTGATCAAACGCTGTCCGAGCCGCGCATAATATTGCGTCGGCGGAAGCGATTTTTTGCCGTCGGAATACTCGGCGTCTTTGGGAACATCGTAGATGAACACCATATCCAAGTCGGAGCTTGCGGTCATTTCGCGGCTGCCCAATTTGCCCAGCGCCACTACGGCCATGTCGCCGCCGCTGATCAAGCCGTGGTTGCGGGCGAACTCGTCGGCCACCGGCGGATACAAGCTGCCAACAATGGTTTCTGCAATATGGCTGAGCGCTTGCGATGCGTCTTCCGGGTCGACGGAGTTTTGCAATCGTTGCACACCGACCTGGAAACGGCGGTCGTGGGCCCACCGGCGCGACGCATCGAGTACGGCCTCGAAATATTCGGCGCGATCCAGTATTGCCTGCAACTCAGCCCGCAATTCGTCGACACCTGGGAGTGCGCCGAAGAAGTCGCCGGTTAATACACTGTCCAAAACAGACGGATGGGCGCTCATGTGCCGCGCCAGTCTGGGCGCGATGCCGATGATCTCGGCAATGAGGTCAAGCAACTGCGGTTGCGCCTGAAACATGGAAAACAACTGTACGCCGGCCGGTAAGCCTTTAAGGAATTCATCAAACCGCAGCAATGCGGCGTCCGGGTCAGCGGTGGCCGCCATGGCATCAAGCAAACGCGGCATCAACTCGGTGAGGATTTCCCGCGCTCGCGTGCTCTGGGTCGCGCGATGACGACCGTGATGCCAAGCCCTGATCAGGCCGTCCACGGTTTCCGGCGCTCGGAATCCCAAGGATCGAATGGTATCCAAGGTTTCCGGGTCGGGGTCTCCGCCTGTAAAGACCAAGTTGCCGCTTCCTTCCGCGCCGAGCGACGGCGCTTCGGCAAACAACTGCCCATAGTGGTCTTGCACGCGGTGTAGATGTGCCAAAAGGTCCTTGCTGAAGGCATCCGACGACGCATAGCCCAAGAAAGTTGCCAAGCGGGCATAGCCCTCATCGCTGTCGGGCAGGGTTTGGGATTGCTCATCGTTGATCATTTGCAGTCGATGCTCGATGCGGCGTAGGAATCCGTATGAGTCGGTCAGTTCGGCTGCGGTTTGTTCGTCGCATTGACCGAACGCGGTCAGGTCCGCCAAAGCTTGCACTGTCACCGGCGAGCGCAGACTGGGCTCACGACCGCCCCAGATCAATTGTTGGGTCTGGGCAAAAAACTCGATCTCGCGAATGCCGCCCTGGCCGAGCTTGATATTGTGGCCTTGGGTGCCGATGTCGGTGCCGCCTTTGTGCGCGTTGATCTGGCGTTTGATGGAGTGGATGTCCTGGATAGCGGCGAAGTCCAGGCTCTTACGCCATACGAACGGTTGCAGAAATTTCAGAAACGTGTTGCCGGCTTCCTTGTCGCCGGCAATGGCACGCGCCTTGATCATGGCGGCACGTTCCCAGTTCTGGCCGATGCTTTCATAATAGGTTTCCGCGGCGACCACAGACAGGGCCAGCGGTGTCGCGCTAGGGTCGGGTCTAAGGCGAAGGTCGGTGCGGAACACGTAGCCATCGGCGGTACGTTCATCCATCAGTTTGACCAGGTTTCGAGTCAAACGTACGAAATTGTTCTGCAGGCGGTCGGGTTGTGCGGTTTCGATTTTCTCCGAGTCATAAAGGACAATCAGGTCGATATCGCTGGAGTAGTTGAGTTCGAATGCACCAAGTTTGCCCATGCCAATGATGATCAGACCGCAGTCTTGGAGCGGATCGTCCGGGTTCGGCAGCTCAAAAGCGCCTTGGCCGGCAGCCTGACGCAACAGGTGCGTGGCGGCCAAATCCAGCGCCGCGCCGGCAAATTTTGACAGGTTACCTGTAATTTCTTCAAGCCGCCACAGCCCGGCGATATCGGCAAGTGCGATGGTGATAGCAGCGCGCCGCTTGGCGATTCGGAGAATACGGGCTATGTCATTGTCATTAAGGGATTCTTTGCTCTTGTCCGATATACCGGACAGGACGCGCGAAAAAGCCTCGTCGGGACCGTCCAGTAAAAGGTCACAGACAAAATCCGGATCGCGTATCACTGCTTGGCTTAGGAAAGGGCTATTGCCGAAAATGCAATCGAGAACGGCACTTGCACCGGGGTCGTCCAAGACGCTTTTCGCCGTATCGTTTTCCGTGGCGGCGAGCCAGTCCTGGCGCAGATCACGAACCGCATCCAAGTCATACGGTGCGGGAATCGATTGCATGGTGTCGGTGAATTCGAAATGAGGCATAATAAGGTGTTACCAACGGCGGCAGACTGCGGGATCGATCCGGATCGGTCAAGGCCAGTTCGATTGGGTTTCGACGGTATGTTGAGGTGGCGGCATGGTGCGGCGCACCGCTAAAATTCTCATACAGCTTCTCGGCGGTCTTGGCGCCGGGTTCGCCATCGTTATCAGCTTGCTTGCCTGGCAACTGTCGAAGGGGCCGATCTCGCTCGGCTTTCTGACCGAGTATCTGGAAAATGCGGTCAATGCCGGCCATGCCGATTTTAGCTTGAAGCTTGGTGATACGATCCTGACTTGGGCCGGTTGGCAACGCGCGCTCGATATCCGCGTGTTGAACGTCAAGATGGTGGCGTCGGACGGTACCACTGTTGGCAATGTCCCGGAAGTGTCATTTTCGCTCAGTGGCGATGCGCTCGTGCGGGGTAAAATCGCTCCCCGAAGTATCGAGTTTTATGGACCCAGGTTGGCTGTACGCCGGGAAAGCGACGGCACCATTGATGTCGGGTTTGGCGGCGCGCTTAACACTGGCGGGGGCGTCGCTGATTCCAGGGCCGTGGCGCAGAATTTCATGGACCAGCTTCTGGCGGAGCCGTCCCCGGACCGGCCTATGAGCCATCTGTCGCGGGTTGCCATCGTCGGTGGCGCGGTGACAATCACTGACCAGGTCTTGAAAAAGAATTGGAACTTACCGGTTGCGGATATTCGCCTTGAACGCATGATCGATCGCCTGCGTGGTGAAGTAAATCTGGTGCTCGATGAAGGCGGGCGGACAACGGAACTGATCGGAGACGGCGCTTATCTGTTCGGAGAACAGCGCGTGAATTTGGATTTGAAGTTCACGGATGTGGCGCCGGTGGTGTTTTCCAACGTGACGGCGGATCTTGCGCCGTTGAAGGTTCTCGATATGCCGCTGTCGGGCACAGTCGGTCTGTCATTTCCGCTTTCCGGCGCCCTGGATAAGGTTACGGTTTCCATTCATGGCAAAGACGGGCGGCTGGTGCTGCCGAAACCCGTCAAGCAGGATCTACGGGTTTCCGCTGCCGAACTTTCCGCTGTATTCACCCATGACACGGGTATCGAAGTCCAAAAATTTGATCTGAAGTTTGCCGAAGGTCAAAAAGTTAAACTGCCCAAGCCCATTGATCATGCCGAACCCCTGAAATCCATCAGTTTTCGCGGCAAGCTTTCGCCTGACCGCGCGGCGTTGTCAATTGATGAGCTATATGCCGACCTGAATGGACCGAAGCTAACGATGTCAGGGACCGTAACCGGTTTGCAATCTGGTAGTCAGGATTTGCGCGTGAAGGCCGAGGGCGGAATTGACAGGATGTCGATGGAGGTTCTGCCGACCTATTGGCCCGAAAGCTTGAGCCCAGATCCGAGACGTTGGGTAACGACTCATATTCGAAAAGGTTCGGCTGAGGACGTGACGTTTCAGGCCGAGTTGAAACTATCCGAGGCTACAGGCGTCGAGTTGATTTCACTGAAAGGCGGCATGAAGGCGGTAGGTGCGACGGTCGACTATTTGCCGCCGATGCCACCGGTGACCGGCATCAATGGCAGCGTCCGTTTTGATGAGAAAACCATGACCATCTACGCCGATAGCGGTCTTTCCGAGGGGCTGACCTTGTCAAGCGGTCGGGTTGTTCTCACGGGCCTGGATCAGATTGATCAGTTCGCCGACATTGATCTGAAAATTGAAGGCAACTTGCCCGACAAGCTGGCGTATATCGATAACAAGCCATTTCAGTTTGCCTCAGCGCTCAACCTCAATTTGGATAAAGCCAGCGGTGAAGCGAGTACGCGGCTGAAGCTGTTTTTCATATTGGAGAACGATCTCGGTATTGATCAGGTCAAGGTCTGGGCGCGTTCGCGCTTGCAGGACGTTCATTTAACGAATGTCTTTATGGGACGGGAAATTGACGCTGGCGAGTTGGATGTGCGGGTCGACGGACGCGGTATGGATGTCAAAGGCGATGTTCGGATTGCGGAAATCCCAGCGAAGCTGACATGGCGAGAGAACTTTACCGAAAAACCCGAATTTCGGAGCCGCTATAATATTGTCGCCGCCATCGACGACGTGCGTCATGTCCGAGATATCGGCTTGGACATGCAGCCGTTTTCCGGCGACTTCATACAGGGCGGTATCAAATCCGATATCTCCTTCACTGTATTCGACGGTGCCGACCGCCGGCTTGCCGTGCGCGCCGATATAACAAACGCTGCGTTGTCCGCTCCTGCATTCGGCTGGTCGAAGCCAACTGGCATACAGGGCCAAGCCGAGGTCGTCATTGACCTTGAGAACGCCATCGTCGTTGATATCCCAAAATTCAACCTGAATGCCGAAGATCTGAACATCCAAGGGGCGGCTAAATATGCGTTGGACGGAACAGGCCTGGAGCGGGTTGATTTTGACCGCGTCGCCTATGGCCGGACGGAAATGAAAGGGGCTTTGATCCCAAAGTCGGACGGTGGCTGGGAAGCGGGATTTCACGGCTCCGGATTCGATTTGTCGCCAATGTGGAAGCAAATCACCTCACCGAGCACCGAGGACGAAGATGATCATCCTTTGTTAGAAGGCCTAACGCTGGCGGTTGAATTTGACCGGGTATGGCTGGATAGCAATCAAGAACTCCTTGATGTGTCGGGGACCTTCGCGCGCGTAGATGGTGTTTGGGATACGGTCATTATGAACAGCCGGGTTGGCAAGGACGCGGTGTTCGATCTTTCCATCCGCCCACGCGACGACGGAAATCGTGATTTTTCCATGCATGCGGATAACGCGGGCCAGGTTTTGAAAACGCTGGAGCTTTATCCAAATATGGTGGGCGGGAATTTGAGGATTACGGGCGTTTACGACGATGCCGACCCGGATCAACCGCTCGATGGTACGATTAGCGTGAGTGACTACCGTATCATCAATGCGCCGGCGCTTGCCCATGTTATCAGCATTATGTCGTTGACCGGTATTCTCGAAGCCCTAGAAGGCGAGGGGCTTGCGTTCAAGAGCTTGGAAATTCCGTTTGAGCTTTCGCAGGGCACTTTTCATTTGAAAGAAGCCAAGGCGACCGGTACGTCACTTGGATTTACGGCCACTGGGAAAGTATTTCGCCATGCCGATATTGTTGATCTGGAAGGCACAGTAATTCCTGCCTATGCGATCAACTCAGCCCTTGGTCATATCCCGGTCTTGGGAGACCTGTTTACCGGTGGTGAGAAAGGCGGCGGCGTCTTCGCGGCGACATATACGATGACAGGGCCAATGGAAGAACCTGTGGTTTCGGTCAATCCGTTGTCGGCGCTCGCGCCCGGTTTCCTGCGGAACGTATTTGGAATATTCACCAAGAAAGAAACCGACACACCCGCAGAAACCACCGACCCTCTGACATCGAGTCCTCAATAGCGTCGACGGAATTTAACGTGGATGATGCGTCGGCTTTTGTTGAAAACACAATCCGTTTGAGCCAATGGCATATGGAAACGCTGCGAGCGGTGCGCGATCTCGAGCTTGCGGACTGGGCCATTGGTGCCGGATTTGTCCGGAGCGTGGTTTGGGACAGGTTGCACGGGTTTGCAGCCCGCAACTCGATTGCCGATATTGATGTGTTGTTTTTTGATCGCGGCGATCCGAGCCGTGAAACAGAAATGCGGATAACGCACCAATTAATCCACGCGTTGCCGGACCGCCCTTGGTCGGTCCGAAACCAGGCCCGCATGCATGTTCGGAACAATGATCGGCCTTATTTATCAACGCTGGATGCCATCTCTTTCTGGCTGGAAACCCCGACCTGCGTTGCGGTGCGACTTGAGCCCGACGATGCGGTCAACATATTTGCGCCACACGGCCTGGAAGACCTGATTGGCATGCGTGTTCGTCCGACACAAAGCGGCCTAAAAAAAATTGATCAATATGGTTCACGCTTGCGCCGCAAGAACTGGTTGGCTGTCTGGCCGCAGTTGAAAATCGAGGGGCTTGAGTAGCTGTCGCCAGCGATAGTGCTTAACGGCATTCACCATCGCCTTGCGCCAGCAAGATATACTCCAACTGATGCGGCACCCGGCGCCACGGCGGCAATGTCGCTGTCAGAACCTTCGAAGGATGGGTAAATGGTATGCCTAATTTCAACGCACTGTTCCTGGCCGTCAGTATTGTCGCGGACTTGGGTTCGCGCGCTCCCTTCACCGGCCAAATGATCAAGCATTGCCCCGAAGGGTGCTTCGACGGTGCAATAACAGCCGGATGTTTCGCGCTGACGACGCGGGAATTTGGAAAGCGCACTCTTAGGTTGCCGGCCAACGGGTCTTTATGGAAATAAGCGAAGATAGTCCCTTGTACGAAACCTGCCTCGCGCAGTTGATCAGCGAACTCGTCATAGGGAATGTGGTCTTCGCAATGACCACAGACCATTGGTTCGGTGAAATACTTGCCGGTGAGCGTTCCGATCAGCGCGATACCGGAGAGCGAAATGACGGCAGCGAAACGTTGAATATGAATGGTTTCGAACGTATGGCCAAATCGTAGGAAGAAATACGGCACCAGGGGAATGAGAACGAACAAATAATGGCCACGCAGGCGGTCTGATTGGATTAGCAAAATTGCTATAACCGCGGCTGCCAACAAGAAGATCAAAACCCGTTGTAATAGCTTGAGAACCGGCTCCGACCCTGATGGAGCGGCGCTACCTTGTCGGACCGGTTTCCAGAATATGCCAAGCCAAATGATCCACAATGGCAACAGGAAGGTGATGATCGCCGGAACGACGCGCAGAATGCCTTTGGCCTTCTGGAGTATGACGTCGCCGACACTGTATTCCGGGTCGGCTGTGATGAGATGGCCCGCCGGCGCGTGCTCTATCAGCCACTGCAACTGCGGGACCAGCAACGTCAGTGTCACTGCAAAGCCCAATATCGGCCAAGGTGATTTCAGGTGGCCGCGCAGACGTTGGTCAAGGACGGCGGCAAATACCAATGCAAGGCCGAAGATCAGAAAACTGTACTTTGCCAAAAGGCCAAACCCGAAGACCAAGCCAAGTGCCAACAGATCCCGTTTTGATGGCTCATCGCGAATCCGTAAAATCAGGAACAGCGCACAGAGATAGAACAGCGTGACCAACGAGGTATGGGTGAACCCATGAATGGTGTTCCAACCCATGTAAAAGATCATCAATAGCGATCCCGCCGAAAGCGCTGCCAGTCGTTTGTCTTCGAACAACCTGAGACCGATGGTGAGGCTCAACAGGTAGATGCCGATCAGAATCGCGGTTCTGAGAGCGACAATGGAAAATACTGTCGGCCCCGTCACCCATTGGATACCCATCAGGAGCCACGTCACCAGAGGTGGATTACGGACCTGATAACCCCAACTGAAAAACTGCGAAAACACCAGCTGCTCGCCATCGTCGCCGCCGACGCCTGGAAACAGATACGCCCGCATAATGCCGAGCGAGGAGAGAAGGATGATAATGAAAAGACTGAAGCCGCGCGGACTGGTAATGAAGGCGGCGTTTCGCTCCAGCAGCGCAGACATTGTTACGGACTACACCGCATGCACCAGCACATGACGTTTCTTTCCGGCCGAGAGTTTGATAATGCCGTCGTCATTGCACGCGTCGGCGGTAACGACCAAGGTTTCCTCAGCAATGACAGCGTCATTCAGCCGGGCGCCGCCGCCGCGGATCAACCGCCGTGCTTCACCGTTGGAATTGCTGAGGCCGGCGCGGCAGAACAGCTCTATCACGGTGATTCCCGATTGCAGTTCAGCTTTGGCGACGTCGATAGTCGGCAATCCATCCGCAAAAGCCCCTTTTTCGAAGGCCTGTTCAGCCGTCGCGCGGGCTTCACCGGCGGCATCTGCGCCGTGGCAAAGCTTGGTGGATTCGTCGGCCAGGGTTTTCTTGGCCTCGTTGAGGTCTTGGCCTTCGAGGGCCTCCAAGCGTTCGATATCGGCAATCGGGAGTTCGGTGAATAAGCGCAGGAACTTTCCAACATCCGCGTCTTCCGTATTGCGCCAGTATTGCCAGTAATCGTAGGCCGACAGCATATCGGCGTTGAGCCAAACTGCGCCATCGGCGGTCTTGCCCATCTTCGCTCCCGAAGCCGTGGTCAGCAGCGGCGTGGTCAAGCCGATCAAGTGTGCATCGTCAATACGACGGCCCAATTCGACGCCGTTGACGATATTGCCCCATTGGTCGGAGCCGCCCATTTGCAGTGAACAGCCCTGGCGACGCGACAACTCCAGAAAATCATAGGCCTGGAGAATCATGTAGTTGAATTCCAGGAACGTCAGATGATGCTCGCGCTCAAGCCGCAATTTGACTGAATCGAAACCGAGCATGCGGTTGATGGAAAAGTGCCGCCCATAGTCACGCAGGAACGGGATATACTCGAGTTCGTCCAGCCAATCGGCATTATTGACCATGACGGCATCGGTCGGGCCGTCGCCGAATGTCAGATACTTGGCGAACACTTGCTTGATGCCGTCCATGTTGGCGGCGATGCGCGCTTCATCCAAAAGCTGGCGCGACTCATCCTTGCCCGACGGGTCACCTACTTTGGTGGTGCCGCCGCCCATGAGCACGATAGGTTTGTGGCCGGTTTGTTGGAATAACCGGAGCAGCATGATCGGCACCAGGCTGCCGGCGTGCAGGCTGGGTGCCGTGCAATCGAAACCGATGTAGGCGATGATGGGGCCGCTCTCGGCTTTTGCATCCAGGGCATCGAGGTCCGTGCACTGGTGCATGTAGCCGCGCTCTACGACGCTGTTGATGAAATCTGATTTGTATTGGCCCATGCCAGTGTCCACCCTTGGGTCCGCCTTCGTTTCCGCACTTCGGTTGCGGAACAAGGGTTTATGCCATAGACCGGTGAAGTGCAATGGTGGGATAAGGCCGAGACAAGGATCAATCATGCCCCTTGGGTCAACAGAAATGCGTCGTCTTCGCGCCATCGGTTTGATGAGCGGGACGTCCATGGATGGCGTCGATGCAGCTCTGCTGGAAACCGATGGCGATACGATATTTTCATTCGGTCCTGTCGCCTCACTTCCCTACAACGAGGAATTCCGCGACCGACTGCGCACCATTGTGGGCCAACCGCCCGATGAAAGTATCGAGACGACATCGGTTATCCGTCTGTTGACCGAAATACATACAGACGCGGTAAAGGCGCTGATCGAAAAGGCCGGCTTGGCGGCGACGGATATCGATCTGTTGGGATTTCACGGCCAAACCGTATTCCACGCCCCGCAAGACGGGGCCACATATCAAGTTGGAGATGCGGCCCTGCTGGCGGAATTGACCGGCATCGACACCATTGCGGATTTCCGCAGCAGCGATATGGCCGCTGGCGGAGAAGGTGCACCGCTGGCGCCTGTCTATCATGTGGCTCTCAGCCGCCCTTTGGAGCGTCCTTTGGCGGTATTGAATGTTGGCGGTGTCGCCAACGTCACCTGGGTCAGCCCGGATGGCGGCGCGCTGGCATTCGATACGGGACCCGGAAATGCGCTCATTGATGACTGGGTGAAAACTCGCACAGGCGCTGGCCGCGACCAGGACGGAAAACTGGCGCGTCGCGGGAATGTTGCGGCTACATTATTGGCAACGCTGATGGAGAATCCATATTTTGCACTGCCGGTTCCGAAATCACTCGACCGGGATGCTTTCGAAGATGCGCTATTGAAATTGCAGAACCTCTCCGACGCCGATGGCGCGGCGACGCTGACCGCCTTCACGGCCCGCTCGGTGGCAAAAGCGGCTGAGCATTTCCCGGCGCCACCTTTGCGATGGCTGGTGACGGGGGGCGGGCGTCACAATCCGGCGCTGATGGCGGCGCTCAGACGAGAGTTGGCTTTGCCTGTTGAACCGGTTGAAGCCGTGGGCTGGGATGGCGATGCCCTGGAGGCGCAGGCATTCGCCTTCTTGGCGGCACGGTCAAGGTTCGCCATGCCACTGAGCTTCCCGCAAACAACGGGCGCCGCAAAGCCGACGACAGGTGGCCGGCTTTTCGAAGCCCCTTAGTCGTCGTCCTTTTTGATGGCTTTATCAAGATAGTCGTCAACCATGGCCATCAGGTCGATGCAGTGGTCTTGCAGAAAATGGTCGCCGCCCTTGAGCACCCGGTAATCGATTTCGATATTTTCCTGTTTCTTCAGCTTCTGCACCAGCTTCTCGACGCTGACGATGGGGACGATGTCGTCCTTGTCGCCGTGCACCATCAGGCCCGATGCCGGGCATGGTGCGAGGAATGAGAAGTCGTGGATGTTGGCGGGCGGGGCGACGGAGATGAAACCAGAGATTTCCGGGCGGCGCATCATCAGCTGCATGGCGACCCAGGCGCCGAAGGAAAACCCGCCGATCCAGCAGTTCTTGGCGTTCGGGTTGTGACCTTGCATCCAATCCAGCGCCGTGGCGGCGTCGCTGAGCTCTCCCTGGCCGTTGTCAAAGACGCCCTGAGAGCGCCCGACGCCACGGAAATTGAACCTAAGCGCAGAAAAACCACGCTTCACGAAACTCTGGTACAGCGCATAAACAACCTTGTTGCTCATGGTGCCGCCATGCTGCGGATGTGGGTGCAGCAGCAGCGCCACGGGCGCATTGGCGATTTTCGAGTGATGATAACGGCCTTCGAGGCGGCCTTCGGGTCCGTTGAAGATGACTTCCGGCATGAGTAGGATTAATCCCCAAAAAATTTGCGAGCAATTTCAGTTACTTTTGCCCCAAGGTCAATATCAGCATTGATTTTCTTACGTTTAACAGTCATATGTCCGGTCAATATACTTGATCATTTTTGTCGGGCATCATATATAACAGTCAGAACATTCAGTGCCGATTTCGGTCGGTTTTGGTAACACGAGTGGCGGCCTGCTCGGCAGGACCGGCGCCAAAATATCTGAGACGCCATGGTTTTCAAGGAACTTCGCGAAGATATTGCCGCTTATATGGAACGCGACCCCGCTGCAAAGGGGCCGGTGGAGATCATTCTTTGCTATCCCGGCTTCCACGCATTGGTGTTTCACAAGATGTCCCGCTGGCTATGGACGCGGGGTTTTCACCTTGCCGGGCGGTTTTTGTCACATGTCGGAAAAATACTGACCGGTGTCGAGATTCATCCTGGAGCCGAGATCGGACAGCGCTTCGTTATCGACCATGGTACCGGCGTCGTCATCGGCGAAACGGCGATCATCGGTGATGACGTGACACTCTATCATGACGTTACGTTGGGTGGTGTTGCGCCAAGTGTCGATTCGGCGGCGCAAGTCGGGCAAAAGCGCCACCCCACGTTGGAAGATGGGGTAATCGTCGGGTCCGGCGCGCAAATTCTGGGTCCCATCAGTGTTGGAGCGCATGCTCGCGTCGGAGCCAATTCCGTGGTCACGAAAGACGTGCCGTCATCGGTGACGGCTGTCGGCGTGCCGGCTAAGGCCGTAATGCCGCGTGACCGCGAAAAGGCGCGCGAATTTCAGGCTTATGGTACGCCATCGGATGGCTGCCCCGACCCTGTATTGCAGACAATCGAGGCCTTGCGTCAGCAGGTTACTGCCCTTGGGCAGCGTATTGAAGAACTTGAGGCCGGGGTTGAGCAGACCGACGGAAAATCGAAAACGGACACCCCGCGCAAAAAGGTGGGGTAGGCAGTATCAGCTCTGTCGGACAGGTTGAAAGCCGTCCGCCGCGCGAATCGGCAGAGTTCAGAACAGGAGATAGACATTGAAACTGAGCACGAAAGGCCGCTATGCGGTCATGGCCATGGTTGATCTGGCCAAACAATCCACCGGTGGCCCGGTTGCATTGGCAGATGTCGCGGAGCGCCAGGAGATTTCGCTTTCGTACCTGGAGCAGCTTTTCGGCAAGCTCCGGCGCGGCGGTTTGGTCAAAAGCGTGCGCGGCCCGGGTGGCGGGTACCTGCTTTCGCGCTCAGCCGATGATACCCGCATCTGTGACATCATTCTGGCGGTTGATGAACCGATTCAGACCACGCGTTGCAGCCCTGGCTCACCAACCGGGTGTAAATCCAATCAGAGTCGTTGTTTGACCCACGATCTATGGGAAGGGCTTGGACACCATATTTATATGTATCTGAGCTCGGTTTCACTGGCTGACGTGGTCGACAAACGCGTGCTTGGTCGCGGCGGCCAGTTGTTCCGGCCCGATGCAGCCGCCGACGGCGTTGCCGGTTTCGCAGCCGAATAACTGATCCGCACGCGCATCCGAAGGCACCTCGCATGGCAACGCCAACCGCCATCTATCTGGATTACAACGCGACCGCGCCTGCGCGGCCCGAAGTCATTGATGCTGTAGCTGCGTGCTTGCGTATGGGTGCGATCAACCCGTCATCCGTGCACGGGCCCGGACGAGAAGCGCGCAAACGTGTTGAGCGCGCACGCGAGCAGGTGGCGGCCTTGGTGGGAGCAGACGCCGATCAACTGGTTTTCACCGGTAGTGGCACCGAAGCCAACAATATGATCATTACGGGATGCGGTCGTTCACGCGTGTTGGTCTCTGCGGTTGAACATGCGGCTGTATTGCGGACAGCGCTGACAAAGGCAGTGGATTGCGATGTGATCCCGGTATCACACGATGGCGTGGTCGATTTGGCGGCGCTTGAAGACATGCTGTCAGAAGACGAGACACCGACCTTGGTTTCGGTGATGGCGGCCAACAACGAAACCGGTACACTGCAACCGATCACGGATGTTGTGCGGATCGCGCACGCGCATGGAGCCTTGGTGCATACGGATGCGGTGCAGGCGGCCGGTAAGATCGAGATAGATTTTGCGAACTGGGACGTGGATTTCATGACCCTTTCGGCGCACAAAATCGGCGGGCCGCAAGGTGTCGGTGTGGCGATCTGCCGTTCGCGCGAGTTGCTGCGCCCGATGGTGCTTGGCGGCGGTCAAGAACATGGGCTGCGCGCCGGAACGGAGAACGTTGCGGGCATTGTCGGGTTTGGTGTGGCGGCTGGGTTGGCCCAGGCTGAGCAGGCCGGCGAGGCAACGCGCCTGGCTGCATTGCGCGATGATTTGGAATCGGCACTCAAGGCCGAGGTGCCGCATATGAAGGTTCTGTCGGAGAACGCGCCACGGTTGCCCAACACCAGTTGCTTGACGATGCCGGGCGTGCGCAACGACACCCAAGTGATGGCCTTTGATCTGGCTGGCATTGCGGTGAGCGCCGGCTCCGCATGTTCGGCCGGCAAGGTCGAGCCCAGTCATGTAACCGAAGCCATGGGGCTTGGTGATGACGAAGCGGTAACAGCGGTACGCATAAGCCTTGGCGAGGGTAGCAAGGGTACCCATATCAACACCTTTGTGAAGGCCTGGCTTGAGCTTTGGAATCGCAAAGGTAACAGCCGCTCAGCGGCATAATTGGTGATCGACATGCAAGGACAACAATAAAATGGCGGCAGCACCCGATACAGCAGCGCAAGTGCGCGAGATGACGGAAGAGAAGTACAAGTACGGCTTTGTCACCGACATTGAGACCGAAAGCGCGCCCAAAGGTCTGAACGAGGACATCATCCGGTTCATCTCGGCGAAGAAAAATGAGCCTGATTGGATGTTGGATGCACGCCTCAAGGCCTATCGCCATTGGTTGACTATGCCTGAACCAGAGTGGCAGAAACCGGATTTTCCGGCCATCGACTACCAGGATTCCTACTATTACTCGGCGCCAAAATCCGCTGCCGACAAACCCAAGAGCTTGGATGAGGTCGACCCTGAACTGCTCGAGACCTACAAAAAGCTTGGTATTCCTTTGCATGAACAGGAAGTGCTGGCCGGTGTTGCCGTGGATGCAGTGTTCGATTCGGTTTCCGTCGCCACCACTTTCAAACACAAGCTGGAAGAGGTGGGGGTTGTTTTCTGCCCGATCTCCGAGGCTATTCAGCGCGTCCCTGACTTGGTGCAGAAGTATTTGGGCAGTGTCGTGCCCTATACCGACAACAAGCATGCCTGTTTGAATGCCGCTGTGTTCACTGATGGCTCGTTCGTTTACGTGCCGAAGGGCGTCAAATGCCCGATGGAACTATCTACCTATTTCCGCATCAATGCCGAGAATACCGGCCAGTTCGAGCGCACGCTGATTATTGCCGATGAGGGCTCTTACGTGAGCTATCTGGAAGGCTGCACCGCACCCATGCGCGACGAGCACCAGTTGCATGCCGCGGTGGTCGAACTGGTGACCATGGACGACGCCGAGATCAAATACTCCACGGTACAAAACTGGTATCCCGGCGACGAGAACGGCAAGGGCGGTATTTACAATTTCGTCACCAAGCGCGGTGCGTGTAAGGGCCGCAATTCGAAGATTTCCTGGACCCAGGTCGAGACCGGCTCGGCCATCACATGGAAATACCCGAGCTGCATTCTCCAAGGCGACAATTCGGTCGGCGAGTTCTTCTCCATCGCCATTACCAACAATGCCCAGCAGGCCGATACCGGCACCAAGATGATCCATTTGGGTAAGAACACGTCGTCGAAGATCATCTCCAAAGGTATCTCCGCCGGGCGTTCGGATCAGACTTACCGCGGCCTGGTGCGCATGGGGCCGAAGGCAACAGAGGCACGCAACTATACGCAATGTGATTCGCTCTTGATCGGTGATCAATGCGGCGCGCATACAGTGCCTTATATCGAAAGCAAAAATAAGAATGCTGTCGTCGAACACGAAGCGACGACGTCCAAGATCAGCGAAGATCAACTGTTTTACCTGCGTCAGCGCGGCATCGATGAAGAAGCTGCCGTGGCGCTGGTGGTCAACGGGTTCTGCCGCGAAGTGTTGCAGCAGCTCCCGATGGAATTCGCCGTCGAGGCACAGAAACTCGTCGGTATCTCTCTGGAAGGCAGCGTCGGCTGAACAACAAGGTCAATAAGGGTCATTAACATATGTTGGAAATCAAGAACCTCCACGTCAGTGTCGACGGCACGGATATCCTCAAGGGCATCGACCTCAACATCGATGCCGGCGAGACTCACGCGATCATGGGCCCCAATGGGTCCGGAAAAAGCACCTTGAGCTACACGCTCGCCGGGCGTGACGGCTACGAAGTCACCAAGGGCGAGGTCATTTATAAGGGCCAGAACCTGTTGGAGCTGAGCCCCGAAGACCGCGCCGGCGCCGGCGTGTTTTTGGCGTTTCAGTATCCGGTGGAGATCCCAGGTGTGCCGAACACGACCTTCCTGAAGGAAGCGCTCAATGCCGTGCGCCGCTACCGCGGTGAGGAAGAGCTGGATGCGATGGCCTTCATCAAGCTGGTGCGCCAGAAAACCAAAGAACTCGGCATCTCCGACGACATGCTGAAACGCGCCGTAAACGTGGGCTTTTCAGGTGGTGAGAAAAAGCGCAACGAAGTGCTGCAGATGGCCGTCCTCAATCCGGCGTTGGCGGTATTGGACGAGACCGATAGCGGCCTCGACATCGACGCGCTGAAGATTGTATCGGACGGCGTTAATGCCTTGCGCTCGCCAGATCGCGCAACCTTGGTCATTACCCACTACCAGCGGCTGTTGGAGCATATCGTTCCAGATTATGTACACGTGCTGGCACACGGGCGTATCCAGCGCTCCGGCGGCAAGGAGCTTGCGCTGGAGTTGGAAGAAAAGGGTTATGCCGAATTTGCAGAGGCGGCCGAGTGATGCGACAGCATAATGCTTCCGTGGATGGGTTCTTGGCCGATTTTGAGGCGGAGCTACCGGGGTTGCCGGGGCACGGTTTGACGTGGCTGGATTCGCTGCGCCGTAGCGGCATCGAGCAGTTCCGCGATCTCGGCTTGCCGACGGCCAAGGTTGAAGAGTGGAAGTACACCCGCTTGCGCCCCCTCGACGACACCCACTTCCGGCCTGTAACCGAAGCTGACGGTGCGGCGAGCGTTGATCAAATCCCGACGTTGTTTGCGGGCGACGAGACCGTGCCACGTATTGTATTCGTCAATGGTTGCCTGCGTTCTGATTTATCCCGTCTCGACAATCTTGAAGACGGCATGACGGTCGAATCGCTGAGTGACGCCATGGCCCGCGACCCAGAATGGGTTGGCGCCTATATGGGGCGTATTGGACGGTTGGAGTCGAAGCCTCTGTTGGCGCTGAATACTGCGATGATGAATTCCGGCGTCGTGATTCATGTACAAAAGAACGTTCGAGTCTCACGACCGGTGGAGGTTATCTTCGTCGCCGGTTTGACGGACGGGCCGGTCGCCTATTATCCGCGCAATCTGATTGTCATGGAAGAGGGTAGCGAAGCGACGCTTGTGAAACATCATGCGGGCTTAGGCGTCGGACCTTATTTCGCCAACGCCGTCACCGAGATTGATGTGGGGGACAATGCACGTCTTCGCGACTACCGCATTCAAACGGAAAACATGGAAGCCACGCATCTGGGTTCCATGCATGCGCGGGTCGGGCGTGATGGCACTTATGAGACGTTCTGTATGTCGGCGGGCGGGCGATTGTCGCGTACAGAGGCCTTTGTACGCCTGGAGGGGTCTGGTGCGCATTGCGGGCTAAATGGAGCCTATCTCATGAAAGGGCGTGAACACTGCGACAACACCACGTTAATCGAGCACCTCGTGCCGCACACCACGTGTCGGGAAGTGTTCAAGGGTGTGCTGGATGATGAATCGCGCGGCGTGTTCCAGGGGAAAATCGTCGTTCACCGAGAGGCGCAACAGACGGACGGTCATCAATTGTCAAAGACGCTGTTGTTGTCCGACAGCGCTGAGATGGATGCCAAGCCGGAATTGGAGATTTACGCAGACGATGTGAAATGCTCGCACGGAGCGACGACCGGGCAACTGGATACTACGGCGCTGTTTTATTTGCGCTCACGCGGCATCCCCGACGCTTTGGCGCGCAACCTTCTGGTTCAATCGTTCGTCGCAGAAGCGGTGGAGGAGATTTCCGATCCCGCCGTGCGCCAGGCGATGACCGATCTGGTCGTGCACCGGTTGCCGGCGCAATGTTTCCTTTCTGAAGAATGGACCAAAGAGCAGGCAGCCCAATGAGCAACGTTACGCCAATCACTGACGCCAGAGCCGGCGATAACTCCACGGCTGCGTTTGATGTCGAGAAGGTCCGGGCGGATTTTCCGATCCTGACTCGTGAAATCTATGGGAAGCCGTTGGTTTATCTCGATAGTGGCGCCAGTGCGCAGAAGCCGCGTGTCGTCATCGATGCGGTGCGAGATGCCTACGAGAGCTATTATTCCAACGTACACCGTGGCGCGCATTATCTGAGCCAACGTGCCACTGACGCCTACGAAGAGGCCCGCAGCGCCGTTGCGCGGTTCATCAATGCGCCCAGCGACAAGAACATCGTGTTTACGTCCAGCGTTACCGAGAGCATCAATTTGGTCGCCCAAACCTGGGGGCGGAAGTTCTTGCAAGCAGGGGACGAGGTCGTCGTATCCGAAATGGAGCACCACGCCAACATCGTGCCGTGGCACATGATCTGTGAGGAGAAAGGAGCGGTGCTGAAAGCCGTGCCGATTACCGACAACGGCGATTTTCGCATTGAGGATTTTGAGGCCACTCTGAGCGATAAGACGAAATTGGTGGCGATTACGGAGATTTCGAACGTTTTGGGCACGCGCGTGCCAATCAAGCGCGTGGTGGAGATAGCGCATGCGCGCGGTATCCCCGTGCTGGTCGATGGCGCCCAGGGAATCGTTCATCAGGGCGTGGACGTACAGGATCTGGATTGCGACTTTTACGGCTTCACCGGACACAAGCTGTATGGGCCCAGCGGCATTGGCGTGCTGTACGGGAAATCGGAAGTTCTCGAGAGTATGCCGCCATACCAAGGTGGCGGTGATATGATCGAGCGGGTCAGTTTTGACGGCATAACCTATGCGCCACCGCCCGAGCGTTTCGAGGCCGGCACGCCGCCGATTGTTCAGGCCATCGGTCTGGGCGCGGCAATCCGTTACGTCGAAGGCCTGGGCATGGATAATATTCACGCACATGAGCAAGGATTGCTCGCCTATGCCAACCAACGCCTGACAGAGATCGAAGGTTTCAAATGTTTCGGTACGGCCGTTGATAAAGCGGCGATCATTTCTTTTGGTGTGGAAGGGCTCCATCCGTTCGATGTAGCGGCGATTTTGGATCGGCAGGGAGTGGCTGTACGGGTCGGGCAACATTGCGCTGAGCCTTTGATGGACCGAATGGGTGTCGAGGGCATGGTGCGGGCTTCGTTTGGGCTTTATAACCGCCGTGAAGACGTGGACGCGCTAGCTGCCGCCATTGAGAAGGCCAAGGAGATGCTGGCATGACTGAATTGCCGGAAATGGAACAATACGAGGAGTTTGTCGAGGCGTTGGAAATCATCGACGATGAGGACATGCGCTTCGAATATATCATCGACATCGGCAAGCGTGCCGATAGCGGTGATTTTGCGGAAGAATGGAAAACCGATGCCAATCTTATGCATGGTTGCATGTCACGAGTCTGGATCGTGGACCGCGCGGAAAACGGGCGGCATTTCTTCAAGGGATCGAGTGACGCCATTATCGTCAAAGGGTTGGTGTCGATGATGGTGGAATCATTCAGCGGCCTTACGGCTGAAGAACTCGACCGGCTGAACGAGGATCACGTGCGCAAGCTCAATCTCGGCGCGCTGACGACGCAACGGCAGGTCGGTATGTTGGCGATGTTGGAACACATGAAAAAACTTGGTCATGTTGGCGGCAATCTGCCCGCCGACGCGGCCTGAGACCGGAGAAATACAATGTATTCCCAAGGATATGACGCACCAATGCCAGCTGGAGATATGACCGAATTCACTGCTAAATCCGGTCAACCATTAGCCGAAGGCGCAAGCGTAGCTGATGAATCCGCCGTGATCGAGGCGTGCCGGACAGTTTACGATCCGGAAATACCGGTGAACATCTATGACCTGGGCCTGATTTACTCCATTGACATAAAGCCCGACGGTAACATGTTCATCGAGATGTCGTTGACCGCGCCGGGGTGTCCGGTTGCCGGAGAAATGCCCGGCATGGTTTCCGATGCGGTGGCACAAATCCCTGGGGCCGGCGAAGTAGAAACCAAAATCATTTGGGAACCGGCGTGGACGCCCGACCGTATGTCCGAGGACGCAAAGCTTGCGCTTGGCATGTACTGACCCTATTTAGAGTACTATAGGTGACACATTATGAACGCTGAACCTCAACGCCCGCCCTTACTTACTCTGACCGACGCCGCTGCTGAGCGCGTCAAATCGTTGATCGCCAAAAGCGACAAGCCGGTGACCGGTTTGCGTGTGGGCGTTTCTTCCAAGGGATGCTCGGGCATGTCTTACGTGTTTGAATATGCGGAAGATAAGATCGGCTTGGAAGAAGAAGTCGAAAGCAAAGGCGTGCGCATTTACGTCGACCCCATGGCAGTCATGTTTATCATGGGCAGCGAGATGGATTATAAGGAAGACAAGCTGCAATCCGGTTTCGTTTTCAACAACCCGAATGCCAAAAATGTTTGCGGTTGCGGCGAGAGTTTTTCTGTCTGAATTGCGTTCCTAATTGATGCTGAATATCACATTCATCGATGCCGAAGGAAAAGCGCACGACCTTGAAGCCAAGGAAGGCATGAGTGTGCTGGAAGTTGCGCGCGACAACGGCTTCGATCTCGAAGGTGCTTGCGAGGGAGCCATGGCGTGCTCTACCTGCCATGTGATCGCTGATCCGATCTGGTTCGCGAAATTGCCGCCCGCGACCGAGGAAGAAGAAGATATGTTGGATCTGGCCTATGACGTACGCGAGACTTCGCGCCTTGGGTGTCAGATTGTCCTTACACCCGCGTTGGATGGTTTGGTCGTGACGCTGCCGGCCCAGCACTACAATCTCGTCGGCGCTTGATACGCTAGGTGTTTACGGCTGGTAGCGACAGGATTGCGCACGTTCCTTCGCTGGGCACGCTTTTCAATGACAGACTGCCGTTGTGTGCTTCCGCAATGGATTTTGCGATTGCCAATCCCAATCCAGTGCCGGTTTCGGCCATTCGGCCTGTTGGGTCCAAACGTACGAATGGATTTGTAACTGTTTGAAGCGCGTTTTCGGGAATTCCCGGCCCTGTGTCGGACACGACGAATTCGACGAACATTGGGGCAGGAGTTTCGGGCGTGGCACGCGCTTCGATGACCACTCGACCACCGCCAGGCGTAAATTTCACAGCATTGCTTAGCAGATTTAAGACGGCCCGCTTGATCCGCGCCGGATCGCCCTCGATATCCGGCAGGCCTTTGGCTATGTTGTTTCGCAATCGGATCTTTTTGCGTTTTGCATCATAACTGATCATTTGCTGGCAGCTACTGACGACGTGGGTGATATTGACCGGTACCGGCTCGATAGGGATTGTGCCGGTCATCTCAAACTGTGACAGATCGATCAGGTCGTTGACTAAATCCGACAAATGGGTGGCTGCCCTGTATATGTCGTTGGCGTATTCGATGTACCCAGATGGTCGGAGACGACCGAGGAGTTCACCTTTAATGGCTTCCGAATATCCGATGATGGTATTGAGAGGCGCGCGCAAGTCGTGACTGAGGTAGGCCATGAACGCTGTTCTGTTGCGGCTCGATTGATCTACATCGGTGTTTTCCTGGCACCCGGTCGCGACCGGCATGTCCGATTGGGGGGAAAACAATTGCAGGAACTCATTGTGGCAATCGATGACGAAGATTTCCAACAAGACAGCATATTTATTACTGAGGTGGACGAAGCGCTGTCGGCGGTCGTCGGTGCCCTCGGTGCGGAAGATGACCCCGGCGCTGTCGAGACGATTCAAACAAGTGGTTGCCGTCCCTTTGGACAGGCCGGTCGCCAAAAACACTTCTGACGCCGTCGGTACTTTTCCTTCCAGCCACGAGCGGCAGAGGAAGAACATGACCTCCCAGGTGTTGGCATGACGATCGGTGTCGCCAAGCAGTTTTTTGCCTGCCATGGCCGAAATACGTTGCACCAGACGCCGGTGTCGATAGAGCTCATACCTGAGGATATGACCGATAACGGCGGTGCGAGTCTCCGGTGAAAGATCTAACTCCTCTTCCGGCACGCGTAATGTCCCCTAGTCTTTTGCCAATGTAACGGCGAGTTTTAGCTCGAAAATCTTACACTTCAGTACAACTTTCACATTACGAGCCAACCTTAGAATTGAAAGCGCAATTGGGTTTAACGTTGAACCCATGCCTGTATGTGCGCTAGATAAAAACCGGACTCGTATTTCAACATAAATGTGTATTCAATTGAATGAAATCCTGAACGAATTCCCAGTCTTCGATGTCCTTGCCGTGGCTTGGTTAGTGTTGTGCTGGGCGGGTTATACGTATGTAACGGACGGCGCGCACTGGCATGTGCGTCAGTTGGCGCAAGTTATGCACTTGCACCGCCGCCGATGGATGGACCGCATGCTGGAGCGCGAAAACCGCATGACCGATGTCAACATTGTGATCGCGCATCACCGTAGCGGCGCGTTGTTTTGCTCGACATCACTGCTGATTGTGGCCGGCGTCGTGGCGATTCTTGGCAACGTGGAGCAGCTTCGGGTGGTATTGTCGGAATTCTCGTTTGCCACTCAGTCGTCTCAGGCGATGACCGAAGCCGAGGCAGTTCTGTTGTTGCTCATATTTGTATATGCGTTTTTCAAGTTTGCCTGGTGTTTGCGGCAGTTCAACAATGCGTTGATCCTTATTGGCGGTGCCCCAACAGCCGAATCCGGCATAGCTGAAGCCCATGCCGATTATGCCGAACGTGCCGCGCAGGTGCTGACCCGTGCCAACGTGACATTAAACCGTGGCCTCAGGGCCTATTATTTTGGTCTGGCGACTTTGGCTTGGTTCGTCCAGCCGTTGTTGTACATCGGTGCTGTTGTGTGGGTGATATTGGTTTTGTACCGTCGGGATTACCGTTCGATCACGTTGACGGCGCTTGATCTCGATGACCCGCTAGATTGACCCGCAAGTTCGATTGGGCACTTCGTGACTTGTTTTGGGTGCTGACGCACCTATATTCCGGCCATGACTTTGGACTTCATAAGCAAAAAGCCAGTAGACACGCGCGTGGTGGTGGCCATGTCGGGTGGTGTGGACTCGTCGACCACAGCGGCTTTGATGGTCGAGGCTGGGTATGACGTCATCGGCGTGACGCTGCAACTTTACGACCACGGCGCCGCGATTCAACGCGCAGGTGCATGTTGCGCCGGCCAAGATATTCACGACGCGCGTCGTGTTGCCGATACACTGAGTATTCCGCACTATGTACTGGATTACGAAAGCCTGTTTCGTGAACAGGTGATTGAGGAGTTTGCCGACAGTTACTTGCGCGGCGAAACCCCAATTCCCTGTGTGCGGTGCAACCAGACCGTCAAGTTCCGCGATTTGCTGGCTACGGCACAAGATTTGGACGCGGACGCCATGGTGACCGGGCATTATGTACGCCGGGTGGACGGCGCCGGCGGACCCGAACTGCACCGAGGCGCTGATCCGGCGAAGGACCAAAGCTATTTTCTATTTGCCACCACGCGTGAACAGTTGGCCTACTTGGATTTCCCTTTGGGGGGCATGGATAAGGCCGAAACCCGCCGTCATGCTGAGCGTTTCGGTCTGCAGGTGGCGGAAAAGCCTGAGAGTCAGGATATTTGTTTCGTGCCCGATGGCAATTACGGCAAATTGCTGGAGAAGTTACGCCCAGGCGCATGGGAGCCCGGCGATATTGTTGACCTCGACGGTAGCCGTCTTGGCGAGCACGAGGGTATTGTGCATTTCACCGTCGGTCAGCGGCGCGGTCTCGGCGTCGCAACGGGATCGCCTCTCTATGTTGTACGCGTCGAGCCTGAAACCCGGAATGTCGTTGTCGGTCCCCGAGAAGCTTTACTATGGCGAGACTTCAATGTTGCCGACGTCAATTGGCTTGGGGACGGTGAGGACCCTGAGGCGGGATCCGAGGTCACGGTTAAGATTCGGTCCACCACGCCACCGGCCCCGGCGACGATAGCCCCTCTCGACGCCGGTCATTGGAAGGTCACGTTCGCCGAACCTGATTCCGGCACCTCTCCCGGCCAAGCAGCCGTGTTCTACGATGGAGAACGGGTCTTGGGCGGTGGTTGGATCACGCCCGGAACCAACTGACGCCATCAAGTCCGGCTAATCTGGTCTGCCTGATGGTGCCGGCAACGGCATTTCCACCTCGCCTGTTTCAGCCAGCGTCTGCAGCGCTTCGCGAGCTTGCTGCTGGCGGTTCCACATATCCGCATAACGACCGCCGGCCACCAATAGATCAAGGTGGCGACCGCGTTCAGTGACCGCACCGTTTTCCAGAACAATGATTTCATCGGCATCGATGACCGTCGACAATCGATGCGCAATGGTGATTGTCGTGCGGTCCTGGGAGACATCTTTCAAAGCCGTGAGGATGTCTTGTTCGGTTTGGCTGTCGAGCGCCGAAGTCGCTTCGTCGAACACCAAGATGCTCGGTGCTTTCAGAACTGTGCGGGCAATGGCAACGCGTTGGCGTTCACCGCCCGATAGCTTTAATCCACGTTCGCCGACGACGGTTTCGTAGCCGTCCGGCAGCGCCATGATGAAGTCGTGAATTTGCGCAAGGCGTGCTGCATGCTCGATTTCGCTCGGTGCTGCACCGGGCCGACCGTAGGCGATATTGTAGTAGATGCTGTCGTTAAACAGCACGGTGTCTTGCGGCACCATACCGATGGCGGCGCGCAGCGATGTCTGGTTAATATCTCGAATGTCCTGCCCGTCGATCCTGACAGCTCCGCCGGTCACATCATAAAAGCGGAACAACAGGCGTGAAATGGTCGACTTGCCCGCTCCACTGGGGCCAACGATGGCGACGGTCTTTCCCGGCGGTACGGTGAACGAGACGTCGTTTAAAATTGACCGTTCTTTGTCATACGCAAAAGCAACGCCATCGAATTGCACCTCCGCACCGTTGAGGCTCAAATCCGGTGATCCGGCTTTATCTTTGACCTCCATCTCCACTTCAATGAGGTCGAACATGGCTTCCATATCGGCGAGCGAGCGCTTGATCTCGCGGTACACGAAGCCCAGAAAATTCAATGGCAGAAACAACTGGATCAAATAGGTGTTTACGAGCACGAAGTCACCTACCGTCATGGCGCCGTTTTTCACGCCATATCCGGCCATGATCATCATGATGGTAACACCGAGGGAGATAATGATTCCTTGGCCGATGTTGAGGAGTGCGAGCGAACTGCCGGACTGGATCGCGGCGTCCTCGTATCGTCTTAGCGCCTGGTCGAAGCGATCTGATTCGTGATTTTCGTTCCCGAAGTATTTCACCGTTTCGAAGTTGAGCAGGCTGTCTACGGCGCATGTCGTGGCTTGGCTATCGGTCTCATTCATGACACGGCGGTATTTGAGTCGCCATTCCGTGATCATGGTCGTCCACAGGATGTAAACTACGAGCGTCGCAAAGGTAATCAGGCCATACAAAAACCCGTAGAGAGACCACAAAATGCCGCAAACCAAAAAGATTTCCAGGAGTGTCGGCAGAATGTTGAACAGCATGAACCTGAGCAGGAACTCGATACCTTTTGTGCCGCGCTCCACGGCACGTGTGATGCCGCCGGTCTGCCGGTCGAGATGAAACCGCAGCGACAACTGGTGTAGATGGCGAAAGGTACGAAGACCGGCTTGACGGATGGCCCGTTGCGCCACCCGTGTGAATACAGCATCGCGCAATTCCCCAAACCCTTGTGACAAAACACGGGCCAGCCCATAGGCGATCAGCAATGCAATGGGGACAGCGATAATCGCGTCGGCAGTACCGCTCAGTGCGTCGACGGCGCCTTTATAGAACAGCGGTACGACGACGTTCGCACCTTTGGCCATGACTAGAAATAGGAGCGCGATAAGGACCCGCGCTCGCAAACTGTTTTCACCTTCTGGCCAAAGATAAGGCAGCACGGTGCGAATGGTGTTGATGTCGCTTGCGGTGCTGGACCGTTCATTTTTCTCGGAAAAAGAGCGCATTTTCACGAACCGTAAGGGGGTTGTCAGGAAAGAGGAGGATACGTACCTCTATATAGTCGGGATTTTAAGGAAATTCAGTGCTTAAGGAGAGTTTTTCCGTGGAATCAGGTTACGATTTCAGTGATCTCCGTGTTTTGGTTTGCGATGACAGTCGTCAAATTCGGTCGTTAATCAGTTCGTTCTTGGTCGGATTTGGAGTCAAAGACGCAGCTGAAGCCTTCGATGGAGACGACGCATTTGCAAAGCTTGTCGAGTATGATCCGGACTTGGTGATTACCGATTGGAACATGCCACCGACCGACGGCCTGGAATTCGTCCAGCGTGTCCGGAACAGCGAGGATTCGCCCAACCCCTACGTGCCGATTATTATGCTGACCGGCTATACTGAATTGCACCGTGTCAAGATGGCTCGGGATTCCGGTATCTCCGCTTTTCTTGCCAAACCCATCAGTGCCCAGGCATTATACAAACGACTGGTTTCCGTTGTAGACGACCAACGCCCGTTTATCAGGAACGATAAGTTCTTTGGTCCGTGTCGGCGCGCTGGGCGACGCACGAATTACCCCGGTGCCGAACGGCGGAAACAAGAACAATAACTGGGTAGGCGATCGGAAAGCATGGCCGAAGACGCAAAAATCATCCGGCCTGAACGGCATATTTCGAAGAAAGTACCAAAGTCAGGCGGTCCTCGTCCGGACGAAGCGATTCTGCGTGCGCTGAATGCCGCCGAGGATTTGATGGAGCAATATCAAGGTTGGGCCGTCGATGATTTGACTCTGCTCTGGCAACGCTTCAAGGAATTGGAGCACGAAGAGAGCCGCGAATTGGCTGCGTCGGAAATCCTCGATATGTTCAATATTTCACACGAAATTCGAGGTCAGGGCGGTACGTTTGGGTTTCCTTTGATCTCGTCGATCGGCGATTCATTGTGCAAGTTTTTGGAAGACCGAAAGCAGCTCACGGTTATGGAGTTGGAAGTCATCCGTGTTCATGTATTGGCGATGAAAGCAGTTTTTCGGCAGGAGTTACGTGGCCCCCAGACACCTCTCCGCCGGGATCTGGATGATTTGTTGCAGTTGCTCAGGACCAAGGTCGACCTCAACAGCCGGTTCGGGCAAGGAGCGGAGACCCATTCCGACGAGAACGACTGAGATGTGGCCGCCGCCGCGATCATTGTGGTGGCGGGGCATTGCACTGCTCATGCTTCCGTTGAGCGTGTGGTTGGCCACGGATGTTCGTTATCAACGAATCCCTGAAACTGCTGGTGGCGTTCATTTTGTCACCCATGTCGATCGCATGGCTCCTGAGAAAGCCTGCCTAATCATGCGCGCCGCTGACATTACAGCCAACCTCAAGCCTTATGTGTGTCCATAGTGGGCGACCAACTGATCCCTGATGCAATTCAAGCCGTCCTTGAGGGATCGGGCCTTCCGTTTGAGGTGGTGCCTTGTGATCCCGCTGACGCGGAGACGGCGGTATTCGCCAAGAAATACGGCTATGCGATGGAGGATTCGGCGAATTGTATTTTGACCCGAACCAAGACCGGAGAGGAAAAATACGCTGCCTGCGTGGTGTTGGCGACGACACGTTTAGACGTTAACAAACGGGTCCGGAAATTGCTCGGTGCGCGCAAGGTTTCGTTTGCCAGCGCGGAAGAAGCGAGGGCGATGACCGGAATGGAACTGGGCGGCGTAACGCCGCTTGGCTTACCGGATAGTTTGCCGTTGTGGGTCGACTCCCGTGTCATGACGCGCGACCAGATTATTCTCGGCGGCGGCAATCGTCATTCCAAGATCATTGTCGATCCAGCTATTTTTGTTCATGTCCCCAGCGTTCAAATCATTATAGATCTGGCGCTGCCTGTGTCGTAGCGGGCTTTGTGGCCGGGCATCTCATTCCCACTCAATAATAT
>JAERTE010000078.1 GCA_016845145.1 Rhodospirillaceae bacterium
ACGGAATACTTCTCCATTTATGTAATGGCCTTCGTGGTCATCGGCTCAGTGGTCGGTAAGTCCATCATCAAGGGTATATTGTCGACCCTGTTTGGTGCGCTGATCGCGATGATCGGCCTGGACACCATTACCAACGAAGCACGCATGACCATGGGCTTCAATGAATTGGAAGAGGGTTTCGCGTTGGTGCCGTTGTTGATCGGTGTGTTCGTGATTTCCGAAGTCATCATTCAGGCGGAGAAATCCGGCAAGACGGCGCTTTCCGACATGAACCTGACCGATGAGAGCAACCCTTCAGCCAACCACATGACATGGGCGGAATTCAAGCGTTGCGTCCCGTTGATGTTCCGCTCGTCCATTGTCGGTTCCTTCATCGGCATGATGCCGGGGCTGGGGTCTTCGGTGGCGTGCTTTGTCGCTTACGGGGAAGAGAAACGCCGCGCGAAAAACTCCGATGAATGGGGCACCGGTATCGTCGAAGGTATCGCCGCACCGGAATCAGCCAACAATGCAGTCTCCGGCCCATCGATGATTCCGCTGCTCACCTTGGGGGTTCCGGGTAGCACCGTAGCTGCCGTGCTGATCGGTGTGTTCTTGATTCACGGTATTCAGGTAGGACCGCAGATATTTGACTCGGCCTATAGCCGTGAGCTGATTTTCTCGCTGTTCGCCGCCGGCCTGCTGGGCATCGCGGCCTATGGCATCATCGGATATTGGGGCGGACCACTAATTGGGCGAATCATTGCTTATCTGCCGCCGCGTTTGCTGTATCCGTTCATTTTCCTGACCGCTATCGTTGCCTCCTATTCCAGCCGTGCCAGTGTCTTGGACGTGGCGGTTGCTTTGGTATTTGGCATCATCGGTTATGGCATGCGGCGCACAGAGTTCAGCGCGGCCGCTTTTGTTATAGCGTTCGTTCTGGCGAAAAACATGGAAGAAGCTTTCCGCCAGGCGTTGTTATTGTCCGATGAAGGTATGTGGTTGTTCGTTACCGAGCCTGTCTCGGCGGCGTTCTTGGCCATCGGTTTCGGGGTGATGGTCTTTCGCGCCTATTCCGGCGCCAAGGCGAAGAAAAAGGCGGCAGAGGCGAAACCTGCATGAGCCAACACGCTATTCCGTGCCTGTTCATGCGCGGCGGCACGTCCCGGGGCCCTTACTTCCGCCTCGCTGATTTGCCCGCTGATACCGCCGAGCGCGACCGAGTTTTGTTAGCGGCCATGGGATCGCCCGACGTGCGCCAGATCGACGGGTTGGGGGGTGCGGACACGTTGACCAGCAAGGTGGCGATTATTTCGCCATCTGAGCGGGACGGCGTGGATATCGACTATCTGTTTGCCCAGGTCACCATCGATAAGCCGATCGTTGACACCAATCCTTCGTGCGGAAATATGCTTTCGGGCGTCGGGCCGGCGGCGTTGGAGTTGGGTATGATGCAGGCCCGGGTCGGCGAGACCCCGGTCGTCATTTTCAACGAAAACACATCCAGCCGTATCGAAGCCGTAATCCAGACACCGGGCGGCAACGTGCGCTATGACGGTGATGCACGCATTGACGGCGTGCCGGGCACGGCGGCACCCATTTTGATGAATTTCATGGATGTGGTTGGTTCCAAGACCGGTGCGTTCTTTCCCACGGGCAACACCGTCGATGTCATTGATGGTGTTGAGGTAAGTTGCGTCGACGTCGCGATGCCGATGATCCATTTACGTGCGACCGATTTCGGCATTACCGGGCACGAGGACCGCGCTGCACTCGACGCCATGACGGATGAGTTGATCGGTCGGGTTGAGCCGATCCGGCGCAAAGCCGGGGAATTGATGGGATTGGGTGACGTTGCCGATAAAGTGGTGCCGAAAGTCGGATTCTTGGCGGAGCCTCGTGCTGGCGGCGATATTTCATCGCGCTATTTCACGCCCCTGAAAATCCATGCAACCCATGCAGTCACGGGCGCGGTATGTGTATCGTCCGCAGCTTCGGTGCCGGGCACGGTTGCCCATTCGTTGGCGACACCATCGCCGGAAAACCCGCGCGATTTTGTCATCGAGCATCCGTCGGGCCAGATTGAGGTCCGTATTGAAACCAGCGGCGAGGGCAGTTCAACAGACGTTGTTAGGGCCGGGATCCTGCGCACCGCGCGCCTGATTATGCGCGGCGAGGTGATGGTGCCTGCTTAGGTGCCGAAGAACTTCATAATCCAATCATAGGTCTCATTGGGCGCTTGCTCGGGCACATAATGCCCACAATCGATGGGCCCGCCGGTTACGTTGTCGGCATATTTCGACCAGATCGGTAACAGATCGCCATGCACGGTGCCCGTGTGGCTCTGGGCGCCCCAAATGGCCAACGTAGGCATGGTGAGCTTCCTACCGGCGTCGAAATCTCTCGTATCCTGTTCCAGGTCGCACGTCGCGCAGGCGCGGTAGTCGGCGCATGAGCCCTTGATGGTTTTTTCCGTGAAGCAGCGGACGTATTCATCGAAAGCGGCGGGGTCGAAAAAACCGAGTCCGATGCCGGGTTTGGAGAGTTTTTGTTCCATGAACCATCGCGCCGGCACAGCCGCCATCATTCTCTCGGCACAAGGCTGGGTCATGAAAACCCAGTGCCACGACTTGTGCGCCCACGCGGCATTAGCGTGGGTCCAGATATGATGACTGGGAAGAATGTCGATGACCGCCAGACGTTGCACGCGGTCGGGATGTTCCAGGCCCATGCGATGCGCGGTACGTCCGCCGCGGTCATGCCCGGCGATATAGAACTCCTTGTAGCCCAAGTCCTCCATCACCTCGACTTGGTCGAGTGCCATGGCGGCGAAGGAATAATTATGGTCCCCTTCAACCGGGTCGGGCGCTGACGAGTCGCCGTAGCCGCGTAGGTCGGGCGCCACCACGTGGAAGTCTTTTGCCAGCTTGTTGGCAATCTTGTGCCATGAAACATGCGACATGGGATTGCCATGCAGCAGCAACAACGGCGGTCCATCGCCGCCATGACGGAAATGGATCCGTGCGCCGGAGGTATCCAGGTCGCGGGTTTCGAAATTCTCGAACATTTATGTGCTCCCCTGCTCTATCACCTGAGCTGCGCCCAATTGGCTGATTTCGGCTTCACTGTATCCAAGCTCGGTCAATATCTCGGCACTATGCTCTCCGCGCTTCGGTGGCGCTCGGTCTGGCACATGGGCATCGACGGCACCTATCCGAAACGGCAACGATGGCACCGTCACGGCGGCGAGGTCGTCTCCGGGGTGGCGATGCAGATAATTGCGGCTTGCGATCTGCTTGTCTTCCAAGGCTTCGGGCAATGTGCGGACCCGCGCCGCCGGTACGCCGCCCGCAAGCATTGCCGTTTCCCATTCGACAGCCGTGCGTTCACCAAGTGCCGCGAGCAACTCGGCCTCCAGTGCGTCGGCGTTTTCCATACGTGCGGCTCGGTTCACATACCTCGTGTCATCTTTCCATTGCGGTTTGCCAAGCACATCAGCCAGTGCCTTGAACTGGTGCTCTTCATTGATGCCCAGGCTGATCAACCCGTCCTTGGTGGGGAAACTGCCCGCCGCCGGGCTGCGGCTGTTGGCGGCGTTGCCGCGCTGTTTCGGCGCGTTGCCGGTCGCCAGGTAGTCGGTGACGGCGGAACTCATTAACGTCATGGCAGTTTCCAGCATAGAGACATCAATGAAGGTTCCCTGGCTGGTCTGTGCGCGTTGGAACAAGGCGCTGGAGACCGCAAACCCCGCTGCCATGGCGGTACCATAATCCATAACCGGTGCGCCGGTGCGGGTCGGGCCGGCGTCGGCACTGCCGGTCATGGTCATCAATCCGCACGCGGCTTGAATGTTCACGTCATAGGCTGGCGCATCTTCCTTCGGGCCATGGCGGCCATAGCCGGTCATGGCGCAATGGATGATATTCGGGTTGATGGCAGCCACGGATTCGTAATCGAGCTTAAGCTCATTGAGCATGCTGGGACGGTGATTCTCGACAAATACATCCGCCTGGGCCAGCAACCGAGACATTATCCCATAGCCTCGCGGACTTGAGAGATCGACGGCGAGCGAGCGCTTGCCGCCGCCCTGAGTCAAATAGGGGGTGCTCATTTCTGACCCGGCGCGCTCAGGGTCGGTGCCTCCACGCGATCGCGTGCAATCGCCGCGGCCGACGGTCTCAACCTTAATCACTTCGGCGCCGAGTGAGGCCAGGAAATAGGTGCAGGCGGGGCCCGCGAGTACGTGGGTGAAATCAACCGCGCGGATGCCGGCCAAAGGAGCAGGCACGGGATTTGCAAAACTAGGCATGATGTTCCAGTTCCACGGCTTTGCCGGGAATGGGCGAGCGCGAGAAAATACCGGCTTTGCGCACGCCTTCGACGCCGCCGAACTTCTCCATATGCTGTCTTTGCTCGGCTTTGCTGCGCGCATCTACGGCTTCGGGGTCGACAATCGCACGCAGTTGGCGCTCTAGATTACCGGCGGCGACATGCGTTCCGCCATTGGCGAGCAGGTCGTTTTCTTCGCGCGGGTCGGCACTCAGATCAAACAATTGGTTGGGCATACCGACATGGTAGATCAGCTTGAAATCTCCATTGCGCAGCGCAAAGCCTGAATTGCGGTTTCCCATGGCGTGGTATTCAGCAAAGATGGTTCGAGATGTCTCATTGCCACCGATGGCCGGCCACAACGATTGCCCCAACAATTCCTGGTCGGAATTCGCCAACCCCATGGCCTCGGTGATGGTCGGGAACAGATCGATATGCGATGTCGGTTGATTGATGACGCGACCCCCGGGGACATCCGGCCCGGCCATCAACAGTGGCACGCCCAGTGCATGTTCGTAGTGATTGGCCTTCCCGAGAATGCCGTGGTGGCCGGCCGCTTCGCCATGGTCGCTGGTATAGATCATGCGGGTGTTGTCGGTGAGGCCGAGCGTGTCCACGGCTTGCAGGACCTCGCCGATTTGTTCGTCCGTATGGGTAATTAGCCCGCAATAGCCGGCAACAATGCGGCGCACGAGATCTTCGTCGAACTCGCCCTCAAGACTATTCATCCAGGCTAGATACGTATCGGCAGGATGGGTTGGCCGCTCATCCTTGCGCCATTGTACCGGCATGGGAACATCTTCGAGCGGGTACATATCCCAAAATCGTTTCGGCACCCGGAACGGTGGATGTGGGCTTGGGTAAGAGACCAACAGCACCCAGGGCTTCTCTTGCTTGGCATGAGCTTGCAGCCAATCGATGGCGTGGCCGGTGATGCGGCGGTCGTAGATCTGGTAATCCGCTTCGCCCTCGACCGAGTCCTCATAAATCGCTTTGTGACCGCCCCGCCGTGGAACGCCGTCTTGGGTGGCGCGCAATAGTGAACTCAGCGCTCCCTTGCCCTCGATAACATGCATGACATCGATCTCGTCAGTAAATCCGTTGTCGTCATCGGAGGAGCGATAGTGGAGTTTTCCGATGGCTGTCATTTCATGCCCACTATCGCGCACCCGATGGTGCCAGGTCGGATACCGGCCATCGTAAATCATGGCGTTGTCCCAGTATCCGGTTTGATGCGGATAACGCCCAGTGGCCAACGAGGCGCGGGATGGACAGCAAAGAGGGCTGGTGCAGTACGCATTGGTGAACCGCACGCCCCGTTCAGCAATGCTGTCGAGCGCCGGCGTTTTGACCATAGGGTGGCCGGCGGCGCCGAGAAATTCCCGGTTATGATTGTCAGATAAGAAGACGATCAAGTTTGTAGCTTTGGGCATTAGGGTTTCTCCGTGTCGGCGATGGTGGCGAGTACATTGTCAACGATTTGGGGAGCCGCCCCCACATATCCGTTGGGATCTGCAAGTACGGCGATATCGTCTTTGCTCAAGACGGCGACAACATCCGGCATGGTGCAGAGCGCGTCTGACAGCGATATGCCTTCCGTTGCGACCTGGGCGCAAGCTTCGTCGAGCAGTCGCCGCGCATCAAACTTGCTCATGTGTTTTGCCAGCGCCAAGGTGAAGCGCTCGGTCAGCGCCAGTCCGTTCGTCATGTCAATGTTGTTGCGCATTTTGTCGGTGTGGACCTCCAAACGCTCTATCAAATCGATGGCCCACGATAAAGCACCGGATGTCAGCAAAAAGGTTTCCGGCAAAAGCATCCATTCACTGATCCATGTGCCGCCGCAGCGGTCGTGCTCCTGTCCCATGATCTCAACCATCCCCATGGCGCGGTGGCGGCCCAGGCGCGCGACGCTTTCGGCAAATTCCGCCGCGCGCGGGTTTCGTTTGTGCGCCATGGCGGTGGAACGACCGCGGCCCGGCTTGCCAGCTTCGGAAAGTTCACCGATTTCGGTGCTGCCGAGGCTGTTGATATTCTGCGCGTTGCGCGCCAGCGAGGCGCAGATGTTGCCAAGGCAAAGCGCCAGCTCGGTCATTGAATCGCGTGCGTTGTGCCAATTCGACCGCGACGTGCCCAAGCTCAGTTCTCGGGCCGCCGCCTCTCTAAACTTAAGTCCGTTGTTCCCAAGCGATGCCAATGATCCGACCGCGCCGCCGAACTGAACCACTTCGACGCGCTTGCGGGCTTCCTCAAATCGACCTCGATGGCGCGTGATTTCCTCAATCCATACCGCCAGCTTGGCGCCGAATGTCGTCGGCTGTGCATGCATATTGTTGGTCCGCCCGATCATGATGGTGTCGCGGTGTGTGCGCGCCAAGCTGGCCAACAGGTCTTGATAGGTGTCCAAGGCAGCAATGATCTCACTCAACCCGTCGCGCACCTGCAAGACCCTGCCGGTGTCCATCACGTCGTAAGTCGTGACACCGTAGTGGACCCAGACGTCATATCCGTCGCCGGCTTGTTCAGCCAATTGCCGGATCAGCCCGGCGATTGGGCGTCCGACGTCGTGGGTGTCTTTGCGTAGGCGCTCGAGGTCAAGATCTTCGGCACATAGACGGCTGTCGATGGCTGCTGCGGCATCGGCTGGCATAATCCCGACCTCGGCTTGCGCGCGGGCGATAGCTTTCTCGACCTCGACCCAGCGCTCAATTGTGCCCAGTTCGCCGAAAATCCGCTCCATTGGCTCGGCGCTGAACATGTGCCGGTAAATCGTCCAGTCGAATTGCGAAATTGCGGTGTCCATGATGCGCCCATGCCTGTGAAACCCCATGGAAGTTATGGCATGGATCGGGCGGCGGGACCATCTTGGAGCCAGAGCCAATCGCGGGTTTCTCTAGGGCGCGAAGGAAGACCGGAGTTGCGCGGCCCAAATGCCGTCAAGTTCGGCAATGATCCAAAGCGAGCGGAACTCGCCCAGCACGGTGTTATCTTGCCGATAACGGGTGAATCGCACATCCAGGTGTACTTTTCCGGGCTCTGCGGCAATCACGTCGAGGGAGTCCCATTCGCTATGGTGCCATCCGTCCCCGGCACGGGCATGGAAGTCCGCAAGATATTCATCGGGGCCGTTCCAGGTTTTTAATTGTCCGCCGGAAAGCCGGTAGTGCGGAAAATGTAGGGTTGCAGCGAGTGCAGGCTCGTCACCGGCATTCAATGCCGTGATATGGGCGGCCATAACCTGCTTGGCAGCATCAATAGCGATGGTTGTTTTGCTCATAGGCCGCCTATGTGTAATTCACGAACAGCAACGATTGGCTCAGGCCTTGCTGGCGACGATGAAGTCGCGGTATTTCATATCCTCTTTCATGATATGATTGACCAGCCAATCGGCAAGATGCTTGTTCACCGTGTCACTGATATGGAAAGGGCTTTCCACGGCTAACCGGTAGGTCCGTTTGACGGTTTGCACCCATTCCACGAACGCTTTGTGCTCCTCGACATGGGCGTCGAAATCCGGATAACCAACCTCTTTCATCAACTCTTCTTCGCGGGCGAAATGACCGGCGGTATACGCTTCCAGGCGGCTGATAATCTCCGTGAGATCGATATGGGCCGGATCGGCGGCTTGCAACTCCGCAATGAGTGCGAACAAGCCTTGGTGATCGGCATCAATGGCGGCGTTGCCGACACTGAAGTCCTCAGACCATTGAAAATCAGCCATTTGTGTTCCTTATATCCGAGCGCTGGAGTCTTGAATCAGGATTGAAAAGAGCGCTCAATCCGGTCGAGAGTCTGCATCGCCGGAAAGCATTGCGCAATACTGCCATTCGGCTCGCGGCCATCGCGGATAGCGCCTAGGAACTCCCGGTCGATCAACTCAATGCCGTTGTTGGAAACCGCGACATCGCTGAGATCAATGGGGTTCTCGCTGCCGTCAAACAGATCGTCATAGCGCGCGATGTAAGTGCCGTTGTCGCAGATATAACGGAAGAACGTCCCCAGCGGGCCGTCATTGTTGAACGAAAGCGACAGCGTGCATACAGCGCCGCCCGGCGTCTTCATGCCAATGCTCATATCCATGGCAATACCCAGTTCCGGGTGTTTGGGTCCTTGCAGGCCGAACGCTTCCGAGGCGGTTTCGCCGGTCTGATATTGGAACAGGTCGACCGTATGGCAGGCATGATGCCACAGCAAATGGTCGGTCCAGGTGCGTGGTTCACCCTTGGCGTTGATATTGGAGCGGCGGAAGAAATAGGTCTGCACGTCCAGCTGCTGGATCTTGATTTCACCGGCGGTAATTTTGTTGTGCACCCATTGATGGCTGGGATTGAAGCGCCGGACATGGCCTGCCATGGCGGTGACACCGGTTTCCTTCTGTACGCGCAGCACCTCTTCAGAATCGGCCAAGTTATCGGCCATGGGGATTTCAACCAGCACGTTCTTTCCGGCTTTCATGCAGGCAATGGCCTGTGCGGCATGAATTTGCGTAGGCGTGGCCAGAATCACCGCGTCGACATCATCTCTGGCGAGGCTTTCGTCCAGATCTTTGGTCCAATGGCCGATGCCGCGTTCCTTGGCGAAGCCCTCGATATCGTCAGGCTCACCGCCGATTACGGATGTGACTTCAACCCCGTCGATGGCTGCAAGCGCATCCAGGTGTTTCATGCCGAAGGCACCTGGGGCGCCGGCTACGCAAACTCTCATTCTCAATCCTCCAGTACGATGATGCCCGCGCCGGAATTCGATGCCGGTACGTGATAGTGACGGTAAACTTCTTTTGCATCCTCACCAAGGGCACCGCGCATGATCAGCCACATGATCAACTCAATGCCTTCAGAACCTGACTCACGGAGATATTCGGTGTGGCCGATGTTGACGAGGCGCGGGACATCCGCCGTCAGATCATCAAGAAACGCATTGTCGAACTCCGGGTTGACCAGGCCGGCACGCTCACCTTGAAGTTGGTGCGACATCCCGCCGGTACCGTATATCACCACGTTCAAATCTTCGTCGAATGAATCAACCGCCTTGCGGATCGCTTTGCCGAGATTGTAGCAGCGATTGCCGGTCGGCTGCGGGTATTGCACCACGTTGACGGCCAATGGGATGACCTTCATCGGCCAAGCCTCGGGTTGGCCGCAGGTGATCGAGAGCGGCACGGTCAGCCCATGATCGACCGGAAGCTCGTTGGCAATGGTCATGTCGAATTCGTCGAGAATCAGCGACTGCGCAATATGCCAGGCCAATTCCGGGTGACCTTCCACGTCTGGCACCTTGCGTGGGCCGTAGCCTTCGTCAGCCGGCTTAAACTGGGGCGCGACGCCAATTACGAACGTCGAAATCAATTCCAGTGAAAATGCCGATGCATGATCATTGTAGACGATAATCGCGACGTCAGGCTTGTTGTCGGTGACCCACTTGCGGGCCGGCTCGTAGCCGTCGAACAGCGGTTTCCAATAGTCTGTTTGGGTTTTGCCGTGATCCACGGCAGCGCCGATGGCGGGAACGTGCGAGGTGCCGATGCCGGCGGTGAGTCTAGCCATTAGTTCCACTCCGATTTATAGCGGTTGCCTTCAATGGGGCGGCCACCATTGACCATCATCTGGCGGAAATCCTCTTCCGTAACGCCCGACATAGCGCCGCCGGCGGCTTGCATGGAAAGGCCGTCAAAGATTGCCAGTTTGAAGGTGTAATAGATGTTTCCGCCGACCTGCAGCATGCGCAGCCAGTCGCGCTCTTCGATTGTTTTGCGTTGTTCTGCTGTCATTGGAAACTTGTCCAGATAAGCGCTCGGGTCCGCCCGAAACGCATCTCTGTTTGCCTCTTCGTTCAGTGACATGCAGAACATGTTCAGGTGATATCCGATACGGTTCTGATCACCATCGAACACATAGGTGCCCGGTATGTCGTCATATTCCTTGCTCATAGCCCATCTCCATTCCGACGCTGACGGACGTGAACCTAACATCCAGGTTGCCGCGTAGGAAATTGATTGCGATCACCGGTAATTCATTTTTTGAATAAGGGTAGGGGCCTATAGGGAGGCCTTGACCTCGTCTCCGGCTTTGCGGATGGCGTCCAAAAAAAGCTGCTGGCTTTTGGTTGGCTGCCAATCGCGTCGGAGTGTCAGGCCGATGGGGCGGTTGGTTTCGCGCATGTCGAACGGCAGAGCGACCAAAAGGCCCTCCTGGCGTTCATGGCGGATTTGATGTGCTGAGATTACGGCAAGACGGTCGCTTTCCAGCAAGAGGCCGCGCACCAAGATCAGGGAGCTCGTCTCAATAAGGCTTTGCGACGTGTTTCCGTCGGCGAACATTCGCTCGAAGTGATCGCGCGTGGGCGCGCCTTCGCGCGGCACCACCCATGGGTAACCATCTAAGTCTTTCATTGCCAGTTGTTGTTTTTTTGCCAGCGGATGGCCAGCCCGCACGGCAATTGTCAACTGATCAGAGAACAGCGGTTCTTGTTCAACGTCGTCAATAGGTACCGGGTCGCGCAAGGCACCGATCAGGAAGTCGATCTCACCATGCCGCAAACCGTGCAGCAGGTCGTCGTAGGGGCCGTCGATAACGCTGATTTGCACGTCGGGACGGGACTCGGTCAGGGTGTTGATGGCGCGCGGCAGCACAAACGTGCGTGCCAGCGGCAGCGAGCCCACAAAGATGCGAGCGGAATCGACGCCCTTCAATTCCTCAATCTCGACAAAACCTTGCTCCAGTTCCGCGAGTGTCAGATTGACGTGTTGGACCAAAACTTTTGCCGATGGCGTCAGCTGAATGCCTTGGCTTACCTTTTCAAACAACGTGATTCCCGAAAGCCGTTCTAGATCACGGGCGGCGCGATGCAGGGAGGGTTGCGATATGCCCACCTGGCGGGCCGCGAGGCTGAAGTTCTCCGCCTTGGAGACGGCCGTCAGTGCCCGTAGCTGTGCTGATGTCAGAAGCTGATCGAACTTTCCAAAGCCCCTGCCACCCTTGCGTTGCCCCATTTGCAGAGCATCGCGCGCGCCGCGTTCGAGAAACGCCAACGCGCGCTCTACGCGGCCCAAAAACAGCTGCCCAGGTTCTGTGACGTACATGCCGTCTTTGCGGCGTTCGAACAGGCCGACGTCCAGCGTATCTTCAAGCTTGGCAATGGCTTGGGTGATTGCGGGTTGAGATAAATGCACGCGGTCTGACGCGTGAGAGATGTTGCCGCACTCGGCGACCTCGCGAAAGGCGCGCAAGTGCCGCAAGTTGGGGATCGGTCGGCGAAGTTCCATTCGACATCCGCATCTAAGAATAACTCTATAGCAAAACTTAATACCAACCGGGCGAATTTGGAATAGGCAGATTTCGATGATTGCGAGATAGTTGATGATCGGAATTCGGTTTTCACGGCATTTGCAATCGATTGGACAGCTTCAAATGGCAGACAATAAGACGGTTTTGGTAATCAGCGCCCATGCGGCGGACTTCGTATGGCGTTGCGGCGGCGCTATCGCGCTGCATCAACAAAAAGGCTATGACGTGACCATCGCGTGCCTGTCCTACGGCGAGCGCGGCGAGTCGGCCAAGCTCTGGAAACAAGAAGGCGGCGTGACCTTGGAAGAGGTCAAGGCCAACCGGCGCAACGAGGCCGAAAACGCCGCCAAGGCGCTTGATGCCCATGACATCCGGTTCTTCGATGCCGGCGACTATCCGCTGGAGCTGGACCGCGACAAGAAATTTGAGCTCGTCGACTTGATCCGCGAAGTGCAACCCAACTTCATGCTCAGCCACTCGCTGTACGATCCCTACAACACCGACCACATGTACGCCACCCAGGTGGCCATGGAGTGCCGCATGATCGCCCAGGCCTGGGGCCACAATCCTGGCCAGAAGGTCTTGGGTGCGCCGCAGCTCTATCTGTTCGAGCCGCACCAGACCGAGCAGATGGGCTGGAAGCCGGACGTGTTTCTGGACATCACCGAAGTGTGGGACAAGAAGCGCGCCGCCATCGAGTGCATGGAAGGCCAGCACCATCTCTGGGATTTCTATACCAACGTTGCCGAAAACCGTGGCAATCACTTCCGCCGCAATTCCGGTGGCCAGGCCGGCGGCAAGAAATCGGAATACGCCGAAGGTTTCCAATCGATTTATCCCCGCACCGTGGAAGAGTTGTCATGAGCAACGTCGTTGTCCAAAACATCGAACGCGCCGACGCGGATGTCATTGCCGGTCTCGCCGAACAAGGCGTCGCCACCGTTCACGAAGCCCAGGGGCGCAAAGGCCTTTTGGCATCCTACATGCGGCCGATCTATGCCGGCACGCGGTTGGCGGCATCGGCGGTAACCATCTCCGCACCACCGGGCGACAACTGGATGCTGCACGTTGCCATTGAGCAGGTTCAGGATGGCGACATTCTGGTGCTGGCGCCGACATCGCCCAACGAAGACGGCTACTTTGGCGACCTCATCGCCACGTCGTTGAAAGCGCGCGGCGGCAGGGGGTTGATCATCGATGCCGGTGTGCGTGACACGGCCGATCTGAAAGAGATGCAAGTGCCGGTGTGGTCGAAGGCAGTGTTCGCGCAAGGTACCGTCAAGGAAACACTGGGTTCGGTCAACGTACCGGTGGTTTGCGCCGGCGAACTGGTCAACGCCGGCGACGTCATCGTGGCCGACGACGATGGGGTTTGCGTTGTGCGCCGCGAAGAGGCGGCTGACGTTTTGGCCAAGGCCCGTGCCCGTACCGCCAACGAAGGCGACAAGCGGGCTCGCTTGGCCGCCGGCGAGCTTGGCCTCGACATCTATGATATGCGCGGCCGCTTGGCCGAAAAGGGCCTCAAGTATGTCTGACTCCACGCCCCCTTCCTCTGGGCAGGCCTCCGCGCCTTGTATGTGGATGCGGGGCGGCACGTCGAAGGGTGGATATTTTCTGGCATCCGATTTGCCTGATGATACCGCCGCCCGCGATGCGTTTCTGCTGCGCATCATGGGCTCGCCCGACCCGCGCCAGATCGACGGCATGGGCGGCGCCGATCCGCTGACCTCCAAAATCGCCGTCATCAAACCCTCCGAACGCGACGGTATCGATGTCGACTACCTGTTCTTGCAGGTGTTCGTCGACCAGGCCATCGTCACCGATGCGCAGAACTGCGGCAACATCCTGGCCGGCGTCGGGGCGTTCGCCATCGAACGCGGCTTGATGAAACCCCAAGACGGCACCACACCCGTGACCATCTTCATGGAAAACACCGACCAGGTGGCGATTGCGCAAATCCCCACATCGAACGGCCAGGTCATCTACGCCGGCGACGCCAAGATCGACGGCGTGCCCGGCACGGCGAGCCCGATCCCCGTGACTTTCAAGGATACCGCCGGCTCCACCTGCGGCGCGCTGCTGCCGACCGGCAACGCCGTGGATGTCATCGACGGCGTCGAGGTGACCATGGTCGACAACGGCATGCCGGTGGTGGTGCTGCGCGCCGCCGACATGGGTATCACCGGCTCCGAGACCCGCGAGGAACTCGACGCCCATGACGCCCTGAAAACCAGGCTCGAAGCCATCCGTCTCAAGGCCGGGCCGATGATGAACCTGGGCGACGTAAGCGAGAAAACGGTGCCGAAAATGACCATGGTGAGCGCACCCAAATCCGGCGGCGCGATCTCGACCCGTACCTTCATCCCGCACCGCTGCCATGCGTCCATCGGCGTCTTGGGCGCGGTCAGTGTGGCGACGGCCTGCGTGCTGGAAGGCTCGCCGGCGTTTGAGTTGGCCGAAGTGCCCGGTGGCGCCAGCAAAACCATGCCGGTCGAACATCCCATCGGTGAAACGACGGTCGTGATGGAGATGGCCCAGAACGGCACTGATATCGAAAGTGCGGCTATTCTGCGCACCACCCGCAAACTGTTTGACGGCGAAATCTACGCCACCTGAAATATACAACGTAGGACATCTGCCCATGGATCCCGATTACCTGCCGTTTCATCCCAATCCGTCGAAACCGACCTTCACGCCGCCTGCGGGCGCGGTCGATGCGCACTGCCATGTGTTCGGCCCGGCGATTGAGTTTCCCTACGCGCCGGAACGCAAGTACACGCCCTGCGACGCGCCGAAAGCCAAGCTGTTCGAGCTTCGCGATTACTTGGGCTTCGAGCGCAACGTCATCGTTCAGGCGTCGTGCCACGGGCGCAACAACGACGCGCTCGTCGATGCGCTGAACGCCGCCGGTGAGCTGGCCCGCGGCATCGCCGTGGTCGGCCCCGACGTGACAGACGACGAGCTTAAAACCATGGACGAAGCCGGTGTGCGCGGCGTGCGTTTCAACTTCGTCAAACGCTTGGTCGACGCCACGCCGAAAGACGTGTTTCTCGGCATCGCCGAGCGCATCAAAAAACTCAACTGGCACGTCATCGTCTACTTCGAAGCCCCCGATTTGGAAGAGCTGATCCCGTTCCTGAAACAACTGCCGGTCACGGTCGTCGTCGACCACATGGGCCGGCCGGATGTGACGAAGGGCGTCGATCACCCGGATTTCCAACGCTTTCTGAACCTGTTGGCCGAGAATGACAACTTCTGGTCCAAGGTCAGCTGCCCCGAACGCCTGACCGCTGACGGCCCGCCCTATGACGATGTGGTGCCCTATGCCAGGACCATCGTTGATCAATTTCCCGACCGCGTGCTGTGGGGCACCGATTGGCCGCACCCGAACATGAAATCGCATGTGCCCGATGAGGGCCATCTGGTCGACGTGATTCCGAAAATCGCCACCGATGCGGCCAAGCAAAAGGCCCTGCTGGTGGACAACCCGATGCGGCTTTATTGGTCGTGATCGCCTAAGGAATAGGAGACAACCATGCCTACGCCTACCGAGCCTACCTCCCACGATGCCATATCTGGTGATTCCATTCCGGGCACCACCATGTTCGACGGCACCATGGCCATGAAGGGCTATGCGCTGAACAAGATGTGTTACTCCTTCAACCGCGCCGAATGCCGCGAGGAGTTCCAGCGCGACGAAATGGCCTACTGCGACAAGTTCGGCCTCACCGACGCGCAGAAGGATGCCATTGCCCGCCGCCACGTGCTCGACCTCATTGCCAACGGCGGCAATATTTATTACCTGGCGAAATTCGCCGGTATCTTCGGCCTCAACGTCCAGGATGTCGGCGCCCAGCAGAGCGGCATGGAACTCGAAGACTTCAAGCAGATGCTTGTTGATCACGGTAAGTAGGGAGACGCATCATGGCTAAAATCGTAGGTGGCCTGACCACATCGCACATTCCCGCCGTCGGCAACGCCATCGCGCGTGAGCTGTTCGACGACCCGTACTGGAAACCGTTTTTCGATGCCTATCCGAAGGCCCGCGAATGGCTGGGCGAAAACAAGCCCGACGTCGCCATTGTGGTGTACAACGACCACGGCTTGAACTTCTTCTTGAACGCGCAGCCGACATTTGCCATCGGCGCCGCCCCCGAATACCGCAACGAGGACGAAGGCTGGGGCATCCCGACCATCGATCCGTTCCCGGGCCACCCGGAGCTCTCGTGGCACATCATCAATTCCGTGGTGGCGGAGGAATTCGACCTCGTCACCTGCCAGGAGATGTCCGTCGACCACGGCTTCGTCGTGCCGCTTCAATTGTTCTGGCCGGAAGGTCGCCCTGTGAAGACCGTGCCGGTGTGCATCAACACGGTGCAGCACCCAGTGCCAAGCCCAAGCCGCTGCTATAAGCTCGGCCAAGCCATCGGCCGCGCCGTGCGTTCGTTCCCCGAAGATTTGAATGTCGTTGTCTTGGGCACGGGTGGTCTGTCGCACCAACTGGACGGCGAGCGCGCCGGTTTCATCAACAAGGAATTCGACTTGATGTGCATGGAGAAGATCGTCTCCGAGCCTGAAGAGTTGGCCAAATACTCCATCCACGATTTGGTCCGCCTCGCCGGTGCGCAGGGCACCGAGTTGATCATGTGGCTGTGTATGCGCGGTGCACTGGGCGACAACGTCACCAAAGTGCACGAAAACTACCACATCCCGATCTCCAACACGGGCGCCGGGATGATGGTGCTGGAGGCTTAACCGCCCCGCGCCGGGGATGGCTCCGGCCCCCTGGGAGATCGCCTGGGCTTACGCCGCGCCACTGGCGCGACGGTCCCAGAACATCCGGCGCGGGATTCCAGTGGTCGCGGTGTTGACGATACGTCAAAACGGTGCGCGTAACCCTTTGATTTCAAAGCGGGTATCTTTTTTCTGACGGAACGAACCCAATTTTGCCCCACTCCCGCGCGTTGGGGATGGCTGGTTCGGCCAGCGCGGGGCTCCAGCGGTCTCGCTGTCGACGATACGCAAAACCACACCTCACCGTCATGCGCGGACTTGCCCCGCGTATCCACGCCTTTCTTCCTGGCGCCAACCCATGCAGAGGAAAAAGTGCGGGCCAGAACCCACTGATTTTATTCGAAACATAAAAAAATCTGGGGAATGTTCTGAACGAAACGCTCCAGTGGAGCGTTTCGGGCAGGTTATCCCCCGGAGGGAAGGTTCAACAGAAAAGCGCGGGTTGGAACCTATTGATTTTATTGAAAACATAAAAAAATCTGGGGAACGAACCCAATTTTCTCAGCAATGACGCGTCAGGCGTTTTTTGCAACCCACACCCGCCCGTCATTCCCGCAAAAGCGGGAATCCATTTGACGCCGCAGGCGTCATTGAAGACGTGGATACGCGGGTCAAGCCCGCGCATGACGGTGGAGGGCGCACGAAAAACCTCAATCCCTCATCCTCACTCAACCGGCCCCAACAAACCCACCCAACGGCAAGCATCGGCACCGGCGCATGTCGTATACGAATGTCAAATAGCGGGCCTGCACTGTTGGAACGGTGCTGCATAATCGCTATAGCATAAAGTCTGGAAAAGTCAATAATTTCCTATAATGGATGTATGAGATAATATTGTTCCATTATGGACCATAACGGTCTATAATGGCTCTAGTAGCGGAGTATCAACATGGCGATCAATGTCAAACTCTCGGATTCCCTCGTCGCGGACGCCAAGCGTTCGGGTGCTGTCAATCATCGCTCGCTGCCTAAACAGATCGAATACTGGTCGCGCATGGGGAAGATCGCCGAGGAGAACCCAGACCTGCCGTTTTCCATGATCAGGGATATTCTGATCGCGCGCTCGGAAGAGGTGGAAGAAGACTACGCTTTCGACTGATGGCACGCATCCTCCAAACGCCGACGTTTAAGCGGGCGGTGAAGCGGCTGCATAAACAGCAAAAACATGACCTGGACGAGGCCGTCCGCGCCATTGCCGAAGACCCGACAATGGGTGATGCGAAAGTGGGCGATTTGGCGGGTGTTCGGGTATATAAGTTCAAGATGGATAAGCAGATGACGTTGTTGGCCTTCGAGCCGATGGAGACCGAAGATGCCGTTAAGCTGCTTGCACTCGGCAGTCACGAGAATTTCTATCGTGACCTAAAGCGTTAGGCAGTGTTTATTCGCCGCCAATCCAACACCACACCAGGGGGACCCAACACATGATCGAAGAACCGCCGCTATTAACCGTCCACAAATCCACCCGCCGTCCCACCGCGGCCCAGATCGCCGCCTTTCAGGGCGTGCCGACGGGGTTTGTCGCCGATGCCATGTGGGGGGTGGGGGCGCTCTCGTCCGACATTCAGCCCGTCGGCGGCGGGCGCGATTTCGACTGCGTTGCCGCCGGGCCGGCGTTGACGGCGGATTGCGGGCCGGGGGATATTCTGGCCGTGCTGGCGGCGCTGAAGTTCATCCAGCCGGGTGATATCGTGGTGCAGGCCTTCGGCGCTTTTCAGGGTTGTGCAGCGGCCGGAGACCGGCTGACCGGCATGATGCAGAACAACGGCGCGGCCGGGTTCGTCACCGACGGGCCGATCCGCGATTATGCGGGCGTGGTCGAGGTCGGCCTGCCCACCTGGTGCACCGGCCTGACGCCGGCGTCACCGGTCTCGAAAGGCCCGGGCTCGGTCGGCGCGCCAATTCAGATCGGAGGCCTTGAGGTCGAGACCGGCGACATGGTCGTCGGTGACCGCGACGGCGTCGTCGTCGTACCGTTCGAAAAAATTGATGAGATCATCGATATGCTGGCGCACGTGCAGGAGCTGGAAACTGCATTGGATGCGGACGTGGCCGACGGCCTGAAACTCCCCGGCGCCATTGACGAACTGCTGGAAAGCGATCAGGTCAAGTATATCGACTAGGCATTCGGCAACCGCGCCAGGTGCTTCACCGCATCGACCAGCACCGGCAGGTTCTCACCGGCGAAATCGCCCCTCGCGCCGATGGCGTTGAGCATGTAGCGGATGGGGGCGGCTTCTGTGTTCGTGGGGGCTTCGATCACAGGTACGGCAATGGTCGCCAGGCCCTCGGGCACGCTGTCTTCCTCATAGGCGAAACCGGCCATGCGGTCCTGACGCGCTTGCTGGGCCCATTGTTTGTAGGGTGGTTTATGGCGCAGCCAGTGCGTGCGTTTGTAGGCGTCACGCAAGTGCGCGTCACCAGTACCTTCCCAGCCCACCAGCAACCGCCCCGCACCGCCCAGCGGCACCGGGATGCGGAACCCCACCTTCGCATACAGCCCCAAAGGCTGGTTGGGGGCGGCGCAGTCGACGATGATCATGGAATCCGCCCGCACGCGTTGGCTTAAGTAGATACACACGCCGAAACGCTCGCTCGCCTCACGCAGTTGGGCGCGCAGGCGCTCGGGCACATCGTCCGCGGTTTGCAGGTTGGAGATCTCCAGCACGCCGCCGAGGCTGAGCCGGTAGGTTTTGGTGTCAGCATTGAACTCCACCACGCCCTCGGCCTGCAAGGTCTTCAGCACGGCATAGACGGTGCCGGGGTAGCGCCCGAGCGTTGATGCCAGTGGCGTGACGCCCACGGGGCCCGGCTGTTTGGCCAGGGTGCGCAAAATCTCAATGGTGAGTTTCGCCGCGCCCACGGTTTTTGGGGCGGCTTTGGTTTCGTTTTGGAGAGATCGTTTGCGCGGCATCGTCACCCCCATCCCGACCTTCCCCCATCAAGGGGGAAGGGGTAAGGCGAGGCGCTTGCAACAGCGTTCCCTCCCCCCTTGTGGGGGAGGGTTAGGGTGGGGGGTATGGTGCGGCGTGACCCCATCGCAAAATTCAACATAATTTTCTATACAAAATAATTATTTGCAATGCAATAAATTGATATTTGATGCGGCCTACCCTTGGCGGCTACATTTCCCTCCTTAGACGGGAGTAGAACACCATGCCTTATCAATCCGTATTCCGCGCCGACCTGTTCGCCGGCCAGATCATCATCGTCACCGGCGGGGGGTCGGGCATCGGGCGCTGCATCGCGCATGAACTGGCGGCGTTGGGAGCGCGGGTGGTGATCACCGGGCGGTCGCGTGAGAAGTTGGAGGCCGTCAGCGCCGAGATTTCGGAGGACGGCGGCAGCGTCGATCTGGAGGATTTCGATATCCGCTCGGAAGACGTGGTGGCCGAGAAGATCGCCGCCATTGTGGAGCGCAACGGGCCGATTGCCGGGCTGATCAATAACGCCGGCGGGCAGTTTGCGGCTCTGCTGGAGGATACCTCGCAAAAAGGTTGGGAGGCAGTGGTGCGCACCAACCTGACGGGCGGCTTTTTGATGAGCCGCGAGTTGGTGCGGCAATCGATGAAGGATAACGGTGGCAATATCGTCAATATCACCGCCGATTTCTGGAACGGCATGCCCTACATGGGCCATTCGGGCGCGGCGCGTGCCGGTATGACCAATTTTACCGAGACCGCGGCGCTCGAGTGGGCGCACTACGGCATCCGCGTCAACGCCGTGGCGCCGGGGATTATCGCGTCCGCCGGGCTCGATACCTACGACGAGGCGGCGAAGAAACGCATCCGCGAGCGCCGCGATAGCGTGCCCATGCGCCGCTACGGCACGGAAGCGGAGGTCTCGGCGGCGGTGGTGTTTTTGCTGACGCCGGCGGCGGGGTTTATCTCCGGCGAAACCATTCGCGTTGATGGCGCCGTGCCCAACATGCAACCCAGCTATAAGGTGCCGGACCACAAAAGCTTTACTGCGTTTGAGGGATTCCACCGCGCGGTGACGCCGAAGGTATTGGAGGATTAACACCATGCAGTTCACGCATGAACATAGGGAATTGGAACGCACTACCCTGAAGGTCATCGAGCAGCACATCGACCCCTATATCGATGACTGGGAGGAAGAGCAGATGTTCCCGGCCCACAGCGTCATGAAGGCGTTCGGCGACGCGGGCCTGCTGGGGATCACCAAGCCCTCGGATTACGGTGGGCTCGATCTGGATTTCTCCTACGAGATGGTGTTCGCCGAAACCATGGGCAATGTACGCTCCAGTGGGCTCGGTTCGGCGGTCGGCGTGCAGGGGACCATGTGCACGCCGGCGCTGGCGAAGCATGGGTCTGACGCGTTGAAGCGCGACTGGCTGGCGCCGACCATTGCCGGAGATCTGGTCGGTTGCATCGGGGTCAGCGAGGGCCATGCGGGCTCCGACGTGGCCAAGATCAAGACTTTCGCCAAGCGTGACGGCGACGACTACGTCATCAACGGCTCCAAGATGTGGATCACCAACGGCGTGCAGGGCGATTGGATTTGCCTGCTGTGCAACACGTCCACCGACGGCGGCCCGCACAAGAACAAATCGCTGATTGTGGTGCCGCTGAAGTCCAAGGGCGTCAGCGTCGGGCGCAAGCTCGATAAAATGACGCTGCGCTGTTCCGACACCGCCGAGCTGTTTTTCGATGACGTGCGCGTGCCCGTCTCCAACCGCATCGGCGAGGAGGGGCAGGGGTTCATCTACCAGATGGGGCAATTCCAAGAAGAGCGCATGTTCGTCGCCGCGCGTGCTGTGCGCGCCATGGAGATGGCGATCGAGTACACCATTGATTACACCCGCGAGCGCGATGTCTTCGACCATTCGATTCTCTCGAACCAGGTCGTCTATCACAAAATGGCGGAGCTGCAGTGCGAGGTGGAGGCGCTGCGCTCGTTGCTGTACCGCGCCACCGAGAAATACGTTGCCGGTGAGGATATTTTGCAGATGGCGTCGATGGCGAAATACAAGGCGGGCAAGATGTCCATGACGCTGCCCAGTGAGTGCCTGCAGTACTGGGGCGGGCAGGGCGTGATGACCGAGAACTGGATCACGCGCGCCTACCGCGATATCCGCCAGACCGGTATTGGCGGCGGCGCCAACGAAATCATGCTCGAAGTGATCGCCAAGACCATGGGGATCCACCCCGGCAGAGCGAGGAAATAGGGCTATGGATTTCACTTTCAGTGAGGAACAAGAACAGGTCCGCGACATGGTCAAGCGGTTCTGTGAAAACGAGATGGCGCCCTTGGTCTTTGAGGCCGAGGAGACCGAGACCTTCCCGCCGGACATGTTTCGGCAATGGGGCGAGCTGGGCCTGCTCGGCGTGCGCTACCCGGCGGAGGACGGCGGGTCGGGCATGGACAAGGTGTCGGACTGCATCATCAGGGAGGAAATGAGCTACGTCTCCCAGGCGTTTGCATCAAGCTGGTCGGCGCATTCGCATTTGGGCGTGTGGCCGATCTGGCGGGCTGGGACCGAAGACCAAAAACAGCGGTTTTTCCGTCCCGCCCTGGCCGGTGAGAAGATCGCCGCGTTTGGGCTGAGCGAGCCCGATGTGGGGTCCAACATCCGCGCCCTGAAGACCCGCGCCGAAAAGGTAGACGGGGGCTGGCGCATCAACGGGGCGAAGATGTACATCACCAACGCGCCCATCGCCGACTTTATGCTATTGGCGGCGCGCACCGACCCGGAGATCACGCCCAAGGCGATCAGCTTGTTCATTGTCGAATTGCCGAACGAAGGGTTTCAGATCGATCGGTTGAAGAAAGAAGGCATCCGCGCGTCCGAGACCGGGCTGATCTACATCGAGGACGCCTTCGTGCCTGACGATTGTTTGCTCGGCGGAGAGACCGGCACCTATCCGATTATCCTGGAATCCTTGACCGAGAACCGCGTCGGCGTCGCCGCCAATTCGCTGGGCATCGCGCGCGCCGCCATGGATGCGTCCATCGCCTATGCCCGCGAGCGCGACATCGGCCGCCGCAAGGTCGGTGATTTTCAGGCCATCCAGCACAAGATCGCCGACATGGCCGCCGAGATCGAAGCGGCGAAGTGGCTGGTCTATTACGGGGCGTGGCGGGTCGACAACGATACGCTGGACGAGGCGACGGCGTCGAAAGTCAAGCTGATCGCCTCCGAGACCGCGCTCCGCGCCACTGAACAAGCCATCCGTATCCACGGCGGTGCCGGGATTATGCGCGAGTACCCGGTAGGGCGCTTTCACCGCGACGCGCTGGTTTATGTCATCGGCGAGGGGACCAGTGAAGTGCAACGCAACCTCATCGCCCGCAGTCTGGAGTTAACATCATGACCTATCAATCGCTCACCTATGACGTGCGCGATAGCATCGCGCTTGTCACCCTCAACCGGCCCGATACCCGCAATGCCCTCGACCTCACTATGCGGGCTGAATTGGCCGATGTGGTGATGGCGATGCGCGATGACGCGTCGCTTTCCGCTGCCGTTATCACCGGATCAGGCGGCAGTTTCTGCGCCGGGGGCGACTTGAAATCGCTCAGCGAGAGCCGTCGGCCCACCACCGCCAACCGAAAGCGCATCCAGAATCTGCACACCTGGCTGCCGCAGTTGGTGGACTTGGAACTGCCGGTGATTGCCGCCGTCGACGGCCCGGCATTTGGCGCGGGCATCAACCTCGCACTGGCGGCGGATTTCGTTTTGGCGACGCCGAGGGCGAAATTTTGCGCGGTGTTCGGGCGCATCGGACTAGTGCCGGACATGGGCGGCTTTTTCCTGCTGCCGCGCATCGTCGGGCTTCAAAATGCGAAAGATCTGGTGTTCACGTCGCGCAGCGTTGATGCGGAGGAGGCCAAATCGCTTGGTATAGTCAAAGAAATCCACCCCGAAGACGGCTTCCTCGACTATGCGCTTGGGTTCGCCGGACGTTTCAAAGCGGCCTCGCGCGACGCCATCGGCATGGCCAAAACGATCCTCAACCGTTCGACCGAGTCGGATCAACGCACGCTCGGTGAGCTGGAAAGCTACGCACAGGCGGTGTGCATGGAGAGCGACTATCATCACGAGGCCGTCCGGCGCTTTTTGGGCAAGGAACAACTGGCTTTCGATTGGGATCGCGATTGAATAAGCAGACATGAGCAGCACAGTTAACCGCCGTATGGAGTATGTTCTCCTTGGCCTGCTGGCTTTGCTTTGGGGCTCGTCCTACCTGTTCATCAAAGTGGCCGTTGCCGAGATTCCGCCGATCACCCTCATCGCCGTACGGGTAACGGGCGCGACCATTTTTCTCGGGATTGTGTTGCTGGTTCAGAGGAAAAGCATGCCGCGTGACCTTGGCACCTGGGGAGGGCTCGGCATTCAGGCGTTCCTCAACAGCATCGCCGCTTGGACGGTCCTCGCATGGGGCCAGCAATTCGTGGATGCCGGTTTGGCAAGCGTTCTCAATTCGACCTCGCCGATTTTCGTGTTTTTGTTCACCGCTCTGGTGACGCGCCATGAACTGCTCAGCGGGCGAAAGCTCTTCGGTGCCGTCCTCGGCTTGATTGGCGTCATCTTGATCGTCGGCATCGATGCGCTCGCCGGGCTTGGATTTGCGGTTGCCGGGCAAGCGGCGTGTCTTGCCAGTGCTATGCTTTACGCCGGGGCGGCGATCTACGGAAGGCGGTTCGCGCAGCTCGGCGCCTTGCAGACCGCGTTGGGCGCGATGCTGTGGGCGTCGGTTGTGCTTGTCCCGGCAGCTTTTGTTTTCGAACAGCCCCTGGCGCTCAGTCCCAGCGCCAAAGCCGTTGCGGCAACGGCAATGCTGTCGATCCTCTGCACCGGTGTCGCCATGTTGATATACTTTAGGCTGATCCATACCCTGGGCTCGCTCGGTGTAGCCAGCCAAGCCTATTTGCGGGCCGGTATCGGTGTGATCTTAGGCGTGGTGCTGCTGGGAGAGACCCTCACGCCAGTTGTGTTGATGGGGCTGGTTGCGGCGATTGTCGGCGTGGCCATGATTAACGCCCCGACGAGACATCGCCGAAGCTGAGCGTCGCTTTAAGCCATGCCTACCGGATCGTCGAAGCTTTCGAGTTCCTCGCCTGGCCGGTCCATCAACAGCCGCGTCAATTCGTCCTTCATCCCAGTGTAGTCGGGCTCATCGAAGAGATTGCGCATCTCGTTCGGATCGTTCAGCAGGTCGTACATCTCTCCGGCGCCGCTTTCCAACTCCAGCGTCAGTTTGGCGGTCTTGACCCGTATTGTGCGTAGACGCAAGGGCACGCCGCAGCGGCTCGGATGCACGTTCCATTCCGAGTAGGCGGCATCGCGGGTTTCCATACTGTCTTCGATTAGTGGGCGCAACGAGCGGCTCTGCGCGCGATCCGGCAATGAGGTGCCGGCGTAGTCGCAGAACGTCGCCGCATAGTCCAGTGTTGAAACCGGATCGGTTACCACCTTGCCGGCGGGCACGCCGGGGCCTTTGAAGATAGAGCCGACGCGCAACAATCCCTCATAGGCCATGGGGCCCTTCAAGTAGAGGCCGTGATCGCCCAGATAATCGCCGTGATCAGTGGAATAGACGACGATGGTGTTTTCCGCGAGGCCCAAGCTGTCGAGCGCGCCCAAGATACGCCCGACGTTGTGATCGATCAGCGAGATCATGCCGAAGTAGTTGGCGGTCATCTCGCGAAGTTGTGCTTCCGTCTGGTCCGGGGCGCGCGAGCCCGCCGCGCGGAAGCGCTTCATGATCGGGTCCGCCAATTCGGGTTCCCGCTCCAATGAGGCCCGATGCCACCAAGGACGGTTGTCCAAGTCCTTCTCGCCTTCCACCGGCAGGTCGACCTCGTCTGGATGATGCAGCGTGCTCCAGGGTTCGGGGCAGTCGAAAGGATGGTGTGGGTCGGGGAACGACACCCACATGGAGAACGGTTTGTCGGTGCTCCGGTTGCTCAAATAATCGATGGCGCGCTCGCCGATCCAGGTGGAATTGTGCCACGCCACGGGCAGGCCCGAATACCATGTTTGCGCTGCACCCGTGCCAGGTTGGGTTTCCGCCGCCCAGGCTTCGAACCCGGCATCGCCCGCAACCTGATCGAAGAACCAGCGTTCATAATGCTGCCCGCAGGGCGGTTTGGTGGCCGGGCGGGTTTTGTGCCAGTGGCCGAGAATGACCAACTCGGCGTGGTCAAACCCCATGTAGGGGCCAAACCAATCGGGCCCGTAATCACCTGATGACACCCGGCATTCCGGCGTGCCCGTGGGCTGGAAATTGGATGCAGTTGAGAAATGCGCCTTGCCGATCAACGCAGTGTCGTAACCCGCAGCCGACATCTGCGCCGCATAGCCATTTGCGCCGACCTCGGGCCTTAAATCGATGCCGTTATCAGCAACCCCGTGGGTGAGGGGGAGCTGGCCTGTGAGGATTGAGGACCGCGACGGCTGGCACACGAGGTTCGGCGTGATACAGGCATCGAAGCGCGTGCCCGATGCCGCCAACTGATCGAGATGCGGCGTTTTGACCTTTCGGCCGGCGAAGCCGTAGCAGTCGGCGCGTTGTTGGTCAGATGTGATGAACAGAATATTCGGCCGATTGGTCATGGCTTTGCTCCCCTTTGATGTTGGAGTCTATCGCGGCACAAGAGAAAGTGCCAATAGGGACGGAAAAGCCTTTCACCGGGTGCGCGCTGCGTCTATTTTTCCGCCCTGGGGAGCAACCAACGCCTAAGGAGAGTAAGCATGCCCGGTCCGCTGGAAGGTATCCGCGTTTTTGATCTGACCCGTATTTTGGCGGGCCCGTCGTGCACCCAAATGCTGGCCGATTTGGGCGCCGATGTGATCAAGATCGAGCGTGCTGGGGCCGGTGACGACACCCGCAAATTCGCGCCACCCTACATCAAAGACGCTGATGGCCAAGAGACCGGAGAAAGCGCCTATTTTTGCGCCGCCAACCGGAACAAACGATCCGTGACGCTGGATATCGCCAAACCCGAGGGCCAGGCACTCGCGAAAAAGCTGATCGCCAAATCCCATGTGCTGGTGGAGAACTTCAAGACCGGCGGCCTGGCAAAGTACGGCCTTGGTTACGATGACCTGAAGGATGAATTCCCCGGCCTGATCTATTGCTCCATTACCGGCTTTGGTCAAACCGGGCCCTATGCGCTGCGTCCCGGTTACGATGTCTTGATCCAGGCCATGAGCGGCATGATGAGCGTTACCGGCGAGCCCGACGGCGAGCCGATGAAATCCGCCATTCCGGTGGCTGATCTGATGGCCGGTATGTATGCAGGCGTTGCCATCAATGCGGCGCTTCGGCACCGAGAAATCACCGGTGAGGGCCAGCAGATTGATATTGGCATGCTGGATGTCATGGTGGCGTTCTCGACCGTGCAGGGGATGAACTATCTCTCCACCGGCGAGGTGCCCGCGCGGCTTGGCAACGCGCATCCCAACATCGTCCCCTATCAGGCCTTCAAGACTGCCGACGGCGATATGATTTTGGCGGTCGGAAACGACAGTCAGTTCCAGCGTTTTTGCGAGGTTGCCGGCGCACCTGAGTTGGCCAGCGACGAGCGCTTCGCCACCAATGCCCTTCGGCTGCAAAACCGTGAACAGATCGTGCCGCTTGTCCAGGACCTACTGCTCAAGCAGCCAACTGCGTTTTGGCTTGAAGCGCTTGAGGCCAATTCGATTTCCGGCGGCCCTATCAACAAGCTCGATCAGGTATTTGCCGACCCGCACGTCAATGCACGCGGCATGAAGCTGGAGATGGACCACCCGGCGACGAATGGCGGCAAAGTGACGTTGATCAACAGCCCGATGAAATTGTCCGGCACACCCACGGAGGCCCGCATGGCGCCGCCGACGCTGGGCCAGCACACTGATGAAGTCTTGAGCGACGTGTTGGAGATGGATGCGGCGGAACTGACGGCATTAAGAGATTCGGGTGTCATTTGATCCTGCTGCAAGCTGGCCACTCAGTAACCCCGTGTTCTCGAAATACGCTCTAAAGATGCTGGCGCTGGGCGTGTAGACCGTACTTCTTGATAAGCCTGTAGACGTTGCGTTCGCTGATGCCCAAGGCTTGAGCCGCCTTCAACCTATTGCCGGAGTATTTCTCCAGCAAATATGCCAGGTAATAATTTGAAACCTCTTCCATCGTCGGTTCATGGTCTGTACTCCCAAAGCAGACACAAAAATCATCGAAGCATGTATCGCAATGTACGCAGCTCCATTAGAACTTGTTGCTTGTAAGAATCTTCTAACGTACGAGCGCCCGCCGCAATCGCCGGGTGACCGCGGGGTAGTGATTGGTCGCGGGCTCTCCAACGATATGTTTGAATATTGTCCCGGGAGTGGCTCCTTCTCCGTACATACCTTCATTCAAAACCTTGTCGGGGACCAGTTGGGCGCCGTCGAGCAAGCGGTTTATATCGTCGGCGACGTCTCGGTCGGAATAGACCAAGATTGCCGTTTCCTGCTCAGCAGCGGATAGCGTTTTCGCTGCAGTGCCAAAGACATGGATGGGAACGCCTCTCGAGCTACCAAGATATCCGCCACTTTCCAGGATTGATTCCAGTACCGGCCCGGTTTTGACAATCAGAACCAGGGCACGATTGTGGGCGTTCAAATGGCGAAGGTAATCCGATACGAATAAATCGTGAATGGAGGGGCCGCTCCAACTGCCATCCGTGGTTCTTGAGACGAATACTGCGGGGCCGACCGAGAATCCGCTGGCGATGCCGTTATCGTGAATTGCAGGTACAACGATTACGGCCCGCGCGTTTGGGAGGTGCCGGCTATATGTTTTTAACTCGGGATGCGCGGCAAACCGCTCAAGTGTCTGCGCAGCATCCTCAATTAAGTGTGTCGCACGGTTGATGGGAGGCTGATATGCACAGGCACTGAGCCCCAACATCACAATTACGCCCCACCAAGCCATCAATGATCGCATGTTCAGTTCCCGTTATTTGCTGCTCATTCGATGCACCTTGCAATGATATTTATTGAAATTCAACAAGTTACAAGGGATGGCGCTCATCTTCTCGGCATGTATTTCAGCCGTTCCACGCACAGTGGGTAACCTTTGGACGGGTTGGGTGCGCCATGAAGCCGTATATGCTGAAGGTGTAAAATCGTATGTAAAACTTTTGTGGTCCCGGCACAGGGCGGGAAACGTATTTCAATATGGCCGAAGAAGACCTTCCATCCGCACCAGAAGACGAAAACGACGAATCCCAAGACAGTGGCGTCTCTGGTGACGAAGCTCAGATCTTTGATGATCTGACGGTACTCAGCAATGATACCGGTGAGGAAGGTCTGAGCGATGTTGAGGAGATTGGAGAAACACCTGCGGCGGCGGAGGATTCCGGCTTGGAAAATATCCAGCCGGGCGACAGGGTTGTTGGTGCAGCGACGGGGTTCAACGATGAAACCGGCGGCGTTTTCGCCGATGGCCCGGAAATCCCAAATACACCGCCGGGTGGCGCGCCCCCTCTCCCCGATGTGCCGGAAGGAACCGATCCGCGCCAAGACCCGGTGCCGTTTGTCGGCCAACCGTTGCCCGATGCGGATATCGAGTTGCCGCGCGGCGCCGGCCCCCAGGCGCGTCAGCCGGAAATTACGCCTGAACCTTTGCCCACGCCCGAACCCGCAGCGGGTAATGACGAAGACGATGGTGGCGATGATCAACAACCGGCGAGCACACCGCCGCCGGAAGTAACGGAGCCGCCGACGACCGAGGCTCCGACAACTGAGGCACCCACGACCGAAGCCCCAACCACGGAAGCTCCCACGACCGAAGCGCCGACCACGGAAGCGCCGACCACGGAAGC
>JAERTE010000079.1 GCA_016845145.1 Rhodospirillaceae bacterium
CCACTTTTTCATCAGTATTAATGACACGTATCGGGCGGATTTCGCCGCCCACAAACTGCGCCAACGCAACCAGCTTTCCCCCGTTCATGGCACAAAGAGTATCGCCTTGTTCGATGTCTCTAAGCGGTGAGCGAGTTGCCACGACAAGGGCCGAAACCGATTGTCCGTGGCGGAATTGCCGGGCCTCCTCGTCTGTCAGGGCCACTGCCGGGATGTCGTCCAGCACGGTCTCAACAGGGAGAATAGCTTCGTCGGGCGGCGCACTATGCCCCAGTGTGTTTAGTTTATCCAGCGAAATCGCCGTCGTTTCAGTAAATGGTCCGACACGCGTTCTGCGCAAGTCCGACACATAGCCCACCGTGTCAGTAGCGATCGCAATATCGCGGGCTAAGCCCCTGATATAAGTACCTTTTCCGCAATCAGTTTCAAAAATTGCATGATCAGCATCTGGCATATCAATCAGATCAAGGCGATAGATGGAAACCGCCCGGGGCTTCATTTCCACGTCCTTGTCCTCGCGGGCAAGTTGATAGGCACGTTTGCCGTCAATTTTGATGGCGGAGAAGACCGGCGGGATTTGCTCGATATCACCCACAAATTCCGGCAAGGCTTTGAGGATATCGTCGCGTGTGGGGCGAACGTCGCTGGTTTCCGTGACCTCGCCTTCACTGTCGAGCGTAGTCCGTAATTCACCCCAGCAAACCGTGAAACGATAGGACTTGGAGCCGTCCATGGCATAGGAAACTGTTTTCGTGGCCTCGCCCAACGCAATGGGCAGGATACCCGTGGCGAGAGGGTCCAGCGTTCCGCCGTGTCCGGCCTTTGCAGCATCAAGAACACGCTGCACGGCACCGACCGCTTTGGAAGAAGACAGTCCAGCGGGCTTGTCGAGATTGATCCAGCCGCTGATCCGTCTGCCTTTACGCCGCCGGCCCATGGACCTCAATCGTCCTGATCATGAGAATTGGTGTCTTCTTCCGGAAGACGCGCCGTATCCTGCGCCACATGCGGGTCGCGTAACAGCGCGCCGATGCGATCTGCCTCGTCAAAGGTTTCGTCGGCCGCAAAATGAAGATCGGGCGAGAACTTCAGGGACAGCGCCTTACTGATATGGCGGCGCAAGAACGGTCGGGCGCGCTTGAGGGCCTGTAAGACCGTATCCAACTCACCACCGCTGCGTTCGCCGCCCAAAGGCATGATGTATACATAGGCGTGGCGAAGATCGGGTGCCGCCTGCACTTCGGTAATCGTGACCGATACGCCCTGGAGGCCTGGGTCGCGCAGTTCGCCACGCTCAAGGATCATCGCCAGTGCATGGCGAATTTCTTCGCCAACACGCAGTTGCCGCTGGCTGGGCGCTTTTTCACCCCGTCCACTCATGGAGAATGTCCTCTAGCTTACGCTGTCCGTCACAGCTGACGGGCAATTTCCTCGACCTCATAGCACTCGATGAAATCACCAACCTGGATGTCCTGATAGGTCGCGAACGCCATACCGCATTCGGTGCCCTCCTTGACTTCCTTGGCATCATCCTTGAAGCGTTTCAACTGGCTGAGATCGCCTTCATGAACCACCACGTCATCGCGCAGCAGCCGCACTTTCGCGCCGCGTTTGACCACGCCTTCGGTCACCATGCAACCAGCCACTTTGCCGGACTTGGTGATGTTGAAGACTTCGCGGATTTCCGCATACCCGATAAGGTTTTCGCGAATTTCCGGTGCCAGCATGCCTGTAAGAGCCTGTTTCAGGTCATCAATGGCATCATAAATGATCGAATAGTAACGGATTTCGATGCCATCACGACGCGCCATATCCCGCGCCTGCGGGTTTGCACGTACGTTGAAACCAAGGATCAAGGCATTAGACGCATTTGCAAGCGTGATATCAGACTCGTTAATACCGCCGACAGCGCCGTGAAGAACCTGAATGGAAACTTCGTCGTTGTTCAGTTTCTCAATGGCACCCTCAAGGGCCTCAACAGAACCGTGAACATCCGCTTTGATAACCACCGGCAGGGTTTCTTTCTCACCTTGCTGGATTTTCTCAAACATCTGCTCAAGTGTGCCACGGGCAATCTTTGCGGCCTGCGTGTCTTTCAGACGACGCTGGCGATACTCGGTGACTTCACGAGCGCGGGCCTCGGATTCCACCACGGTAACCTCATCACCGGCAAACGGTGTACCGTTCAAGCCGAGAACTTCTGCAGGCTGACCCGGTCCCGCTGCATCGATCTTGTTGCCATGATCGTCGACAAGGGCGCGAACCCGGCCCCACTCGGCGCCAGCAACAAAGATGTCGCCAACGCGCATGGTGCCGCGCTGAACCAGGACTGTTGAAACAGAGCCTCGGCCCTGTTCCATACGGGATTCAACAATGACGCCATCCGCCGGACGGTCCGGATTGGCCTTCAGGTCAAGAAGCTCGGCCTGCAACAGGATGGCTTCTTCCAGTTTGTCCAGATTGGTGCGTTCCTTGGCAGATACTTCAATCGCCAGGGTTTCACCGCTCATGTCCTCGACGATAACCTCATGTTGAAGCAGCTCGGTCTTGACCCGTTGAGGGTCGGCGCCGGGCATGTCGATCTTGTTGATCGCCACGATGAGGGGAACCTCGGCCGCCTTGGCGTGATTAATGGCTTCAATGGTCTGCGGCATAACGCCATCATCAGCGGCCACACACAACACAACAATATCCGTCACTTTGGCACCACGGGAGCGCATTTCCGTAAAGGCAGCGTGGCCCGGCGTATCGATAAAGGAAATCTGGGCACCACTAGCAAGCGTCACCTGATAGGCACCGATGTGC
>JAERTE010000080.1 GCA_016845145.1 Rhodospirillaceae bacterium
ATCGATCTCGGCAACGCCGTCCGTTACCGTGATCTCCTGGCCACCGGACATCAGCACGGCGCCGTCGGGGATGTCGGCGATCGACACACTGAGAGTCTCGGAACCGTCCGTGTCCGTCAGGCCGGACGTGATATCCAAGGCAATTGAACCGTCTTCGGCGCCAGAGGCATCGGTCATAGTCAATGTCGGGGTGTCGGCATCGCCCGTCACGTCAACGGCTATGGAACCCGTCACAGTGCTGGCATCGCCACCTTCAGTCTCCGTGGTGGTCACGGAAACGCCGAGCGTGAAGTCCGCGTTGCTGTCATCGGCCGGGGTGACCTGCAATCCATCCAGATCATCAGCAGACAGAGTCCAGGTGCCGTCGCCATTGTCCGTACCGGCAGATAAGGTCGCGCCTATCGGTACATCGGAGATTGTGATCGACACGGTTTCCGAACCGTCCGTGTCCAATTGTGTGACATCGATGTTGAGGCCAATGCCCGTGTCTTCGGTGCCGGCAGCATCGGACACATCCAAAGTCGAGCCCGCAACTTCATCATCAACAGCCGCTACATCGACCGTCAACGAGCTGGTGTTGGTTGCCGTATCGCCATCCGATTCCGTCGCCGTTGAGGTAACAGTGAGGTCAAAGGAGCCATTGAAATCTTCCGGCGGGGTAATCGTCAGATCAGCCAACTGCGAAGGATCGACTTCGGCTGTACCATTAGTCACCGTGATCTCTTGGCCATCCGACATCAACACGGCGCCGTCCGGAATGTCGCTGATCGACACACTGAGAGTCTCGGAGCCATCCGTATCGGTGAGCCCGGAGGTAATATCCAAGGCAATGGCGGTATCTTCGTCACCAGCACCGTCGTTAACCACCAACGTCGGGGTATCTGCATCACCCGCGAGCGATACCTGCATGGTACCGGTCGTCGTCGCCACAGTGGATTCGCCCACATCGGTCGACAACGCAGTGACATTCAAGGTGAAATCTTCGTCGCTGTCAGCCGGCGGCACCAAGGTGATATTGTCAAGCACGCCATCGGGGATTGTGGCCGAACCGTTGACCACCGGAATCTCGATCGGCGTTTCACCATCAGCGCCGGCCAGAATCGTCGCGCCATCCGGGATATCGCTAATGATAACGGAAAGCACTTCGCTACCATCCGTAAGTGCCGCGCTGATATCAAGATCAAGCGCCGTGTCTTCTGTACCGGAGGCATCGTTGAGCACCAGGGTCGGTGCGTCTGCATCTTCACCAACCTCCACGTCTAGCACACCGGTGACCGAAGCCGTATCGCCATCATCTTCCGTGGACGTCGCTGTCACGGCCAAGGAGAAATCATCGGCACTATTCAGCGGCGGTGTGATGGTCAAATCCGCCAATTGGCTCGGATCGATGTCCGCGACGCCGTCGGTGACGGTGATCTCTTGACCGTCGGACATCAGTACCGCGCCATCCGGGATATTTGAAATCGACACACTGAGGGTTTCGGAGCCGTCCAGATCGGTCAGTTGCGGGGCGATATCGAGAGGAATAGCCGTATCCTCATCACCAGACGCATCTGCCATGACCAATGCCGGCGTGTCCGCATCGCCGGTTACATCGACATCGATGCTGCCGGTAACGGTACTGCTGTCACCGCCTTCTGTTTCCGTCGTCGTAACGGAAACGCCCAGCGTGAAATCGGCATTGCTGTCATCGGGCGGAGTAACGGTCAATCCATTGAGGTCGCCGGTATCCAGCGTCCAGGTGCCGTCGCCATTGTCCGTCCCGGCGCTAAGCGTCGCACCCGTGGGCACACCGGAAACCGTGATCGAGACAGATTCCGAGCCATCCGTATCGAGTTGCGTAACATCGATGTTGAGGCCAATGCCCGTGTCTTCGGTGCCAGAGGCATCGCTCACGTCGAGCGTCGAGCCCGCGACTTCGTCGTCAACCGCCGCCACGTCGACGGTCAAAGTACCCGTATTGGTCGCCGTATCGCCGTCCGCTTCGGTTGCCGTGGAGGTCACCGTGAGATCGAAAGAACCATTGAAGTCTCCCGGCGGCGTAATCTGCAAACCGGCCAACTGCGACGGATCGACCTCGGCAACACCGTTGGTCACGGTGATCTCCTGGCCGCCGGACATCAATATCGCGCCATCCGGAATATCGGAGATCGAAACAGAAAGCGTCTCGGAGCCGTCCGTATCCGTCAGGCCCGCAGAAACATCAAGCGAGATGGCCGTATCTTCCTGACCACTGGCGGCACTCAAATCGAGCGTTGGCGTATCGGCAACGCCCGTAACATCAACTTCAATCGTGCCGGTTGTGGTTGCCGTATCATCGCCGTCGGTGGCCGTCGCCGTCACGCTCAGCGTGAAATCCCCATCACTATCCGCAGGCGGCGTCACCGTCAGGCCGTCCAGGTCACCCGCATCCAAAGTCCAGGTGCCATCGCCATTATCCGTGCCCGCACTGAGGCTCGCGCCCGTCGGCACGCCGGAAATTGTAACGCTAAGCGCTTCGCTGTCATCCGTCGCGCCGGCATCAATGTTCAAGGCAATCGCCGTGTCCTCGTCACCGGCAGAAGCCGAAGTCGTCAGGTCGGCCGCATCGGCTACACCGTCGACACTGACACTCAGCGTGCCGGATGTGGTCGCCGTGTCGCCCGAGTCTTCCGTC
>JAERTE010000081.1 GCA_016845145.1 Rhodospirillaceae bacterium
TTCCGATGCCCTGATCTGAGATTGAAAAGCACAAGACAAGCTGGTTGCCTTCATACCCGGCACGGGAAACCCGCACCATCACATCACCACCTTCTGAAAACTTGATGGCATTGCCGATGATGTTGAACATGATCTGACGCAGCAAAAAGAACGCCAATGGAATCCATGGGTGCATACGCCAGATCCAACCAGAACAGCAGGGTATCTGTTGGTCGTTGGACCGCATCTCTCACCTGTACGAGCCACGCAGTCCTCGCCTCTTCGTGAACGGAAGCGCTGGCGAACCAGGTCGTCGCCAGGCCCAGGCACAGAAATGCGCACGCGCCCAGTTGCCGCCACGACGACTGACGGCGGAATGCCAGGACAAGAGGCGTAAACACCAGGACCCCAAACGCATCACCGCCCCACCATGTTAACCAGACGTCTGCGAGCTCCGTCATGGAGAAGTCCGTCACGAGAAGTAGCGACGGTGCACCAATGGAGGGGCTGACGATACACGTAAGCAGGGCAACGGGGATGAACCGTGCCCAGTGGATTAAATCAGCAACGTCCAGCTCGGTCGAAACGAAGCGAAGAAACAGGTAACGGCCAAACAGGGGCTGTAAGACCGAGCCCGCCGCAACCAGAACGCCAGAGGCAATCGCCGGTGCGTGGAACGAGTCGAGCAACGACATCGCGACGATCGCCAACGCGCCCAGGAGAATACCCGGCACCGCACGGTAACCAAACATCAAGACTGCAGCCAGGGCGATCCCCGAAGGTGGCCAAAGGATGGTAAGATTGCCAGGCGGCAGCGCCAGCATTTGCCCGACGTGACCTGTTCCCGCATAGGCCACGGCCAAAAGGATATTGCCGACGACAAAGTCAGAAATTGGCGATCGATGGTGAACTGGTGAAGACATAAATTACACTTTGGCCGTTCAGTTCACATCAAACGTAGCCCGGAAACCCCGCGGCGGCAGCGACGTAGACTCATCAAATGTCTCCAAACGCTGGAAGTCGACCACGGTCGGTTGCGGTGCCACGTGTTTCAGAACCAGTTTCTTCTCCAAAGCCCGGACAGCCATATCCACACCGATCCTGCCCTGCACACCGGGAAGATCCGTAGGCGCTGCCAGAATGGTGCCACGACGGATTCCCTTGTGAACGCCGGGGCTATAATAATAGGACATGACGCCTACCTGTTTGGTAAGCCTCCGCTTACGAAGCTCGGATGTCGCAGCCTCGGCGGTTACCGCAGTTCCGACGATGAAATCTATATGAGCGTGCTGTTTCAGAACACTGTTGAGCAATTCCAACTGGGCACCCTTACCGGTATCGCCATGGCTGGTGGCGATGATCTCCACCAGGCTGCCTTTCAAGGCATCTCTCAGACCCTGATCGCCAGCCTTGACCCAGCCTGCCCCTTCCGGTCCCGGAAACCAAGCTATCCAGGCCGGTTTGTTGTTTGCCAACGTCAGGTCCACCAGATATTGCCCGGCCAGAAAACCCATATCGTAGAAAGTTACCTGAGCTTTCCCGGCAATGTCAGGTGATGATACCCCATTGATCAAATCGATCACCGGCACACCTTCGTCCGCCAGTTCCGTAATCAGGTCGTTCAGGCCGTCTTCACTGATCGCACCCAATAGGACGGCTTGCGCGCCCCAATCCATGCATTCTTGGATCTGGTTGCGCTGCACATTCAGGTTGCCGTAGCCGCCAGCTTCGTAGAGTTTCATGGCAACGCCCAGGCGCTTGACCTCTTCGACGATACCGAAGTTCACAGCCAGCCAGTAGGCATCTTTCATATGGGGAAAGGACACGCAGATCCGCCATTTCTCGGACGCTTCTTCGAGCGGAACATAGTCCATCTGATCGCGCTCGCTGGAAGCATCAAACGGCGTCTGCCATACATCCACGGGGAACGGATACCAGGTGTCACCCGCCTTTGCGGTACCTGAGGACAGGACTGCGCCCAAGGCAGCAAGAACCAGCCACATCGCGGAATGTATCAGAGACAGTCGAGCGCGCATGGTGCGTTCCCTCATCCGTTGTCCCTCGCCCTGTCTTATAGTCTAACGGATAACCGGGCTGAGGAAAGCCATAGCAACGACAGGCGAGTCGGGAAAAACTGGCGTTCCCCACCCTTCTGCCTATATGAAGAGTGCCATGAGCACCTTGCACACACCTGAACAGACTGCGGAAACGTCTCCGCCGGCGTCTGCTGACACCTCGGCGAAGATCGAGCTGGTCGGCCTGTCGCGCGACGAGCTGGCCGCTGAGCTGACGGCGATCGGCGAAAAACCTTTTCGCGCCAAGCAGTTGTGGCACTGGATTTATCACCAGGGCGAGCGCGACTTTTCGCGCATGACCACCATTTCCAAGGCCATGCACGGCGCCCTGGCGGAAAAGTTCACCGTCGGCCGCCCCGGCATAGCCAGAGAGCAGACCTCCGAAGACACCTCGCGCAAATGGCTGTTCCGCCTGGATGACGGCAACGAGGTGGAAACCGTCTTCATCCCCGAAGAAGACCGCGGCGCGGTTTGTATCTCGTCGCAGGTCGGTTGCTCGCTGACCTGTACGTTCTGTCATACCGGCACCATGAAGCTGGTGCGCAACCTGACAGCGGGTGAGATCGTCGGCCAGTTCATGGCGGCCCGCGACAGTTACGGCGAATGGCCCAGCCCGACCGGTGACCGGCTGTTGTCCAATATCGTGATGATGGGCATGGGTGAGCCGCTGCTGAATTACGAAGCGGTTGCCAAGGCGCTCCGCATCATCATGGACGGCGAAGGCATCGCGCTGTCCAAGCGCCGCATCACGCTGTCGACCTCCGGCGTGGTGCCACTGATGGATCGCTGTGGCGAGGAACTGGGCGTCAATCTGGCGGTCAGTCTGCACGCGGTCAGTGACGAGCTGCGCGATGTATTGGTGCCCATCAACAAGAAGCATCCGTTGAAAGAGCTGCTCGCTGCGTGCCGCCGCTATCCCAGTGCCAACAATGCGCGGCGCATCACGTTTGAATATGTGATGCTGAAAGGCGTCAATGATTCCGAAGCCGACGCGCGCGAGTTGCTGCGCCTGGTCAAGGGTATCCCGGTCAAGTTCAACCTGATCCCCTTCAACCCGTGGCCCGGCTCGGCCTATGAGTGCTCCAACGCCAAGGACATGAAGAAGTTCGCCGCCATCCTGAACGACGGCGGGTTTTCCGCCCCCATCCGGGTGCCGCGGGGCCGCGATATTCTGGCTGCCTGCGGCCAGCTTAAATCCGCCAGCGAACGGGACGTGGCGGCGCTCCGCGAAGCGGCAAGAGCCCGAAAAGCCGAACAGGCCAATACAACGCCAGAAAGAACAACAACAGAATAAGGTGCCATCATGGCCGACCCGACCAACCAGGACAACAAGCCCGAAAAAGAAGTCTTCTACGTGGCGGACCCCATGTGTTCGTGGTGCTGGGGCTTTACGCCCACGCTGCGCGGTATGGCACAGGCGCTTGAGGGCACGGCGCAACTGACCTTCATCATGGGGGGCCTGCGTCCGCTGACGCGCACGCCCATGGACGAGGCCCAGCGGGCCGAGATCGAACACCACTGGCAGAGCGTAGAAGAGCGCTCCGGCCAGACGTTTGATTACGACTTTTTCCAGCGCGGCGAGTTCATCTATGACACCGAGCCAGCCTGCCGCGCCGTGTGCGTGGTGCGCGCCATCGCCCGGCCGCTGGTGCTGGATTTCTTTGAAGCCGTGCAGCGCGCTTTCTATGCCGAGAACCGCGATGTCACCGACCTTGGCGTACTGAGCGAGATCGCGCGGAAGCAGGGCGTGGACCATGTGTCGTTCGAAGAACGCTTCAGCGATGTGGCTTCGGCCTACGAAACCGCAGGCGACTTCCACGCCGCGCGCCAGCTTGGCGTCACGGGTTATCCCTCCGTCATCCTGCGCAAGGGCGAGGACTTCGCCCTGCTCACCGCCGGGTACCAGGACTGGAATGCTATTAATGAGCCGTTGGAGGGGTGGTTGTCGGCGTAGCCGCCTCACGCTCCCCCGCGCATTAAAAGGCGCACGCGTGCCAACCGATCCATCCCACGCGTGCGCGGTCTTGCTCCGACATTCTAAATCCCTATACTGCCGCCGGATTTTGGCACCATCATGTAATCGGGAACCCGCACCATGTCCGGTCGTGACAAGAAGAACATCAACAAGGTTGTGCTCGCCTATTCGGGCGGCCTCGATACCTCGGTCATTCTGAAATGGCTGAAGGACACCTATGACTGTGAAGTGGTGACGTTCACCGCCGATCTGGGTCAGGGCGAGGAGCTGGAGCCCGCACGGGCCAAGGCCGAGATGATGGGCATCAAGGAAATCTATATCGATGACCTGCGCGAGGAATTCGTGCGCGACTACGTCTACCCCATGTTCCGCTCCAACGCGATTTACGAGGGCACGTACCTGCTGGGCACGTCGATTGCGCGGCCGCTGATCGCCAAGCGCCAGATTGAGATCGCACTGGAAACCGGCGCGGACGCCGTGTCCCACGGGGCCACCGGCAAGGGCAACGACCAGGTCCGGTTCGAGATCGGCTACTATGCGCTGAAGCCCGACATCAAGATCATCGCGCCCTGGCGGGAATGGGATCTGAACAGCCGCACCACGCTGATCGATTATGCCGAAAAGAACCAGATCCCGGTGCCGAAGGACAAGCGCGGCGAGCCGCCGTTCAGCCAGGACGCCAACCTGCTGCACATTTCGTCCGAAGGCAAGGCGCTGGAAGACCCGTGGGTTGAGCCCGACTGGGAACACGTGCTGACGCGCGTGGTGCCCGTGTGGCAGGCCCCAGACAAACCGGAAGAAATCACCATTGATTTCGAGGCCGGCGATCCGACCCATGTGAATGGCGAGAAGCTGAGCCCGGCGGAACTGCTGACCAAGCTCAATGAACTGGGCGGGCGCAATGGCGTGGGTGCCATTGATATTGTCGAGAACCGGTTTGTCGGCATGAAGTCCCGTGGGGTTTACGAGACCCCCGGCGGCACGGTGCTCTATCATGCGCGCCGCGCCATGGAGAGCCTGACGCTGGACAAGGGTGCCGCACACCAGAAGGACGAGCTGATGCCGCGCTATGCGGAGATCGTCTACAACGGTTTCTGGTTCTCGCCCGAGCGCGAGATGCTGCAGGCCGCCATTGATGAGGCGAGCCAGAAGGTCACCGGCACGGTGCGCCTGAAGCTCTATAAGGGCAACGTGATCATCACGGGCCGCAAGTCGCCCTATTCGCTTTATTCCGAAGAACTGGTCACGTTCGAGGAAGACAGCGTGTATGACATGCGTGACGCTGAGGGGTTCATTAAGCTCAACGCGCTTAGATTGAGGTTGAGGAAGTAAAACTTCCTCAACGAAATCGGCACGCGCGGACATGGGATGGATCGGTCGGCATGGCCGCGCCCAGAATCGGCAAATCCACAGGAAACATTGGCCTGGCTTGTCGACGTGAGCGACACCTCAATCTAAAGCGAAAGTCATTTTGTAAACTCTCTGTAGAGTAGTGTTCGTCCCCGCCGGAAGGTCTCAGGGACGGGTGCTCTGCAGCGTGGCTGGTACAGGTGCCGGAGAGGGCGGTGCCCGGTCGCGGCACACCTCGCCTTCCCTC
>JAERTE010000082.1 GCA_016845145.1 Rhodospirillaceae bacterium
TCATGGATCCGGATGCGGCCCGTGGCGCAGGTCAGCAGTTCGCCGGGGGCCGTGGTTTGCATGAACGGCCCGTAATCCTTTTGTTTGTCGTAATGCAGGAAAAAGCACCCCTGCATCACCAGGAGTCGTGGCCCCGCACAATAGCGGCTGTTTTTTTGCAGCGCCGTCGCCAGATCGTCCGTTTTCCGAATCGGCGCATAGGTCAGTTCAATCCCCCAGCGGCCGCCACCGCCGAACACGGCCTCCACCTTGGCGAGCGGCATATCGGTGGCCAGGCGGACGTGGCGGCTGCCGCACAGGATCGCAAAGTCCAGTAGATATTCCAACAGCGGCTTGTTGCACACCGAGGCCAGCAGCGGCGAGCGATCCGGAAAAACCGCCTGCAGCCAGTCGAAGGTATTGGCTTTGATTACCAGCAAGGTCTTCATGGTGTTGTCTCCCGGTTCAGGCATGTTGATCGGCGAACGACGCCAGGGCCTGGTCCGCATCGCTGAAAAAGGTGAACAGCTTTTCGGCCTGGGTGAGTTCGAAGACCAGTTTGACCTTAGGCGCGACACCGGCCAGGCGGATGTCGCCGGCGGTGGCAAGCGCCTTGCGCAGGCAGGTGACAACGGCCCCCAGGCCGGAGCTGTCGATGAAATCGAGCGCTTGGCAGTCGAACACGAACCGGTTGGTGGTCTTGAGGCAGCGCTCGAACTGTCGGCGCAGCTGCCGGCTGTTGGCGGCATCGACACGCCCGCTGAGCGCTGCGATGGCAATCGGGCCGTCCGTTCGGGTTTGGATTTGAAATTCCATGGCATCTTCTCCTTATTGGTCTAATAAGCACCTTTCCCGGTCAGCACGGCCGGAATGGTTTTCAACAGAATCATCAGGTCGGCAACCAGGTCGGCGCTTTGAATATATTCGAGATCCAGCCGCACCTGATCGGCAAAAGGAATATCGCTACGACCGCTCACCTGCCAGATGCAGGTGATGCCCGGGCGGATATGCAGCCGCTTGCGCTGCTCCAGGGTGTATTGAACCACCTCTTGCGGCAGCGGCGGCCGCGGCCCTACCAGGCTCATGTCACCCTTGAGCACGTTGACCAGCTGCGGCAGTTCGTCGATGCTGAGTTTTCGAATGATCCGTCCCACCCGGGTAATCCGCGGATCTTTTCTGATTTTGAAAAGCACGCCGTCCGCTGATTCGTTGCGCCCAGCCAGTCGGGCTTTGATGCGGTCGGCATCGACGACCATGGAGCGGAACTTGTAAAACCTGAAATGCCGCCCGTTTTGGCCGACGCGGGTTTGGGTGTAAAAGAACGGTCCGGGGTTTTCCAGATAGATCGCCAGGGCCGTCAGCACGAACAAGGGAAAAAGCAGAACCAGGGCCGCCATGGATATCAACAGGTCCAGCATCCGCTTCAGGCCGTAAGCCAGGCCGATGGTGATGGACCAGGCCCACAGCTTGCTTTTATGACGCAAATGAGCCCGCCACCCGTTTTGCGACAGACGGGACATCATATGCTTTTGCCGTTTCCGGACATCGTTGGTGGTCATTGGGATGGTCCTTCTGTATCATTTTGATGGCGTATGGGGAAAAACCGCCATCGCGCCACACGGTATAAAAACAGGGGATTGCCCAGTACATAGCGGCGCCACATGCGCCCCGGTTCCTGAAGAATCCGATAGACCCACTCCAGGCCGGTTTCCCGCATCCAGACCGGCGCCCGCTTGATGTTGCCGGAGTAGAAGTCGAACAGGCCGCCCACGCCCATCAGCACTTTGGGCAGGAGTTGTTGCCGATGGCGGGATACCCATTTTTCCTGTTCGGGCGCCCCCAAACCCACCAGCAGGATATCGGCGCCCGACCGGTTGATTTGGTCGATTACCCGACCGCTCTCTGTGAAACGATCGAAATAGCCGTGGGCGGTGCCGGCAATGGATACCTGATACCGCTCGGTTAGCTGCCGGGCCGCCTGGTCCGCCACACCCGGCCGGCCGCCGAGCAGAAAAAGGGAGTACCCACGGGACGCGGCCATTTTGCAAACAAAAGGCAGCATGTCGGTCCCGTTGATATTTTCTTTGAGCGGGGTTTGCAGCAGTTTTCCGGCCAGGGTCAGGCCGATGCCGTCCGGCAGCACGTAGTCGGCTTGCTGCAGGATATGAAAATAGTCCCTGTCCGTGGCCATCTTGTTGAGACAATCGGGATTGACGAAAAAGACGCTGCATGGCCTGTCCCCGCAGGCCGCCTGTTCGATGTGCTGGATGGCTTCCGTCATGGTCAGATTGGCGATGTCCAGATCGAGCAGGCGCAGGACCGGCGGGGGGGCCAGATCGCCGACCCCATACACCAGGCTTGGAATCCCGCGCAACAGCAGGAGCAGATCGTACACCAGCCCTTTTTTAAATGCATACTCCCATTCAACGATCTCTTGGCCCTCATGAGCGATGCGGCTGGCACGGCGCACCTGCCACAGGGAGAATAACCCCGGTTTGATCCGCCGGATATACCCTTGCATCGGTGTCACGGAGCGTGCGTCCCAATCGGCAATGGCGGTGCCCACCAGTGCCAGGCGGCCGGTCATCAGCTCAACAAAAAACGGGAGGTTCTGCAAAGGCCCGCAGCGGTGGAAGCACCGAATGGTCACCGGGTTGCCATTCCCGATGATGGTTCGGGGTGAAAAGACGGGAATTCCGGCAACCAGATAACGCACCATCAGGACAAGATAGACCGGCAAGACCACCAACGCACTGACCATCAGGCCGACGGTCAACTCGACGAATCGCATGGGAACCCCGGCCAGAACAGCCACTGCTCGGCAGCTCATTTGGGATCTTATTAATTTAAGTGGCCGGGTCGATTTATGCAGTCGATTCTGTACGTTTCGGGCCGAATGGGACCTGGCGTCGATCAATCCGGGTCGCTCATCGCATGGGTGTGCCGGCGATCTCGTCTGGCTCCGGCTCGAACATTTCAATATCGCGTCGGCATAGCTGAAAAACGTCTCATAGGTCCCCAAAAAAGACAGACCAACGGCGCGCAGCGCGACCTCTGTTTGCGCGTCTACGCCGTTGGTGAGGCAAATGATCGCGTGTGGCCTCAGCTTGGCTTTGGCGGTTTCAAGCTGCAAGGGACTGAGCCCGCCGGCGATTGAATCGGTCACCAGCAACATATCAGGCCGCGGGTTCTCCGGCAGAAGGTCGATATCCTGTTCCGCCTCGACCACGTCGATCTTGGTGTAGGTAAACCCGAGTACTTGTTGCAGCCCACGGGCTGCGGTTTTTTGTCCAAGAACCACGCATCGGTGCGTGACACCGCCTGGTGATCCATTTGCCTTTATCTTCATGTCGTCCGGTTCCCTTGCCCTTTCACGCAAACGGTTTGGTTTGGCAGCAATAAAAGCAAAAGAGGTGCCAATTGTCGCAATGGTTGTCAACCATTTGATATATTGGGATTTTATAAAGTGGAGGGATAGGCAGTGGCCAAGGGCGTCTCTCAGGTTGCAATATAGCAAAAGCAGATTCTCTCATACAGAGACAGCGCCCTGCTTAAGAGAATCATTGCAGGGCATTTTTAGGTCCTCGAGTGATCGGTGGGATGCAGGACTATAAGTTGTATTGCTTGATCCGCCGGTACAAGGTGGCTTCGCTGATGCCCAGCATTTTGGCGGCTTCGCGACGACTGCCGGAAGTCTGCTCGAGGGCATTGCGGATGGCCTCGGCCTCATAGTCGGCCATACTGGCGGTTGCGGGGGAGATGGTGCCGTGTGGACTGGCAGGGGGCGTCGTGATGATGGAAAGATCGTCCGGGCGGATCATATCGTCTGCACAAAAAGCCATGGCGCTGCGGATCACGTTTTCCAGCTCCCGTACATTTCCTGGCCACTGGTAGGAGTTCAGCACCGTCAGCGCCTGATCGGATAATTGCTTCGGCGCGAGTCCTTCTCGACCGAGACGGTTGGCAAGATGCTGGCTGAGCAACAATATATCATCGCCCCGCTCCCGCAGGGGCGGAGCATGCAGGGTGACGGCGCTCAAGCGGTAATAGAGATCCTGCCGAAAACCGCCTTCGGCGATGGCCTCGACCAGGTTGCGGTTGGTGGCGGCCACAATGCGAATATCGACCGGGATCATCTTTGTAGACCCCACCGGCCGCACGGTTCGCTCCTGAAGGGTGCGCAGCAGCTTGGCCTGCATGGCCACGGAAAGCTCACCGATTTCATCCAGAAACAAGGTCCCCTTGTCCGCGGAGCGGATCAACCCCAGTGTAGCCTGATCCGCC
>JAERTE010000083.1 GCA_016845145.1 Rhodospirillaceae bacterium
GGCGACGCGGACCATCTCGCGCACCAAATCCAGGCCGCAGATCATCTCCGTTACCGGGTGCTCGACCTGCAGGCGGGTATTCATTTCAATGAAATAGAACTCCCCGTCTTCATACAGAAACTCCACCGTGCCAACACTGCGATAGCCGATCTTGCGCACGGCCTCGGCAACAACATTGCCGATATTGGCGCGCGCTTCCGCGTTGAGAGCGGGCGAGGGGGCTTCTTCCAGTAATTTCTGATGGCGGCGCTGCAACGAACAGTCGCGTTCGCCCAGATGCACCACATTGCCGTGGTGGTCGGCCAGCACCTGGATTTCAATATGCCGCGGTCGCTTCAGGAATTTCTCGATATAGACGGCGCCGTTGCCGAATGCTTTCTCGGCCTCGGTGCTCGCAGTGGAGAAGGCTTCGTCGATTTCGGCCGCCGTCTGCGCCACTTTCATGCCGCGCCCGCCACCGCCTGCCGATGCCTTGATCAGCACCGGATAGCCGATGTCGGCGGCGATGGTGCGCGCATCCTCGACGCTCGTCACCTCACCGTCGGATCCCGGCACGACGGGAATACCGGCCTCGTCAACGGCCTGCTTGGCGGCGATCTTGTCGCCCATCAGACGGATGTGATCGGGCGAGGGGCCGATAAACGTAAACCCGTGTTCCTCGACCATGGCGGCGAAATCGGCGTTCTCGGACAAGAAACCATAGCCCGGATGAATGGCGTCGGCGTTGGAGATCGTCGCCGCCGATAAAATGGCATGCGTGTTGAGGTAGCTTTCGCTCGCCGCCGGCGGGCCGATGCAAATGCTTTCATCCGCCAGACGGACGTGCATGGCATCGTCATCGGCGGTGGAATGAACGGCCACCGTCTTGACGCCCATTTCGCGGCATGCCCGCAGAATACGAAGGGCGATTTCCCCGCGGTTGGCGATCAGTACCTTTTCGATCATGGTGTGGCCATTCCCATCCAATTGGCCCCGAATCACTCGATAATCGCCAAAGGCTCGCCGTATTCCACCGGCGTTTCATTTTCTACGAAGATGCGTGTCACGCGCCCGGCTCTGGGCGAGGTGATCGGATTGAAGACTTTCATGGCCTCCACCAAGAACAGCGTCTGGCCCTCGGTCACTTCGTCGCCGACCTGGACAAACACTGGAGACGACGGATCGGGGGATGTATAGGCGACGCCGACCATGGGAGATGCGACCGTGCCCGGGTGCTGGGCCGGGTCGGGTTCGGATGAGGTTTCGGGCAACGATTGCGCGGCGGCCGCTGCTTGGCCGGCACTTCCCGCCGGCGCGGCTGCCGCAGTGACGGTCAACTGTTTGGCGACCCGGATCGACAGGCCGTCCTGGCCGTATTCGATCTCGCTTAAGCCGGTCTCATCAAGCAATCCTGCGAGCTTGCGGACGAGATCTTCGTCGATGTCTTTTTTCGGGTCTTTTGCCATGATTTCCCTGGGTGTCCTTTTGTATCTTGTCCGTCAGGCCTGTTGTTAAGGTTTTTGCCAGCGCCGACAATGTCATTTTACTTTATAAATACCAGTGCAGCATATCATGCCGGTGCGTCTTCAAAAGGTCTAGCTGTTCGTGGTTGAACGTACCGATACAGGGCTTCATAATCGCCCCAATTTGCTACTGGAACCCGTGGGAAACCCTGGAAAACCCTGGAAAACCCAGGAAAACCTCGGGAACACATACAATTCAAACCGGAATGAAGAGCCGCAACATGCGTTTGACGATCAATGGAGAAGACCGCAATTTCGACACGCCGTTAACTGTTGGCCAGTTATTGGGCCGAATCGGGCTCGATGGCCGCAAGGTTGCCGTTGAGCGCAACCGCGAAATTGTACCAAAATCCACTTATGACGGCGTCGACCTCAACGAAGGCGACAACCTGGAAATCGTACATTTTATCGGTGGCGGATCGCCTGATGATGGGGGGGACGATGACGTGCTGGAAATCGCGGGCCGGGAATTCCGGTCCCGCCTGATTATCGGTACCGGCAAGTACAAGGATTTCGAGACCAATCTTGCCGCCGCCGAAGCGGGCGGCGTGGAGATGGTTACGGTGGCGGTACGCCGGGTCAACATTGATGATCCGTCACAACCGATGTTGACGGATTACGTCGACCCCAAGCGTTTTACTTATCTACCGAACACCGCCGGATGTTTCACCACCGACGACGCCTTGCGCACGCTCCGGCTGGCGCGCGAGGCTGGCGGTTGGGATTTGGTAAAATTGGAAATCTTGGCCGACCAGAAGACCTTGTACCCACAAGTGGTTGAAACTCTTGAGGCGACTGAGACCCTCACGCGCGAGGGTTTCAAGGTGATGGCGTACTGCTCCGACGACCCTGTGATGTGCAAGCGTATCGAGAATGCCGGTGCCGTGGCGATCATGCCCTTGGGTGCGCCCATCGGTTCCGGCCTGGGGATCCAAAACCCCGTCAACATCCGCCTGATTGTTGAGCAGACGGACGTGCCGGTGATCGTCGATGCCGGTGTTGGCACCGCATCCGATGCGGCAATTGCCATGGAATTGGGATGCGACGGCGTACTGATGAACACCGCCATTGCCGAAGCCCGCGATCCGGTACTTATGGCGCGCGCCATGAAACACGCGGTTGCGGCTGGGCGAGAAGCTTATTTGGCCGGCCGGATGCCTAAGAAGCTTTACGCGGATCCGTCATCGCCCCTAGCCGGATTGATTTGAAGGCCGAATTGATCTGACGGCTGCACCCGAAAACGGCGATTCAGTTGCTAGCGGTGGTCGCCGTCGCGGTTCGATGTTCTGGGAACACCAGGGTCACTTGCGTGCCGATGCCAGGCTCACTTTCTAGCGTCAGCGAGCCACCATGCATATCCATAAGCATTTTGCTGAGCGCGAGCCCCAAACCGGTTCCCTCACCGGTGCTGACAAAGCTATTGGCCACCTGACCAAAAGGTTGCAACACACGGTCAATATCGCTGGGCTCGATACCGATTCCCGTATCGGTCACGACAAAGGTGACGCGTCCCTCCGAATCTAGATCGCCGGATAAAGTAATCTTGCCACCGTCGGGCGTGAACTTGACTGCGTTTGTGAGCAGATTGAGCAAGATTTGCTTCACGCGCAAACCGTCTCCACGCAGGTATATACCTTTCGCCCTGACATGGTACGCGAGATCCTGACCTTTTTCGTCGGCGCGGTGGCGCACCATGCGCGCAACGCTTTCAATGAGGTCGCTAAGATCAATGGCGTCGTCTTCAATACGCGCTTCTCCAGCCTCGATTTTGGCGATATCGAGAATATCGGTAATTACCGCCAGCAGGTGTTGGCCGGACGCTTTGATATCCTGCACGTATTCATCGTATCGGGAATTGCCCAAAGGGCCGAACAACTCCTCCCCCAATATGTCGGAGAACCCGATAATTGAATTCAACGGGGTGCGTAGCTCATGACTCATGTGCGCCAGGAAATTCGATTTTGCGCGATTCGCCGTTTCTTCGCGCGTTAGCGCCAGGCGTAGGTCGCGCGTGCGCAATTCAACCCGATGCTCCAATTCCCGATTGGCCTCGACCAACGCCTCACGAGTCATCTGCAGGTCGGTCACGTCCGTATAGGTGATGATGCCGTCAAACTTGTCGTTCTTCGGTTTGTGTCGCCGAACCTGAACGACGCGGCCATTGCCGAATTCCAGTTGTTCGGAAACCACAGGCTCCTGACCCGTAAGAAGGTTGTGTCTGTCGGCAGCGAGTTTCGTCGGGTCGCCCGGGCCATAGGTCCCGTTCTCGGCATGAAAAAGGGTGATTTCCGCAAGCGGTTGGTCGATTCGCAAGAATTCCGGCGGATAGTTGAGCAGGTCGACGTACGCTTGGTTCCATATTTTGATCTTGTGATTGTGATCCCAGGCCATGAATCCCTGGTCGATATGATTGGCGACAACGGATACGGGGAGTGAACCGCTGTTTTTCTCAGCACTATTTCGTCGGGGCCGGGAGTTGGTTTTGGGTCGAGAAGGATCCATGCTGGATGTCTCCGACACTTTGCACAGCCTCACGTTGGGTTTTTAGGGTGCGAGGCAAGGCAAAAAATTATTCGTCTTTTGCGCGAAGAACAAGGGGGTATTCACAGCCATTCATCCAGCCGGACCGCGGCTTCACGAAAAAGTTATCAATGCCCCTGTATGAAAAAGGGTAACAAAGAGGGGTCTTTTCACAACGCCACAGGATGAAATCATTGCCCCGACCACGGGAATTCGACCGCGAAGACGTATTAGAGCGCGCCATGCAGGTATTTTGGTCGAAGGGATTTGCAGCGACTTCGATCACCAATCTGACGGATGCCATGGAATTGTCGAAAAGCAGCCTTTACGACACCTTTGGTTCCAAACATGACCTGTTCCTTGAAGCCATGGATTATTACCGTGAGAACGTTACCGTTCAGGTAAGAGCCGCTGTCGATTTACAAAAACCAGCCATTCAGGTGATCTCGGCGGTGCTGACCCGAGCGGTTGATCGCATCCTGCATCCGGATGGCCGGCGTGGATGTTTCTTGAACAATTGCGCGGTTGAAGTCGGGTCCACCGATCCCCAAGCGGCAGCTAGGTGCCGTGCCGGCTTGGCGGTAATGGAAGAAACCTTTCTCAAACTGGTGCATCGCGCGCAAAACGAGGGTGCTATTTCGCCAGAGCGCGATCCTCAGTCGTTGGCGCGCTATCTGACCAGCACCATTAACGGTATTATGGTGATCGGCAAGGCGAACCCGGACCGGGGCGTGCTTGAAGACATCGTCGCAGTTGCGGTTCGAAACCTGTAGATTGTAAGAATTTTAAGCGTTGCCGGTGCCAGGATCGCGCATCAAAAACGCCGGTACATGATCGCCTAGTCCCTTGACCGGGCCGTCATTTTTGGATTTGTCGTTTTCTTCGCGTTTGGGCCGTCGGTCGGCATCCTTGGATTGGCGCGGTTTTTCAGCGCGTTTGCGGCGTTGTTTGGGCTCGCGTTCTGGCTTTCTTTCGGGCCGTGTCTCGGCGCGATCATCTGCGCGTGCTTCACTTGTTTCTTTGCTCGTTTCTTCTTCATCTACCGCTGGTTTCTGCGGTGTATCGTCATCCATTGGGGGGATCGGCTTGCCGATGGTCTCCTCGATGGCGCGCAGATACTTGCGATCTTCCGAAGTTGCGATGGTAAAGGCCCGGCCTTCGCGCCCGGCGCGGCCCGTCCGGCCAATGCGGTGCACGTAATCTTCGGCGTGCGTCGGAACATCGAAATTGAACACGTGGCTCATTTCTGGAATGTCCAGGCCGCGCGCCGCAACATCGGAGCACACCATATATTTGACATCACCGTTCTTGAAACTGGCCAGCGTTTCCATGCGCACAGATTGCGCCATGTCCCCGTGCAGACGCGCCGCTTCCAGCCCGTGCCGATTGAGCGAGCGGTGCACGATATCGACGTCGCGTTTGCGATTGCAAAAAATCAGGGCGTTGCGCGGGTTTTCGGCCACGATCAACTTGCGCAGCGCTTCGCGTTTCATTTTCTGATCGGCACCCGGCTTGCGGTCCTTGGGCCGACCCAACATCACCAATCCTTGCGTGATGGTCGATGCCGTCGTAGACGGACGCGCCACCGTTATTTCCTTGGGGTTCATCAAGAACCGCTCGGCCAACTTACGGATAGCTGGCGGCATGGTCGCCGAGAACAGCAGCGTGGTCCGCAACGGCGGCAACATGCCCGCAATGCGCTCGACATCGGGTATGAACCCCATATCGAGCATGCGATCCGACTCGTCGATGACGAACACTTTGACATCGTTGAGCAGCAAATAGCCGCGCTCAAACATATCGATCAGGCGGCCGGGCGTGGCGATCAAAACATCGACGCCGCGGTTCAGCACCTTGGCTTGGTCGGCCAAGTTCTCGCCGCCAATCAGCAACGCCTTGGAAAGTTTGTGATGTTTGCCATATGTATCGAAGCTTTCCGCCACCTGGGCCGCCAATTCACGGGTCGGCTCGAGGATCAGGGAGCGCGGCATGCGCGCCTTGGCCCGGCCGGCAGCCAGAATATCGATCATCGGCAGCGTAAACGATGCTGTCTTGCCGGTACCCGTTTGGGCGCAGCCGCAGATATCACGCCCCATGAGTACATAGGGGATGGCCTCGGCCTGGATAGGCGTCGGTTCTGAATATCCTGCGTCAGCAATTGCGCGCAGGACGTCTTCACTAAGTCCAAGATCGGAGAAGGTCATATAACCGGGGTGTTCCGTCGCCGCCATTGCGGCTGTTTGCCGGTGGAAAATGCTTTGTGCGGCGCAATACTAGGGTTTTCTTGTGACAAGTCAATGACCCGGTGCCGCTCGGCACTTGGCCTTGCCAGTGAGGGGCGGTAGGTTGCTCCGATCATGACCAAATCAACGCCACTGATTTTACTGCCGGGCCTGCTATGTGATGCCGCACTTTGGGCGCCGCAAGTCCAAGCGCTGGCGGATTTGAGCGAGTGCCACGTCGCTGACATGACCCAAGACGAGACCATCGTCGGCATGGCCCAACGGGTTTTGGAGCGCGCGCCTGAGCGTTTTGCCTTGGCCGGGCTCTCGATGGGCGGTTACTGCGCGTTTGAGATGATGCGCATGGCGCCCGACCGGGTCGAGAAGTTGGCATTGCTCGATACTTCGGCTGAGCCCGATACGCCCGAACGCACAGCCGCGCGCCGCGAGCTTGTCGGAAAGGCGGGCACCGGCGTAGACGGGTTCAGCAGTGTCGTAGAAGGACACCTCAGGACCTTCGTGCATCCGAACCGGTTGGACGACGCTGTGCTGATGGAGACAATCCGCGCGTCTGCCCACAATATCGGCGCGGAGGCTTACAGGCGTCAACAATCGGCGATTATCGCCCGGCGCGACCAGGGGCCAGGCCTTGCCGATATTTCTTGCCCCACTTTGGTATTGGTCGGACGCCAGGATGCTTTGACGCCTTTGGCGTTGCACGAGACCATTGCGGCGGGTATTCCGGGCGCACGCCTTGAGGTGATCGAAGATTGTGGTCATCTGACCACCCTTGAGCGCCCCGAGGCCGTCAATAGGGCTCTCAGAAATTGGATGGAGGACTAAGCGTGCTTGGAAGTATTTTGTCCGTGCGCGGCGGCACGCCGAAAATTGCCGACGACGCTTTCATCGCCTCGACGGCGGTGATTATAGGCGACGTCGAAATCGGGGCCGGATCGAACATTTGGTATCATTGCGTGCTACGCGGTGATATCCACGAAATCCGCGTCGGCAAGAACACCAACATCCAGGACGGCACCGTCGTGCATGTGGCGCGCAACCGCTTCGGCACCTACATCGGCGACGACGTGACCATCGGCCACATGGCGCTGATCCATGCCTGTACGCTGGAGAACGGCTCGATGGTCGGCATGCATGCCACGGTCATGGATGGCTGCGTCGTGGAGGAGGGCGCATTGGTCGCCGCCGGCGCCCTGGTAACACCGGGCAAACGAGTCAAAGCCGGAGAGATGTGGGGCGGCTCGCCGGCGCGGTTCATCCGCAAGGTGTCGGAAAGCGACGTCGCCATGATCAACCGCATCGCGCCGGGCTACGTGGAACTGGGCAGTGAATACCGCGATGCCGGTCTGGATTTGCGGCAGGCGGGACCACTGGCCGGCCCTGCTGAGGAAGCCGCTGAATGAACGCTGTCGCCAATTTGGTTGAGCGCGTGCTCGCCGGTGAGACCCGCGCCATGGCGCGCATGATGTCCTATGCCGAGTCGACCCGCCCCGAACACCGTGCGCAACTGGCCGGCATCTATGGCCATGCCGGCAAGGCGCATCTGGTGGGGCTGACCGGCGTGCCGGGTAGCGGTAAATCAACGCTGGTGCGCTCCATGACCCTGGCCTTGCGCGAACAAGGCAAGCGTGTCGGCATCGTCGCCGTTGATCCATCCAGCCCGTTCTCAGGCGGTGCTATCTTGGGTGATAGAGTGCGTATGGCCGATCTTGCTACGGATGACGGTGTGTTTATCCGTTCGCTGGCGACGCGCGGCTCGCTGGGCGGACTGGCGCGCGCCGCGCTGGATACGGCGGATGTGTTGGATGCGGCGGGCTTCGATGTGGTGCTGATCGAGACCGTCGGCGTTGGCCAAGACGAAGTGGATATCGCCACCGCCGCCCACACCGTTATCGTCGTTTCAGCCCCTGGCCTGGGCGACGGCATTCAGGCGATCAAGGCAGGCGTGCTGGAAATTGCCGATATGCACGTGGTGTCCAAATGTGACCGCCCGGATGCTCACAAGACGGTCAGCGACCTGAAGGCGATGTTGGGATTGGGCCTGACGGGGCGTGGGCCGTCGGAATGGGACGTGCCGGTGATTCCCACCAGTGCGGAGACGGGCGAGGGGATAGAGACCTTGGTCGAGACCATCGGCGCGCATGGCGATCACCTCAATGCATCTGGTGAGTTGGCGGAACGCCAGCGCAAGATCGCCGAAATGCGAGTGTTGAAAACCGCCGAGGACATCGTTCGCGACCGCATCGAAGCGGAAAGGGATGGCGGACTGGGGCCGCTGCTGGACCAGGCGGCAGCGCGCGAAACGGATCCGTTGACGGCGGCGCACAAGTTGCTGCGCGACTTGAAGCTTGAGCAGTAACGCCTTTAAGTGACTCAGTTTTTAGGAGGGGTGGAATGGCCGAGGAGCATCTGAAGTACCTGCGTGAACAACCCACGCCCTACGCTAAATTTCTCGGCATTCACTACACCGATGCCTCGCCCGATCTGATCAAGGCGGAGCTCGAGGTGCGCCAGGAGTTGTGCACCAAACCAGATATTCTGCACGGCGGAGCGGTGATGTCGATAGCCGACAATCTGGGCGGTGCGGCGACGGTGTTGAACCTGCCGCCCGACACCTGGACGACGACGATTGAGAGCAAAACCAACTTCCTGGCCGCCATTCCCATGGGTCAGAAGGCGTTGGCTGAATGCCGCCCCGTTCACCGTGGCCGCACCACCATGGTCTGGGAGACGACCATCACCCGCGAAGACGGCAAACCCGCCGCCATCGTCACCCAGACTCAGTTGGTGTTGACGAAATCGTAGAACGTCGCTGACGCGCTGGCCAATCCAATCGGATATAGCGGTCGCTCAAGTCTCGATACCTGAACACCGGACAATAATTTCAATCGAAAAAGGCGGCGGAAGTTGCCTCGACTCGGACACATTCGAAGGTGCGTTCCTAAAACCGATGTTGGAGAAGCCTCCGCCAAGTCTTATCTTGGCTGTAAAGTACTTTTGCATCGAAGGCCAAACGGTGAGTGCCATGACATTGGGCGCATGCTAGCACCGCTACCATGCCCAAAGACCGGCCCTTGGACTTTAAGTTGCCGGTCCTCAAGCTTTCCTCCAGCTTCGCGATGGCGCCGGACAAGGTCGGGTCCGGATAAATTTTTTGGCCGAGTTTGTTATGACACTTGACGCATGTTCCGCCCAGTTCGTCTAAACCGGTTTTCAGGTTTGAGAATGCCGTCATGGCATCACCATCGCGTCCATCATCAATAGCGATCTTGATGTGATTGACGTGGCGGCTCAACGCAGCCATGTGCTCGTTTAACGGCTTGCCATCAGCGACTTTCATGCCCGAAAAGTCCGGCGCGCGATACAGCGCAGCGGTGACGGTGCGAAAGTCCGCATGGCATGACCGGCAAGTATCATTCAATTTCCCCAACGCCGCTATCACCTCTTTGTAGCGGCCTTCGCCGGCTGCATTTTGAACTGCTGCCAATGTATCTAAATCCAGCCGCGGCGCCCATTCGGGTACCATGGAGGCGATTTTTTGGTAATCCTTGTCCAGCATCCCTGCCCATTTGTTCAGATTCGGCGAATCCTCTGCCAAGGCGTAGGTCTCGATTGCCACCACTTCACGGCGCAACCTGAACATCGTATGAAGCCAGACTTGGCGCTTGTTTTCCGGCTTGTACCATTGGCCAATGGATTGAGGTGGTTTCTTTGCGATGACGACATGGTCATCGTGCATCTGGGCTACAAAGACCGCCGCTCCGGCAATCAGGCCAACAACCAAAACCTGAAGTCCGAAAAAAACGCGCCAGCGCATGCCAGAAGCCTTTCTCGCCAATGATCAACAAAACCGCCAGCGCTTTGCCTCTTAATCCGCGACAACGGCTTCTTGCAATTCAATGACCGTAACTGAGGGGCGAGCGAGCATCAAGATTGCGACATCAGCACCGAAATCTACGATTGCCGATCTATTCGTCTTCGGACCGGTCATGACGTTGAAACCACTCGTGGCAGAAGGATTAACGCTGCGCTTTTCGGAACTGTTCAGCCGATCTTGAACTTCTTCAAGTTTGCCGGCACCCGAATACCTTTTTTCAGACGCTCGTCCTTGATCGGTTTGCCGATTTCCTGGGTAATCGGCAGCACGCCGGCCCAGACGTCGAGGTCGTAGTCGGGCTCATCATCCACAGGGCCACCGTCGCGCACCTTGGCGACCACTTCATCGAGCGTCATACCCAAGACCATGGTGCCTTTAACCTCCTGCATGGAGTTGGGGCGCACTTGGTCTTTGCGGCCCGGGACGATGCGTTCCATCAACCCGTCCAAGTGGTGTTCCTTGGCTTCGCGACCTTCGACGGCTTCAGCCGTTCCAAACGCCATCACCGAGCGGTAGTTGACGCTGTGGTGAAAGCCCGAGCGTGCCAGCACTATGCCGTCCAGATGGCTGATTGTGACACAGACAGGAATACCGGCTTTTTGCGCCTTGAGTGACTGGGCGGCGGCGGAGCCGTGCCAGTACAGCCGGTCACCCTCGCGCCAATGAATGGTCGGGGTGACGAAGGGTTGGCCGTCGATCACGTAGCCGACATGGCAAAGAAGGCCCGCGTCAATGATCGCATGCACGACGTCTTTGTCGTAGGTGCCGCGCTTGTGCGCGCGCCGCAGTTTGGTTCTCGGTGTCTTGGTATAGCTGTCGCTCATGGTGATGGTCCCATGCTTGAGGTTGTTGCCTGATAATCTCGAACGGGCTGGAACCTAAGCTGATATTGGACTATTAAAAAGTGCCGATTATGATTACTTGATAGGGCCACTTATGGCGCGCACTTCTAAAGCTCCGTTGCTGAGCATAGCCGTTGAACGCGACACCGGGGAACCGGCTTACCGGCAACTCTACGACCAGGTCCGGGCGGCGATTCTGGAAGGTCGCTTGAAACCCGGACGCCGGCTGCCCTCGTCGCGCGGTCTCGCCAAGGATTTGGGGGTTTCGCGCAACACGGTGCTGACGGCGTTTGAGATGCTGCTGCATGAAGGCTATACGGAAAGCGGCATCGGTTCCGGGACCCGGGTTTCAGCCGTTTTGCCCGAGGCCTTGTTGTCGGCGCGCGACAGTGCGCAAACGCCCGTCGGTCAGTCGACTGCGGTGCCGAGCACCAAAATATCGCGGTTGGCGACCAATTTGGACTCTATGCGCCAACGCAGCCGCACGGACCAACGAACCTTCAGGCCGGGTTTGCCGGCGGTTGAGCATTTCCCCTGGAACGTTTGGGGTAGGTTGGCGGGACGGTTGTGGCGCCACCCGCCGCCGGGCCAGATCGGCGGCGGGGATTTGGGCGGCTATGCGCCCCTGCGCGAGGCCATTGCCGCGCACGTTGCCGCCGTGCGTGGGGTGCGGTGCAGGCCTGAGCAGGTGATGGTGACATCAGGTGCGCAGCAGGGCCTGGATCTGGTGGCGCGGTTGCTGTTGAACCCAGCCGACCGGGTGTGGATGGAGGACCCCGGTTATGCCGGCCTGCGCGGTGCGTTCACCGCCGTCGGCGCCGAGATCGTGCCGTTGAGCGTCGATCGGGAAGGGATGGATATCGGCCAAGGACGGGGCCGCGCGCCCGATGCCGTGCTGGCGGCCGTGACACCCTCGCATCAATACCCCACCGGCGTCACCATGAGCCTGGCGCGCCGGCTTGAATTGCTGGAATGGGCGCGCGAAACCGGAGGCTGGATACTCGAAGATGATTACGACAGCGAATACCGCTACGCCGGTAAGCCGCTGTCCGCCCTGCAAGGCCTCGACGATACGGGACGTGTGATTTATGTGGGGACCTTCTCGAAAGTCATGTTCCCGGGGCTTAGGCTGGGTTATGTGATCTTGCCCGAACCGTTGATCGCACCGTTCCTGGCCATGCGTGCCGTGCTCACCGATGCACCAGCGCTGGGCTTGCAACCGGTATTAGCTGCGTTCATGGAGGACGGTCACTTTGCCGCCCACGTACGCCGCACCCGCGCGCTCTACGCCGCGCGGCAGCGGTGTTTTCTTGATGCATTGGCGCGAGATGCTGGCGGCTTGTTGGTGGCCGAGGCCGATGAAGCGGGCATGCATTTGGTCGTACGGTTTGAGAACGGCCTCGATATCAGCGACAAGGATGCCGCCGCGCGGGCCGATAGCGCAGGCATTTCGGCACCGGCGTTGTCTGGGTATTATTTCGATCAAGCAGATGCCGAGGGGCTGGTGCTCGGCTACACCGGGTTTGCTGAGACCGAGATCAAAGCGGGAGTGCGCAGGTTGGCGGCGGCCATCGACCCTGATAGGATTCGCCGCGATTAGGGGAGGGCCTTGCATGACGACCGTCGCGCGCCGTCTGGCGAAACGCATTCACGCCGTAACCTGGGACGATCTGCCTGGAGACGCCATCCAGTGGGCGAAAATCGGTATCCTCGATACCATCGCGGTAACCCTTGCCGGTGCGCCGGAAGAGTGCACGCGCATCGCGCTGGCAACGCCCGGTGTCGCTGACGCCACGGGGCCCGCGCTGATCTACGGGCATGGACGGCGCACCTCGGTACTGGACGCGGCCTTGATCAACGGGGTCGCTTCGCATGCGCTGGATTTCGACGACGTCAACAATCACATCGGCGGCCACCCCTCGGTGCCACTGGTACCGGCGATCATGGCGTTGGGTGATTGGGTGGAGGTGTCGGGCCGCGACGCCTTGTTGGCCTACGTGACAGGTTTCGAGGCCGAGACCCGCATCGGTCGCGGCGTCAACCAGCATCACTACGAGAAAGGCTGGCACCCGACTGCGACGCTGGGCATTTTTGGCACCGTGGCAGCGGCGAGCCGGTTGTTGGAGCTGAGTGTCGATCAAACCGCGACGGCTCTGGGGTTGGCGGTATCTCTGGCCAGTGGCGTGAAAGCCAATTTCGGTACCATGACGAAACCTCTGCACATCGGCCACAGTGTGCGCAACGGCCTCTATGCGGCGTTATTGGCGCGTGACGGCTTTACGGCCAACCAAAGCGCTTTCGAGCATCATCAAGGCTTTCTGAAGGTCTTTAACGGCGATGGCACGTACGACATGGAGCGTACATTCGCCGAGTGGGGGCAGCCTTGGAATGTCACCCAACCCGGCCCCAATCTTAAACAGTTCCCGTGCTGCGGCTCTACCCATGGCGCCATCAACGCGATGCTGCGTCTTCGCGCCGAACATGGTCTGCGGCCGGAAGATGTTGTGGATATTGAAATCCTCACCACACCAAGGCGATTGCCGCACACGGACAATCCCAATCCACGCACGGGGCTGGAGGCGAAGTTCAGCGTTCATTATGTGACGGCGCGGGCGTTGTGCGATGGAGCCGTAAAGCTGGCTCATTTCGACGGCCAAGCGTTTGACGACGATGCGCCGCGTCGCATCATGGGTAACGTGAGAACGGGCATCCACCCGGATATGACGGACCCCGATCGCGACGGTTACGGCGCAGAGGTGATCGTTACGACCAAGGATAACCGTCAACTCCGCAATCGGGTCGATACCGAAGTGTTGCGCGGACCGGCTTACCCCATGAGTGAGCCGGAACTTGTGGACAAGTTCACCGATTGCGTGTCCCGCGCCCTGCCGGAAAATCGTATCGGCGCATTGTACGGTGTGCTGCAGGCGCTCGATTCCGTGGACAGCATTGCGCTAATTTCGGATTCTATAGAAGGCGATAGATCTGCGAGCGAAGCTGCGGAATAGCTGCAAAAACAAACACCTGAGACGACCCTACGATCATCTCAGGTGTTCAAAATCTCAAGAAACCTGAAACTACGGCCTTTGAGATGGTCCCCCCGGACAACTGGTTGTTCTCCTGCCAGTCATGAACGGGTGTACCCGGTATCGAGGTATGATGTCGATAGAAAAATTTTGATTAATCCATAGCTTCTAGTTATAGATTGATTCATGCGCAACTACATTGAAATCATTCCATAGTGGCGACATTCAATTTACGCAGACTGGAGATCTTCCGCGCCGTCTATATGGCGGGCAGCGTCAGCGGCGCGGCGCGGCAATTGGGCGTCTCGCAGCCATCCGTCAGCCGCCACCTGAAATACTACGAACAACAGATTGGTTTGCCGCTGTTTGATCTGGTGAAAGGCAGATTGCAACCAACCCGCGAAGCCGACCAGCTATTCTCTGCGACGGCTGGCGTGTTCGAGGAGGTTGATCATGTTTCATCGGTTGTCGAGCAACTGCGTCGCGGCGACGGACAAAGCATCCGCGTGATGTCATCCGGCATTTTTCTTTCAACCGTACTGCCGGCGGTAACGGGAGCATTATCTCAGTCATGGCCGGGACTGCGGTTTGAGTTTCAAGTTGGGAGCGGCGCGGCACAGATCCGGGCGCTAAGGCGCGGGATTGTCGATATCAGTCTGAATTCCGCCGGCGAACCGGTACCGGGAATTCATCGTGAAAGCGTCGGGCGGGCGCAGATGGTTGTCATGATGCATCGCGATCACCCACTTGCGGCGACAGATGTCATCACGCTGCGGGAACTGTCAAAATGGCCATGCGTCGGCGGTTTTGCCACGGGGTCGATGGGCAGTCTTATCGGGCCGCATCTGGAAGCGGCGGGGGTTGAATTGTCATATCACGTGATCGCTGGGTTCAACTATATGGTCCCCAATATGATTGAGGGCACGCGTGGAATCGGGCTGGTCGGCAATCTGTCAGCCAGTTCCCATCGATCGGAGATGACGATCGTGCGGCCGCTAAATATCGACCTGGAATATGATTTTTACGTCTTGTCGACGGAAAACAGCCTGACCGGCAAGCTTCAGCAAGAATTCGTCGATTTGGCGCGGGCGGAAATCAGCCGCAGGACCGTCGCGTATTAGCCTTCGGCTTTCATCATGACGTATTCTCCAGGCGCGTCACAGAGCGGTTTCAGCTTACCGTCGCCGGGTTTGCGCGCGGGGATCATGGCATTGCCGGCACGATCCTTTGCCCAGGTATCCCAGTTGGGCCACCACGAGCCGACGTGCTCTTCGGCGCCATCCAGCCATTCATCGGCACTACCGCTCAGGTCGTCGTTGGTCCAATGGCCGTACTTGGGCTTGTACGGCGGGTTGACGACGCCCGCGATATGCCCGGATCCCGCCAACACGAAGCGGATCGGACCGCTATAGACCTGGGTCGGCGCATAGGCGGATTTCCACGGCGCGATGTGGTCTTCGCGGGTGGCGACGATGTAGGTCGGTACCTTGATGGTCGAGAGATCAATTTTCACGCCGGCGAGTTCAAGTCCGCCGGGCTCGATCAGTTTGTTTTCCAGATACATTTTGCGCAGATAGAAACTGTGCATGGCCGCCGGCATGCGCGTCGAATCGGAGTTCCAGTACAGCAGGTCGAACGGGAACGGGTCCTTGCCCAACAGGTAGTTGTTGATGACAAACGACCAGATCAGATCGTTGGAGCGCAGCATGTTGAACGTCGTTGCCATCTCCGAGCCTTCGAGATAGCCGCGCTCTTCCATTTTCTCTTCCAGACTGGAGAGCTGCGCTTCGTCGATGAAGATGCCCAAATCGCCGGCCTCGGTGAAGTCGACCATTGTCGTAAAGAAGGTTGCGGAATTGACCCGTTTATCCTGTTTTTTGGCCGTAAGGTAGGCCAAGGCGCTGGCCAGGAGCGTGCCGCCGATGCAATAACCGATCACGTTTGTCTTTTTTTCGCCAGTGGCTTTTTCAATGGCGCCAAGCGCCGCCACGGGGCCTTCGAGCATGTAATCGTCAAAGGTCTTGGTAGCGAGTTCAGCGTCCGGGTTGACCCATGAAATGACGAACACGCTGTGGCCCTGGTCCGTGGCCCATTTGATGAAAGAGTTCTTCTCGCGCAGGTCAAGAATGTAATACTTATTGATCCATGGCGGAACGATCAAAAGTGGGGTTTTCACAACTTCATCCGTGCTCGGATCAAATTGCAATAACTCCATCAGGTCGTTACGAAACACAACCTTGCCCGTCGACGTAGCAACATTTTCGCCAACCTGGAAGGCGTCCGGATCGGTCATCTTGATCCGCAACTGACCATCAGAACCTTCCATGTCGGAAATCAGGTTTTCCAGGCCTTTCAGCAAGTTCTCGCCGCCCGATTCCAGTGTTGTGCGCAGAACTTCAGGGTTGGTCATGACGAAGTTCGAAGGCGACAGGGCGTCGGTGAACTGACGGGTGTAGAAATCAACCTTTTCCGCGGTTTTCTTGTCCATGCCGTCGACGGCGTTGACCGACGATTGCATCCAGCGCGACGTCAGTAAGTAAGACTGTTTTACGAAATCGAATACCTGGTTGTCGGCCCAGGCGTCATCACGAAACCTATAGTCATCCTTGGCCGGCGTGACCATCGGGCCTACGTCGGCACCCATCATGCGTTGTGCCGTCGTCTGCCATAGCGACAGATAGTCGCTCCAGAGATTCATGTTTGATTCCATCATCTTGGCGGGATTAGCCATCATGTGACGGGTCAGCTCCATGAATGCTTCGCCGACATTCAACGGGTCTGTCTCAGGTACGCTCCCTGATGCCATCTGCCGATTAACAAATTCAGCTACCAGTTTCTGGCTGCGTTCGGCGATAGACGCCATTGATTTCGACATCTCGGCGGGGTCGGGCAGTGAGGTGGCGTTGCCAGGTTGATCGTCCATCAGATAATCCTTCAAGATTGCTTGCAAATCGATGCCGGCGCGTAGACACTGCGATAGCGTTTGCAAAGGCTTAACTATTTGAAAGCATCATCAGAATCAAGCAAAATGCTGCAAGTGCGAAATGACACTGGCTGGCTAGTCGAATATCGCTATTGCGATGACGCGACGGCGGCTTGATTGAGGGGAGCGGCAGGTATGCCAAATTCGACGTTCAAAACAACAATATCGCGTGGCACCGGGCTGGTTGCTGCCGGACTCGTGCTTACGGCCTGCTCGCAGGTGCCGGATGCCGTCAATCCGGTTGAATGGTACAACAATACCGTAGAATTCTTCTCCGGTGATGAACAGGCCGAGCAAGGTAAGGCCGGGTCGAAGGAACAAACTGCCGAGGCCAAACCGCGCACGCTTCCTTCGGACAAGGCGCAGGCTGCTGACCAAGGGAAAGCGTTTCCGAAGCTGACCACCGTCAATCGCCAAGCGGAATACGAAGCCGCGCGCCGGAAAGGCGGTCTTGTCGCCGACGTAGAAGGGCGGAAGTACGCCCCGGCCATCGCGCGCCAGGGCGAACCGAGTACGCGCCTTGCTGCGGCACCGCCGGAACCGCCGAAGCCGGACGCGACGCCGCCTGCACAACCTGCACCAGCGGCGATGCCTAAGCCGCCCGTGGTCTCGTCGACCGATCTTGCCGCTGCTCCGTCGGCTGGGATTAGCGCCGATGGTTTGCCGACAACGGCCGAGCAGCAAGCTTTCGAAGCGCGCTTGCGCAAACAACTTGCCGAAATCAGGGCCCGTGCCGCGCAACCCGGACCGGCACTGCCGCGTTCTGACAGTACCGTCATTGCCTCGCTGGCGCCGGATCAGTTCGGAACCGTCGTGATTTCAGCCTCAGGTATCGAGGCTGGCGCGCAGTCCGCAGCCATGGCAACCCAGCCGGTTGCGAGTGCCGGCAGCGGTGGTACGTCATACCTGGAACGCCAGCCGCGTCCGTTGGCGTCGGGTGCTGTGCGAATCGCGACGATCCAGTTTTCAAACGGCTCTGCCAGCTTGACTTCCAACGACCGCAAGATATTGGCGAACGTGCGTCAATTGCAGCGCGAACGCGGCGGGCGAGTCCATATTATCGGCCATGCATCAAGCCGTACCCGCACCATGGACCCGGTTCGCCACAAGATGGTCAACTTCAAGGTCTCGGTCGAGCGCGCCAATGTCGTTGCACGTGAGTTGATGCGCATGGGTTTCAAAAAAGACGAACTGCTGGTCGATGCCGTATCGGATACGGAGCCGGAGTTTTACGAATTCATGCCGTCGGGCGAAGCCGGGAACCGGCGCGCGGAGATTTACCTGGAAGGTTGATCGGCGAAGGTGATTGGCGCCACGATCTAGCCACAAAGGTGACGTAGAACTCAGCATCGGTGAATTGACTTGAGGCTGCCGACACCATCTGGCATGTGAACACAATGGAACGTGAATTTCACAAAATCAGGCGCTTGCCGCCTTACGTTTTCGCAGAGGTCAACGCCATGAAAGCGCGCGCACGCGCTGCCGGCGAAGACATCATTGATTTTGGCATGGGCAATCCCGATCAGCCGCCTGCCGACCATATTATTGAGAAACTACGCGAGACGGTGCTCGACCCGAAGGTGCACCGTTATTCCAATTCGCGTGGTATTCCGGGCCTCAGAAAGGCGCTTTCAGGCTATTATGCGCGCCGCTTCGGGGTCGAGGTTGACCCGGAAACGGAAACCATCGTCACATTGGGCTCCAAGGAAGGGCTGGCCAACCTGTCATCGGCGATCACGTCGCCAGGCGACTTGATTTTGGTGCCGAACCCAAGCTATCCGATCCACCAGTTCGGGTTTATCATCAATGGCGCCGCGGTGCGCAATATTCCCGTTGAGCCTGGCCCGGAATTCATGGCCGCGCTTGAGCGCGCCGTTCAGCACAGCGTGCCGAAACCGACGGCTTTGGTGCTCAACTATCCCAACAATCCGACGGCCATTGTCGCGGATTTGGATTTCTACGAAGAGGTTGTCGATTTCTGCCGTCATCACGGTATCTACATTCTCTCCGACCTTGCTTATTCCGAAGTGTTTTTCGATATCGCGCCACCGCCTTCAATTCTGCAAATCAGGAAGGCCTGGGACGTCGCGGTGGAATTCACATCGCTTTCCAAAACCTATTCCATGCCCGGTTGGCGCATCGGGTTTGCCACCGGTAACCAGCGTCTGATCGCGGCATTGGCGCGGGTGAAGTCGTATCTGGACTATGGCGCGTTTACACCTATCCAGGTTGCGGCGGCGACAGCATTGAACGGACCGCAAGATTGCGTCGACGACGTGCGCGCCCTTTATAAGGAGCGCCGCGACGTGCTGGTGGAAGGCATGGCCGCAGCCGGATGGGAAATCCCGGCACCACCGGCAACGATGTTTGCCTGGGCGCCAATCCCGGAGAAATTCCGCGACATGGGATCGCTCGAGTTTTCCAAGCTGCTGCTGGAAAAAGCGCAGGTCGCGGTGGCGCCGGGGATCGGGTTCGGTGAGCATGGCGAGGGTTTCGTGCGTATTGGGCTGTGCGAGAATACGCATCGCACCCGACAGGCGATCCGATCGATCAAGGCGTTGCTGGGGACGAGCGGGGCGCGCAAGAAAACGCGAACCGCCGTAAAAGAGGCCGCCGCCGAATGACCCATACTTTAAAGATCGGTATTGCCGGGCTCGGCACCGTCGGAGCCGGCGTGGTCAAGCTGCTGGCCGAAAACCACGAACAGTTGACGGCGCGATGCGGCCGGCCCTTGATCGTCACAGCCGTGTCTGCGCGCGATCGTTCCAAGGACCGCGGGATCAATGTCGACGGCATGACGTGGCATGACTATGCCAAAGACCTTGCCGCCGACGACAACGTTGACGTGGTGGTGGAGTTGATCGGCGGCGAAGGCGGTATCGCCAAGGAGGTGGTGGAAACAGCCATTCACCACTCCAAGCACGTCGTGACCGCCAACAAGGCACTGATTGCGCACCATGGTACTGCGTTGGCTCGCGCCGCAGAAGCCAAGGGCCTAAGCCTCGCCTACGAGGCCGCCGTCGCTGGCGGTATTCCGATCATCAAGGCGCTGCGCGAGGGGCTGGCCGCGAACCGTATCGAGCGGCTCTATGGTATCCTCAACGGGACCTGCAATTACATTCTCACCGACATGGCCGGGTCGGGCCGTGAATTTGACGACATCCTGACAGAGGCCCAGGAAATGGGTTATGCCGAAGCCGATCCGAGCTTCGACGTGGACGGCGTTGATGCCGCGCACAAGCTCGCGATCTTGGCGGCAGTGGCCTTCGGTACCGAGGTGGACTTCGACAATGTTTATGTCGAGGGTATCCGCCATGTGTCGCCCCTGGACATCGAGTTCGCGCGCGAGCTCGGATACGGCATCAAGCTCTTGGGCGTTGCGGCAAGGGTACCCGAAGAGCGCGGTGGCGGCTTTGAGCAACGCGTGCATCCGTGCATGGTGGCCTTGGACGCACCGATCAACCATGTTTCCGGGGTTTACAACGGCATCGAGGTGGCCGGCGATTTTGTCGGCACCACCATATATGAAGGCCGCGGCGCCGGTGAGGGGCCGACAGGATCCGCCGTGGTCGCGGACTTGGTGGATATCGCGCGTGGTTCCAAAGTGCCGACGTTCGCCGTTGCGGCCGACGCCCTGAAGCCGGCCCAGACCATCCCCATGGGTAAGCGCAAGGGGGCGTATTACGTCCGCTTTATGGTGGTCGACAAGCCGGGTGTTTTTGCCGACATCGCGGCGGCGCTGCGTGACAATGAGGTCTCCATGGAATCGGTGTTGCAGCGTGGCCGCGCACCGGGCGAGCAGGTGCCGGTGGTCATGACCGTCCACGAGACCGAGGAAGACGCGATGCAGCGATGCGTGCAGGCCATTGCGGCGCTCGACGCCGTAGTCGAGCCACCGAGATTGATCCGCATCGAAGACGTTTAAGCAGTCACGATGCTCGAGGCGGCTGCAGTACTTGATCAAATGGAGGCGGACTCCATTGTCCATCGCACACCGTGTGGCGACGGACACATGGTCTGGCACGAATGGGGGGCGGGAGAACCGCTGGTGCTGTTGCACGGTGGCTCCGGCTCGTGGACGCATTGGGTGCGCAATATCCCAATATTGAAACAGCACTACCGCGTGATCTGTGCAGACACCCCGGGACTTGGTGATTCCGCCATGCCGCCTGACGTATTTTCGTCCAAGCATTACCCAGCGAGCATGCGCATGCTGGCGGGGGTTTTCGCTGAAGGCCTGGATCACATTATCGGTGCGGTTGCGCCTTACCACCTCTGTGGGTTTTCCATGGGCTCTATCGCCGGCGCTTATCTGGCTGTCCACCACGTGGATCGGGTCCGCAGCTTCACCTTGGTGGGCGCGTCATCATTCGGCATCCCGTGGAACGGTCTTGAGCGGCGCCTTGAGGCGATGACGGAAGCCATGAGCGACGCAGAGCGGTTGGAAACCCAGCGCCGCAACTTGCGTATTATCATGACCCACGGCGAGGCGGATACGTTTGCTGGTTATGTGCAGCTCAAGAACGTCGAGCGCGCTCGCATTCGCACACACGGCTTGCCGTACTCCGACACGATCATGCACGCTTTGCCCGACGTCAGTGCGCCAATAGCCGGCATCTGGGGACGCCATGATGTTTTTGCACAACCGAACCTGGAGACATCGATCCCGAATATACTCAACGAATGCGATCCGGAAATGACGTTCAAGGCGATAAGCGACGCCGGGCATTGGGTCATGTATGAGCAAGCCGAGGCCTTTAATGCAGAGTTAACGGCTGTCATCAACCGCGCCAACGCAAGGTTTGCGCTTGGCTCGGATTCTCGATAGGTTTTCCACACGTAAATAGTAGACAAGCGCAATCAGGCATTTCCATGAGCAAGCCCGTAGTCGGTATCGTCGCCAACACCAAGCTGATCGATAACCAGTATCCAGCCCAAACTTGCGGCACCATGAACGTCGAAGCCCTGGCGCATGTCGCCGGCGCCGTGCCGATGATCATTCCCGCCACGCCTGAATGCATTGACTTGGACGTGATCAAGAATATATGCGACGGCTTCTTGCTCACCGGCGGCCGGCCCAACGTTCACCCGGAAGAATATGGCCACGCGGCCACCGAAGCACATGGCGCTTTCGATCGCGGCCGCGATCAAATTGCACTGCAGTTGATCCGCGATTGCGTCGACAGCGGCCAGCCGATCTTGGGTGTCTGCCGAGGGTTTCAGGAGTTTAACGTCGCCATGGGCGGCACCTTGCATCCAGAAATTCGCGACCTGCCGGGCCGTATGAATCATCGCATGCCGCCCGACGGCACCATTGAGGAAAAATTCGCACTCCGCCATGAAATCCACCTAAAACCCGACAGCCCGTTTATCCGGATTTTCGGTTCGGATGAGGTTTTGGTGAATTCCCTGCATGGCCAGGGCATCGAAGAGCCGGGCGAACGCATCATCATCGATGGTCATGCACCCGATGGCACGCCAGAGGCCATTACCATCAAGGGTGCGCCGGGCTTTGCCATGGCGGTGCAATGGCACCCCGAATACAACGCCCAAAGCGATCCCGTATCGAAGCCGCTGTTCGAGGCCTTTGGCGTGGCCTTGCGTGCTTGGCAACAGGGCAACGCGCTCGCGGCGGAGTGAACGCCGTATTGTGTACTTCTAGCGCTTGTTTGCCCGTGCTCTGGCTTCGTCGGGCAACTCCGCCTCTCCATACAGCGCTAATCCGGCTTGACGATCGACAGGTACGGCGGTGTCGATGGTGGTGCCGCCTTTCGGCTGCAGTGCCGGCGGATACATGGCCAACTTCTGAACTTTCGCCAGTTTTTCATCGCGGCCGATATTGAGGTCGCGTTCATTGGTGCCTGAGGGAGGGGGCACGGCGATGCCGTCGATGACCTCCAGGTCGAACCACCAGCGCTTGACCGGGTTACGCGCACCGCGTTCTTCGGCATCGTCTTCGGCGATGATACGCGCTCGCTCGTCGGGCGATGCGATGGAAAGCCGGCGGAGTTTTTCGGCATCCTCGGTGTTTTCACGATTCCATGGACACATCTTCATGCACCGTCCGCAGGCCGAGCCCTTAGGCTGGGTAACACGGTACTTGGTGCATTTCTCGACGTCCGCCTTCCATATTTCGTAGCCGTTGAACATCACCTTTGGGCCGAACGGAATGGCGTTGCACGGGCATTCGCGCGCGCATTTGCGGCATTGCTCGCAAAAACCCTGCAGGCCGAAATCGATGGGGAGGTCGATTTCCATGGGGAAATCGGTGGTGAAGACGACGGATTTGGAGCGCGGCCCGATAAAAGGGTTGAGCAGGGTATCGCCGATCCGGCTGACCTCGGCCAGTCCGGCCATCAAGATTGCCGGATTGTGGATGACTTCGGAATGCGCATTGGAATGCGCGCGGGCGGAATAACCCATTTCGCGACAGTGACCAGCCATAATCCCGGCGATTTCCGCACCGCGCATATAGGCGCGCATGCTCTGCGAGGCGGAAATCCAATCGTCGCCCGAAGCCCCCTCCATGGTTTCAAACCCTTGGTCGATGAGCATCACGACGGCATAGTCGTGATAGGCCTCAATGGGTTTTCCTTCGATCTCGTCGTGCGAATAGTACATGTAGGGCTCTGCCTTGCAGATGCCGACGAAGTCCGCACCCAAACAATAGCCCAACGCTTTGATCGCCTCGGCATTGCGCCGTGTGTCCGATATCTCGCCGCCGATACCCGTGGATTGCAGCGGGTGGCGGGTGCCTTGGTCAGGTACCATGCCGTTGATCAAAGGCCGCATACCCAACGCATAGGGATGCTTGAAGGCAAACCGGTTGCGTTCGCGTTGAGGCTTCTCGCCCATGTCACCACCGAGTGCGCGCTTGAAGAAATCACCGCGCTTGGAAACCCGCCCGATCTCGTTGGCAAGTAGCAACGTCGTGGGTTCCGGGACACGCTTGATTTCCTCCATTGCGTAGCGGCCCATGTGAAGGGCGCGCGACGCCTCGTCGTCGTAGTGGGTCTGGGTCCTGGTGCCATCAATGCCATCTATGATCGCCGGGTCATCGGGAACCAACGGGCCGTCGGTTGCAAGAGGCTGGTCGGGCGCCATTCGCAAAGTCGTCGTGACCGCCGCTATCCGAAAACCACGCTTCAGGAACGGTGCCGCTAGGGCACTACCCTCAGAGCGGGCTATCCCCGCGCGGACAGCAAGCCCAGCCAAATCGACGTCGCCGTGCGGTACGACGTGTCCCGTGGCAGCGAACCCCAGGTGCCGGATATAACCGGCAACCACCGCTGCGACTTCGGTCAGGCGCATGTCGGCGATGGCGGTTTCCGTGCCCGATATCCAAACGTCGGCGGGTCCGCTGGGGTCAGGACTTCGCGGCAGTTCTTGCACGAAGACAAGCGCATGTGTGTGATCGGTTGCGGCGTTGCCCGAAAGCCAATCGCCATCTTGCAGTTCGCAACACCCTGCCAAGTCGACATCCAGGAAGTAGGCGTGCGATTTGACATTGTTGGCCCGCTTTTGCGCGTCATCGGGAATGGGGGCGGGGGCGGAAACGGCCTCGCCTGACAGGAAGGATTCGAATAACGCCTGATACACCTGCAGCGCTGGCAGAATGCTGTCGGGGCCCGCGGCGGTCGACGCTTGGGGGAGGTTAATGCCGTCAGAAACCGTTACCGCAGCACTGCGGGGCAACCTTTCCAGCGGCCAATAGCCCATGTGGAACGGACGGTCGCGGTTGGAATATCGGCGTGGGCGCATGGTGTTGATCCTTACTCGGCAGATCATCGATGATACGGGGAAACGGTGATACGGGAAACAGCTTCCAAAAGCATGGCTTGATGGCGCTTTGACGCTAGCGTCTCGCCATGACGAACTTCGATACCGCGTTTTTCTCCGAAACACCGAACGGCACCCTTCACAGTCACGATCTCGCGGCGGCCTAGACGTGGCCTCATTTGCGATTTCAGCCTGTTTTCGCTATATTCCGTATTGTTGGATGCCCATCTCGAATTGTCGATGAGATGGCATGCGAAGGGGGATATCGATGTCGAACCTGTTACATTTCGACCGAATTGACGGTACTGTCGACGGCGACAACAGTCAGCCGCGTACGGAATATGAGAGACGTTTCCACGACTTGGTGGAGGGCTCTCTTCAGGGGATCATGGTGACTCGCGGGAGCCAAGTGATTTTCGCCAATCAAGCCCTGGCGAGTATGTTCGGCTATACCGTCGACGAATTGGTAAAATTGGAATGCTGGGAAGAATTGGTTGCGCCCGATGAACGCAAGCGGGTCGCCTCATACTGTTCTGCCCGCGATCAGGGTGAAGCCGCACCAGACCGCTACGAATATCAAGCCGTTCGCAAAGATGGCTCGCTTCTGTGGTTGGAAAATCTGTCGAGGCGCGTGAGCTGGAACGGCCAGGCGGCCACGCAAGCGACCGTGATTGATATTACCGAGCGCAAGCTGGCGGAAGTTCAATTGCGTGAGAGTGAGCGCCGCAGTCAAGAGTTTGCCGCCGATATCGCGCATGAATTGCGCACCCCCTTGGCGGTGCTGAGCATGCGGTTGGAAAGCTTTGCTGATCTACCTGAAGTGAAGGATTTGCGTGGCGACGTGGAATCCATGTCGCGGTTGATCAATCAACTGCTCACTTTAGCGCGCTTGGATCGCTTGGTTATTGATATGCGTACCAAAGTCGACTTGCATGCTGTGTGTGTAGATGTGGCCAGTCTTCTGGCGCCACTGATTATTGAAGGCAACAAGACCATTGAAGTCGTGGCTGACGGCTCGTCCGTGTACGTTCATGGCGATCATGATTGTCTGGCGCGGGCGGTGTGCAATTTGGTCGAAAATGCGTGCAAGCATTCCGACGACAGCGAAGTGATCAAGATTGTTGTCGGCGCAGACGCGAGTATCAGTGTGGTTGATCATGGACCAGGGGTAACCGCAGCCAAGCGTGAGCAGATATTCAAACGCCTGCAGCAGGCCGATGACAAAACCGACGGTTTTGGGCTTGGGCTCTCCATTGTGCAGCGTATTGTCGAGGCCCACGGTGGCACGATATCGCTGAGTGACACACCTGGCGGCGGCGCGACTTTCACTTTGGATTTCGCCAACGCCCGTTGCTAACGAAGTTGGAAATCCGGGCCAAAGGGCATGACTTGCTCATCCGTTGCGGCTAACGTCTCGCCATGACGAACTTCGATATCGCGTTTTTCTCCGAAACACCGGACGGTACCTTTCACGGCAACGATCCCGCCCGAGGCCCCTGGGCCGAGAACGCCTGTCATGCGGGCCCGGTGATCGGTCTCGCCGCGCGCGCTGCTGAAGCCCTGTTCCCGGAAAGGCGCATGACCCGCATCAGCGCCGATTTGATCCGCCCGGTGCCGCTCGATGGAATCCGCGTTGAAGCCGAGGTCATACGTGAAGGCCGCTTGACCGCGAGCACATCGGTGCGGGTTGCGGGCTTGAACGGCAAGCTTTGCGTGCAGGCGAATACGTTGCATATCGCCGAGACGGACCTGGGTGATGTCCCAACCGCAGCATTTCCATTGCCGGATTTAGCCCAGGCGACGCCAGGGCCGTTTCCTGTAAACGAGCCAGCCCATTCGCTGCCGAGTTTTGCTGATTTTGTCGATGTCCGCTATCCGCCGGGTGAAACGCCCGCGCCTGGCCCAACGACAATATGGATGCGCACGCCGCATTTGTTGGAAGGCGAGACCCCGACCACCTTCCAACGACTTTGCCCACTGGCAGATTGCGGCAACGGTACGTCGCGCAATGCTGAGATTTCGCAGATGGGTTTCATGAATTGCGACATCACCATCGTCGTGCACCGCCATTCCGACGCCGACTGGCTCGGCTCAAAAGCGCTATCGCACTGGCAACCGAACGGCATTGGCCTCGCCGAAGCGGAAATTTTCGACGAACGCGGCCCGGTGGCGAGTGTGCTGCAAACCGTGGTGTTGATGCCGGGGTGAAGCCTCATTCGGTTTTCGCCGCGACAACTCGCGGAGCGCGTACCGATGATCTCTATTTCCATTACAATCCCTTGCGGATCGATTACAATCCTCAGTCACACCGTGCGGATCTACTGACTGCATCCCGGTTTTCATTAGGAGCGCCCACATGCCTCTCTCATCGAGACTGCTTCTCATGGCCGTACTTGCCCTGGCCATCTCAGGTTGCCAGCAAACCGCGCCGCGCGGCCCGTTGGTGAAATACGGCCTCAAAAGCGCTCTTGAAACTAACGTTTGGACCCACCACCGATTGACACCCCACGCAGAGCGACCTTCGGGGGGACCGATGTTGATGCCGGAACCTCAACCTGATCTCTACGATAGGCCGGCAGGTGAGGTTAATGTCTTCCTCGTTCATTGGGGTGAGGATTTGTTCCCGTGCGGCCTAGATGATCCTGCCGTTGTCAGTTATTCCGACGGCGATACGGAACGGATGAAGTGCGTTCCCCATACCTTGGCGGCTGCACGGCAGAAGAAATGGACGGGGACTGCGATCTTCAACGGCGCGCGGTTCCGCAAGGATGCCTCCGCGTGCACCGCCAACCCCAATGTTCCGCACAAGGCAATGGCCGCCTATCTGGATGACGTTTCCTACATCGATATCGCCGACACCGTAAGCCTGAGAGCCCGCACACGATACACTGCCCCCGGTGAACACGACGCGCGCCTTTGGTACACGCCGATCCGCGCCAATCGTAAATTCATGCAGTTTTGGGAGAGTGCGGTCACTATCGATATGGAAGATACGGGTTCTGCGGCGGCTGAGATCGCGAGCGACGCCGCAACCGCCTATCCCACGAGCGTCACGCCATCGTGCAACAATAATAACCGCTGTACCGCCAACACTACGGTCCATTTAACGGTGCCGGACGGCGACGGAAATGCGCTCGACCCTGCGTTCATTAGTGGCAAAAAAGCGTTTGTTCTGCTCAAGGGGTTCGAACTCGATCACGATGGCAACCGACGCCAGTTCAATGCTGCGCGGGTCGCCGTGCGATTGAGCGACGATGCGGTCAGCGAGGCAGGGACCTTGCCCCTCACTGTCAGTGTTAAGTACAAGGGCCAATTAACCCCGAAAGCCATCAACGCGAAAGTTCATTTCACGGTTGGCGTATACGACCCCGACAATGTCGCATATGTAAGCATGGATTCTTCCCGCAGCGCCACGTGGAACGCGAACGGCAATGAACGCAGCGCCCGCGAGAGCCAGTCGATCAACTTGCCTTGGGATTCAAGACCGAAAGGTGATTTCGAATGCGCGTTTGCAGGGGTGTGATAAAGCCCCGATTCTGCCCATGTTTGCCGGCTTGCGTTCGTGGGGGCTGGATTCAACAAGCGCCCATCAGGTGAAAAAGATTCGAGGCCGAGCGCGCCTAAGTGCTTGGGGAAACGCAGAGCCCGGTCGGGGCAACGTTGAGGTCACTTACGACGGCGAAGCCTATCGTCAAAAATGTGTATCCGGCGAAAAGGTGACACCCGCGAATAGGCTGCACGCCGGCGTAGTCATTTGCCGCAGCCTCGATGTTTGTCACGCCATGGACCGCGACGTCCGGGCAGATGGCATTGACGGCGGCTTGACCCGGCGGCGCAATCACGAGTTCCCGAACACGGACTTGATATCACTTGCGGCCTTCCTTGAAGATAATTTCCCTTATGTAACGCGGGGGATGATGACGATGAATATCGCCGGTATGCAGCACGTGGCGCAGCCGCGGCAGTTCGACACGGCGTTTCTGGATGTCAAACCCTTCGCCGATTGGGATTGCTCTAATTTGAACCCCGCCGATCAGCCCACCTGCGAGAGTCATATCGACCGCAGATACAGGGAATTCCTGCGCGAAAAAAGTAAAGTTCGTTTTTATTTCTACGAAGCAAAGAACGGCAAAACCAACGATCCGGCTATGTACGACGAAGTGCGCGCTGTCGCGCAGCAGGAAGGCTGGAATGAAGATACGCAAATCTTGATGGTGGTTCCAAATGCTAAGTTCGAATCCCTTGGCGTATACTTTCAAGGCAAGTCCATGGGGGTCTACGGACAACCTTATGAGCAATTTCGAAGCCGCAAGCCCATACCATACGAAACGAGATGGCGTAAACTTCACCATCTAGCGGATGGATTGTTTCACGAGATTGGTCACGGTTTCGGTCTTGGACACGATTGTGAAGATGCGGACGGAAACGCTTTTGATTGTGACAACGACGAATCACTAATGGCGCACAGACGCGACAGACCGATCTATAGCGGTGAGAATTGGGTCAACCAATTCAGCGAATGTGCTCTGGATTTTATTCGTGAGCGCTACCTTGCGACGACACCCGATGGCGGAGCCCGTGGATCAACGATCGCAGATTATGAGTGCAACTGAATGACGGATTAACCTGTCGCGGCAGCAATCTGTATATATGTCTATAATAGGAAAATATTGACTTTTGATCATTCAGTGCTATGTCGAGGGCATGAATACTCAATCCCAAAGCCTGATGCCGAACCGTGGAAAACGACGCGGCTAAGCGCGCGATTTCAATCGGCAGCCCGCATACCGCGGAGATCGGGGAGGTTTTGGAAATTGGGTTCGGTCCCCAGATTTTTTTATCTTTCTATAAATATCAATGGCTTCCAACCCCGGTTTTTTTCGAAGACCTCCCTGAAAGGGGAGGTGGAAATCACACACGCGAAGTTGGTTTCCGGCAAGTTGAAATAAATATTAACGTTTACGTAAACGTCAACTTATGCTATGCATGGGCCTGTCGTTTCGGGGATTCTTGGGAAAGCCCGGCGGTTCAAGCTATAGTGAAGCAAAGACACACGGTGCTGGTACGACCCGGTGCCCGATATGATGGGGAGAGGCGCCATGCCTGATGACGGGACAACGCGGGAAACGGAATTTCCGCAGAGCTACAAGGCGAAAAATCAGCTGCGCTTCGTCACCGCCGCCAGCCTGTTTGACGGCCATGACGCGTCGATCAACATCATGCGCCGTATCCTGCAGTCTGGAGGAGCGGAAGTTATTCACCTGGGCCACAACCGAGCCGTTGATGAAGTCGTGACAGCGGCCATTGCGGAAGATGCGCACGGCATCGCGGTCTCAAGCTACCAGGGCGGGCACGTTGAGTATTTCAAGTACATGGTCGATCTGCTGCGCGAGCGCGGACGGCCTGATATCCGAGTATTCGGCGGTGGCGGCGGCGTGATCGTCGCGCCGGAAATCAAGGAATTGCACGAATACGGCGTGACGCGCATCTATTCCCCCCATGACGGTCAGCACATGGGCCTGCCCGGCATGATCGCCGACATGATGCGCCTTGCCGACACAGATCTTACCGAAGACCTGCCAAGTGACCTGGATGGCCTGATGGCCGGGGATGCGGCCCAATTGGCGCGCGTCATCTCAGGGCTTGAATTGGGCCGCCTGGATGCGGCAATGCTTGATGGGATTCGCGCCGCCGCCGAAGCGCGCACGGATGTTGCAGTGCTCGGTATTACCGGTACCGGCGGGGCAGGGAAGTCATCTCTGACGGATGAGTTGATCCGCCGTTTCCGGCTTTATTCCAGCGAGCCCCGGGTTGCCGTTATCGCCATTGACCCGACGCGGCGCAAAACCAAGGGTGCGCTGTTGGGGGACCGCATCCGCATGAACGCCATCAATGCGTCCAATATTTATATGCGCTCGCTGGCGACGCGTGACGCCCAGTCCGAAGTGGTGCCCGCCACCGCCGATATCATCGCGGCGTGCAAGGCCGCCGGTTATGATTTGGTCATCGTCGAGACGCCGGGCATCGGTCAGGGCGATGCGGCGGTGGTCGATTTGGTGGACGTGTCGCTTTACGTCATGACACCGGAATTCGGCGCGCAAAGCCAGCTCGAGAAAATCGACATGCTGGATTTCGCCGACGCGGTGGCGATCAACAAGCTCGACCGCAAAGGCGCCATGGATGCGCTGCGCGATGTGCGCAAGCAGGTGCAACGCAACCGCGAGGCCTTCGGCGTCGCGCCCGAAGAGATGCCCGTTTTCGGCTGCATGGCAGCGAAGTTCGCCGACATCGGCGTCACGGCGCTGTATCAGGAGTTGCTGGCGCAGTTCAAAGCCAAGGGCCGCAAGGATTTCGGCTGCGCTATTGATCCCGCCACGGTTAAGCAATCCGAACCCGGCCAAGCCATCGTGCCGCCGGAGCGCGTGCGCTATTTGGCTGAAGTGGCCGAGTGTGTGCGCGACTACCACCAAACCATCACCACGCAATCACGCATCGCGCGTGAACGCCAGCAGTTGACCGAAACCAAGCGTATGCTGACCGAGGCCGGTAACGGCGGCAGTGATGGCTTGGACGCGTTGATCGCCAAGCGCGAGGAAGAGTTGGACCCGCGTGCGCGGAAGCTTTTGGATATATGGCCGACCGTTGTCGAAAGCCACGCGGGTGACGAATACGTGGTGAAAATCCGTGACAAGGAAATCCGCACCGCTTTGAAAACCGAAACGCTATCGGGCAACCAGGTGTCACGCGTGGCGTTGCCCAAGTACGAGGATCACGGCGAGCTGTTGAAGTGGTTGTTGAAGGAAAACCTGCCGGGTTCGTTCCCGTACACGGCGGGTGTGTTTGCCTTCAAACGCGATGGCGAGGACCCGACGCGGATGTTTGCGGGCGAGGGCGATGCCTTCCGCACCAATGCGCGCTTCAAGATGGTGTCGGGCGATTTTGCCGCCAAGCGCCTGTCCACGGCGTTTGATTCCGTCACACTCTATGGTTTCGATCCGGACCTGCGTCCCGATATCTACGGCAAGGTCGGCAACTCAGGCGTTTCCATCGCCACGCTTGATGACATGAAGGTGCTCTACGACGGGTTCGACCTCTGCAACCCGACGACATCGGTCTCCATGACCATCAACGGCCCGGCCCCCATGGCCATGGCGATGTTCCTCAACACCGCCGTCGATCAGCAGTTGGCGAAGTTTGTTGAGGACAACGACCGCCAGCCGACCGACGAGGAAGCGGAGAAGATTTCCGAGTGGGTGCACGAGAATGTGCGCGGCACCGTGCAGGCGGATATTTTGAAAGAAGACCAGGGCCAGAACACCTGTATATTCTCGACCGAATTTGCGCTCAAGATGATGGCCGACATTCAGGAATACTTCGTCCATCATCGGGTGCGGAACTTCTACTCGGTGTCAATTTCCGGCTACCACATCGCCGAGGCCGGGGCGAACCCGATCTCGCAATTGGCGTTCACGCTGTCCAATGGCTTCACCTATGTGGAAGCGTATCTGGCGCGCGGCATGCACATCGATGATTTTGCGCCTAACCTGTCGTTCTTTTTCTCCAACGGCATGGACCCGGAATACACCGTCATGGGGCGTGTGGCGCGGCGTATCTGGGCAACGGCCATGCGCTTCAAATATGGTGCGAATGAGCGCTCACAGAAACTCAAGTACCACACCCAGACGTCAGGCCGATCTCTGCATGCGCAGGAAATGGATTTCAACGATATCCGCACCACCCTACAGGCGTTGATCGCCACTTACGACAACACCAACTCTTTGCACACCAACGCTTTTGACGAGGCCGTGACGACGCCAACCGCTGACAGCGTGCGCCGGGCGCTCGCCATTCAGATGATTATCAACAAAGAATGGGGGCTGGCGAAAAACGAAAACCCGAACCAGGGATCGTTCATTATCGATGAGTTGACGGACTTGGTGGAGGAGGCCGTGTTGCAAGAGTTCGAGCGAATCGCCGAGCGTGGCGGCGTGCTGGGCGCCATGGAAACCGGCTATCAGCGCGGCAAAATCCAGGAAGAGTCGCTGCACTATGAACACAAGAAACATGATGGCAGTTTCCCCATCATCGGCGTGAATACCTTCCTCAACCCCAATCCGCCGGAAGATGTCGTGCCGGAGTTGCAGCGCTCTACGGATGAGGAAAAACAAAGCCAACTCAATCGCTTATCCGGATTCCATGAGAGCAATAGTGAACTTGCGCCGGCGATGATCGAACGTCTGAAGCGGACCGCGACCGAGGGTGGCAATGTGTTCGAGGTGCTGGTCGATGCGGTGCGGGTTTGTTCCTTGGGCCAAATTACGGACGCTCTGTTTGACGCCGGGGGACAATACCGCCGAAATATGTAATAAGCTGCGGCGCTATGAAACGCCCGAGGCAACGAATAAAAACCCCAGCGGATGTAGGCCTGCGCGAGGTGTTGTACGAGTTCCGCCGAGTGGGCAAGCATCTGCGGGTCATCGCCATTGACCCCGACACAGGCATCGAAGTGACGATGATCGGTGATCGCAAAGCTGGCGTTGAGGAACTGAAGCGCCTCGCCATGCGCAAGCTGGTCTACGTGATGGACAAGAAAGGCTTTACGGGCCGCGGCCGGCGGCGTCCCGGCGGTTGGGACGAGTTGGCTTAGCTTAGGATTTGGGTTTGCGGGTTTTACCCAGCCCCATCTGTTTGGCGAACTTCGAGCGCTGCGCTGCATATTGAGGCGCGACCATGGGATAATCGGCAGGCAGGTTCCAGCGTTGCCGGTACTCCTCGGGGCTGAGGCCGTAAGCGGCTTTCAGGTGGCGTTTCAGCATCTTCAGGCGGCGCCCGTCTTCAAGGCAGACGATGTAGTTGGGCGCAACGGATTTGCCGACGGCCACGGCGGGTTTGCGCTTCACCTGCTCGGGGTCCGGAGCCGCGCCGGTGGCAAGTTCATTGAGCGTATTGTGAACGGAGGCAATGACGTTTGGGAGATGGTCAGGATCAACGGCCGTTTGGCTAACATAGGCCGCCGCGACGCGGACGGTCATGCGCAATAAATCGTTTCGGGAGACGGTGCTCCCAACCTTACCCGACATGCAACCTCCCCGTATGACTCGATGGCTTTTTATGAATTGCCAGCATCATAGGGTTTGGTGTGGGTTTCCATCAACTGAAAAATGGCAGTTTTCCAAGGAATTTCGACAATGAGAATAAACCGACCCGAGGCCTTGTGTGTGTCTTGGCATCGGGAGTCCAGATATGGTACAGAATGGCATTCGTGAACATTTCATCAGGGTCGAAATCAGACATGTCGGATCGAACCGTTGCCTTCGCCTGCGACCATGCTGGCTTGCCGTTGAAAACCGCGTTGCTGGAAGAACTCACCGAGCGTGGTTATGAGATCGTCGATTTAGGGACCAACTCCGCCGATTCGGTTGATTATCCGGACTTCGGTTTCGCCATGGCCAAAGCGCTTGAGGAAGGCCGCGCTGAGACGGGCGTGTTGGTCTGCGGCAGCGGCATCGGTATTTCCATCGCCGCAAACCGCTATCCCAGTGTGCGCGCCGCGCTGGTGCACGATGCCTTGGGCGCACGTATGTGCCGCCAACACAATGATGCGAATGTTGTCTGCTTTGGTTCGCGCATGATCGGCGAAGACACGGCCAAGGACTGCCTAGATGTATTTCTAGATACCGAATTCGAAGGCGGGCGCCACGCGAGACGCGTCGGCAAGCTGTCGTCTCCCGTTTAACGCCTTATAGAGAACAGGACCAAAATGTTGGATAAACCGCAGAACTACGCGTCGGAATACCTAGCCGGGTTTTTCAGCGAGGATTTGGCCGACCGCGATCCGGATATCATGGCGGCAATCAATGATGAACTCAATCGCCAGCAAGATCAGATAGAGTTGATCGCCTCGGAAAACATCGTCTCAAAGGCCGTCATGCAGGCGCAGGGCGGCGTGATGACCAACAAGTACGCGGAAGGCTATCCTGGCCGGCGCTATTACGGTGGCTGTGAGTTCGTCGATGTGGGCGAGGCCTTGGCCATTGAACGGGCCAAGAAGCTTTTCGACTGTGCCTACGTCAACGTGCAACCGCACTCCGGTGCGCAAGCCAATGGGGCTGTGATGATGGCGCTGTTGCAACCGGGCGACACAATTATGGGACTGTCGCTGGATGCCGGCGGCCACCTGACACACGGCGCCGCACCAGCGCAATCAGGCAAGTGGTTCAATGCCGTGCAATATGGCCTGACGCCGGACACCCATCTGGTGGATTTCGATGAAGTCGAAAAATTGGCGCGTGAGCACAAACCGAAGTTGATCATCGCCGGCGGTTCAGCGTATCCGCGGACGCTGGACTTCCCTCGTTTCCGAGCAATAGCCGACGAGGTTGACGCCTACTTAATGGTCGATATGGCGCACTTCGCCGGACTGGTGGCTGCGGGCGTGCATCCGTCACCTTTGCCTTATGCCGATATCGCCACCACAACGACCCATAAAACACTTCGCGGTCCGCGCGGCGGCATGATCCTTTCCAACAACGAGGCGCTGGGCAAGAAAATCAATTCCGCCGTGTTCCCCGGCTTGCAGGGCGGCCCCTTGATGCACGTCATCGCCGCCAAGGCGGTGGCCTTCGGTGAAGCACTCGAGCCGGAGTTCAAGGCCTATGCGGGGCGTGTGGTCGACAATGCCAAGGCGTTGGCCGAGACCTTACAGGCGCGTGGGTTGGATATCGTTTCAGGCGGTACCGACACGCATTTGATGCTGGTGGACTTACGGCCCAAGGGGCTTAAGGGTAACGCCGCCGAGGAAGCCTTGGAACGCGCCGGCATGACCTGCAATAAGAACGGCGTGCCGGACGACCCTGAAAAACCGACGATCACGTCGGGCGTGCGCTTAGGCACGCCAGCGGCGACCACGCGCGGCTTCGGCACGGAAGAGTTCCGCCAGGTCGGCAATTTAATCGGTGACGTATTGGATGGCTTGTCCGCCAATGGAGACGACAATTCGGCCGCTGAACAGAAGGCACGCGAAGCCGTAGACGCGCTTTGCCAGCGGTTCCCGATTTATATGAATTTGTAGGTGTTAAGGCCGACGAACGGCCCACAGGGAGGATACAAGCGATGCGCTGCCCGTTTTGCGGACATCTCGATACTCAGGTCAAGGATTCACGACCGACGGAGGACCACGCGGCGATACGCCGCCGCCGGTTCTGTCCGGAATGTGGTTCGCGCTGGACGACGTTTGAGCGGGTCCAATTGCGAGAACTGGTCGTGGTTAAGAGCAATGGCGACAAGGCACCATTCGACCGCGACAAATTGGCGCGTTCACTCGCAATCGCGCTACGTAAGCGCCCCGTCGACGAGGACCGTATAGAGCGTATCGTCAACGGTATCCAGCGTCGCCTAGAAGCGCTCGGAGAAAACGAGATTCCCACCAAGGTGGTGGGCGAGATGGTGATGGAAAATCTGCGCGACCTCGATATGGTTGCCTACGTGCGCTTCGCCTCGGTCTACAAAAATTTCCGCGAGGCCCGCGATTTCGAGGAATTTGTGGAACATTTGGGTGAAGACGACCTCGCCGACTAACCCCCTCGAGGCCCAGCGCGATCAGCGCTGGATGCGCGCCGCGCTGGCGTTGGCCGGGCGCGGTGTCGGGCGTGTTTGGCCCAATCCAGCGGTGGGGTGCATTCTGGTTCAGCCGGGAGAGCTTGCGGGAGAGGCGGGGCGCGTCGTTGGTCGCGGTTGGACGCTGCCCGGCGGACGCCCGCACGCCGAGACGGAGGCGCTCGCACGCGCCGGCGATCAAGCCATAGGCGCCACCGCATATGTGACGTTGGAGCCGTGCGCGCATACGGGCGAAACGCCGCCCTGCGCCGACGCGTTGATTGACGCCGGCGTTTCGCGTGTTGTCGTCGCCCTCGAAGATCCCGATCCGCGCGTTGCAGGTGGCGGCATCGCGCGTTTACGCCAAGCCGGTGTTCGTGTTGACGTCGGGTGCGAAAAGGCTGCGGCGCGTGTCGTAAATGCCGGTTTCCTGCAACGTGTTGAACATGGTCGGCCTTGGACGGCCTTGAAGGCAGCGACGACACTGGATGGTAGAATTGCGACCCGCAGCGGCCACAGTCAGTGGATCACGGGCTCGAGCGCACGGGCTCGCGGACATTTGTTGCGAGCACGATTTGATGCCATTTTGACTGGTAGCGGAACAGCCAATGCCGACAATCCGCGCCTGACATGCCGCCTGCCGGGGCTTGAAAACCGATCACCTGTGCCGGTCGTCATGGTTGGAGAAACCCCGCTTGATCCTGCGAGCCATTTGGCAATATCGGGATACACCCGGATATATGGCGGCGGGTCCCGACCCGAACCAGAAACCGTTCTTGCCGATTTGGCCCACGCCGGGATCACGCGCGTCTTGATCGAAGCGGGCCCTGGTATCGCTGCCGCGTTTTTCCGTCGAGGTTTGGTTGATGAGATTCACTGGTTCCGTGCCCCGACGGTGATGGGCGGTGACGGACTTGCGGCAATCGGGGATTTGGGTCATGACAGCGCGAACGCGCTCAGGGCGTTTGACTTGGTTGAGCGCCATATCGTCGGTGGGGACACGTATGATGTTTTGCGTCGCCCAGACCTTGAGATGTCAAACACGGCAAGACAGAAGGACTAAGCATGTTTACCGGGATCATTACCGACGTGGGCGAGGTTCGACGCATTGACGACAGTGCTGAGACACGCATGGAGATTGGCACCTCCTACGATTTGCAAAATGTCGATATGGGGGCGTCGATCTGCAACTCGGGTGTTTGTTTGACTGTAGTCGAAAAGGGGAGCGACTGGTTTGCCGTGGAAGTATCACAAGAGACGCTGTCGAAAACCACGCTTGGACAATGGACGGCGGGAACGCGGATCAACCTCGAGCGTGCTTTGAAAGTCGGAGATGAACTGGGCGGGCATATCGTATCGGGGCACGTGGACGGTGTTGGCCGGCTTGTCAGCCGCGAAAGTGTAGGTGAATCGACCCGCATGAGCTTTGAAGCGCCGGCTGAGTTGGCGCGGTTTATCGCGGTGAAAGGTTCGATCACCATTGATGGTGTTTCCCTGACCGTGAACGAGGTCGAGGGTCTGCGGTTTTCTGTCAATATCATCCCCCATACCCAAGAGGTCACGACCTTGGGCAATCTTGCGTCAGAAGATACGGTAAACCTGGAAATTGATATGCTCGCGCGCTATGTTGCGAGGCTTCGGGAAACCGAAGCATAACTCATTGTTGGAAAAAGAAAATTGTCTCAATCGCCAAATCAAGATGTAGCCCACGGGACGACACATGCAGACTATCTGTCGTCGGTTGAGGAGATCATCGACGACGCCCGCAACGGTCGGATGTTTATTCTTGTCGACGACGAGGAGCGTGAGAACGAAGGTGATCTCGTTATCCCCTCGCAGATGGCGACGCCCGAGGCGATCAATTTCATGGCCAAGTACGGGCGAGGATTGATTTGTCTTTCGTTGACCCGCGACAGGTTGGCACATTTGGACTTGCCGCTTATGCCGCAGCGAAATTCTTCGCGCCATCAAACGGCGTTTACTGTATCTATTGAGGCCCTCGAAGGGGTGACTACCGGCATTTCCGCATCCGACCGGGCGCGGACCATCTCGGTGGCCATTGACCCGTCGAAGGGGCAAGCGGACATTGTCAGCCCCGGCCATATCTTTCCGCTCGAAGCGCGCGAAGGCGGCGTGTTGGTGCGGGCTGGTCATACAGAAGCCGCCATTGATGTTGCGCGTTTGGCTGGCCTCAATCCGTCCGGCGTGATTTGCGAAATCATGAACGAAGACGGCACCATGGCCCGGTTGCCGGATCTGGTGAAGTTCGCGCAGCACCACAATCTCAAGATCGGAACCATTGCGGACCTGATTTCATACCGGCTGAAGAACGATCGCATCATTGAACGCGCCCTGGAGACCACCTTCGAGAGCGAGCACGGCGGTGAGTTCCGCATGCATGTCTACACCAACAAAGTTGCCTACGCCGAGCACATCGCGTTGGTGAAAGGCGACATTGAAGGCGACAAACCGGTACCGGTCCGCATGCATGCGCTGAATGTCTTGGAAGATGTCCTGCACGATGGGGCTTCGGAGAAATCTGGCCAACTGCATGCCGCGATGCGAATGATAGGCGAGATGGAGCACGGCATCGTCGTGTTGATACGCGAGCCGCACCGCACCGCACTGTCGGACCGGCTTCGCCAGCGCATGGGGCAACCGTGTGCACCCGGCGCTGTGCTTGGCGGTCAGGAGAAGGCTCTGCGCGATTACGGCGTAGGGGCGCAGATATTGCTCGACCTTGGCGTCAAGGACATGGTTTTGCTCACCAACACCACACAGAGGACCATCGTCGGTCTGGAAGGTTACGGCCTTAGGGTTGTCGGTCAAAAAGCTATCGAAATAGCGGACGGAGACTGAACTGATGCCGGCAAAACCCTGTATCTTGATTGTTGAGGCCCGGTTTTACGCCGATATAGCCGATGGCTTGGCGGAGGGAGCTATCACCGCCCTGGAAGCAGCAGGTTTCGACCATGAGCGGTTAGAAGTCCCTGGTGTGTTCGAGATCCCGGCGGCGGTCCGCATGGCGATACGGTCTATGGAGTTTCATTCCGGTTCCAAGTCGTATGCGGGTTTTATTGCCTTGGGGTGCGTGATCCGAGGAGAAACCAGCCACTACGATTATGTGTGCGGTGAATCTAGCCGCGCTTTGATGGATTTGACGACCGAATATTCGGTGGCGCTGGGATTTGGTGTCTTGACTTGCGAAAATGGCGATCAGGCCCGAGTTCGTGCCGATATCAATGCCAAGAACAAAGGCGGCGAGGCGGCGGAAGCTTGTATGCGCATGATGGACGTGAAACGCCATTTTCGCCTGACGCAGCGATGAGCGAGTCCCCGACCATGAGCGAGCCCCGGGCAGAATCTATGTCTTCGCCGAAATTTGACCGTGCCGCCCGCTTGGCCGTGGTGCAAGCCTTGTATGAGATCGACGTAACCGATGCGCCTTTGGATCGGGTATTGGACACCTTCGCGGAGAAGCGTTGGGAGTCTTTGCAAGCTGAGCTAGCGCCGGCAGATGAGTACGAAGACGGCGAATTGGTGGCGTTGCCTATTCCGGACCAAAAGCGGCTCCGCGCCATCGTGCGTGGTACACTGTCTCATCAGGCGGAGATCGACGAAAAGATCAAATCATTGCTGGACACGGCCGAGGCCTTTGAGCAACTCGAGGCGTTAACGCGTGTCATTTTGCGTGCTGCTGCACACGAATTGTCCGAAGCGCCCAAAGTACCGACGGGGACGATCGTTTCGGCCTACGTGTCCATCGCGCACGCATTCTTCACCGAAAACCAACCGCGCCTGATCAATGCCGTACTTGATTCGTTGGCGGTAGATATTCGGGGAACCGGCGAGCATTCCCGCTCGGTATCTTGAGCCGGCGGGGATGGCGAAGGCATCTGAATTCGAAACCATCGAGCGCTATTTCGCGCCACTGAGTGCTAGCGCACCGGGCGCCTACGGCCTTGCAAACGATGCAGCAGTTTGGTGCCCAAAAGACGGCTGTGAAGCGGTCGTCACCACCGATTGTATGGTTGCCGGTGTGCATTTTTTGCCCGATGATCCGCCCGATTTGATTGCTAGCAAATTGCTGGCCGTCAATCTCTCCGACATTGCCGCCATGGGCGCGCGCCCGACCGGCTATACATTGGCCGTCGCTTGGCCGAGCGACCTTGATGAGGCTTGGATCGCTGCGTTCTCCGATGGGTTGGGGCGCGCGCAAACAATGGCCCAGGTGACCTTGCTAGGCGGTGACACGGTATCGACGCCCGGTCCCTTGACGTTGAGCCTGACGGCATTGGGAGAGGTGCCTGTCGGCGAGGCGTTGACTCGCTCGGGCGCCAATCCTGGCGATGCCATTTATGTCACCGGCACGATCGGTGATGCAGCACTTGGCTTGCGGGTCCTGCGTGGTGAACTGGAACCGTTAACCGCAAATCACCAAGACGCCTTGGCGCGGCGATATAGGGAGCCGGTGGCGAGGACAGATGTCGGCCAGCGGCTGCTCGGTCTTGCGACGGCGGCTATAGATATTTCCGATGGCCTGGCCGCCGACCTTGGGCATGTGGCGAAGCACTCTGCGGTCTCCATAGAAGTCGAGCGCATGGCCATTCCGTTATCGAAAGGTGCGCGCGCATGTATTGAGACCGATGCATCTTTGTGGGATGAGATTGTTGGTGGTGGCGATGACTATGAACTGGCGTTCTCGGCGCCGAGTGACCAGGTGAACAACATCGCGACCTTGGCAAAGGCGGCAGAAACGCCCATCACACGCATCGGCAAAATCAAAAAAGCAACCGATAGCCAATCCGGTGTGCGGTTTATTGATGCCGATGGCGCGGTTATCGCTGTCGAGCAAACCGGTTTTCAGCATTTTTAAGTCGCTTGGGCTCGTGGTAATCTGCGTATAGGATTTTGTGAAGCAACACGCGGGGAAACAGTTGTGGAGACAGCGACGTGAAGAAAATCATGATTATCTTGGCGGCACTGTTTATCCTCGCTGGCGGCGCAGTGGCTGTACTTAAATGGTTGGGCTTGGGACCATTTGAGGAGCAGGCAGCGGTCGAAGAAGCACCCAAAGAACCCGAAGTGCAAACGATTTTCATCGATATGGACCCGATCATGGTGCCGCTGTTGCAGGGCAACAATGTCGCCGCGTTGGTACAGATTCAGGTGAAACTGGAGACTGAGGGCCAGGACAATGCGATTTATCTGAAGCGCCGCATGCCGAAAATCAGCGACGCTTTCGTGAGTGATTTACACGCATTTATGCCTCGGATGTTGAAGAAGCATGAGCGAATCGACGTGTTGATATTGAAGCAACGCCTTCAAGTCATTGGGGACCGGTTGTTCGGCGAGGGATATATCAAAGACGTCTTGGTGCAATCGGTCATCGATACCCCTGCAAGTTAAGGCTTTTTTGGCCTAAACCCTGGCAATTTTCCGCAGCTGCGAACCTTTGTTGCATTCAAGGACGGATTCTGGCACTTTCCTGCCGATTTTCGACCAAGGCCCTTTAATGGGTCGGGTTGGAAGCATGTCCTGTGGGACGGACACGATGGAGGAACGGCTTTATTGCCGCGTGGGCGTGCCAATAACCTAATTGAGGGGTTTTCCCAAAATGAACTTGTACCTTTTGGTAATTGCATGTGGCGCCGTTGCGCTGCTGTACGGCGTTTATGCCTCGAGGTCGGTGCTGTCCGCACCTGACGGCAATGAGCGTATGCAGGAAATTGCGGCGGCTATTCAAGAAGGCGCCAAAGCGTTCTTGAACCGGCAATATACGGCGATCGCTATCGTCGGAGTCATCATCGGCGTGTTGTTGGGCCTAAAGCTCGGCCTTTTGGTCGCGATCGGATACTTTGTCGGTGCCGTGCTTTCGGGTGCTGCCGGCTATATCGGCATGAATGTGTCGGTGAAAGCCAACGTGCGCACCACCGAAGCCGCCCGGAGCCAAGGTTTGGCCGGCGGTCTCGACGTCGCGTTCAAGGCCGGTGCCATTACTGGCATGCTGGTGGTTGGTTTGGCGCTATTGGGTCTCGCCGGATACTACACCTTGCTCCGTGAAATGGTTGATCCCAACACCACCGAAGGCATGCGCCATATTCTCGAAGCGCTGGTTGCCTTGGGCTTCGGTGCATCTTTGATTTCAATCTTTGCCCGTCTCGGTGGCGGTATCTTCACCAAGGGCGCCGATGTGGGTTCCGATTTGGTGGGTAAGATCGAAGCCGGTATCCCGGAAGATGATCCACGCAACGCGGGCGTCATCGCCGACAACGTTGGCGACAACGTTGGTGACTGCGCCGGTATGGCCGCTGACTTGTTCGAAACTTATGCAGTCACGTTGGTTGGCACCATGTTGCTGGGCGCTATCTTCTTCACTGGGGCGGCGCAGGAAAGCATGATGCTGTTGCCGCTGCTTATCGGTGCAGCGTGCATCTTGGCGTCCGTTGTCGCGACGTGGTTCGTGAAACTTGGTTCGAATAACTCGATCATGGGTGCGCTCTATAAGGGGTTCATCGCCAGTGCGGTGATTTCCGCCGTCCTGATCGGTGGCGTGATTTCGACCTTTATCGGTTGGGACACGGCCTACGCCATGAGCGATTCCAAAGTCACCGGAACGGCACTGTTTATTTGTGCCATTGTCGGGCTTGTAGTCACCGGCCTGATCATCTGGATCACCGAATACTACACTGGCACCGACTATCGTCCGGTACGTAGTGTGGCGGCGGCTTCGGAAACGGGCCACGGCACCAACGTGATCCAAGGTTTGGCGGTATCCATGGAAGCCACCGCGCTTCCGGTGATCGTCATCTGTGGCGGGATCATCATCTCGTACATGCAGGCTGGTTTGTTCGGTATATCCATTGCGGCGACGGCCATGTTGGCCCTTGCCGGCATGGTGGTTGCACTCGATGCCTTCGGTCCCGTGACGGATAACGCCGGCGGCATTGCCGAAATGGCGGAATTGCCTGATGAAGTCCGTAATACGACGGATGCCTTGGATGCTGTTGGTAACACAACCAAGGCCGTAACCAAGGGGTACGCCATCGGGTCCGCGGGCTTGGCTGCCTTGGTGCTGTTCGGCGCCTATACGGAAGATCTTAAGCACTACTTCCCGAACGTTGACGTGACGTTCACGCTGCAAGATCCCTATGTTGTCATCGGCTTGTTCATCGGCGGCATGCTGCCGTACCTGTTTGGTGGTATGGGCATGATGGCCGTGGGCCGTGCCGGTGGTGCGGTGGTCGTTGAAGTGCGTAGGCAGTTCAAGGAAATCCCCGGCATCATGGAAGGCACGGCGAAGCCGGAATACGGTAAATGCGTCGATCTGCTGACCAAGGCGGCGATCAAAGAGATGATCATTCCGTCATTGTTGCCGTTGCTGGCTCCGGTGGTGATCTACTTCGTGGTCAATGCCATCGCGGGTCAGGCTGCTGCATTCTCGGCCGTTGGCGCCAGCTTGCTGGGCACCATCGTTACCGGCTTGTTTGTGGCGCTGTCCATGACCGCCGGCGGCGGTGCTTGGGATAACGCCAAGAAGTACATCGAAGACGGCAACCACGGCGGCAAGGGCTCCGATGCCCACCACGCTGCGGTTACCGGTGACACGGTCGGCGATCCTTACAAGGATACCGCCGGTCCGGCTGTCAACCCGATGATCAAGATCACCAACATTGTTGCGATCTTGCTGCTGGCTTTGCTGGCTTAATCGGGTTTCGATACCCAAACGAAAAGCCCCGGGGCAGATGCTCCGGGGCTTTTTTCTATAGGCGTATTCGTCGTCGCGGTTATTTCTTGGGACCTGTAAATCTACGGAAATTCCCCAATATCTGATCGATCCATGTCAGTTCTTCGCCGAAGGTCGGCGTAATTCGCTCGACATGTGTGATTTCGCGCGCGGCATTGAGACCGAGAGAGACCATTTGGGCCATCCGTCCCTTCTTGTTAAATTCGACAATCAGCACTTGCCGTTCCAGGACTTTTGGCGCTAGAAACGCCACCGTTTCAGTCCGTTCGCCGATGTAGTACCAGGTTTCGTTGCCGAAGGTGTTGACGCTGGAAGGCGATCCAAGGGAATCAAGAACGTCGTCTTTGGAGACCTCACCGGGCTTCAATTCGCTTACACGTTCCGGGTCGGGCAAGTTGCCGCGTACGGTGATGCGGCTGATCCCGCAAGCACTAAGCGATACCGCAACAGCAGTAATCGCGAGGGCGTAACCAATGCCGCGAAACAGGTTTTGGCTTGAAGTCATAGGTCCCAACGCATTATTCAACGGTTGACGTTTCAACGTGGCGATTATGCCATTCCCTATGGCAGCCGCAAGTGAGTGATTGATGTTTAAGATTTTCCGCAAGAATACGGAACGCGAAACGGCAGCGTTGGCGTTGTATTCCGCCGCTGTCGAGCAAGCCCGTTTGCCGGTGTTTTACGAGCGCTACGGTGTTGCCGATACACCTGACGGTCGATTCGACATGATCATGGTGCATGTGTTCCTGATTTTGCGGCGCCTCAAAGATGGTGAACAGCCGCACCAAGACCTAGCCCAAGCGGTCTTCGATGTTATGTTCGCTGATATGGATCAAAATTTGCGAGAGATGGGCGCCGGCGATATTGGCGTTTCGCACCGCATAAAGGACATGGCCAAAGCCTTTTACGGACGAATCGCCGTCTACGAAGCTGGTCTCGATGATGCCGATAAATCCACTCTGGAGGGCTCGCTTCGACGTAACGTGTATCGTAAAATTGAGCCTGAAGACGCACAAGTTTCTGCCATGGCCGCGCATATCAGAGCGCAGTCGGACAACCTCGCCACGCAGTCGTTGGACGGTTATATATCGGGGCGCGTTGAATTCGACGCGCCTCCGCCACACTTGGAAATGAACAATGACTGAGATCGAACCTGGCCGTCATAATCCGCAATCCGGACTTGCCTGCCGCCTTGAGGTCGCTGACCTGCCGGCCGATGGCGTCAGCCTGGAACTCATCGCCAGCGCCGATGAGCGCGCCGAATTGGCGACCCGACTGGGCGTTCAAGAGATTAATGAATTGACTGCGACGATGCATGTCGTGCGAGAGCAAGGTGGCGCAGCTTATCGTGTCGAAGGGCGATTGCACGCGCTGTTGGTGCAAACCTGCGTGGTTACGCTGCAACCCCTCGAAGCGGCTATTGATGAGCCGATACTTGTCCGGTTTACGCAATCCGACGATGGCGAAGCCGATGATATAGATTGGGACTTACTGCCTGATGACGAAGATATGCCCGAATCGATCGTCGATGGCGCGATTGATTTGGGTGAATTGGCGGCCGAACAACTGGCGCTGGAGATTGATCCGTTTCCGCGGACACCCGGCGTGCCCTACCAAGATCACTCGTCGGATGAAGGCGACAACGAAGAGAACCCGTTTTCTGCATTGGCGACGCTGCGCGATAAACTGTCGAAATAGCGTTTCTACGCTTGCCCTTGGCGAGGATTATCTATATTTACGGCCCCTTGTGTCAGGGGCGTTTGTTCGAGGTACGAAAAATGGCAGTTCCTAAGAAGAAGATATCAACATCGAGACGCGGCATGCGTCGTGCGCACGATGCTCTCGGTGGCGCCGCTTACGAAGAGTGTGCAAATTGCGGTGAGCTGAAGCGGCCGCATCACGTCTGCGAAAGCTGTGGCCAATACAACGACCGCGAAGTCACTGCGGGTGAAGAGGCTGCATAGCCTCTGTTCATCTGATCGTCGCGACCTTATAAAGGTCTCCATGGGTTTTATATTTGATCTCCGTCAGGTGAACCACCGTGACCGGTAACCTGACCTTGGCTGTTGATGCCATGGGGGGCGATGCCGCGCCAGCGATGGTGATTGAGGGCGTCGCCTTGGCGAGCGCGCAGCTATCCGGTGTGGAATATCTGTTGTTTGGCAACGAAGCCGAAATCCAACCATTGTTGGATGCGCACCCTGCTGCGAAAGCGGTATCAACCGTGCGTCATGCGGAAGATGTCGTGTTAGCCGACGACAAACCGGCCGTCGCGCTGCGTGGACGTCGCACCAGTTCCATGCGACTCGCAATCAATTCAGTTCATGAAGGTGAAGCCGGCGGCATTGTTTCCGCCGGCAACACGGGCGCCTTGATGGCGATGGCAAAGTTCGTGCTGAAGACATTGCCCGGGATTGACCGCCCTGCCATTGCCACCTACTTCCCGACCCAGCGCGGCGAAAGCGTTATGCTCGATTTGGGTGCTAATGTTGATTGCGATGCGAACAATCTCGTGCAATTCGCCGTCATGGGTGAAGTGTTTGCCCGCAATGTGCTGGGGTTGGAAAACCCGTCGGTTGGCATTCTCAATATTGGTGCCGAAGATTTGAAGGGGAACAGTGCGGTCAAGGAAGCTGCGGCTATCCTTCAAGAGGCGCACTTGCCGATTAAATTTCACGGATTTGTCGAGGGTGACGACATTGGTGCGGGTACGGTGGACGTTATCGTGACAGACGGTTTTACCGGCAATGTGGCCTTGAAGACCGCCGAAGGGACGGCGAAACTTTTCAGCCAATCCCTAAAACAAGCGCTGACCTCGTCGCCTCTGGCAATCCTCGGCGCATTGATCGCCAAACCGGCATTGAACCGGTTGAAGTCACACTTGGATCCGCGCCGCTACAACGGTGCGATGTTTTTGGGGCTGAACGGGGTTTGTATCAAGAGCCACGGCGGGACCGATGCATTCGGGTTTGCGCATGCCCTTCAGGTGGCACATGATTTGGTCACTAAATCCATCAACGAAAGCATCAAGGAAGATTTCAAACAGGTGCAGGCGGATATGGAAAATCACAAACAGGCGGCAGTTGGCGAATAATAATGATCAAGCGATCCATCATTGCCGGTTGCGGCTCTTACCTGCCCGAACGTGTGGTTACCAACGAAGAGCTATCTAAGGAAGTTGATACCGACGACGAGTGGATTGTCGCGCGGACTGGCATTCGCCAACGATATATCGCCGCTGACGGCCAGCAGACCTCTGATTTGGCGCTAGCAGCGGCGGAACGGGCGCTTGAGCATGCCGGCATTCCGGCTTCTGACGTAGATCTGTTGGTGTTGGCCACGACAACGCCGGACCAGACATTTCCCGCCACCGCGACGAAGGTCCAACATCGTCTTGGGATGACCAACGGCGCTGCATTTGACCTGCAGGCGGTTTGTTCGGGCTTCGTTTACGGATTGGCGGTTGCCGACAATTTCATCCGAGCCGGTCAGGCGAAAACAGTGATGCTTATCGGAGCCGAGACGTTTTCGCGTATCCTCGATTGGGAGGATCGAACCACCTGTGTGCTGTTCGGCGATGGCGCCGGTGCCGTGGTGCTGCGCGCGGCGGAAAATGGCGAGGACGCGGAACAAGCGGGAGAAACGGGGCATAACCGTGGGCGCGGTGTTCTGTCGACGCACATCCATTCGGATGGTGCGACCAATGATTTGCTGTATGTCGATGGCGGGCCGTCATCGACCCAGACCGTTGGTCATGTACGGATGAATGGCCGCGAAGTGTTCCGCCACGCAGTGACAAACCTTGCGTCCATCGTCGATGAAACCCTAGAGGCCAACGGGTTGGCGGCTGATGATATCGATTGGTTGGTCCCGCATCAGGCGAACAAGCGAATTCTAGACAGCACGGCACGCAAACTTGGTTTGCCTGCGGAGAAAATTGTCGTCACGGTTGAACGCCATGCCAACACATCGGCGGCTTCAATCCCGCTGGCGCTTGATGAGGCGGTAAAGGATGGTCGCATCAAAACGGGTGATTTGGTGTTGTTAGAGGCGATGGGTGGTGGGCTTACCTGGGGTGCTGGCCTCGTACGCTGGTGATTTGCCGGTAACAGGCTTGATACGGAATAGTATTCGACGGCGCGCACCCCTTTGATATTGACGCACTTATCGTGGAACGATAGGCTTCATCCGGATTAAGTACAGGGGCTACGGAATGGTCGGCGAAACGATCACACGCGCACATCTCGGCGAAGCGGTATATCAGGAAGTCGGTCTGTCCCGAAATGAGTCCGCTGACTTGTTGGAAATGGTTCTCGATTTGATGTCTGACGCCTTGGTTCGAGGCGAATCGGTCAAGATATCTTCGTTCGGTAGTTTTTCCTCGCGCCAAAAAGGTCAACGTATTGGACGCAATCCAAAAACCGGTGAGGAGGTTCCGATCCTGCCGCGTAAGGTTCTGGTCTTCAGGCCCTCTCAGGTACTTAAATCGCGCGTCAACGAACGCTCGAATTCGGAATAATAATTATTTCCCAGGGGCCGCAACCAAGGAGCCCCAAGCAGATGAGTAAGCAAAAAAAGTCATCCGACGCATTCCGTACCATCAGTGAAGTTGCGGGTGAGCTCGACTTGCCGCAGCATGTTCTGCGATTCTGGGAAACCAAGTTCACCCAGGTCCGGCCGCTGAAACGCGGCGGTGGTCGACGCTACTATCGCCCGGAAGATGTGGCATTGCTGCGTCATATCCGCGGACTTCTGTACGATGAAGGATACACCATCAAGGGCGTGCAAAAGCTGCTGCGCCAAGGTGGCTTGTCGAAGTCGGAATTGCGTGAACGCGAGGCGACGCGTGAGGAACACCCCGTACCGCAATCCGGCCTGGAGGAAGAATCTCGGGCTGCTGTTCGGGCCGCTGTTGAGGAGCTTGAATCCCTGCGTCGGACCTTGGACGAGGCGTCACGCGCCAACTAACATCTACTCACAGACCAACGCTGTATTCTGTTTGATGATCCCGAAGCGTCCGCGTATAGTGCGCGCGCTCGACATCGTGGCCCAACGCCTTGGTGAGCGGGCAATCGGTCGGGGAGTAGCTCAGTCTGGTAGAGTACTCGGCTGGGGGCCGAGCGGTCGCAGGTTCGAATCCTGTCTCCCCGACCATTATTTCTGATTTTTTCATTTCATATCGCGGCCTTCCACGGGCATGGGCGGCCTTGAGATTAGTTACTGCGTTCCCACGCCAGCGCGGTTTCGACGATCGTTTTCAGGTCATCGTATTGTGGTTTCCAGCCTAGGACATCTCGAAGTCTGCTGGTGTCAGCAACCAACGATGGCGCGTCACCGTCGCGTCGACTGGAAGTGCGTACAGACAACGCGCGGTCACTGAGAGATTGCGCAGTATCCAATACTTGGCGTACCGAATGCCCTCGACCGTACCCGCAATTGAGAATTAGGTTTTGGCGCTTTGAGAGCAAGTGGTCGAGCGCCAACACATGGGCGTCGATGAGATCGCTGACATGTACATAGTCGCGAATACATGTGCCGTCTGGCGTGTCGTAATCGGTGCCGAATATCTCCATCGATTCGCGCTTGCCGCTGAGCACTTCGCAAGCGACCCGAATCAGGTGGGTAGTGTTAGGTCCAGCTTGACCGCTACGCCCCTGTGGGTCAGCGCCAGCGACATTGAAGTAACGCAAAGCCGCATAGCGAAGATCGGTTGCTGCGGCAACGTCACGCAGGATCCATTCGGTCATCAGTTTCGATGTGCCGTAGGGACTGATTGGCCGGGTTTCAGCGGTTTCGGAAATGGGGCTCACGGACGGAATACCGTACACGACCGCTGTCGACGAAAAGATAAAAGCCTCAACAGATTCGCTGATACAGCATTCAATGAGATTGCGGCTAGCGGCAGTGTTGTTGGCGTAGTATTTGAGCGGATCGATAACCGATTCAGGCACAACGATGGAACCGGCGAAATGCATGACCCCTGTGCAGGCGTGGGTGCGAAGAACCTCGGATATCAATGCCTGATCGGCGACATCGCCGATAATGAACGGCACGTCGTTAGGCACAAGTTCGCGACGCCCCGTCGAAAGGTCATCAACGACAACCACGCGATACCCACCTTCGCGTAGCGCAAGAACGGCATGGCTGCCGATATAGCCGGCGCCACCAGTAACCAATACGCTCTGTTGGGCGTCAGCCATTCGCAGTATCCGCTACTTGTTCGAGTAACCGCTGGTGTTCCAAGGCCTTGTTGCGTTGCTGGTTACGTATCTCCGATGCCTGGCTCGCCTCAGTAAAACTTTGCAGCATTTCGATGAATTGATCGCAAGCCGGGACCACAATCTCTGTGTCCTGGTTTTGCCGCCGTAAGGTCAGGCTTGGCGTCAGATGGCCGGGCTTTGAGAACACAGGGCGCGCAATGAGCGTACCGCTTTCACCGACAATCCGCACTTCGTTGATATAGTCGCGCCCATAACCCCAATGCGCGGTTGCCGTTGCACCACTTTCGAATGCCAGCAAGCATCCGCCACCGGTATCGACGCGATAGCCGGTTTCCGTATCGACCACGGCACCGATGACCCGCGGGAACTCATCCATCCACTCGGCAACCATCAGCACCGGGTAATAACCGACGTCGCGCAATGCGCTGCCACCGGCTGCGGCATCGTATTTGGAGTGACTGGGGTCAACATGCGGAAAGCCGAATTGCGCTGTCATATCGCGAACGGCGCCGATCTCCTCCGATTGCAGCAGATCTTTGATCATCCGGCTAAGCACGTGATAAGCGGGGGGCAGAGATACGCAAACGGCAAGATCTTTTTCTTCCGCGAGGCTTATGATGGTATTGGCTTCGCTGATTTTTGCCGTAAAGGCTTTTTCTGACCACAAATGGCGGCCCGCCTGTAAGACCTTCTGCCCGTCACTGAAATGGCAGCCAATAGGGGTTGCAATAAAGACGGCATCGAGATCGGCGTTCGCCAGCATGTCATCCAGGCTTTCCCACTCCGGACAGGACCATTGTGTGCATTGAGCTGCGCGGACATCCGAATTCCGTGTCGAAATACCCGCCAACCGTAAATCCTCGCAGGCGTCAATTGCCGGAAGGACTGTGCGTCGAGCATGGTCGCCGATGCCGTGAACACCGACGGAAAATGGGCGTAGGGGCGATGCATTTGCCATTGAGGCGAAATTGACGGGCTAGGGGAGGGATGTCAACGGCACGTGGCTTGTCTCGAAGACGCAAAAAAAAAGCCGGCCTTTTCAGGCCGGCTTGAGTTTGTGCTCTTGAGGGAAGGGAGAATTTCAACGAATTGAAATTCATCCAACACAATGATCATCTCATAACACCGGGTTTGAAGCTGTGATGCCAATCACAGGAAGGAGGAAAAGTTCATGAGCCCGGCATAAAAAGTGGGGCGTCGCTGTCTGCAGGATCGAGCGTGCCACATTTTTCTTCCAATTCGTCCAGGATTGCAGCGATTTCTTCCGAGGTTGGTCCATGGAAAAAACGCCCGCCCGGCGCGAGCCGTATGGTGGGGCCTGTTAGGCAATGCCCCATACAGATGCTGCGTTCCAGCTTGATGTTGATGCGACGTTGCTGAATGCCGCTTTCCAGGGCGTCCGCTAGCTTCTCGCTACCGCGTACGCCACAAGATGCCTCGTCCACCCGAAACCGGCGATTGACGCAGACCATAACGGTGGTAGGGGGGGGATCGAGTGATTTCGGTTCCGTCACGATGACAACTGCGAACGTAGTTTCACTTTTTCGACTCAGCTGCGACGAACCGCCGGCCTTCATCGGTCAGTTTGCAGATGATCCAATCCGGCTTGATTGGGTTGGCAAACCATGGCTCAACCCAGCCGCGTTCCAGGCAGCTGCGAACCGTGCGGTCACTGATCTTCTGGCCGTTCTCATCAAATAGCGGCAACTTACCGCCCGGCTGATCCAAACCGCGAGCCATCCATTGACGTTGGTTTTCCGTCGGCTGAGGCGCGCGTTGCCCCGTCTGAGCGTGCTCCACGACAGGAGTCGGATTGTCGTTGTGGGACAAACTACTCACGAAACCATGCCTCCTGCGCTGACGAAATTGGCCACCGGCGCATGATACGTTAGATTGCAACAAGGACCAAGCTTGCCGATTAGCCGGAGGATCATATGGGCGCTGTTATGGTATATGTTACGGCCACTGACACGGTTGAGGCGGAAGCGCTCGGACGGGCTGTCGTCGAGGCGCGGCTTGCTGCTTGCGCTAATGTTTTGGGCGCGACCAAGGCGATTTACTGGTGGGAAGGTGAGGTTGAGAGCGGCGGTGAGGCCGCCTTGGTGCTGAAAACCCGCGAGGAATTGGTGCCCGAGCTTACGAAAAAGATCAATGGGCTCCACAGTTATGACTGTCCTTGCGTCGTGGCGATGCCGATTGTCGGCGGCAATCCGGCTTTCCTGCAATGGTTGGCGGACGAAACTGCGCCGCCACCAGCCTAGAACCTTGCGAAAATTAGCGTGCACCGATCTGTTGCACGATCGCCGATACCTGTTGTGCGGTGGTGATGGCGCCGCTGAAACACGCCTGCACCGCTTGTGAAAGAGGCTTCAGCAGTTTGATTTCGCGCGGATCGGGGGTGCTGTTGCGCGAAGCCAGAATGGAACTGGCTACGTTGCCGATGGATTCGCACAATTCGACCACGTGCTCATAGGGCGTGCCCGCCAATTTTTCATGTGAATTGTCGGTAATATCAAGCAGTGCCAATAGTTCCTGGCGGATGGTTGGGTCGAGCCGGCCAGAGCGTTCGAGCATAGGGACGAGATTGGTGATGTGCGAAGATATCTGCGCACCGATGATATCCACCTTGAGGCTCTTCATTTTGTTTAGGGCGCCGCCGATCAACGCCTCAACTTCGGAGAAGCTGAGTTTTTGCCCTTCAGCCTTGGCGCGCAGCAGGTTGGGCGCATCAACACCGCGCACACCCTGGTCTTTGCGCCGCGCAGGCCCGACATAGGCCTCGGAGATCACGAATTGTTTTCGCGCATCAAGCAGATCGGAAATTCGGTCCAGCAACTGCGCGGTTGAAATCGGCTTGGCGATCACCGTATCCGTACCCGATTCGATAATTCGCGTGACCAATTCAGGTGTCGGTGTTTCCACCAACGTAATGATCGGCAGGAACGGATTGTTGCCGGCGCGGCTTTGGCGTATCTCATGGATGAAGTCGAGAAAATCGCCGTCCGGCAAGTCGCACGAACAAATCAACAGATCCGGCATGGATTTGCCTAAAACCTCTTCCACATTGGCCAGCGAACGGCCCAGACGGATCTCCCGGTAGCCGTTATTGTGCAAGATGTTTTTGACGCTCTGACGGGTGTTCAGATCGTTATCGACGATAAAAACGTCAACGTTGGCAAAGTCTAATTTGGCCATCGAATTAGGAACCACCCATGCGCGCCCATTCACGGGCGAAATCGTTCATTGAGCCTATATTAGCGGCTTCGACAATCTTGGCCAATCATTGACGTATAAATCAAGACACTAGACGCAAAGAAATAATCGCTTGTGCGGCTATTCCTTCTCGGCGTCCGGTGAATCCAAGCCCTTCCGTGGTTGTCGCCTTCACGCTAACCCGGTCGACACCAACGGACAAAATGCCCGATATTCGCTCCCGCATGGCTTGTCGATAGGGGCCGATTTTAGGCGCCTCACAAATTAACGTTACGTCGACATTGATGATATCCGCGCCGCGCTCGCGTGCCAATGCGCCCGCGTGGGCGAGAAATTGATCTGATGGCGCTCTCCGCCATTTCGGATCGGAGGGGGGGAAATGGTCGCCGATATCGCCGGCTCCGATGGCGCCGAGCACCGCATCCGTGATGGCGTGCAGTCCGACGTCAGCGTCGGAATGGCCGACCAACCCGCGCGCATGTTCAATTTCGACACCGCAAAGCGTGACGCAATCACCCTCGCCGAATTGATGCACATCATATCCAATACCGGTCCGATATTCGGCCGCATGGCTATGTGAACCAGCCTCGGCACGCTCAAGGTCCTCGGTCGTCGTGATTTTCACGTTGCGTTCACTCCCGTCGACAATGGCTACTTTCAGCCCGGCACGTTCCGCCAAAGCGGCGTCGTCCGTGAGGGTTTCTCCGGCCAGCGCGGTATGCGCGGCCAGAATATCGCCAAACCTGAATCCTTGCGGTGTTTGCGCGCGCCAAAGACCTTCACGCGCGACCGTGCCTGAAATCACCCCATTTTCGCCGCGTTTCAGGGTGTCGGTCACCGGCAGTGCGGGGATGGCACCGGGATTGTTGTCCAATGCGTCCAATACGCGAGAAATCACGTCATTGGAAATGAAAGGCCTTGCGGCATCGTGGATCAGGACGCGAGAGGGGGCAGAGCCGGCAATATGTTCAAGGCCTAGGCGGACCGATTCTTGGCGACTGGCGCCTCCCCAAACCGGTGCGTTGATGTCCAGGCCCTCGGCGGCATGGTTGAAAAGTTCGATATCGTCCGGGTGAATAACGGATTGAACGGTGTCGATCGATGGGTGTCCGCGAAAGGCGCGCAGTGTATGGCGCAGTACGGGTTCACCGTTCAGCGACCTGTATTGCTTCGGCATGCCGCCGCCGAAGCGGTGTCCACGACCGGCGCCCACGATCAATGCTACCGTATGCGTCAAACCCAAACCCCTGATTTTCAAAACCGGGCATCAGCCCACTCAGCGATGTTTGACATTAGTGTCGGTGGCGGCTTCTGCCAACCATCTCGTTGTTGTTAACGGTTGAGGCTTGCATGACTCCCAAGAGGACGCCATGTTGCCCTCCTGATACCCTCCTGAACCGGTGAGGAACGGATCGTCAGCTATGTTGCATTCCGCCACAATCCTGAACTTGATGGCTCTGGCGACGTTGTTGCCAGCTGCTTTCTTGGGATTGCGACGTGAGCCCAAGCGGGACTCGCTGTTGTGGCTGACGTTGCTGGCGGCGGCGCTTGGGGCGGGGTTGTGGGTTGTTGCAGCGTTTTTGCCGGGCTGGCGAACGGATTTCGGTGCTGCACTTTGGGTCACGGTCGCGGTTACCGTAGGGCTTTTTATCGTTCTTGTCGTTTTTGACGCGGAAGCCTGGCGGCTGAGTTCGTTATTATCACCGGCTGTATTGGTGCTCGGGGTCCTGGCGACGATCTGGACCTCGCACGAAGGTGCTAGGCCGCTGATTCAGCCACCCGGTGGGCTGGTTGCAGTACATATTGCAGTGTCCGTCGCGACCTATGGACTGGTAACCATTGCCGCGGTCGCGGCCTTGGCGGCGATCTTGCAGGAACGGGCGCTAAAAACCAAACGACCGACCGCGATGACCCGAATGTTGCCGGCCGTGGCAATTTGTGACCGCATGATGGTGCGGTTGCTGATCGTCGGCGAGATTGTATTAGGCGCTGGCCTGTTGAGCGGCATGGCGCTCAGCCTAACTGAGGCAGGCGCGGTACTGGCCTTGGATCACAAGACTATTTTGACTGTTACGGCGTTTGTCTTGATTGGCGGTTTGCTCGGCGTTCATTTCCGAAGCGGCCTTCGGGGGCGCCGCGCTGCGCGTTGGGCGCTGGCTGCTTACTTGTTGCTGACCTTGGGCTATCCTGGCGTCAAGTTTGTCACTGAGGTCTTGCTGGGTTGATCAGTCAATAGGCAGGTCTTGTGTTTTCCGGCATTCTGCCTAATAAATAGGCACCGTTTTTGGAGTTCTCGTCTTGCCCCGCCTGCCTCAGAATCCTATTTCCCAGGAACCAATGTCACAGGACCTTAAGCCTCTGAAGCCCGTTAATATCGGCCCCGTCACCATTGATAATCCGATCGTGTTGGCGCCTATGTCCGGTGTGACAGACATGCCGTACCGGCGTTTGGTGAAGCGGTGTGGTGCGGGTCTCGTCGTCTCGGAGATGATCGCCAGCCGCGCCATGGTCCATGCTGCTCGAAAGACGATGAAAATGGCCACACATGTGGCCGACGAGCATCCGATTTCCGTGCAATTGGCGGGCTGCGAGCCCGATGTTATGGCCGAAGCCGCGCGACTGAATGAAGACCGCGGAGCTGCGATCATCGACATCAACATGGGGTGTCCAGCGAAGAAGGTCACCAATGGTTATGCTGGTTCAGCTCTGATGCAGGACGAGCAGAAGGCGGCGCGCATCCTCGAAGCGGTGGTGAATGCCGTCAAGGTGCCGGTGACCATGAAAATGCGCACCGGATGGGATGACAGCAACCGAAATGCCCCAACGCTGGCAAAAATCGCTGAAGAGTGCGGTATTCAAGCGCTTGCCGTGCATGGCCGGACACGCTGTCAATTCTACAAGGGACATGCCGACTGGGCTTTCATCGGCGAGGTCAAGGAGGCCGTGGATATCCCGGTATTTGGCAACGGCGACGTCAATACGGTCGAGGACGCACGTGATCTTTTGCTCGCGTCCGGCGCAGACGGAGTCTTGGTTGGGCGCGGCACGTATGGGCGGCCCTGGTTTCTCAACCAGATCAAGCACTTCCTGGCGACGGGCGAGACGTTGCCCGATCCGGATATTGCCGGACAGCGAGATATCGTGTTGGAGCATTTCGACGCTATCCTCAGCCATTACGGCACGCAGACCGGAGTCAAGATCGCCCGCAAGCACATCGGTTGGTATTCAAAGGGGTTGCCGAACTCCGCGGAGTTTCGCGCCCATGTGTTTTCACTGACGGAGCCTGATGCCGTGCGTGTGTCGCTGCGCGAGTTTTACGACCCGGTGATTGAGAAGTACGCAGCGTGAGTACGTTGGCCGTCAAGCCTTGGGATGACGATGAAACCGGCAATGGCATTGATGGCGACCAGGTTCTCAACGCGTTGACCGCTACGGTTATTGCCGTAGACGAGACCGGGGCGATCCAATACATCAATGCGGCTGGCGAGCAGTTCCTTCGGGCCAGCGCGGGCAATCTTATGCACCAATCCTTGGCTGATCTGCTGCCTGCCGACAGCCCTCTGTTTTCATTGATCGATCAGGCGCGCGCACATCAACAGGCGGTATCAGAATACGATATTACGATTGAAACGCCTCGTATCGGCCGGCATTTCGTGAATTTGCATGCTGCGCTGGCGCCGGATTGCCCTGGTATGGTGGTCGTTACTGTGTTTCCGCGTTCCATCGCCGACAAGATCGACCGCCAACTGACCCACCGCGGCGCGGCGCGCTCCGTAACCGCCATGGCGTCTCTGATGGCGCACGAGGTCAAGAACCCGTTGTCGGGTATCCGCGGCGCGGCACAGTTGCTGGAAGATAGCGAAAATGAGGAGAACCGTGGGTTAACCAGCCTGATTCGGGATGAAGTTGATCGTATTTGCGCCCTGGTCGACCGCATGGGCTTGTTTACCGATGAGGCCCAGGTGCGGCGCGATGCGGTGAATATCCATCAGGTTTTGGATCACGTGCATCAGATTGCCCGTAACGGCTTTGCCAAGGGTATCCGGTTCGTGACAAATTTCGACCCTTCGCTGCCGTCGGTACGGGGCGATCGCGATCAATTGGTGCAGGTATTTTTGAACCTCGTGAAAAACGCTGCCGAGGCGGTACCGGACTCAGGCGGCGAAATCATCCTGGAGAGCGCCTACAGGCACGGTATTCGCATGGCGTTGCCTGGCGGTGGCGACAGAGTGGAATTGCCGTTGGTGATCAGTGTGATCGACAATGGGGCGGGCATTACTGAGGACCTGAGGCCCTATTTGTTCGACCCATTTGTCAGCAATAAGCCCGACGGCAGCGGTCTCGGACTGGCATTGGTTGCGCAAATCGTCCAGGGACATGGCGGTATCATTGAGTGCGAAAGCGATCAAAAGCGGACTGTTTTTAAAGTGTTCTTGCCGATGTTCACGGAAACGGAGGCATCATGACGACAGCGCCAACGATCCTGGTGGCCGATGACGATGCCGCAATCCGAACCGTCGTGACCCAGGCGTTAACGCGCGTCGGTTTCGAGGTGCGCGCCACCGGCACCGCCGCAATGCTGTGGAAATGGGTGGAAGACGGGGACGGCGATTTGGTGATCACTGATGTGATCATGCCCGATGAGAACGGTCTTGACCTGATACCTCGTATCCGGCGCATCCGGCCGAACCTCCGTATCGTTGTGATGAGTGCCCAAACGACGCTGCAGACGGCAGTAAAGGCGACCGAGAGAGGTGCCTTTGAGTACCTTCCAAAGCCTTTTGATATCAATGAATTAACGGCAATTGTTAAGCGTGGAATTGAGAATCCGGATGAGATAGGCAAGCGCAGCGCCCAGCCCGAGGAACTGGAAGATACCTTGCCGCTGATCGGTCGATCGTCTGCTATGCAGGAAGTGTATCGCACCTTGGCACGACTGATGCCGACCGATTTGACGGTGATGATTAACGGCGAGTCCGGGACTGGCAAGGAATTAGTAGCCCGCGCGCTGCATGACTACGGAAAACGAAAGCTTGGCCCGTTCGTGGCGGTGAATATGGCCGCTATTCCGCGCGAATTGATCGAAAGCGAGTTGTTCGGACACGAGAAGGGGGCGTTCACGGGCGCCACGGCCCGGACATCGGGGCGTTTCGAGCAAGCCGAAGGCGGAACGCTGTTTCTCGACGAAATCGGTGACATGCCTATGGAGGCGCAAACCCGTTTGCTCAGGGTGCTGCAAGAGGGGGAGTTCACTACCGTCGGTGGCCACGTCGCAATCCGCGCGGATGTGCGTATCATTGCCGCCACTCACCATGACTTGAAGCAATTGATCCGTCAGGGGTTGTTCCGCGAGGATTTGTTCTTTCGTCTCAACGTCGTGCCGCTGCATCTGCCGCCGCTGCGCGAGCGGACTGAAGACATCCCCGAACTAGTCAGACATTTCTTGGCTCGTGCGAAAAACGCCGGATTGCCGTGGAAAACAGTTGATCAATCCGCGCTCAACCAACTGAACCGGCACGGCTGGCCAGGCAATGTCCGGGAGCTCGAAAACCTCGTGCAGCGGTTCGCCGCACTGTACTCTGAAGAAACGATATCCGCTGACATCGTTGAGCGCGAACTGGCTGAACGGTCGCAATTTGCGGCGGCGGAGGACGCGGGAAACCGCGAAGAAGGCCTTTCGGCTTTGGTGGAAAGGCAGTTGGATTCGTATTTCGCGGCCCATCAGAATGATCTGCCGGCGCACGGTCTCTATGATCGAGTGTTGCGGGAGGTGGAAAGACCGCTGATTACCTTGACGTTGCAAGCGACCCGTGGAAATCAGGTGCGTGCCGCGCAGGTGTTGGGTCTCAATCGCAACACGCTACGCAAGAAGATTCGTGAGCTTGAAATCCCTGTTATACGGGGTGGCAGATGAGCGAAGCCGGCGCCACGACCGAGAAACTGTTAGCGGTTGCGCGGCGTGCGATTTCGAGCCGTAAAGCCGCTTATGCGCTTGCCGCGTTGGCGTTCGCCTCCGGTGTGGCTACGGTTGCAAGCATCACCGGCAAATCGGGTCGGGCGTACGATATCGATACGGTTCTCAGCCTTCTTTACGTCGATGGCATATTGCTGCTTTTGCTTGGTGTTATTGTTGTTCGCCGTTTGCTTCAGATATGGATGGAACGTCGCCGAGGTGCAGCAGGCGCCGGACTGCATGTGCGATTGGTTGCGCTATTCAGTCTTGTGGCGGTGACGCCGGGCATCCTTGTCGTGGTGTTTTCGGCGCTATTTCTACATTTCGGGATGCAGAGTTGGTTTGCCGAACGGGTGCGCACGGCATTGAATGATTCCCTCGTTGTCGCCAGGGCCTACCTGTTTGAGCACCGCAACAAGATCCAGACCGATGCTTTCGCCCTTGCCAACGAACTCAACCAGAATGCCGCAGCGCTGATGCGCAGCCCTGTGCTTTTCAACGACGTGTTGTCATCGCAGTCCGCGCTGCGCTCACTTTCCGAAGCGGTGGTTCTCGATAGTAGTGGACAGGTATTGGCCAGGGGGCAGTTCAGCCTGATTGCCGAAATTGAAAGCGTCTCGGCTGCGGTCATGCGTTCCGTTGATGATGGCGGCATCGCAGTCATCGATTCAAAAGACGATGAACGCTTGCGTGCGCTCGTCAAGCTCAATCGATTTGTTGATGCCTACCTTTTGGTGGAGCGGTTGGTTGATCCGCGCGTTTCCAACCACGTGGATAACATCGATAAGGCGGTTACCAGCTACCGAAAGATGGAAAGCGAGCGTAGCGGCATCCAGGTGAGTTTCATCATCATTTTTGTCATGGTTGCGTTATTGATGTTGCTTGCTGCCGGGTGGGTGGGGTTGACGGTCGCTCGGCAACTCGCAAGGCCAATCAGCGCGTTGATAACCGCGGCGGAAGAAGTCAGTGACGGTAATTTGGATTTTCGTGTCGACGCGGATCCGACAAATGACGAAATCGGCACCCTGGGACTCGCTTTCAACAACATGACATCCCAACTACAGGCCCAGCAACGGGGACTGATTGAAGCCAACCGTGAACTCGATGAGCGCCGCCGGTTTACTGAAACCGTGTTGGCGGGGGTATCGGCTGGCGTGATCGGGCTTGATTCTAAAGGAAACGTACACCTGCCCAACCGTTCTGCGTCTGAGTTGTTAGACGTTGATATGGAAGCGAATGCCGGCAAACCCTTGGCGGAAATCATACCGGAAATGGCTGAATTGGTATTACGTGCCCTTGACGCGCCGCAGCGTACCCACCAAACGGAAATCCGCCTGGTGCGCCGGGATGGCTTCCGTACGTTACTTGTGCGGATTGCGGGTGAAACACTGCAGACGGAGATTATTGGGTTTGTCGTCACTTTCGACGACGTTACCGATTTGTTGTCAGCCCAGCGAACGGCCGCATGGGCGGATGTCGCGCGGCGGATCGCGCACGAAATCAAGAACCCGCTGACACCGATTCAGCTTTCCGCCGAGCGGCTTCGGCGGAAATATGAAAAAGAAATCATATCCGAACCCGAGGTCTTCAAGACCTGTACCGACACCATTGTTCGTCAAGTTGAAGACATCGGCCGAATGGTCGATGAATTTTCGTCTTTCTCACGTATGCCGCAACCGACCATGAAAGAAGAAAATCTCGTAGAAATCTGCCGTGAAGCGGTATTTCTGGAGCGCAATCGAAATCCCGACATCGAAATCGTGACACAGTTGCCGTCAGAGCCGCTAAAAGTGCGGTGCGATAGCCGGCAGATTTCACGGGCGCTGACCAATGTCTTGAAAAACGCGGTGGAATCGATCGAGGCACGCGTAGCAGGAGTTGGAGATGAAGGGATCGAAGGCGTAATCACCATAAGGCTGGATGAGCCCGGCAGCGAACTTGACGAAATCCGTATCGTTGTCGAAGACAACGGAAAGGGGTTGCCCGAAGACTATGAGCGTTTGACCGAACCCTATGTAACGACCCGGGAAAAAGGCACAGGGTTGGGCCTGGCGATCGTACGCAAGATCATGGAAGATCACGACGGTAATGTGTCGTTGCAAAACCGTGATGAAGGCGGTGCCAGGGTGATCTTGGTCATGGCACGATCAAGCTCTGGTGAAGCCATGGTGGACGTGACTCAAGACCAAGACCACGAAGCTGCTGCCATGAAGACAGCGGTCAATTTAAATACAAGCACGAACGAGTTGGGGTAAGAAGTGGCGAGCGACATTCTAATCGTCGACGATGAGGCCGATATTCGGATGCTGACGGCCGGTATTCTGGAAGATGAGGGCTTCGATACCCGCGAAGCGGCGAATAGCACGGCGGCATTGGCCGAGGTCGAGGCCCGCCGTCCAAGCTTGGTGTTGCTGGACATATGGTTGCAAGGCAGCGAGTTAGACGGGCTTGGCATCTTAAAGGCAATCAAGCTCAATCATCCGTCGCTGCCGGTATTGATGATGAGCGGTCACGGCACCGTGGAAACGGCGGTTATTGCCATCAAGGACGGTGCATACGATTTCATCGAGAAACCATTCAAGGCAGACCGCTTGCTGATGCTGGTCGAGCGCGCGGTCGAGGCAGCGCGCCTTAGGCGTGAGAACGAGGAATTGCGTTTACGTGCAGATGTGACGCCTTTGCTGGTCGGGCAATCAAAATTGATGCGCGAGCTTGGACAAACCATCGACAAAGTAGCGCCGACCAACAGCCGGGTGATGATTCTGGGGCCGGCGGGCGCCGGCAAAGATGTAGTGGCGCGCCAAATCCACGACCGCTCGCCACGCAAAAACAACCCGTTTATCGTCGTTAATTGCGCGACGATGGCTCCGGAACGCATGGAAGAAGAGTTGTTCGGCGTCGAAAGTGACGACGACGGTACTGGTGGTGCGGTGAAGATCGGCACATTCGAAGCCGCTCACAAGGGGACATTGCTGCTCGATGAAGTGGCCGATATGCCGCTGGAGACACAAGGAAAAATTGTCCGCGCCTTGCAAGAGCAAGTATTTACGCGTGTCGGAGGCCATACCCGCGTTGAGGTCGATGTCAGGGTCATTGCCACAAGCACACGGGATTTGGTGGCGGAAATCGCGACCGGAGGATTCCGGGAGGATTTGTATTACCGGTTAAATGTCGTCCCCATTGATGTCCCGCCGTTGAACGCACGGCGCGAAGATATCGTCTTGTTGGCTGAGCAGTTTCTGAGCCGAGCCTGTGAGATCAGCGGCCAGCCAACGCGGACCATTGGTGACGATGCGCTGTCTGCTTTGCAAGGCTACGAATGGCCGGGAAATGTGCGGGAATTACGCAATGCTATCGAGCGTATGTTGATCATGGCACCGGCGGATTCCAGCGATCCCATTGCGGCAGAGTATCTACCACATGAAGTGATCGGCGTGGTGGCAGATTTTCCGCAACCCGACCGAAACGGGGAAATTATGACGTTGCCCTTGCGTGAGGCGCGCGAACGGTTTGAACATGATTATCTAAGCGCCCAAATCAAACGATTTGACGGCAATATCTCTCGTACGGCCGAGTTCGTTGGCATGGAACGATCTGCGCTGCATCGCAAGCTCAAGGGCCTGGGCGTTCTGGGAACTGACAAAGCCGGTTGACTAGGCTACAAGTGACGCGCTTTCGGAGGGTGTTTTGCAATGAAAGTGATTGTTTGCGGCGCGGGCCAAGTTGGGTTCCATATTGCCCGCCATTTGTCGCTTGAAAACAACGACGTAACGGTAGTCGATCAATCTCCGGACTTGATCCGCCAGATTAGCGACAATCTGGACGTCAATGGTATTGTCGGACAGGCCTCGCACCCCAATATCCTCGACCAGGCCGGTGCGGAAGATGCCGATATGCTGATCGCCGTCACCTATGCCGACGAGGTCAACATGGTTGCGTGTCAGGTTGCGCACTCCATATTCGAGGTGCCGACCAAAATCGCCCGCGTACGTCAGCAGAGCTATCTCGACCCTATGTGGGCCAATTTATTTTCGCGCGACCACATGCCAATCGATCACATTATCTCGCCTGAAATTGAGGTAGCGCGCGCCGTGACGCGGCGATTGCAGGTGCCAGGCGCATTCGAAATGATCCCGCTCGCGGACGACAAGGTGAAACTACTCGGCGTGCGCTGCGAAGATGATTGCCCGCTGGTCAATACGCCGCTTCGACAACTGACACAGCTATTTCCCGATCTAAACATCGTTATTGTCGGCCTGATGCGCGGCGATGAGGCCATTGTGCCCACATCCGAAGACCAAATGCTCCCGGGTGACGAGGTGTATTTCGTTGTTGATAGCGAGCAGGTGGGCCGGGCCATGGCAGCGTTCGGCCACGAAGAGACCGAGGCGCGGCGGCTGTTGATTTTTGGTGGCGGCAACATCGGGCTGTTTCTGGCGCAGGAAATCGAGCGCGAGCATACCTGGGTACGGACCAAGATCGTCGAGAGCGATCCGGAGCGTGCGAAAAGCATTGCCGGAAAGCTGGAGAACACAATGGTCCTGCAAGGCGACGTGTTGGACCCGGAAATCCTGGAAGAAGCCAACATCGCTGCCACCGAGACGGTCGTCGCCGTTACCAACGATGACGAAACCAATATTTTGTCGTCGCTACTGGCCAAGCGCTACGGTTGCCAGCGCGCGATTACGCTGGTCAACAAAGGGACCTATGAATCGTTGGTCAATTCGCTGGGTATCGATGTTACGGTAAGCCCTCGAAACATTACGGTTTCGACGATCTTGCAGCATATCCGGCGTGGGCGCATTCATTCCGTCCATACGCTGCGTGAGGATTTCGGTGAACTGATCGAAGCCGAAGCCCTGGAGACTTCGGAGCTTGTCGGCAAGCCGCTGAAGGAGATCAACTTGCCCGGCGGGGTGATGCTAGGCGCTATCGTCCGGGACGGCGAAATGATCTGCCCGGGTGGCTCGACAGTCGTCGAACCGAAGGATCGCGTGGTGTTGTTCGCGTCCGCCAAGGTGATCCGCAAAGTCGAAAAAATGTTTTCCGTGCAATTGGAATATTTCTAGAGGACCACCATGCCCCGCATTGCCTATGTCAATGGCCGTTACGTGCCGCACGCCACCGCCATGGTTCACGTTGAGGACCGCGGTTATCAGTTTTCCGACGGTGTCTATGAGGTGATGGCGGTTCACAACGGGCAGTTTCTGGGTGAAAAAGGGCACTTGGACCGCTTGGCTCATTCGCTGACGGAATTGCGGATCGATTGGCCTATGGCGCTAAAACCCCTACAGATGGTGCTGAACGAGGTGGTGCGCCGCAACCATGTGCGTGACGGTCTCGTATATTTGCAGATAACGCGCGGTGTTGCCCCGCGCGATCATCAGTTTCCAGAGGCATGCGCGAGCTCGTTGGTCGTTACGGCAGTGAAGCGCCCACCTATTAACAAAAGCCAATTGCTCTCCGGTATTGACGTGATTTCAGTGCCCGACATTCGCTGGAAGCGGCGTGATATCAAGTCAGTAAGCTTATTACCTAATGTCTTGGGCAAGCAGCAGGCCGTGGAGGCCGGCGCCCAGGAAGCGTGGCAGATTGACGACGACGACTTCATCACCGAAGGCATGGCCACGAATGCCTGGATTGTCACCAAGGACGGCGAATTGGTGACCCGTGATGTTAGCGCGGCAATCCTCAACGGGATTACACGTCTGGCGATTCTGGAAGCCGCACGTCAGCAGGATGTTCCCATTGTCGAACGCCCGTTTACCTTGGCTGAAGCTTTGGATGCCCGTGAGGCATTTATATCGAGTTCTAATTCCCACGTGCGCGCCGTCACGCGGATCGACGGCCAGTCCATCGGCAACGGCCACGCAGGGGAACTGACCGCCAAGTTGCTCGATATCTACATGGATTACATGGAAAGCGTAGGCGGACCACAGCAAACGGATCGCTGGAACTGATTGTGGTGGCGCCAGAACAGGTTGATCGTTCACAGCGTCCCAGGGCACTGATTTTTGACTGGGACAATACCTTAGTCGATACCTGGGGCGTAATCCATGACGCCCTGAACACGACGCTTGAAGCATTCGGCAAAACACCTTGGACAATGGAAGAAACACGAATACGCGTTCGCAAATCCATGCGTGACAGTTTTCCGGGGTTGTTCGGCGACAAATGGGAAGATGCCGGTGAAGTATTTTACCGCCGGTACGCGGAAATCCACATGCTCAAACTGGAGGCTGTCGCCGGCGCTGAGAAGATGCTCAATACCCTGCATAGCCAAGGGGTCATCTTGGGGGTCGTCTCCAATAAGCGCGGCGACTATTTGCGTGCGGAAGCGGGGCATCTGGGATGGGATCGGTATTTCGCCAGGATTATCGGCGCCAACGATGCCGAGCGCGACAAACCGGCGCCGGATCCCATATTTATGGCGCTTGAAGGCACTGAAATAAAAACCGGCCCTGGCGTTTGGTTTGTTGGTGATGCCGATATCGATCTTCACTGCGCCCATTCCGCGGGTTGTTATCCGATCCTGTTGCGTGACCAACCACCCGGCGAGGGGGAGTTTCCAGACCATCCACCGGCTCGGCACTTCTCCGATTGCATGGCACTTTGCAAGTTCGTTGATAACCTGTAAGCTTTCCAGGCTTGGTTGTGAACCGGTGGATGCGGGATTTCCCGTAGCATAAAAAAACACTGGAAAACCGCCAATAGGGAGAAGTTGCGGGCCTTGATTTCCGAGAGGTCGCGGCGGCTCAATAAACGATAATAATGAGGTATTGCCATGCCCCCGGAGAAATCCCAGAACGTGCAAGACGTGTTCCTTAATCACATCCGCAAGAACAAAACACCGGTCACCGTGTTTTTGGTTAATGGTGTCAAACTGCAAGGTATTGTCACCTGGTTCGACAATTTCTCGGTCTTGCTGCGGCGTGATGGGCATACTCAGTTGGTCTACAAGCACGCGATTTCCACCGTCATGCCTTCAGTCCCGGTGCAATTGTTCGAGCCTGAAAAGGACGACGATGATGAAGGGGAATGATCGCGGGCGTAAGGGAAATCCAATACCCGCGTGACTACTTTTCAATTTGACAATTCTGAGCCTATAGCCGAACGCTGCTTAGTTCTGCACCCACGCCTTGTCAATTCCGGACGGGGTGAGGCGCCGCGCAACCCCGACGCGTCGCTTGAGGAGGCCTGTGGTCTTGCGCGCGCCATCGAACTGCAAATCGATCACGCTGAATGGATCAATATCGCAAAACCGCAACCCGGCACCCTGTTCGGATCCGGGACGGTGACGCGCATTGGTAAGCAGATTCAGGATTTGCACGAAACCGACCCCGTTAGTGTCGTCTTTGTCGATACCGCGTTGAGCCCGGTGCAGCAGCGCAACTTGGAGCAGGCCTGGCAATGCAAGGTTATCGACCGAACCGGTTTGATCTTAGAGATTTTCGGCGCCCGAGCGCGCACCCGCGAAGGCCGCTTGCAAGTGGCGTTGGCGGCGTTCACCTACCAGCGTAGCCGCCTGGTACGCAGTTGGACGCATTTGGAACGTCAGCGCGGTGGCGCGGGCTTTATGGGCGGGCCCGGCGAACGCCAGATTGAGCTTGACCGGCGTATGATCGACCAAAGCATCGGGCGCATTAAGAAGGACCTTGCCGACGTCAAGCGCACCCGATCTTTGCATCGCAATGCACGCAAGCGCGTACCGCATCCTGTCGTAGCGTTGGTGGGATATACGAATGCCGGAAAATCCACGCTTTTCAATCGCATGACCAATGCCCATGTGGTGGCGCAAGACCAGTTGTTTGCCACCCTTGACCCGACCATGCGCTCCATTCAGTTGCAAACAGGACAAGAAGCCATTGTCTCGGACACGGTGGGGTTTGTTTCTAATTTGCCGCATGAACTCGTGGAAGCGTTTCACGCGACTTTGGAAGAGGTGATGGAAGCAGATCTCGTTTTGCACGTGCGCGATGCCAGCCATCCCGACAGCGAGGCGCAGAAAACCGATGTTTTGACGGTTCTAGCGGAAATCGGCATCGATGAACTGGCAAGCCGTGATATGGTCGAAGTGTTCAACAAGACCGATTTAATGGATGACGGCGCAAAGGAAGTGTTGGAGAACCGCTTGAACAGGGCGGATGAGCCAGTGATAGCGGTATCGGCGTTGACCGGCGAAGGTGTCGATGCGTTGATTGATATCATTGGGGAACGGCTCAGTGCCGGGTATGAGATGGTTGATCTCGATCTGGAGCCGGCGGATGGCGCTACGCTCGCATGGCTATATCGCAACGGTGATGTGGTTGAGCGCAGCGACGGCGAAGAGGCGATTCACCTCAAGGTTCGCTTGGCGCCAGCCAAGGCCGAACAATTGCAACAGCAACGGCGCCGACAATGAAGCTGGACCCTCTGGTCGTGTGCGACATCCTTCGTGACGTTGCTGAACGTGAGGTATTGCCACGATTCCAGCGCTTGGCAGCGCACGAGATTTCCGAAAAAGACCAAGGTGACATCGTTACCATTGCCGATGAACGCGCCGAGTTGGCTTTGGAAGAGGCATTGTGCGCGCTGCTGCCCGAGGCCGCTGTTGTCGGCGAGGAGGCGGCGTCGCGCGAACCTCAGTCCATGATTGTGCTGAACACCGATCAACCCGTGTGGGTCATCGATCCCGTAGACGGCACGCAGAATTATGCCGATGGAAAGCCTTGCTTCGCGGTCATCGTTGCATTGGTGCGCGGCGGCGAGACCTGGGGCGGGTGGATTCATGAACCGATCAAGAGCTCAACGGTTTGGGCCTGGAAAGGCGAGGGGGCATTTGACGGCGCCCAGCGCATGAAACCCCAACGCCCGAGCAAACTAGGCGACTTCAAGGGATCGTTAAGCCGCCGCTACCGCGAACGCATCGAACGGGAGCGTTGGCGGACGGAACTGCACGGAACCTTGCCGCAAGAGATCGTGCGTTATCGCTGTGTCGGTGCCGAATACGCGGATTTAGCCCGCGGTGCGCTGCAGTTCGCACGATATGGCGGCCGTTTGAAACCGTGGGATCATGCCGCCGGTGTACTGATTCACACGGAATGTGGTGGGTTCCATGCGATGGTGGAAACGGGGGGGTCGTATCAACCGGGGCCGACGCTAAAGGAACACACGCTGTTGCTGGCGCCGGACCGCGAGAGTTGGGGCCAGCTTTATGAATTGCTTGGTGATTGAAGCAATTCCAGTGCTGCGGCGGCAACATTGCCGGGCGATAGGGCGTCGACACATCGGAACCGACCGTCGACCAGGG